>MELF01000024.1 GCA_001767525.1 Acidobacteria bacterium RIFCSPLOWO2_12_FULL_68_19 | reverse complement strand
CATAGGCTGGCACAGTCCAGCTGGCCGACCCGAAGCGGCAGATCTAGTTGTCGCTATGCGGCAGATCTAATTGTCGCCGCGCACCGGCTTGAAGATTCCAAGCGTCGGGCTCCCATGCGTATCTCTCTGGCGTTTTAATTCGCACATGCTCTTGGCCCGCAAAGGGTAGATGACTTCCTTCCGCGCCTTCCAGCCATCGGCACTTGAGAGGGCCTGCGAGCGGATCTTGATTGTTTCTTGGCTAATCTTGTGGCTCTCTGGTCGTGGGTCGGACGCCTTCGTCACGCCCACCTCGATCCACTGATACTTGGAAAACTTCTGATTGTCGTGAAGGCGGCGGTACGGCACCGGAAACAACCGGAGCCATTCGCCTTTATCTGTAATTGCGGCCGTACAGGAGACTTCGACGCCCTTGTGGGCTGGAACTGGATAGGTTCGGACGACGATCAGCGCGTTCTTAATCTCGATTGCCTGATCCTCTGAACAGCTATAAGTCGAACCCCCGCAGGCCCATTCCTTCGAGCGCCAAGAACAGCCGATGACGATGGCACTCAGCGGGATCGATCTCCACGCACATCATGGCGACTGGATGTTCGACGCTGTTTAGGAAGTGGTGAAGGTTCATCCGGAGATAGGGATCCACAACGTACTCGTCGTACCACTCCCATATCGCGTCACGGCTGCCAGTCTCAATGGCCTTTGCCCGAATGTCCCTCGGAACGCCCAATTCCGGCATATGCACGTACAGCATCCCGTAGGACTCCACTAGCTGACGAAGGTTGCTCTTGCTCAGTTCCGGTCGATACATGCTGACGGGGGTTTGACGAACGTCCAGAAGCGTGCGAACGCCGGCCGACCGAAGCGTCTCCAGTAACTCTTCAGTCTTTCGCCCCGTGTAGCCAATCGTGAAAAAGTCGGCCGACTCAGCGGTTCGGCCATCGTTCCACAAGCCCTGCCTTACGACCTGTTGCTTGGCGGACGCACTCGGAAGTTTCAGTCTGTTTACCTGTGGCATCAGGTGTCAGTCTAGCCCAATGCCCACTTAATGATGCCGTGCGCGTCCTTGGTCCTGCGCAATCCGATGTCCTTTTCAAGTTGGTGAACCCACTGGTTATTTGGAAACTTCTGAGGCAATCGCCCAATCGTTCGTATCTCCGTCCATGTCAAGGGTGTACCGGCGTCACGTATGGTCTTCTCGATGACGGACCTGAAATCGTCGTAACTCGTCATGGACGCCACCTTCTCCCCGTGCTTCTTGGGCCGATTCCAATACGCACTCTTACACTTCGGGCACGCCTCCGGCTCGACGTCTGGCTCCCGCGGGATCCATTCGTAACCGCATCGCTCGCAACGACAGCCCATGACCGTAATCGGAACCCTTGCCAACGATACCCCCTACCAAAGGATTGATTCCTAATAATACCTCTGAAGGAGCTGTTTCAAGTAATATATTTAAAGTAGCGTAATGAATAAATACCTTGACGATACGTATAAAGTTCAGTATGGTTGCGGACATGAACAAGTTGCCTGCCGCCAAGCGCGCCCAAATCCTGTCGCTGCTCTGTGAGGGCGCTTCCATGCGCTCCGTTTCCCGGCTGGCGGACGTGTCGATCAACACGGTCACGAAGCTGCTTATTGATGCCGGCCGGCTCTGCGCGGCATTCCATGACGATCAGGTGCGCAGCGTGAAGGCGCAGCGGGTTCAGGTGGATGAAATCTGGAGCTTCACCTACGCGAAGGCGAAGAACGTTCCGAAGGCGAAGAAGGCGCCGGCCGGAGCGGGCGATACGTGGACGTGGACCGGGCTTGATGCGGAGTCGAAGCTGATCGTCTCATGGCTCGTGGGACCGCGTGACGCGGGTTCAGCGTTCACGTTCGCCAGCGATCTCAAGTCGCGCCTGGCTCACCGTGTACAGCTCACGTCGGACGGTCTGAAGCTCTACCTGGACGCTGTCGAAGATGTGTTCTGCGCGGACATCGATTACGCGCAGCTCGTGAAGCTCTACGGCGCGTCTGGCGAGAACGAGACGCGCTACAGCCCGGCGAAGTGCATCGGTTGCATCTCGAAGGAGATCACCGGGCAGCCCGACCCGAAGCACATCTCAACGTCGTACGTCGAGCGCCAGAATCTCACGATGCGGATGCACATGCGGCGGTTTACGCGCCTGACCAACGGATTCTCAAAGAAGCTCGAAAACCACGTCCACATGATCGCGCTCTACACCGTGTTCTACAATTTCACGAAGATTCACAAGACGCTGCGCGTCACCCCGGCGATGCAGGCCGGACTCACGGATCACGCCTGGAGCATGGAAGAGATCGTCCGGCTGCTCGAAGAAGTCGAGGCGCCGGTTCCGGTGGCTCAGGCAAACTGAGACACTACCCCAAGTCGGTATCCGCCAGTACGGCGACGTCACGCGTGTCCCAACCGAAGTTCTTGTACACCTTGTAGTTGTCCAACCTCGCTTCGCCATAGCCCCCATTTCCACCCACGAGCCTTGGGCTGTAGCCTGGAGGGAATGTGAGAATTGGTCCATCGCATTCGCCCACCAGAGCTTCCTCGTGGAACACACGCACCCTCATGTACCCGTTCCTGTCTCGGATTATCACGAACCTGTACCACTTGTCTCGGTCGCGGATCACGAGTGTCTCGCCGATGGACGTTCTGCAATTGACCACGGATGGAAAGCCTCCTTCCTCCCGCCACTCCATTCTCAATTGCCCATCAAAGAAATAGATGTTGTGCGTCCCCTGCGTATTCGGCGGGGCATTACGGGCCCTGCTAATTGGATTCGTCCATACATAGAAGTCGATGGTGTAGTTCGCGGTCGGATCGAGTGTGTCGGAGGGAGGAACGATTTCGTACCCGTCATTGCTGCTTCCCCCTGGAAACTGGTCAATGTAAGCCGCGAAAGACCGGAATCCCGGTCTGTCATAACCGACATCGGATTCCTGGCAGTACGACGGCCCACAAGTCTTGTGGAGCCAGCCCGCTGGCTCAGTGCCATTCGAGAAGGGCTCGTATGTGAGCATGAATGCGTCGTGGGCGTCGCGGGGGGGCGCATTCGGATTCTGGAAATAGAGAAGAATGGTGTTGTCGCCTGGGCTGAGATCAACAGCTACCCAGACAACGGCCAAACCTGCCGCGGGATCCCAAAACTCCACGAAGGAAGGAAGCACGTTGCCAAGAAGATCGGCAAAGCGGACGTCCGCACCGCCAGGTGAAAAGTCAGCTTCGCTGAATCCTGGTAGATCGGTGGACAAGTTCAGTCTGAGAGGCGCCCTTGCCATCTCGAAAGGATTGCTGTTTCGAAGAACAAAACTTCGTCTTTGCTGCCATTCGGCCAAATCAGCAGGCCAGAGGGGCTCCTGCCCGAACACATTTCCGGTCTGAAAGAATGTCACTGTGAGGAGGACGCCGAAGATCCTTCGCATTGTCCGAGCCGAGAGAGGTCGTGCCATGTGCAGCCTCCACGTGTAGCCGGAAAGACTCACCCTGCTCCTATTGCGTACGTTCCCTCGTGATCGGCGATCTGTTGTCGATTGCGTTCTGGTCGGCCCAACGTTCGCGCTCAGCCGCGGCGCCTCCCACTCCTCAGCGCCGTCGGCTGCAGTGTTAGGTGGCGTGCCTATTTCGTGAATTGCTCAAAGAACGCTGCATCGAGATCAAAAGTGCGCTGGGGTTTCAGGCCCAGCTCAAGCTGCTCCAGCATGTTCACGAGTTTCTCGCCGTCGACCAGCTCGATCGGCGGCACGCCGTCGCGGAGGGCCTCCTTCCGCGCGTCGGACGTGAAGGAGCCCGTGGTGATGATGATGCCCTTATCCGCCCTGCCCATCATGGCGCCCCTGAAGTCGCGAACCTGGCTGGGCGTCACGGAGCCAGTGTAGCGCTTGCACTGAAAGAGCACCTTGAAGCTCACGAGAGGGTTCACCTGCAGGATCCCGAGGCCGTCGATGCCGCCATCCCCAGAACGCCCAGTGATGGTCACCTCTTCGAATCCGGACTCGCGCAGGAGACGTTGACAGAACCGTTCAAAACCGGCGGCCGGGAGGGCCAGCAGCTTGGCGGCAACCGCCTCTCTGTAGGTGATGAACGTATGCTCAGCTTCGGTCGTGGGAGCGACTTGCTCGTCAGTGACCTGCGCGTCTGCCTGAGAAGATGCCTTGCCTCGCGACTTGCCAAACTCGACCGCGACCGTCCGATAGATTTCCCGAGCCTGCGCCGAAGATACCTTCCCGAGCGCACGCGCCTTCTCGGTCAGCGTCCAAACCCCATGGCGAGACGCATCGATGTACCCGCCCTTCGCCAGGTAAAACCGCGCCCAATGGACCTGATTCTCAAACCGCGACTGGACCCCGCTGGGTAACGGTCGCGCCTGTTCTTCTTCCGAAATATTCAGAGCCTCCGCGATGGCCGCGCGCACTTCCTCCGGGCGACCCGAACCGCCGAGTTCGCCCAAGGCGGAAATCACCGGCCCGACGAATCGAACAAACTCGGGCGCGGAATCAGACTGCTTCGCCATTTTCCCTTTCGATCATTTCAGCCACCTAACGTTCTTTCGGTGGAGGGCGTCAATTCCGGTTGCCAGGGCCGGAACCGTTGTCGACCTCCACGGAAATGCCGCCGCCGGTGCCGGCATTCTTCCGCCCTGACCGCCGCCAGTCAAGGGCCAGTCGCACAGCAGGTTCCAGCGGGCCAATACAGCTCTCGGCGCAGAGTGGCGCTCGCGCCATAACCAGGAAATCCCCGGCTGTTCCGGACGGCGCCAATTGCAGTGACGATAGGAACGATTAACGTTTTTCGCGCCCTTGGTTGACGGAATGCCGCCGATGCGGCCCCGCCCTCCCGCCGGCACAGCGCGGATTGCCCCGCACGCACGGCGCAAATCATGCGCAGCTTGAACGCGCCTGTCAAACGACCGCGTGAGCACTCATGGCGCGGACGCACCGCTCCCGATCGCGCCGTCGCGGGCGCGCGCCGTCTCTCAGCTCAGTATGGTGTCTGGCGTCAGGGCACCGACATGTCCTCGTCGTACCACGGATCCGGTCGCCCGATGGGCAGCGGCGGCGGCCGCGCGGGCCGTGCGGCCGGGACGTCGGTGGGGAGACCGAGATGGCTGAGAATGCGCCGGATCACCGTCGGGTCTTCGATGAGCGCGATCAGCTCGAGCCGATCCCCGCACCGCGGACACGCGCGCACATCGAAGCCAAAACTCCGCTGCATCAGCTCCGCCCACAGCCAGTTCGTGCGCGACGGGATGGCCGCAGCGGGGTGCGATGACGACGCCACGGCCGTCGGGGCCTCGCCCGCGACGATCGGTGTCTCGGGCTCGCGGGCCCGCAGGCGCGACCGCCACGCCGATCGCGCGCCGAGGACCCCGTAATACAGCAAGAGGTTGATCCGCGGCCGCGGCGTCAGCGCCGCCAGGCGCTCGAGCAGCTCCACCGGCTCGAACAGGAGCTGCGTCGTCCCGTCTGCCCACCGGTGCCGCAGCTCGAGGATCACCTGCCCGTCCGCGGTCAGGTGCAGCCGGTCGGCCGCGATCGGCGGACGCAGCGCATAGCGGCACAGCCGTTCGAGCCGCGCCCGATCCCGGGGCGGCACGACGACGGCGGCCTGGAGATCAAAGCCGTTCCCCCCGGCGTGGCAGGGTCCGCGCCCGGCCGGCGCCAGCGCCAGCAGTTCCGCCGACGCCCCACACCGGCGCAGCGCCGCACCAGCGCGCCCACCGAGCGCCCGTCGTCCCTGCACGGAGGCGGTCGCAATGCCGGCCAGCACGGGCGCCTCCTCCCGCCACGGGTCGGCGGCGCTCCCGTCCCCGAGATCGTCCAGCACACCACGCTGGGCCAGCAGGCGATGGACACGCCGATCGATGGTCTCGAGCAACCGGTCCATCTGGTCATCAGTCGGCGGCATCGCCTCATGGAACCGCAGGATCCCGCCCTCCTCGACATAGACGCCGTCGAGCACGAGCGCATGGACGTGGACGTTCAGATTCAACGCGGCGCCGAAGCGCTGAATGATCGCCACGGCCCCGCCGCGGCCACCGCGTGCCCTCGCCTGCCGCGCGCGGCGCCGCAGAAACCCGAGCACCGCCCGCACGAAGACGCCCGAAACCGCACGGCACAGCGCGTGATCCCACGCCAGCACGTACCGCAAGCGATGCGGCAGACTCAACACCCATTGCCGCACGGGCACGACCGGAAACACCTCATCGACGAGATGCGCCGCGCGCTCAGCCATCCGGCGGCCGCCGCAGCTCGGGCACACCGCGCGGCCCTTGCAGGAGAACGGCACGAGGCGATCGAGCCCGCAGCTGCCGCAGCGAAACCGGGCGAACCCGCCGGCGAGGAACCCGCAGCGCAAGAATCCCCGGAACTCTTCCTCGATGAACCGGGGGAGCGCGTCCCGTTCGTAGACGCGCGCGGCTTCGGTCCGGAACGTCTCGAAGTGATCGCGAACGACCTAATACAGCACGCCCTGCGCAGGCGTCTTCGGCGCGTACTCTGGGGAGGGGCGGCCCATGCCCCGCACGTCGCGAAGCGCGCGCCACAGCCGCGGGAGCTTAATTTGTGCGGAAATCCGAACGATCCACGCGATCCGACAGGCGATCCGTTGCAGTTTCTGCGTACCTGGCGGCGCGCGCGGATCGCACAATCTGCAACGTGAGGCGGCCGGCACACCGGCACAGTGACGGGCGGCGCCCGTTCGGTTCGTCGTGAGGCGGATAATCCGGGTCCGCTCAACGCGATTTACGACGCGCTCGACGCCGACCGCGAGCGCGCGTGCGCGCCGCGCGGGGTACGAGCATCCGGACCTGCTCGACGCGGCCCGCCATCACCCGGCGGCCGAGCGGCGTCAGCGTCAGCGTGTGGTACCGATCGGCGGACATCGCGATCAACCCCGCGGCGCATGCGGACTCGATCCACTGCTCGATCAACCGCGGCGCGCAGTCGCGGAGCAGGCCGGCAGTGGATAGCCGCGTCAGCTCCGCGGGCAATCCTTCCGTGTGCCCGACGAGCATTGCCGCGATCTTGCGCCGGCCATACGGCCGCGGCGCCCGCGCAATACCCGACAGGATCTTCCGGACCACCAGGCGCTCGGCCTCGCCGATCACCTCGCGTCGATCGCAGGTGCCGCAGGCGCCGCACGTCTCGCGCGCCGCGGGATCGCCGAAATAGCGCAGGATGGTCATCCGCAGGCACCCCGCCGTCTCGGCATACGCCATCATCCGGCGCAGCTTCGCGTGCTCCAGCGCCTTCCGGCGGTCGAGCTCCTCCCGGTCGATGTCCGCGCGCGGCCTGCGCCCCTCGTCCTCGCGGGCGTGGTCGATCAGGAACTCCCGGGTCTTCACGTCGGCGTAGTGCCAAAGCAGCGTCGCGTCCGCCGGTCGACCGTCGCGTCCGGCTCGCCCGATTTCCTGGTAGTACGCCTCGATCGACCCGGGCAGATCGGCGTGCACGACCGCCTCGATGTCCGGGCGATCGATGCCCATGCCGAACGCGTTGGTCGCGCAGACGACACGCAGCGCGCCCGACGCGAAGCGGTCCTGCACGCCCGTGCGCGCCGCCTCGGGCATTCCGCCGTGGTACGCGGCGGCATCGAGGCCGGCGGCCTGGAGCACGGCCGCCGCCGTTTCCGCCCGCGCCCGCGTGGCCGTGTAGACGAGCGCCCGCCGACCGCCCACGAGCGACGGCAGCAGGCGCTGCTTCTCGGCCTCGCCCGACACCGGCCGGACCGCCGGGTGGATGTTGGGCCGATCGAAGCCGGCGACGATCACCTCCGGCTCGGAGAGGCCGAGGAGCTCGACGATGTCATCGCGGACTTCCGGCGTGGCCGTGGCCGTCAACGCGGCGAGGGGCGGACGGCCGGCCTGCCCGTCGGCCCGGCGACAGGAGGCCGCGGCCCCTCGAAGCCGCCGGTAATCGGGCCGGAAGTCGTGCCCCCACTCGGACACGCAGTGCGCCTCGTCCACGATGAAGCGGGCCACCGGCAACGCCTGCAGCAGGCGCCCGAAGGACGGCGACGCAAACCGCTCCGGCGCCACGTACAGCAGCCGCAGGGCGCCGGCGCGCGCGGCGTCGAGCGCGGCGCGGCGCGCCTCGGCCGAGGCCATCGAGTGGAGCGCCGCCGCCGCGATGCCGCGCCGCAGCAGGTCGTCGACCTGGTCCTTCATCAGCGCGATGAGCGGCGACACCACGATCGTGATGCCCGGGAGCAGCACCGCCGGCAACTGGAAGCCGAGCGACTTGCCCGATCCGGTGGGCATCACCGCGAGCACATCGCGCCCCTCGAGAACGGCGCGCACCACGGCCTCCTGGCCGGGACGGAATGACGCGTGTCCGAAATGCTGCCGAAGGGCTTCGATCGCTTCGACCATGCGCGCTAGGAGGCAAGTCTACCGTCGTCAGCCCCGGGGACCACTCGCCGCGGCGAACGCGTGATGGCGGGAGGCGTCCGATGAACCTAGACCGCCGAACCCCGAAGACGGAACCGAACGTGAACACGAACCGAGAACCGAGAATCAAGAAGCGTGAACGGCTTTCCAGGCACTCCTTCCCGGTTCCGGATCCCACATCGTGTACGGCAGATGCGTCCCCGCGCCTTCGAGTATCTCCCGTACTTCCGGCGTGACGCCGGCCAGGCGCAGGCGGATGCCGCGCCGCTCGAGGTCGGCGGCCCACCACTCCAACGCGCGCAGGCCGGTGAACCGCAGTTCGTGCGCGTGCGACAGATCGATGATGACGAGCCGCGCCGCCCCGGGCAGATGGCGCTCCACCTCGTCGAGCAGCGGATCGACGGCGGCGTAGTGCACCGCGCCCGAGACTTCCAGCACGACGACCTCCGGGGTCTCTCCCGGCGCAAGCGGGACGAGGCGATCGTCCCGGAACGTCAGCGGCCGGACCCGGGGCGCGCTCGTCCGCGCGAGATGGATGACGAGGCCGAGACCGGCGCCGACGAACACGGCCCAGTGCAGCGGCATCACCAGCGTGCTGAACGTCGTCACGACGAGCAGCAGCCGGCTGGCCCCCGAGGCGCGCCACATCCGGCCGAGCGCCGGTTGGCGGACCATCGACGCCGCCGTGACGAGCAGAACGCCGGCCAGCGCCGCCTGCGGGATGTACGCAATCAGCCGGCCGCCGACGAGCAGGATCGGCAGCGTGAACACCGCCCCCACCGCCGCGGCCGCCCGGCTCTCGGGGTGGCCGAGCCGCAGCAGCGCCGACCGCGTGAGGCTGGCCGAGGCGGGAAACGCCGACGCGAACGCCCCCGCGACGTTCGCCCATCCCTGCGCGACGATCTCTCGCCGCATGGCGGGCCGCGACTCGTCCGCGCGGACGCTCACGAGCAGCTCCAGCGTCCCGAGCAGCACGATGGCCGCCGACGGCAGCAGGAGGCTGCCGACGACCGACGGCCGCAGGTCGGGCAGCGCGCCCGGCGGCCAGCCCGCCGGCACGTCGGTCCGATCGCCCACGAGCGGCAGGCCGGCGGCCGCGTCGAGCTGCAGCAGCCACGCGATGCCCGCCGCACAGACGACGGCGAGGAGCGCGCCGGGGAAACGGCGCCAGCGCCGCCGTCCGGCGGCGACCGAGCCGACGCACAGCAGCGTGACGGCGACCGCGGACGGCGACGCCGTCCTACCGGCGGCCATCATGGCGGCGAGCCCGTCATATTCGCCCCAGAGTCCGGCGGCGGTGACCGCCGGCAGCCCCAGCGCTTCGTCGAGCTGCATGGTGGCGATCAGGATGCCGACGCCGACCGTGAAGCCCGCGAGCACCGACTCGGGAATGAAGCGGACGAGGACGACGCCGCCCGCAAACGCGAACACGAGGCGGAGCATCCCGCAGAGCAGCGTCAGCGTGGCGAGCCAGCCGAGCCCGGCCGGCTGGAGGAGCCCGTTGGCGCCGAGAAACGGCACGAGCGCCCCGAGCACGAGCAGCCCGGTCGTATTGGTCGGGCCGGTGATCACGTGGCGGCTGCGTCCGGCCAGCGCGGCGACCAGACCGGCCACCGACGCGGTCGTCAGTCCGTAGGCTGGTGGCAGGCCCGACATGGCGGCGTAGGCCAGGCACTGCGGCAGCCCGACAAGAGCAACCGTCGCCCCCGCAAGCAGGTCCGCACGAAAGGCGCTCGTTCTCACCCGGTGCTCCTGATTCTAGTCGCTCGGACCGCAGCGTTTCATTGACCGGGCGTGCACGGGCTGACGATAATGGCGCTTCCCCATATTCCAGTCCGTATGCTGAACCGCTTCGTATCGGCCTTTCTCTGTGGAACGCTCGCGGCGCTCGCCGCCGGCGGGCTCTCGAGCCGCGCGGCCGGGCAGGCGCCGGCGGCGCTCGTCATCGACGGCGGCACGCTCATCGACGGCAACGGCGGCACACCCGTCGCCGGCGCCCTCATCATCATCGAGGGCGATCGAATCACCACGGTATCGCGCCGCGGCCAGGCCCCGATTCCCCTCGGTGCGCAGGTCGTCCGCGCCGACGGCAAGTTCATCCTGCCCGGCCTGTGGGATTCACAGGTGAGCTACAACTGGTACTACGGCGAGGTGATGCTGAACCACGGCATCACGTCGACCATCGACGTCGGCATCGCCGGCGAGATCGGGGCGCCGCATCGCGACGCCGTTCACAAGGGCCTGGTCCGCGGCCCTCGTCCGTTCACCGGCATTTCCCGGTTCACGAACCATCCGATCGGCGGCACCGGCCTCGAGACGCCCGGCACGCCGGGCCGCACGCCGAAGACGGCCGAAGAGGCGCGCGCGCTCGTGCGCACGTGGGCCGAGCTCGGCGCCGACATGATTCAGATTGCCGAAGGCGGCCTCCCCATGGAGATCAACCGCGCCGTGGCCGACGAGGCCAGGCGGGTGGGCAAGCCGACGTTCATGCGCGCCTACGGGCCGGTGCTCGGACCGCGCGAGGCGGCGCTGCTCGGCACGACCAACCTGCCGCACTCGGCGGGCATCGGCCGTTCGGTGGCGCGGACGCCCGTCGTGAGCGAAGACGACCCGCGCAACGAAGCGGACCTCTACGCGGACATGGACGAGGCGAAGGCGAAGGACCTCATTCAGCTCCTCGTCGAGCACGGCGTGGCGCTGACGCCGACCTTCCGGGCCACCTATCCGGGATTCCAACGCGACTGGGACACGTTCGCCCAGGAGGACCGGCGCTTCTTCGAGACGGCGGACCCCGCCCTGCTCGCCTACTACCCGCCCGAGCGGATCGAGACGGCGCTCGCCGTTTATCGGGGGCGGCCCGGCGGCACGGGCGCCGTGCGCGAGCGGCGGCTGCAAGGATTCCGGAACGCGCTGCGCTTCCACAAGCTGTTCGCCGACGCCGGCGGCCGCGTCGTGCCCGGCGCGAACACGAATCCGACGCGCGTCCCCGGCAACAGCCTGATTCACGAGATGCTGATCTTCGTCGAGGCGGGCATCTCGCCGATGCAGATCATCCAGGGCGCCACCAAGTGGTCGGCCGAGATGATCGCCCGCGGCAGGGACCTCGGCACCGTCGAGCCGGGCAAGCTGGCCGACCTGGTCATCGTGAACGCCGATCCGCTGCAGAACATCGCGAACCTGCGGCAGATCGACACCGTGATCCTCGGCGGCAAGCGCGTCGAACGCGGCTACAGCGCCGGCTACAACCCGGTGTTCCGGCGCGAATCGGAGCTCAATCCGCCGGTGGAGGCGCTGCTGTGGGTGCATGCGTTCAAGGCGGTCGCCTTCACCGGCAGCGGCGGACGCTTCAACGGCCAGCGCCCGGTCGGACCGGGCCAGCCGCTGCCGAATCCAATCGAGTCGCCGCAGCCGGCCATCGAGTCGATCAGCCCCATCATGGTGACGGAGGGGAGCCCCACGACCACCATCACGCTCCGCGGCTTCAACTTCGTCCGCCGGTCGCAGGTGCTCTTCAAAGGGGTGCCGGTGCCGTTCACGCCGGTGAGCGGCTCCGAGCTCCAGGTGACGATCGACGCCGGCCTGCTTCGAGAGGCCGGCTGGCACGACCTCGTCGTCCGCAACCCGTGGCCGCTCCATCCGGAGATTGGGCTCCAGTGGGGCCACGGGACGTCCAACAAGGCACACCTCATCGTGAGATTCCGCGACTGAGCACCGGAGGCATTGATGACTACCCGCAGCGGATCCCGGCCACCGATACCCAGGGTCACCGAGACGATCTGGCTCTGTGCCTCTGCGGCTCTGTGGCTCGCGATCGTCGTCAGCGCCCAGGAAGGCGGGCCGCGCTACAAGGTGGACGCCGACTGGCCGAAGCGGCCGCTCCCGAACAAGTGGTTCTTCGGCGGCATCACGGGCCTCGACGTCGATCACAACGACAACGTGTGGGTGCTGAGCCGCCCCGCCGACCTGGACGAGACCGAGAATTACGCGACGCTCGAGCCGCCGACGGCGGAATGCTGCGTCGCTGCGCCGACCATCGTCGCGTTCAACCCGGCCGGGGAGGTCATCGCCTCCTTCAGCGCGCCGCAGGGACACGGGATGGTCGTCGACCGCCAGGAGAACGTCTGGATCGGATCCGACCGCATCCGGAAGTACACCCGCGACGGCAGACAGATTGGCGAGATCGGCCGGGTGGGAGAGAATCAGCCGCCCGCCAAGGACGTCGAGGGGATCAAGGCGTTCCGCGCCAGGTATCCGCCGTCGACCCCGCTCATCGTCGGCGGCCTCGAGGAGCTGCGCCTCGACGAGGAGCGGCGCGAGCTGTACGCCGCCGACAGCTACCTCGGCGGCCGCATCCTCGTCTACGACATGGACTCGCTGCAGTTCAAGCGCGGCTGGGGCGCCTACGGCAAACCGATCGCCGAGATCAGCGGCGGCGGCCGCTACGATCCAAAGACGCCGGCGAAGGACTTCCTCGGCCACGTCACGCTGAACGTCTCCCGCGACGGGCTCGTGTACGCCGCGGACCGGCCGAGCAACCGGATCCAGGTGTTCACGCGCGAAGGGAAGTACGTGAAGGAATTCTTCGTCGCCACGGCAACGCTCGACCGCGGCTCGGCCGGCGGCGTCGCCTTCTCGGCCGATCCCCGGCAGCGCGACATGTTCATCTCCGACATCCAGAACAACACGATCTGGATCCTGAACCGGCAGGACGGGAAGGTCCTCGGCCGCATCGGGAGCACCGGCAACTGGGCCGGCCAGTTCCACGGGCTCCACATGATTGCCACCGACTCGAAGGGGAACATCTACACGGGTGAAGTGCAGGCCGGCGAGCGTGTGCAGAAGTTCGTGCTCATAGCCGGTAGCCGGTAGCCGGTAGGAGATAGCGAGCAGCTCATTCATGGTGCAGACGCATTTCATCGTTCACGACAAGGCCGACACGGTCGGGGTGGCCGTTGTCGAGAACATCCAGCCGAACACGACGATCACCGGCTGGATCATGGAAACCGACGAGACCATCACGCTGACGGCGCTCGACGCGATCCCGCTGGGCCACAAGATTGCGCTCGCCGACATCCAGCCGGGCGACACGGTGCTCAAGTACGGCCACGACATCGGCCGGGCGGTCGCCGCCATCGACCGGGGGCGGCACGTGCACATCCACAACCTGAAGACGAAGAGGTGGTAGCGGTGGGACGTTTCGACTTCCACGGATATCGGCGCGACAACGGCCGGGTGGGCATTCGCAATCATGTCGTGATCCTGCCGCTCGACGACCTCTCGAACGCCGCCAGCGAGGCGGTGGCGCACAACATCAAGGGAACGCTGGCGCTTCCCCACGCCTACGGCCGCCTGCAGTTCGGCGAGGATCTCGAGCTGTTCTTCCGCACCCTCATCGGCACCGGGTCGAACCCGAACGTCGCCGCCTGCGTCGTCATCGGCATCGAGCCCGGCTGGACCGCGCGGGTGGTCGACGGCATCGCGACGACGGGCAAGCCGGTCGCCGGCTTCGCGATCGAGGAGAACGGCGACATCAGCACCATCGCGGCCGCCTCGCGCAAGGCGCGCGAGTTCATGCAGTGGGCCTCCGAGCGCCGGCGCGAGCGCTGCGCCATCGAGGAGCTGTTCGTCTCGGTCAAGTGCGGCGAGAGCGACACCACGTCGGGCCTCGGCTCGTGCCCGACCGTCGGCAATCTGATTGACAAGCTCGATCCGCTCGGCGTCACCACCTGTTTCGGCGAAACCTCCGAGCTGACCGGGGCCGAGACGGTCTGCGCCAGCCGCGCGGCGACGCCCGAGGTGGGCGCCCGGTTCATGGCCGTCTTTGACGCCTACCAGGAGGTGATCAACCGGCACAAGACCAGCGACCTCTCCGACTCGCAGCCGACCAAGGGCAACATCATCGGCGGCCTGACGACGATCGAGGAAAAGGCGTTCGGCAACCTGGCGAAGATCGGCCGGAAGACGAAGTACATCGACGTGCTGAAACCGGCCGAGGCGCCGGCCAGGGGCCCGGGGCTGTACTACATGGACACCTCCTCGGCCGCAGCCGAATGCGTCACGCTCCAGGCGGCCTCCGGCTTCGTCGTCCACCTCTTTCCCACCGGCCAGGGGAACGTCATCGGCAATCCGATCGAACCGGTCATCAAGCTCACCGCCAACCCGAGAACGGCGCGCACGATGGTCGAGCACATCGATCTCGACGTGTCGGGCATCCTGCGACGCGAGCTCACGCTGGATCAGGCGGGAGACCTGCTCATCGACATGGTGATCCGCACCTGCAACGGCCGGCTCACGTGCGCGGAGGTCATGGGCCACCGCGAGTTCGTGATGACCAAGCTCTATCAATCGGCCTGATGCCTCGCCAGGCCGCGGAGCCTCGAAGCCACGGACTCGAGCACAGGATCGTCTCCGTGGCTGCGTGCCTCCGTGGCCCGGGGCGACCGGAGCGTTATGCGTAGGAAAGTCACCGTCGTCGGCGCCGGGTTCGTCGGCTCGACGACGGCACAGCGGATCGTCGATCGCGAGCTCGCCGACGTTGTTCTCACCGACGTGATCGAGGGGGTGCCCGCGGGCAGGGCGCTCGACCTGCTGGAGTCGACGCCCATCGTCGGCTCCGACGTGCAGGCTCGGGGTATCTCCACGGCCTCCGGCGACTACCGCGAGACCTCCGGCAGCGACATCGTGGTCGTCACGGCCGGGTTCCCGCGAAAGCCCGGCATGAGCCGGAACGACCTGCTGCAAGCGAACTACGGGGTGGTCCGAACGGTCGTCGAGGCGGTGGTGACGCAGTCGCCCGGCGCGATCCTCATCATGGTCACCAACCCGCTCGACGCGATGGCGCAGGCGGCGTGGCGGACGAGCGGGTTTCCGAGAGAGCGCGTCATCGGCATGGCGGGCATCCTCGATTCGGGCCGCATGAGCACGTTCGTCGCGCAGGAGCTGGGCGTATCGATCGACAACGTGCACGCGCTCGTCCTCGGCGGCCACGGCGATACGATGGTGCCGCTCCCGCGGTACACGACCGTGGCGAGCATTCCGCTGCCGGAATTGCTGCCGCGCGAGCGGATCGAGGCGATCATCCAGCGCACCCGCGACGGCGGCATCGAGATCGTCAACCTGCTCAGGACGGGCGGGGCCTACTACGCGCCGTCGGCGGCGGTCGTGGAAATGGTCGAGGCGATTCTGAAGGATCAGAAGAAGATCCTCCCCTGCTCCGTGCTGCTCGAAGGGGAGTACGGGCTGCGGGACGTCTTCGTCGGAGTGCCGGTGAAGCTGGGCGCGCGCGGCGTGGAACAGATCGTCGAGCTGAACCTCTCGGCGGACGAACGCGCGGCGCTCCACGGGTCGGCCGCCGCCGTTCGCGAGCTGGTCGACGTGCTCGGGCTCTAGGCGTTGGGCATCGGGCGTTGGACTTTGGGCGTTTGGCTTCGGCCTATGGGCTCCCGCACCACGCTGCACCTGATTCTCGGACCGGCGCTCTTCGCGGCGGTGGTCCTCCTTGGCGGCGGCGGGATGACGTACCCGGTGCGCTGCGCCCTCGGCCTGCTGCTCTGGATGGCCTGGTGGTGGGTGACCGAACCGGTCGATCTGGCGGTGACGGGTTTCCTGCCGCTCGGCGTCGCGGCGCTCTTCAACTTCGTGCCGATGCCGAGCGTACTCTCGGCCTACGCGCAAGACCTCATCATCCTGCTGCTCGGCGCCAACCTGCTGACGACGGCCTGGGCCCGGTGGGGGATCGACAGGCGGATCGCCCTCGCCTCGCTCCTCGTCATGGGGACCAACACCGAGCGCCAGATCATGACGTGGTTCGTGCTCGCCCTGGTCCTCAGCGCATTCCTGCCGAACACCATCGTCGCCGCTTCGATGTGCCCAATCGTGCTGGCGATGCTGAAGTTCATCGGCGTCGAAGACCTCCGGACGAGCGTGCTCGGCACGGCACTGATGGTGGCGATCGCGTGGGGGACGAGCGTGGGCGGCGTCGCGACGCCGCTCGGCGGCGCGCCGAACCTCCTCACGGTCCAGTTCATCCAGGATTCGGTGACGCACCGCGAGTTCCTCTTCGTGACGTGGGTGACGCGCTTGCTGCCGATGACGCTCGGCCTCGTCGTCGTCTCGATCGTCTACATGCGGTTCGCCTTCAGACCCGAGATGACCGAGATCGAGGGCTCCCGCGCGTTCTTCCTCGAGCGCATCCGGGCGCTCGGCCCGATGTCGGCGCAGGAGGCGTGGGGCCTGTCGCTCTTCCTCGCCGCCACCGCGCTGGCGTTCGGGCGCCCGCTCTACGCATCGCTCCTGCCGTCGCTCGCGCCGGCCTACACGTTCCTCGTCTGCGGGCTGCTCTGCTTCGTCATCCGCAAGGACGACGAGCCGCTGATCACGTGGAAGTACGCGCAGTCACACATGATGTGGGGGCTGATCTACCTCTTCGCGGGCGGCACGGCGCTCGGCGAGATTCTCAGCCAGTCCGGCGCCGCGCGTTTCGTGGCCGACGCCCTGGCGCCGTACGCGAGCGGCGGCGGCTTCGCCGCCGTCGCGCTCTTCTCGGTGCTGACGATCGTCGTCACGCAGATCACGAGCAACACCGCGGCCATCGCCATCGTCGTCCCGATCGTGATCAGCACCTTCCAGGGACTCGGCATCAATCCGGTTCCGTTCGTCTACATCGTCTCGGCGATCGGCAACTGCGGTTTCGCGCTTCCCTCGTCCGCGGGAGGGCCCGCTGTGGCGGCCGGCTACGGCATCAACCTCCAGACGATGTTCTGGAAGGGGCTCGGGCTCGCGGTCCTGGCGCTCGTGACGATCCTGACGATCGGATACCTGTGCACCGTCTACTGGCCCGGGTTCGCCGAGGCGTGATTCAATAGGCGCAGCATGACCAGATACCGAGGAGTCGTCGCCCTGCTGTGCGCGGCGCTGGGCATAGCCGCGCTGGCCGGCCAGACGCCGGTACCGAATCCGGTGCCATGGGCCTACGGCTACCTCACGCCCGGGCCCGAGCCGCTTCCGCCGCCGTGTCCGGCCGATGCGAAGCCGTACAGCTGCTCCCGGCCGGGCAAGCCCTGGGTGGAGGACGGCGTTCCGCTGACGCTGCCGGGCAGCAGAGGCACCTTCACCATCGGGCGGATTCAGGCGCACTACGACCCGGCGGATTGGTACCCGGACGAGCATCCGCAGCCTGTTCCGGCGATCGTGCAGTACGGACACGAGAGCGACCGCCTGCGCGCGTGCGCCCACTGCCACTATCACAACGGGCAGGGGAAGCCCGAGAACGGCCACGTTGCCGGGCTGCCGGTCCGCTACTTCCTCGAACAACTGGCGCTCTTCGGAAGCGGCGGGCGCACGAGCGCCGATCCGCGAAAGGCGAACCACGCGGAGATGGCGCGGATTGCGCGCTCGCTCACCGAGGCCGAGATGAAGGCGGCGGCGGAGTACTACGCCGCCATTGCCTGGAAGCCGTGGGTCAGGGTCGTGGAGAGCGACCAGGCGCCGAAGACGCGCCAGTCACCGGCGGGGCTCTTCATTCCGCTCGACACGGGAAACGAGCCGCTCGGCCGTCGCTTTATCGAAGTGCCCGAGTTTCCGGACCGGACCGAACGACTTCGCGACCCCAAGGCCGGGTTCGTCGCGTACGTCCCGGCCGGCGCGATCGCCCAGGGCAAGGCGCTCGTCGCCGGCGCCGGCGGAGGGACCGTGCAGTGCGCCGCCTGCCATGGAGCCACCCTGCAGGGCATGGGCGACGTGCCTGCGATCGCCGACCGCAGCGTCAGCTACACCGTGCGGCAGCTCTACAACTATCAACAGGGGACGCGACAGAGCCAGATCATGAAACCGGTGGTCGCCACGCTCGGCCCAGACGACATGATTGCGATCGCCGCGTACCTCGCGTCGCTGTAGACGCCGGGGCGCTGCTGGTCCCGGTGTATCGGCTCGCAGCATGCGGCCGACCTGCGCGCCTCAGGCAGCAGGCAGCGCGGCCACGTGCCCGACGCGGGCGGTGGTGTATTCTTCCGCCCGTGCGGTCGCTTGGGTCCTCGCTCGTCGCCGGATCAGCACGGGCGACTCTCGCTGGCAGCCTGTGTCTCGCGCTCATCGCCGCGCTGGCGGCCCAGTCGGAGCCGTTGCCAACGGCGAGACTGGTTCGAGCGTCGCGTCTCGTGATGCCCGGGCGCGTCGATTCCAGCGTGCCGATGGTGTGGGATCTCGTCGACGGGCGATGGCAGCTGTTCGCGCTCGTCTCGTTCGCGGGGATCCCGGCTCGGCTGTCCGGCTCCGCGCTCGAGGAGATGCAGGAGGCGGGACCGGTGGCCGTCGTGGCGCATCCTGGGCACGGCATCTGGATCGAGAGCATCATCCCGGACGAGAACGGCGCGTGGTACGGCTACTACCACCACGAGAGCCCGGCAGACGAGTGTGGACGGGCAGACCGGTTCATTCCGCGGATTGGCGCGATGCGATCGATCGACCGCGGCGAGACATGGGAACACCTCGGCATCATCCTCGAGGCGCCGCCCGGCAGCGCAGCCTGCACGTCGACCAATCGGTACG
This sequence comes from Acidobacteria bacterium RIFCSPLOWO2_12_FULL_68_19, assembly GCA_001767525.1. GTDB lineage: Bacteria > Acidobacteriota > Vicinamibacteria > Vicinamibacterales > UBA2999 > MELF01. The sequence goes on along the minus strand of MELF01000024.1, from coordinate 55,680 downwards.
TGCTGGGCGGCGTCGGCGACGTCAGCGCCATGCTCAACCGGAGCGGAACGGACCTGTTCCTGTTCCTCAGTCAGTACGGGAAGTCGCCGTCGCAGCAGGGCGTGGCCGTGGCGCGTCTGGCGTGGGCCGATCGCGACGCGCCGGTCGGCCGGGTCACGATCTGGCAGAGCGGGGCGTGGAGCCCGGCGCGGCAGGTGTCGGGTCCGGCCGAAGACGCGGAACCCGTCTGGACCTATCCGGCCGGGACGCCGCTCGTGACGCCGACGCGGCCGTGGCACGACGGCAACGGCGCCGCCGACGCGTTCTGGGGGCCGTCGGTGCACTGGAACGACTATCTCGATCGGTACGTGATGCTGGTCAATCGCGCGGCCAACGAGCACTTCAACAGCGAGGGCATCTACGTCTCGTACGCGGCCACGCTGGAGGATCCACGCGGATGGAGCCGGCCGCGCAAGCTCATGGACGGCGGCGCCTGGTATCCCCAGGTCGCCGGGCTCGAGCCGGCCACCGGCACCGACAGGAGCGCGGGGCAGCGCGCACGCTTCCTGCTGACCGGCCGATCCGACTACTACATCGAGTTCGAGCGATAATCGCCACCGACGTGTGGCCGATCCCCCGGCGGCACCTCCGGCGCGGCATGGAGCCGCGCCTGGTGGTCGTCGATCCGCTCCTGACCCGGTACGCCTACGACGCCAGTGTCGCGGTCGTGCGGCGCGACGGCGAGCTCGAGCAGCGCGCCGTACAATAGCGGCACTCTCAGGAGACAACGCCAATGCCAGACACGATTCGACTCGTCGAGTATTTCTATCTCACGGCGCCGGACAAGCCGGGCGAAGGAGCGCGCGTGCTGAAGACGCTGCAGGAGAGCGGTGTCGACCTGCTGGCCTTCTCGGGTTTTCCCGAAGGGCGCCGGTCGCAGCTCGACTTCGTCCCGGTCGATCCGGCTGCGTTCAAGCAGGCGGCCAAGCGGGCCAAGTGGCGTGTGGTCGGGCCCAAGCGCGGCTTCCTGGTGCAGGGAGACAACCGGATCGGCGCCTGCGCGGAGCTGCTCGACCGGCTGGCCGCGGCGAAGATCAACGTGACCGCGATCGACGCGGTGACCGTCGACGGGCGCTACGGGGCAATCTTCTGGGTGCCGCCGCGCGACGTGAAGAAGGCGGCCGCGACGCTCGGCGCCGCGTAATCAGAGGAACCGCTTGACGGCGCTCTCGAGCGCGCTGCCGAACCGCACGCGGTAGCGCGCCGGATCGACGAGCCGGCGGACGGCCGCGGGCAAGCGGGCGATCTCCGCGAGCTGCTGCGCGCGAAGGTCCGCGACCGGCACCGGCGGATGCTCCCGGCGGCCGCCGCGCATGACCGGCACGAGCAGCGGCCGCACCGTGGACGGCGGCTCGGCCTGCATCGACTCGCCCGGCGCGGCCTCGATGTCGATGATGTCTTCGACCGCGACGCCGTGCTCGAACACCCGCCACACCTGCTTACGGCCGGGGAAGGTCTGCTTGCCGGGGCTGCGTTTCATCACCGGCACCGGCGCGCCGCCGCGCTCGATCTCCGCCAGCTTGTAGATGGCGCCGAGCGAGGGGGCATCGCTCGAGGTGCTGAGCGCCGCGCCGACGCCGAATCCGTCAACGGGCGCGCCCGCCTCGACGATCGAGGCGATGCGCCACTCATCGAGATCGCCGCTCACGAAGATCTGGGTCCGGTGGAGCCCGCCGCCGTCGAGAATCGCGCGCACCTCCCGGCTGAGCGCGATGACGTCGCCGCTGTCGAGCCGAACGGCAGAGGGCGCCAGGCCACCCGCAACGACCGACCGCGCCGCGGCGATCGTGTCGTAGGTGTCCAGCAGGATGACCGAGCGGTCGCCGTAGATCTCCGCGAACTGTCGAAACGCGGCGAACTCGCTCGGAAACGCGGTGATCCAGGAATGGGCCATCGTGCCCGACACCGGGATCCCGTAGCGGCGGCCCGCCTCGACGTTCGACGTCGAGTCGCAGCCGCCGATGAAGGCGGCCCGCGCGGCGAGCACGCCCGCGTCGATGCCGTGCGCGCGGCGCGCGCCGAACTCCACGATCTGGCGCCCCGCCGCCGCCCCGACCATCCGCGCGGCGCGGCTCGCCACCGACGTCTGGAAGGCCACGATCGCCAGGAGCGCCGTTTCGACCAGCTGCGCCTCCGGCAGCGGCGCCGTGACGCGCAGCAGCGGCGCCGGTGGAAACACCGGGACGCCCTCCTCCACCGCCCATACGTCGCCGCTGAAACCGACGCGCGGCAGGTACTGGTCGAAGAACTCGCGCCGAACGCCCTGCAGCGCCGGCAGCGTCCGCAGATGCGCGATGTCCTCGTCGGTGAAGCGAAGCCCCTCCAAGTACGCGATGGCCTGTTCCAGCCCGGCCGCAACGAGACACGAGCGGTTCGGCGGCAGCTCCCGGACGTACAGGTCGAAGGTCGCCGACGCCTCGAGTCCGGCCGTGTAGTAACCGGCCATCATCGTCAACTCGTAGAGATCCGTGGACAGCGCAAGGCTGGACATAGCGGGAGGTGCATCGCTCACAGCAGGCCGCGTCCTTTCGGACCCGGCTGGGAGGCAGGTCCAAGAGGACCCGCCCCGCAGTATTTCGCAACGTGTTCTAGCCGGCCACCCTGCACTGTACACTTTGCCCCTGTGAAGATGTGCCTTGTATTGTGATGTCGATGGCGGATACACGCTCGGCGCTCCTCATCGTCGACGTCCAGCGGGACTTCTGCCCGGGTGGCGCGCTGGCCGCGCCCGAAGGCGACCGCGTCGTGCAGCCGCTCAACCGGTACATCGAGCAGGCGGCGGCGCACGGGTGGCCGGTCTATGCGTCGCGCGACTGGCACCCGCAGGTGACCCGTCATTTCCGGCCGTATGGGGGCGAATGGCCCGTCCACTGCGTGGAGCACACCAGGGGCGCCGAGTTCCACCCCGACCTGCGGCTGCCGCCGTCGGCGATCGTGGTCAGCAAGGGCCAGAGTCCCGAGAAGCCGGGATACTCGGCGTTCGAAGGGCACACGCCGGCCGGCCGGACGCTCGCCGACGACCTGCGGGCGCGACAGATCGACCATCTGTTCGTGGGCGGGATTGCCACCGACTACTGCGTGAAGCATTCGGTCCTCGACGCCAGGCGCGCCGGGCTCGACGTCACGGTGCTGGCGGATGCGATTGCGGGGGTCGACCGACAGCCGGGCGATTCCTCGGGGGCCCTCGAGGAGATGCGCGCGGCTGGGGCGAAGGTTACGGAGTCAGCGGGACGACCCTGAGCGGTCCGGCCGCCCGGAACCGGAGCGGCTGATTGACCGTGGCCGTCTCGGGATCGACGTCGGGCGCGCGGTTGCCTGGAGCGCGCTGGTGGGCGATCGTGCCCGCCTGGCGGTCGAACTCGGTGACGTCGACCGTCACGGTGGCTGCCATCACCGACGCCGCGCCCGCCACGTGGCCGTAGCCCAGCGCGTGGCCGAGTTCGTGCGCCGCAACGGCGCCAGCCAGCGAACCGGTGCAGACCTGCAGCAGCAGGCGCGCGGCAACCACCGCGTAGTCGCCGGTATAGACAATGGACGTGAAGCCCCTGCAAGTCGCGGTCCCTGGATAGCGCGCCACGACGATGGCGTTCGAGCCGGTGTCGAACGGCACGGGCGCGCCGGCGGCGGTGGTCTGCAGGTTCACGCTGCTGAACCCGGCAAACCGGCCGCCGGTCAGGAGCGGCAGCGCGCGGGTCAGCTGGCCGACGACCTCGTTGATGGCCGCGTCGCTCATCTGTTCGCCCGACGCGACGACACTCTCCAGCGGAGCGCCCGCCGCGTCGAGACTCGCCTCACGATCGAGCAAGGCGGTTTCGACGATGAGTCCTGGCGCATCGACCCAGCGCTTCAGCACCCCCGGCTCGCCGAAGCTGCGCGCGAGATCATCGAACGCCTGCATGTTGAACGTGGAGGGAATCAGCGGCAGCACGGCGGCCTGTCCCGGAAACACGAGCGACGCCTGCCGGTCGACGACGCCGGCGCCGGAGGCCGTGAGCCGGTAGGTCCCGTCGGGCGCCTCCGAGTCGAGCGCGAAGCTGCCGCTGGCGTCGGCGGCGATGTCGCCGATGTCCGCGATTCGGACCGTCACGCCGGCGACGGCCGCCCCTGACAGCACGTTGGTCACGCGGCCGGTCACCGATCGCACCTCGAGCGGTGACGCCGTCTCGAGGGCGATCGCCCCGCCTGGCGCCGTGGCGCCGAGCATGGCGCTCGGCGCGGTCGGATGCGGGCCGCACGCGATCGAGACGAGGAGAAGGAGGACGATCGAAGAATGTCGCATCGCGTTGCGCCTACTCAGATCACGGCACACCGAGACACTGAGACACCGAGATGAAAACAATGTTCTCGGTGCCTCGATGCCTCTGTGTTCCGTGATCCCAAGACCGCCTCAGAGCAATCCAAGCTGCAGCCGTGCCGCGTCCGACAACCGGTCGCGGCCCCACGGCGGATCCCACACGACGTCGACGACCACGCCGGACACGCCGGGGACCGAGGCGGCCGCCGCGCGCACCTGCTCCGGCAGGATCTGCGCCGCCGGACACGCCGGAGCGGTCAGCGTCATCTTGATGCCGACCGCGTTCGAGCCGTCCACGAGAATATCGTAGATCAGCCCGAGGTCGTAGATATTGATCGGAATCTCCGGATCGTAGACCGTCGACAGCGCTTTCACGATCTCCGGCGCGAGCGCCGCGCTCCGCTCGGGATCCCTCGCCATCCTATCGGTCTGGAGCGTCCCGCCCTGCACAGGCGACGGCGTCCCGGACGACGGAATCATCGGCATGTCGTTCATTCCGTGGACACCACCTCGTCGCGGGCATCGAAGGCCGCCCGCAGCGTGTGCCACGCCAGGCTCGCGCATTTCACGCGGACCGGGAACTGCCGGACGCCTGCGAGCACGGTCAGCTTGCCGAGGCTCTCGACCGCCGCGTCGGCGGGCGCGGTAATCATCTGCTGGAAGCGCTCGAAGAGCGCCTGCGCCTCGTCGACCGTCCTCCCCTTGACGCTCTCGGTCATGAGCGACGCCGACGCCTTGGAGATGGCGCAGCCCGACCCTTGGAACGCCACGTCGGCGATCACGCCGTTGTCGACCGTCAGGAACACGGTAATCCGGTCCCCGCAGAGCGGGTTGAATCCCTCGGCCCGGCGCCCACCGCCGAGCGCGCGGAAGTTCCTCGGCCGCCGGTTGTGATCGAGGATGACCTCCTGATAGAGGTCGTCGAGCTCCGGCGTCACTCGAACACCTCCCGGACGCGCTCGAGCGCCGCCACGAGCGCGTCGACCTCCTCGCGCGTGTTGTAGAGCGCGAGCGAGGCGCGCGCCGTCGCCGGCACTCCGAGCCGCCGCATCAGCGGCTGGCAGCAGTGATGGCCGGCGCGGATCGCCACGCCCTCGCGGTCGAGAATCGTGCCGATGTCGTGCGGGTGCACGTCGCCGAGCACGAACGAGAGCACCGCCGCCCGCTCGCGCGCGGTCCCGGTCAGCCGCAGCCCAGGCACGCCCGAGAGCGCCGAGGCCGCATAGGTCGACAGGTCCCGCTCGTATGCGGCGATTCGATCGAGCCCGACCGCCGTCACGTAGTCGAGCGCCGCGGCCAGGCCGATCACGCCGGCAATGTTCGGCGTCCCCGCCTCGTACTTGTACGGAAGCGCGGCGTAGGTCGTGCGGTCGAAGGTCACCGACGCAATCTGGCCGCCCCCTCCCTGGTACACCGGCATCGCCTCGAGGAGCGCCCGGCGGCCGTACAGGACGCCGATGCCCGTCGGCCCGAGCACCTTGTGTCCGGAAAACGCGTAGAAGTCGCACCCGAGCGCCTGCACGTCGACCGGCATGTGGGCGACCGCCTGCGCGCCGTCGACGAGCACCGGAATGCCGCGCGCCACGGCGAGCCGAGCGATCTCGGCTACCGGGTTCACCGTGCCGAGCACGTTCGAGACGTGCGCCACGGCGACCATCCGCGTGCACTCGTTCAGCAGAGACTCGTACTCGTCGAGCCGCAGCTCGCCGGCGTCGGTCATCGGCACGACTCGCAGGCGCGCGCCCTTTTCCTCGCACAGGATCTGCCACGGCACGATGTTCGAGTGGTGCTCCATCTCGCTGAGGACGATCTCGTCGCCGGCGCCGATGCGGGCGCGGCCGTAGGTCTGCGCGACGAGGTTGATCCCCTCGGTCGTGCCGCGCACGAAGACGATCTCCCGCGAGTCGGCGGCGTTGAGGAACCGGCGGATCGTCTCGCGCGCCGCGTCGTAGGCGTCGGTGGCGCGCCCGCTCAGCGAATGGACGCCGCGGTGAACGTTGGCGTTCTCCTCCGAGTAGTACCGCTGGAGCGCCTCGAGCATCACCCTCGGCTTCTGCGTCGTCGCGGCGTTGTCGAGATAGATGAGCGGCCTTCCGTGAACGCGCTGCCGCAGGATCGGGAAGTCCCGGCGCACGGCCGCCACGTCCAGGGCGTCGCGACGGGTCGACACGACAGATGCCATACGCCCTACGCGGCCGCGCCGAGCGCGCGCGCGAGCTGCCGCTCGAGGACGTGCTCGACGGAGGTCCGGATGACGGCGAGCGGCATCCGGTGGAGCACGTCGCCGAGGAACGCGTGAATCAGCATGCGCCGCGCGTCGGTGAGCCCGAATCCGCGCGAGCGCAGGTAGAAGACCGCGTCCTCGTCGAGCTGCCCCACCGCGGCGCCGTGCGTGCACTTGACGTCGTTGGCGAAGATCTCGAGCTCAGGCTTCGTATTGATCTGCGCGTCCTCCGACAGCAGGAGCGCGCGGTTGGTCTGCTTCGCGTCGGTCTTCTGCGCGTCGGGCCTGACGATGATCTTGCCGTTGAAGACGCCGCGGGCGCGATCCGCCAGGATCCCCCGGTACATCTCGCGGCTGCCGCAGTGCGGCATCGCGTGATCGATCGTCGTGTGGTTGTCGACGAGCCGCTGCCCGTCGGCGAGGTACAGGCCGTTGAGCGTGCACTCCCCGCCCTCGCCGCCGAGGACGGCGACGACGTCGTTGCGGACGATGGCGCCGCCGAGGCTGACCGAGTGCGACGAGCAGGTGGCGCTGCGCGCGGCCCTCAGATGGATCGACCCGACGTGGTACGCCGCGGTGCTCTCGCGCTGCACCTTGTAGTGATCGAGCACGGCGTGCTCGCCCAGCACGATCTCGGTGACGACGTTGGTGAAGTACCGGGCGCTGTCCGGTCCCGCGTAGGTCTCCACGATCGAGGCCTGGCTGTTGTCGCCCAGCACGGCGAGCACCCGGGGATGCGACACGACCGGCGTGTCGCCGCCCTGTCCGGTCGACACGAACAGCACGTGAATGGGGTGCTCGAGCGCGGTCCCGCAGGGCACGTCGATATAGGCGCCGTCGGCGAAGAACGCGGTGTTCAGCGCCACGAACGCCGACCCGTCGCGGGCCACCCGCGCCAGATGCGGGTCGATGTTCGGCGCGTGGCCGGAGACGGCCGCCGCCAGGCTGCCGGCGCGAGCCGAGCCGCGCAGAGCGCCCCGCGTGGAGAGCGCCGGCACATAGTGACCATCGACGAACACGAGCTCCGCCGCGCAGACGACGTGGAACCGCAGCCGATCGACGTCGGCCGGACCGGCGCCGGCCGGCGGCCTGGCGAGGGCGAACGCCTGCTCGGCGATCGGCGCGACGCTCGTGAACCGCCACTCCTCCTGACGGGTCGTCGGAAAGCCGCGATCGAGGAACCTGCCGAGCGCCTCGTCGCGGGTGCGTGCGAGCGCCTCCCCCTCCCCGCGCGGCCGCCCGGCGCGGGCGCGGGCGTATTCGGTCCTGTAGTGATCCAGCGGCAGCGTCATCTCAGTTCCCGAACCGGCGACCCGACAGCCTGCTCGAGCCAGCCGTACCCCTTGTCCTCGAGCTCCAGCGCCAGCGCCTTGTCGCCCGACCGGACGATCCGCCCGTCGCTCAGCACGTGCACCACGTCGGGAACGATGTAGTTGAGCAGCCGCTGGTAGTGCGTGACGACGAGAAACGACCGATCGGCGTTGCGCATGGCGTTGACGCCGCTGGCGACCACGCGCAGCGCGTCGATGTCGAGCCCCGAGTCGGTCTCGTCGAGGACGGCGAGCTTCGGCTCGAGCACCGCCATCTGGAAGATCTCGTTGCGCTTCTTCTCACCGCCCGAGAAGCCGTCGTTGACCGGACGGTTGAGGAAGTCCTCGTCCATGTCGAGCTGCTTCATCCGGTCGCGGACGAGCGTCATGAACTCCATCGCGTCGAGCTCCTCTTCGCCGCGATGCTTCCGGACCGTGTTCAGCGCCGCCTTGAGGAAATAGGCGTTGTTGACGCCCGGAATCTCCACCGGATACTGGAACGCCATGAACACGCCGATGCGGGCGCGCGTCTCCGGGTCCATCGCCAGCAGGTCTTCCCCCTCGAAGGTCACCTCGCCCGCGGTGACCTCGTATTCCGGATGGCCCGCCAGGACACGGGCGAGCGTGCTCTTGCCGGAGCCGTTCGGCCCCATGATGGCGTGCACCTCGCCGAACCGGATCGACAGGTCGATCCCGCGGAGGATCTCTCGGCCCGCCACGCGGGCGTGCAGATTACGAATGGTGAGCATTAACCGACACTTCCTTCCAGGCTGATGCTCAGCAGCTTCTGCGCCTCCACGGCGAATTCCATCGGGAGCTGGCGAAAGACGTCCTTGCAGAAGCCGCTGACGATCATGTTGACCGCGTCTTCGGTGGAGAGCCCGCGCTGCCGGCTGTAGAAGATCTGGTCTTCGCCGATCTTCGACGTCGACGCCTCGTGCTCGACCCTGGCGGTGCTGTTCCTGATTTCGAGATACGGGAACGTGTGGGCGCCGCACTTGTCGCCGATGAGCAGCGAGTCGCACTGCGAGTAGTTGTGCGCGCCCACCGCGCCCTTCGCGATCCGGACGAGCCCCCGGTACGTGTTCTGGCCGTGTCCGGCCGAGATGCCCTTCGAGACGATGGTGCTCTTCGTGTTCTTGCCGAGGTGGATCATCTTCGTCCCGGTGTCGGCCTGCTGCCGGTTGTTGGTCGTCGCCACCGAATAGAACTCGCCGATCGAGTTGTCCCCCTGGAGGATGCAGCCGGGGTACTTCCACGTGATCGCGGAGCCGGTCTCGACCTGCGTCCACGTGATCTTCGAGTTCACGCCCGCGCACTTGCCGCGCTTGGTGACGAAGTTGTAGATGCCGCCCTTCCCGTCCTTGTCGCCGGGGTACCAGTTCTGGACGGTCGAGTACTTGATCGTCGCGTTGTCGAGCGCCACGAGCTCGACGACGGCCGCGTGGAGCTGGTTCTCGTCGCGCATCGGCGCCGTGCACCCCTCGAGATAGCTGACGTACGACCCTTCCTCCGCGACAATGAGCGTCCGCTCGAACTGCCCGGTCTCCCGCGCGTTGATGCGGAAGTAGGTCGACAGCTCCATCGGGCACCGCACCCCCTTCGGGATGTAGGCGAACGACCCGTCGCTGAAGACCGCGGAGTTCAGCGTCGCGAAGAAGTTGTCCGAGTAGGGTACGACGGTGCCGAGGTACTTCCGCACCAGCTCGGGATGCTGCCGCACCGCCTCCGAGAAGGAGCAGAAGATGATGCCCAGCTCCGCGAGCTTCTCCTTGAACGTGGTCGCCACCGACACGCTGTCGAACACGGCGTCGACCGCGACGCCCGAGAACAGCTTCTGCTCGTCGAGTGGAATGCCCAGCTTCTCGAACGTGCGGCGGATCTCCGGATCCACCTCGTCGAGGCTCTGAAGCACCGGCCTCTTCTTCGGTGCGGCGTAATAGATGATGTTCTGGTAGTCGATGGGGCCGTACGTGACGTTGCCCCACGTCGGCTCCTTCATCGTCAGCCACGTCCGGTAGGCGTGCAGGCGCCACTCGAGCAGCCACTCGGGCTCCTGCTTCTTGGCCGAGATCAGCCGGACGATCTCCTCGCTCAGGCCCCGCGGCGCCATCTCGTGCTCGATGTCGGTGTAGAAGCCGTACTTGTAGTCGCGGCTCGCGAGCTGTTCGACCGTTTCGGTGGGCGTGCTCATGTGGTGTACCTACGCGCTGAAGGACACGCCGCACCCGCAGGTGCCCTTGGCGTTCGGATTGTTCAGCAGAAATCCCTTGCTCAACAGGCTCGTGTCGTAGTCGAGCACCGTGCCGTCGAGCAGCCGGAGGCTCCTGGGGTCGACGTAGACCTTCGCGCCGTCAGGTGACTCGAACACGGCGTCGTTCGGCTTCGGCACCGCTTCCCACCGAAACGTGTACTCGTAGCCCGAACAGCCGCCGGCCTTGATGCCGACGCGCAGTCCGGTCTCGCCCTGCTGGCGCTTGGCCAGCATCCGGCGGATGTGCTTGGCGGCGTTCTCGGTGATCTCGATCATCGCGCCTCGAGGCGGGCGTCCGCCTCGCCTCGTCCCCTCACCACGATCGGAATCGTCTGTTCCTCGTCGGTCAGCTCGGCGAGCGTCATCGTCTGCAGCACCGAGGTGATCCGATCCTTTATTCGCGCCAGCGGATCGCGGACGGTGCACGCCCCGAACTGCTCGCACGGCTCCTCGTGCCGCCCGCAGGCGGTGATGGCCAGCGGGCCATCGATCGCCTCGACGATCTCGGCCAGCGAGATCGTCCGCGCGGGGCGCGCCAGGTGATAGCCGCCGTGGACGCCCTTCTGCGCGGCGACGAACCCGAGCCGCGCCAGGTGCTGGAGCACCTTTGCGAGCAGCTCGGCCGGAATGCCGTACCGCTCCGCTATCGCCCGGGCGCTCGCGCCGCCCGCCGGCGCGTCGGTCGCCAGATACTGCAGCGCCAGCAGACCGTAATCCGTCTTCTTCGAGAGCCTTAGCATGGAGGTCCCAACTCCGACCTGATTAGTCCTATATTAGCGGAATCCCGACCGTTGCGCTACTCGATCCCGGCCTTGGCTACAGGAGCCTCACTTTTCGTCAGGCGCGCCAGCATCGCGAGGCCGGCGCCGGTCACCAGCAGAGCCCTGATGCGCCGGAGCAGCGCTACGGCAAAGCCGGAGGCCGCCGGCAGCAGCAGCACGTCGAAGATGAGCGCGTAGCTCCCTTCGGCCACCCCCATTTGCTGGGGAACGACCATGAAGACGATGCCGATCGCTTTGGCCGAGGCCTCGATCAGGAGCGCCGCGGCCGGTTGCGCGCCAAGGTCGAGCGCGTGCAGGAGGACGAACAATTCGAGGACGAGCGGGACCTGTGCCGCAAGCTCGACGAGCGCGACCGCCGCGAAACGGCCGGGGCGGTCGCGGAGGATCGCGAGCAGCAGATCCTCCATCCGGTTGATCCAGCCGAGGTCGGGTCGCAGGCGGCCGCGGAGCAGCCCCATGCCGGCCATGCCGCCAATGAAGGTGCCGATCAGGTAGAACCGCCGTGCGATCGCCACCCCTGACGCCACCAGGAACAGCGCGAACAGCCCGACGACGACGCCCGTGATGCTCGCGACAATCGGTGGCAGTGCGTACCGCCCGACGATATACAGCAGGCCCGCGACGGACAGGGCGGCCGTCACGAACGCGCTAATCAGGTATTCGGTCAGCGCGGCCGCAAAACCCTCCTGCAGCGTCAACCCGCGCCGCGTGAGGAGCCACGCCCGTGTCGGCTCGGCGAGCACGGGCCCGGTGAAGGGGAGCGATTGAATCGCCTCTCCCGACAACCGGATCGCCAGCGCATCGCCGTAGCCGAGCAGGCCGCGCCGGAGCACGCACGCGTGGAGCGCCAGCGCCCGCAGCGCCTGATGGCCGGCGTAGAGGGCGAGCGCGGGAACGAAGAACCAGCCGACCCGGCCGACGAGCATGGCGATGTCGGCCGGTCCCAGCCGCCACGACAGGATCGCCAGCACCGCGAAGCCAAGGAGCAGCAGGACGGTTCTGAGCATCAGAGGTTCATCCTAGCGGTTGGCACCCCGGTTGCCACATCATGAAGGCAGCGCAGGTCGATGGCGACCGCTATCACGGAATCCGTCGTCATACCGGTCGAAGCGGACCGTCGAGTCGAGGCTGACCTGTACGTGCCGGAGCGGGCTGGCGGGCTCGTGGTCTTCGCGCACGGGAGCGGCAGCAGCCGATTCAGCTCGCGGAACCGCGCCGTCGCCGCCGCGCTCCATCGGCGGCGGCTCGGCACGCTGCTCCTCGACCTGCTGACGCGGGACGAGGAAGCGGCCGACGTGCACACCCGCGAATACCGGTTCGATATCGACCGGCTCGCCAGGCGTGTGGTCGTCGCCGTCGACTGGGCGGACGCGCGCGATGACCTGCGTCCGCTGTCAATAGGCTGTTTCGGTGCCAGCACCGGCGCGGCCGCGGCGCTCGTCGCAGCGGCCGCGCGTCCGTCGGCCGTCCGCGCCGTGGTATCCCGCGGGGGTCGTCCCGACCTGGCCGGGGCGGCACTGCCGCGCGTCACCGCGCCGACGCTGCTCATCGTCGGCGGCCACGATGAGCCGGTCATCGAGCTGAATGAGGCCGCCGAGCGGCAGATGCGGGCGGCCCACGTCGAACTCCGGATCGTGCCGGGCGCGACACACCTGTTCGAGGAGCCAGGGACGCTGGAAGAAGTCCAGCGCCTCGCGGGCGAGTGGTTCGAGCGCTACCTCTGACTTCCGCCACCCCTTCGCTGCAACACTTCGCGACCGCTGTCGTAGGGTGTGATAGGCGAAGAGCTGTCAGGCTTCCGAAAGAGCCATGGGGAGATTGATTGCCGGTGCACTGCTGATCGGCGCGACATGCGTCGCGCTGCTCTCCTTCACCGGCGAGGCCGGAAGCCAGGAGATCGGCACGCCGCTGCCCCGGGCGGCCCGGGCGCCCGCCGACAATCCGACCACACCGGCGAAGGTGTCGCTGGGCCGGCTCCTCTTCTGGGATCCGATGCTCTCGGGGCCGCGCGACGTGGCGTGCGCGACGTGCCACCACCCGCAGTTCGGCTACGCCGAGAACCGGGATCTCTCTATCGGCGTGACGGGAGCCGGACTGGGCCATCGCCGCCGTTTCAGCGCCGGCAGCGCGATCTCGCCCGTCAAGCGCAATAGCCAGACGATCCTGAACGTCGCCTTCAACGGCAGCGACGTCACCGGCCAGTACGACCCCGCGGCCGCGCCGATGTTCTGGGACGTCCGCGCGCGCGGCCTCGAAGCGCAGGCGCTCGAGCCGCTCAAAGCGCTCGAGGAAATGCGCGGCCAGACCTACGCCGAGGATCAGGCGGTGCAGGCGGTGGTGGCGCGGCTCGAGGCGAACGCCGAGTACCGGCGCCTGTTCGCGGCCGCCTTCCCCGGCGAGCGCGCCGTGACGGCGGCCACCCTGGGCAAGGCGCTGGCGGCGTTCCAGCGGACGCTCACGGCGGCCAACGCCCCGTTCGATCGGTACATGCGGGGCGAGGGCGAGGCGATGACGGCCTCGCAGCTCCGCGGCATGCGGCGGTTCGAGCGCGTCGGCTGCGTCAGGTGCCACAACGGGCCGATGTTCTCCGACTACAAGCTGCACGTCCTCGGCGTCCCCGACAACCCGGCGCTCCCCGCGTCGGATACCGGTGCCGGGGAGCGCGGGACCGGAGAGCGATACGCGTTCCGCACCGCGTCGCTGCGCAACCTGGCGTTCACCGCCCCCTACATGCACAACGGCCTCTTCGAGACGCTCGGGGACGTCCTGGAGTTCTATGACGACGTCGATTCGCGGCGCCGAAGCGATCGCAACCCGAACGTGAACCGCGAGGAGCTCGATCCGCTGCTGCGGCAGCTGCGGGGCGTCGACGAAGACGACGAGGATCTGATCGCGTTCCTCGGCGCGCTGAGCGATCCGGCGTTCGACCGGACGACGCCCTCGCGCGTACCGAGCGGCCTGCCGGTCGGGGGACGGATTCAGTAGGAACGATGGTCGGTCACGCTTCTCGGTTCACGCTTCTGTAGTTCTCGGTTCGTGTTCGGGGTTTGGTGCTGAGTTCGCCGTTCCAGGTTCGATGTTCCACACCTGCACCGCGAACGCGGCACTTGAACCGAGAACGGAACCTGAACACGAACCGAGAACCGAGAAGCGAGAAGCGAGAAGTGTGAACCACCCATCTACGGCGAGCCCCTCCGCTCGCCGAACACTTCGGTCCGCGCCGCGCTCGTAATGGCGGCGACGGCGGCGTGCGTCAGACGCCGCTCCACCGAAATGGCGTAGTACCGTTCGCGGACGGCCGCGGTGCGGCCGATGACGGCCACCCGGTGGCCGCGCAGCACCTCGCCCTCGATGGCCGTCGGCGCGGCGAAGACGGCGCGGCTCCCTTCGCCGAACGCCATCAGCAGCGCCGGGTCCTCGAACTCCCCCGCGACGCGGGGACGCACGCCTTCGCCGTCGAGCCATTGTTCGAGGGCGCGCCGGACCGACGTATTGGCCGTCGGCAGCAGCATCAGCGCGCCGTCGAGCGAGCGCGGGAAGCGCGGCCGCAGGCGCCGCGCCAGCGCCGTCGCGGCAAAGAACGTCGTCCCCGATTCGCCCAGCAGATGATTGAACACCTTGACGCGCACGCGCGGCGCCGCCGGCGTGTCGCTGATGACGACGTCGAGCGCATGCGTCGCCAACTGCGCCAGCAGCTGCTCGGGGTCGCCCTCGCTGCAGGTGATCTGCACGGGCGCGGCGCCCTCGATGGCCGGCCGCAGCAGCCGGTACACCACGAGCTTCGGCACCGCGTTCGCCACGCCGACCGCCAGGCGCAGCGCGCCGCCCGACGGCCGCCCCTTCAGCGTCTCGAGCATCTCGTTGGCGGTCGTGAAGATCTCGGTTGCATAGCGATCCACGAGCCGGCCGACCTCGGTGAGCGCCAGGGTCCGTCCCTGCCGCTGGAACAGCCGCTCGCCGAGCGCCTTCTCGAGCGCCTTGATCTGCGCGCTCACCGCCGGCTGCGACAGCCGCAGCTTCTCGGCGGCGCGGGAGACGCCGCCTTCGCGGGCGACGGTCCAGAAATAGAGCAGGTGGTGGTAGTTGAGCCCAAGCATAAGGAAAATCTTACATTGAGCTCATAACTATCTATTTGTCCTCTGTGCGCTCCGATCGCTATCGTCAGAGAAGTGACGAATCCGACCTGGCACACCCGGTCGATCGACGAGACGTTCGGCGACCTCGGCGGGGGTCCGCTGGGACTGACCGGCGAGGAGGCCCGGCGCCGCCTCCTCGCTCACGGTCCGAACGAGCTGCAGGTGGCCGGGGGCGAATCGGCCTGGCGCATCTTCCTCGCCCAGTTCGAGAACGTCCTCATCGTCATTCTGCTCGCCGGCACCGTCGTGTCCGGCTTTCTCGGCCATACGCTCGAAGCGATCGTCATCACGGTGATCGTCCTGTTCGCGGTGCTGCTCGGCTTCATCCAGGAGCACCGCGCGAACCGGGCGCTCGAGGCGCTGAAGCGGATGGCCGCCCCCATGGCCCACGTGCTGCGCGACGGCCAGGAGGCGGTCGTGCCGGCGCGCGAGCTCGTGGCCGGCGACGTCGTGGTGCTGCGCGCCGGCGATCGCGTGCCGGCCGACGCCCGGGTCATCCAGGCGCACAACCTCGCGATCGACGAGGCCCCGCTCACCGGCGAGTCGACCGCCGTCGAGAAGACGAGCGCTCCGCTCGAGGACGCGCACCTGGCGCTCGGGGACCGGGTGAATCTGGCCTACGCGGGCACGATGGTCGTGCACGGCCGCGGGCAGGCGGTGGTGGTCGCGACCGGCATGTCGACCGAGTTCGGCCGGATCGCCCGGATGGTCGAGACGATCGAAGCGAGCCGCACGCCGCTGCAGGAGAACCTGGACCGGCTCGGCGCGACGCTCGGCAAGGCCGCGCTGGCGGTCGTGGCGCTCGTCGTGGCGATCGGGCTGGGCCGAGGGCTGCCGGTCATCGACATGTTCCTGTTCGGGATCGCGCTGGCGGTGGCGGTGGTGCCGGAGGCGCTGCCGGCGGTCGTCACGATCTCGCTGGCGATCGGCGTCCGCCGCATGGTCAGGCGCAACGCGCTGGTGCGCCGCCTCCCGATCGTCGAGACGCTGGGCAGCACGTCGGTCATCTGCTCCGACAAGACCGGGACGCTCACTCGGAACGAGATGACGGTGCGGCAGATCTACGCCGGCGACCGCGTCTTCGAGTTGACCGGCGCGGGGTACGACCCGACCGGGCAGATTCTGGGCGAGCCGGACGGGGCGGAGCCGCCGGAGACGGTGCGGGCGCTGCTGCGCGCGGTGGCGCTCGCCTCCGACGCCCGCCTCGTCACCCGCGACGGCCGGTGGCAGGTGGAAGGCGACCCGACCGAAGGCGCGCTGATTGTCGCGGCGCGAAAAGGGGGGCTGCACCCCGAGCCGCTCAACGAACAGGAGCCGCGCACGGCGGAGATTCCGTTCACGTCGGAGCGGCGCCGGATGACGACGCTCCACACGACGGCCGGCGGCATCGTCGCCTACTGCAAGGGCGCGGCCGAGGAGCTGCTGCCCTCCTGCACGCGGCAGCTCCTGGCCGACGGCGAGGCGCCGCTGACCGAACCGCAGCGCGACGCGATCCGCGCCGTCGAGCATCGCATGGCCCTGGACGGGCTGCGCGTCCTCGCGGTCGCGCGGAAGAGAGGCGCCGCGATCCAGGACGCGGAGCGCGGGATGACGCTGCTCGGCCTGGTGGCAATGATGGACCCGCCGCGTCCCGAGGCGCGCGCCGCCGTAGAGACGTGCGAGGCCGCCGGTATCCGTTCCGTCATGATCACCGGCGATCATCCGTTGACGGCGAGCACGATCGCGCGCGAGCTCGGCCTGCTCGACAATCGCCGCGTCATCTCCGGCCGCGACCTCGAGGCGATGGACGACGACGAGCTCAGGCGCGAGGTGGCCGACATCGCCGTCTACGCGCGCGTGTCGCCCGCCGACAAGCTGCGGGTCGTCGACGCCTGGCAGAGCCGCGGCGAGGTGGTGGCGATGACCGGCGACGGCGTCAACGACGCGCCGGCGCTCAGGAAGGCGGACGTCGGCATCGCCATGGGCGTCTCCGGTACCGACGTGAGCAGGGAAGCCGCGGGCATGACGCTGCTCGACGACAACTTCGCCACGATCGTCGCCGCCGTCGAGGAAGGCCGGATCGTCTTCGGCAACATCAAGAAGTACCTGATGTATCTGCTGTCGTGCAACGTCGGCGAGATCGTGCTGCTGGCCGGCGCCGTCATCGCAGGGCTGCCGCTGCCGCTCACGGCCGTACAGATCCTCTACGTGAATCTGGCGACCGACGGCCTCCCGGCGCTGGCGCTGGCGGTCGATCCCCCCGAACGCGACCTGATGTGGCGGAAGCCGCGCGACCCGCGCATCGGCGTGTTCACGCGGCCCGTCGTCGCGATCCTGCTCGCCGCCGGACTCTGGTCGGGGCTCGTGAACATGACGCTCTTCACGTGGCTGCTCAATTCGGGCCGCCCCGTGCAGGACGTGATGGCGATCGTCTTCGTCGCGCTGGTCCTGATCCAGTTCTTCAACGCCTACAACTGCCGCTCCGATCGCCTCTCCGCGTTCCATCGCCCTTTGGCCAACCGGTGGCTGAACGCGGCCGTCGGGTGGGAACTGCTGCTGCTCTGCGGCATCGTGTACATCCCATTCTTCCAGCGTGCGTTCGGCACCTTCGGCCTGACGGGCGGCGACTGGCTGCTGACAGTGGCGCTGGCGTTCACGATCGTGCCGGTGGTCGAGGGGGTGAAGGCGCTGGCGCGCCGCGGCGCGTTCGGCGAGGTGGTGTAGCCCCGCTCCAACCAGACCGCGGACTATCGCGACGACGCGTCGTCGAGGTCGGTGAGCGACGCGCGGATCGGGCCGCTCGCGCCGCGCGCGAGGACCGCCCGGTCGAACAACCGCTGGATCGCCGGGCTCGTGCGGAACTCCGCCAGAATCGTCCCGCGCCGGCTCTGGTACGCCTCGTCGACGGCGTAGGCGAGCACCGCGGCCATGATCCGGCCTTCCTCGGTGTTGGTCCCGGCGAAGCGCCGCTCGAATCCGCGCAGCACCGGCTCGAACCTCCGGTCGTCCCACCGCTCCTCCCCCGCGCCGAGCCGCAGGAACTCGTTGAGCACCGCCGCGAACGAGGGAGCGGGCGGCCGGTGCCAGAACGACACGTCGCGGCCGAACTCCGCCACGTAGACGGGCAGGTACAGCGCGGCGGCGGCCGGCACGCGCGTGCGAAGTGCGGGGTTGAACCGCCGAACCTCGTCCGCCGACAGCTTCGTGCGGCGGGTGATCTCCGCCAGCGGAATCGCCCGGGGCGTCCGCATCGCGTAGATCTTCACCTGCGGCGCCGACGCGACGAGCGCGGCAAGGGTCGCCGTGCTCCCGAAAACCATCTCCGAGTAGTAGTAGGACCGCGGTCCGTAGGTGCGGTACAAGTCACGGTAGCCGTAAAGCGAGATCTGCCGCAGATCGCGGGCGAGCTGCGACCCGAGGAAATACCGCTCGCGCACGTCCCCTCCGCCGAGCCGGACGCCGTTGACGAGCGTCCGGCCGATGTTGGTGCCGCCGCTGTGGTGCTCCGAGAGCGCCGGGATGAACGAGCCGTATTTCGTGGCGAGCACTGTCAGGTACGCCGCGCAGTAGGCGGCCTGTGTCGTCTGGTTGTTCGCCTCGAGGACGTCGGGGGTGAGCCGATCGAGCCGGCGCCAGTTGCCGAGCAGCCACTGGCAGAACCCGACCGCCCGAGCCGAAGAGCGCCGCGTCGGATTCAGCCCGGACTCGACGGTCGCCTGCGCCAGGCCGATCTCCGCCGGCACACCGAACCGTTCGTAGATCGCCCCCCACTCCTGGAGAAACGCGCCGTAGCGGCGCGCGTTCGGCAGCACGAAGAGCCCCCGTGTCGGGTTGTGCACGACCGGACCGGCAACCTCCTGGAGAAGGGCCGCCACCAGGTCGCGCCGCTGGTCGAGGTTTCGCTGCAGGCGGCGTCCCGCCAGGAGATCCGCATGGGCAGGATCGGTCCAGACGCCGTCGCGCGCCCAGTTCCCCCGCGTCGGAAACACCGCCAGCAGACGGCCATCCGCGGCGCTGCCGAACGCGATGTGTCCGTCTGGGATGGTGAAGATGTGCTGCCAGAACGAGTAGCCGGGCCTGAACTGCTGCAGCGCCGCCACGTCGTCATCCCGCCGCGCCCGCACGTGCGCGTAGGCCAGCTCGGCCGCGAGCAGATCGCCGGCGCCGCCGCCCTCCTGCGCATCGACGCGCGTCGTCAGGCCGCCGGGAAGGGCCAGAAGGGCTGCCAGCCCCAGCGCGAGGAAGGCTGTCGTCCGCATCAAGACGCGACGTCCATGATACGGCACCTCTATCGCCCGAAACCGCCGGTGTACACCCTCAGTTCGTTCCTCAGGAGCCGCTGGCCGACCTGGACGCCTTCCCAGCACGCGCTCTCCAGCAGCTCGAAGCCCGGTTCGGCGTTCCGCCGCCACGCGAACGCCATCGTCCAGGGGCGCGTGAAGACCTTCGGATCGTCAATGGTCGCCTGATAGTGAATCACGTCGGGGTGAAACATCGTCCAGCGCTCCACGAGGCGCGCCGAATCGCTGAACGTGTTGCCGACGTGGTCGAGCCAGACGCGGTCCCTCAGATTGGTCACGTCGACGACCAGCGTGTTCCCTTCCCACCGGGCGCGCGAATCTCCCATGAAGAGGTGGATGTTCGACCCCAGATGCGGCCGCGGCGTGGTCGGAATCACACGGTAGGTGTGGAGCTGCTCGGCCATGAAGAACACGAAGCCGGGCGCCTGCACGATCTGAAGGGCGCCGGCCGCGTATGCCTGCCGCGGCGGGGTGTCGGGCATGCACTGCTGGACCGGATTCCAGTAGGTGGCCCAGTGAGTCTCCACCCGCGCCCGGGCCCACGGCTGGTACGGAATCCGGCCATCGGCCGGATCGACGATGAGGCTTCTGCCGCCGGACCCGTCCATCCCTTCGGGATGCTCTTCGATGTTCTCCGCGTTGCGCGCGCCGATGCGCGCCCAGTAGCCCTGGAAGTCCGGCACGCCGTCGGGCGTCCGCGGCGGAGTGAACGTCTTCGCCTTCTCGAGCGCGCAGCGGTGCAACAGGGCGGGTTCTTCCGAACAGCCGCCCGAGTCGCCGTAGGGCCGCATCGGCGTCGGCCCGGACCCGGGCGGCGGCGTCACGTAGTACGGCCGCTGGCCGAGGGCCGGCACGTCGAGTCCCGGGAGGACGAGCGCCACGACGGTCACCGTCAGGACCGAGCGAGCAACGGGAAGATTCACGCGACGCCTCCTATTGTTTGGTGAATCCGCCTCGGTACGTCTCCTTCAAGCTGCTGAACAGCTTCAGCCACCCCTGGATGCCTTCCCAGCACGCCGTCTCCAGCATCTGGAAGCCGGGGGTCTTGTTCCGCCGCCAGCCGAACGCCAGCGTCATGGGCCGGGTGAACACCGACGGATCGGTAACCGTCGCCTGGTAATGCAGGGCGTCCTGGTGGAACATCGTAAAACGTTCGACGACGTGGGCCGACTCGCTGAACGTGTTGCCCATGTTGTCGAACCACACGCGGTCCTTCACGCTGGTGACATCGATGACGAGCGTGTTCCCCTCCCAACGACCGCGTGAGTCGCCCATATAGAGATGGATACTTGACCCGATGTGCGGCCGAGGGGTCGTCGGGATCGCGCGGTAGGTCCCGAACTGTTCGGCCATGACAAACACGTAGCCGGGCGTCTGCACGACCTCGAAGGCGCCGTTCGTGTACGCCTGCCGCGGCGGCGTGTCGGGCATGCACTGCTGAACCGGGCTCCAGTAAGTGGCCCAGTGGGTCTCGACCTTTGCCCTGGCCCACGGCTGGTATGGAATCCTGCCGTCCGGCGGGTCGATGATGAGGCTCCTGCCGCCGGGGCCCTCGAATCCCTGCGGATGCTCTTCGATGTTGTCCGAATTGCGCGCGCCGATGCGCACCCAGAAGCCCTGGAAGTCCGGCACACCCTCGGGCGTCCGCGGCGGGTTGAACGTCCGCGCCTTCTCGAGCGCGCAGCGGTGCAGCATCGCCGGCTCTTCCGAGCAACCCGCCGACTCGCCGTATGGCCGCATCGGGACGGCCCCTGATCCAGGCGGCAGCGACGCGTAGTCCGGACGCTGGCCGAATGTCGATACTTCCATCGCCAACACGCTCAGCGCCACGACCAGCGACGGCAGGATCCGGTGGGTCACGTGGTGAGTCACGACAACAGGGTCCCGGGCGCCCCGTTTCTACGTGGCCTATCGCGCAAAGCCGCCTCGGTACATCGCCTTCTGGCTGCCGAACAACCGCAGCCAGCTCTGGACGCCTTCCCAGCACGAGCTCTCCATCAACTGGTAGCCGCGCGTCCTGTTCCGCCGCCACCCGAACGCCATCGTCCAGGGCCGGGTGTAGACCGCCGGATCGGTGATCGTCACCTCGTAGAGGATCACATCCTGGTGGAACATCGTGAAGCGCTCCACGAGGCTGGCCGACTCGCTGAACGTGTTGCCCATGTGGTCCAGCCACACGCGATCCTTCATGTTGGTGACGTCGACAACGAGCGTGTTCCCCTCCCAACGGCCGCGCGGGTCGCCCATGTAGAGGTGGATGTTCGACCCGACGTGCGGCCGAGGGGTCGTCGGGATCACGCGGTAGGTGCCGACCTGCTCGGTCATGATGAAGACGTAGCCAGGGGACTGCACGACCTGAATGGCGCCAGCCGTGTACGACTCCCTCGGGGGCGTGTCGGGTATGCACTCCTGGATCGGATTCCAGTAGATCTCCCAGTGATTGTCCACCTTGGCCCTGGCCCACGCCTGATAGGGAATCCGGCCGTCCGGCGGGTCGATGATGAGGCTCCTGCCGCCGGTACCGTCGTACCCGGCGGCATGTTCTTCGATGTTGTTCGCAGTGCGCGCGCCGATGCGTCCCCAGAAGCCCTGCAAGTCCGGCACGCCCTCGGGCGTCCGCGGCGGAGTGAAGGCCTTCGCTTTCTCGCGCCCGCAGCGTTGCAGGACGGCGGGCTCCTCCGAGCAGCCGCCAAACTCCTCGTACGGCTCTATCTCCACCGGCCCGGATCCCGGCGGCGGCGTCGCGTAGTAGGGACGCTGGCCGAAGGCTGGCACCTCCAGGCCCGACACGGTCAGCGCCACGATCATCGACGGCAGCATCCAGCGAGCGACGCGGTGGGTCACGACGACGGCTCCTTCCGGGCTGATTCTACGCTCTTTGACACTCGGGGCGCGACCCGTCGCCGCGGCTGCACCTCTCGCGGGCGCGCATACTATGATCGCCGACGACGAGGAGGACCTCATGCCGATGAAGCTCCGTGCCGTGCCGCTGCTCGCGGCCGCGTCGCTTGCCGCGTTCGTCGTCGCCGGGTACGCCCAGGCCCCGTCCGAGCCCTACGATGTGCTCATCCGGAACGGCCGGATCGTCGACGGCACGGGGAACCCGTGGTTTTCCGGCGACGTCGGCATCCGCGGAAATCGAATCGCCGCGGTCGAACGGCTCGGGAACGCCTCCGCCCGGCGCGTCATCGACGCCTCCGGGCTGGTGGTCGCACCCGGCTTCATCGACCTGCACACGCATTCGGACCTGACGCTCCTCCAGGATGGTACCGCGCAGAGCAAGGTGCGCCAGGGCGTCACGCTCGACGTGACGGGAGAAGGCACATCGGTGGCGCCGCGCGACGGCCTGGAGCCGGAGAGCGGCGAGGGTGGTGTCCGGCAGGACTGGACGAACTTCACCGGCTACTTCGAGCGTCTGAAGAGCCGGGGCATCTCGATGAACCTCGTCGCGTACGTGTCGTACCAGACGGTGCGGCGCGTCGCGATGGGCTACACCTCGCGCACGGCGACGCCCGCGGAAATCGAACGCATGAAGCAGCTCGTCGCCCGCTCGATGGAGGAAGGCGCGTGGGGCCTGGTGGCGCGCTTCGACAGCGGCGGCCCCGCCCATCCGGAGGAGATCGTCGAGCTGACGAAGGTCGTCGGCGCCCGCGGCGGCACCTTCACCTCGCACATCGGCAGCGAAGGCTACAACCAGGATCGCGAGCTCGACTTCATAATCCGGCTGGCCCGGGAGACGCGCGTGCCGGTGCACGTCTTCCATTTCAAGATCCGCGCGAGGGAGAACTGGCCGCGGATGCAGCACTTCATCGACCGGGTCGCCTCCGCGCGCGAGGAAGGGCTCG
The DNA here is from genome assembly GCA_001767525.1 of Acidobacteria bacterium RIFCSPLOWO2_12_FULL_68_19. Taxonomy (GTDB): domain Bacteria; phylum Acidobacteriota; class Vicinamibacteria; order Vicinamibacterales; family UBA2999; genus MELF01. The sequence continues at coordinate 32,516 of MELF01000024.1, read as the reverse complement.
ACATCACGGTCAACCAGTACCCCTACACGGCGATGAACCACGGCTGGAACGACTTCTTCCCGCTGTGGGCGAAGGAGGGCGGACCAGCCGCCTTCGCCCGACGCCTGCAGGATCCCGCCGTGCGCGAGCGCATCAAGACGGATCGGGACTTCCGCGAGTGGGCGTACGAGCACGGCGGCTGGGACGGGATCGTGTACGCCCGCGCCAGCTTCCCGGACCACCGGAAATACGAAGGGATGCGCCTCGCCGAGATCGCGAAGCTCCGGGGCGACGCCGATCCGGCCGACACGTGCGTGCAACTGATGGCGGAGGCCGGCGGGAACATCGGCGGCGTGTTCCACACGATGTCGGAGGAGAACGTCCGGCTCGTGATGCGGCAGCCGTGGGTCGCCATCGCGAGCGACGCCGGCGCGATGAACGTGCAGGCGAGCGGCTTCCCGCACCCGCGGGCGTTCGGCACCGCCGCGCGCGTCCTCGGCTACTACGTCCGCGAGCACAAGGTGCTGACGCTCGAGGAGGCCGTCCGGAAGATGTCGTCCTACCCGGCCCAGATTCTCGGGCTGCAGGACCGCGGGCAGATCCGGACCGGTCTGGTGGCCGACCTCGCGATCTTCGATCCGGCGACCGTCGGCGATACCGCCACGTTCGAGCAGCCGAAATCGTACGCGTCCGGCGTCCCGTACGTGCTCGTGAGCGGCCAGCTCGTCATCGACAAGGGCGAGCACACCGGCGCGCGGCCGGGCGCGGTGCTCTACGGCCGCGCTTACCAGGCACGATGAGACCGGCCGTCCATCTCCCCGCTGCCTCTGGCGTGCGGCACCGCCGCCCCGACCGCGCAGGCGGGTGCGGCTCAAAGGGTCGTCCGTACCGTTGGTAGTCGGTCAGTTGGGGCTCAGCTGAGATTCAGGTGTCTATCAGCGCACTTTCTTGAAATTCGAGATGTCGCAGCAGTGATCTGACGTGGCCGCTCTCAATGTCCGGATTCTGCCGTCGGCCGTGGGGACCCAATGGAAGGGAGCGATAGGTCTTGTCGTTGAAGCTCACGGACCAGTACTCGCGACTGGCTTTCTTGGTGTGCCGGGGGCGCAATCCGCAAACATCTTCCACACATCGTCAAGCTTGACGACGTGTGCCATGCCTCAGGCCGCCAGCAAGTATTGCACGTTCGCGCTATTGTCCTGTGGTGTAACCTGCTCTACCTGTTTTACCGATACCGCGATGGAGCGCGGTGAGTTGGCGGGCACCGTTGGTATTCCCTCGAGGCTTACTTCGCCGCGCTGTACGCCCGCGATGGCGTCGCGCCACTCTCCCTCGTACCCCTCGTTTGTTTCCTCGAAGAACGCCCGCACGGCGTCTCGGAAGGCCTCAAAGTTGCTGGAGCCAAGAGCCAAGTCGACGAGAATACGTGAGAAAGTCTTTCGGAACGCGGAGTGCGCGGCGTCTGGGTGTTCTCCATGGGCCGCCATGCCGCCCGGATTTATCCCGTAGATCCAGTACGCATCCTCCTCGCGAACGCACAGTGCGCGACCGTTAATGGCCTGTACTTCGACCAGGAACCCGTTGCCGAAAAGGGTGTCCCGGTAAGTGAATAGCAGGGGGTACTTGGTCCCGATGGCCGGTGATAGTGCCTGCTCGGTCATCATGCGCACAGTATATCGGCCGGACAGGGTTGACTGGCAGTCAACCCCGCAAGGTCGCGCATCTTCGCCATTGTTGCGCCAAACCTAGACAACCTCCTCAATTGAACGAGTGGCCGTCGTTGCCGGGCGCCGTCGTCAGCCTTACCGCTCCTGGACTGACTCGAGGTAGGTAAGCAACTCCACGACACGCGCGCGGGCGGACTCGGGCGTGGCGCTCAGCGACTGAAACACCGGACCCCAGAGGAGTTCGTCGGTTCCGAGCCGCAGTGGCGTCCGGTCGCGGGAAGTCGCCAGCAGCGTGGCTTCCAGGTCGGCCTGAGGAAAGATGCCGTTGTACCGGCGGCGGATCTGCGTGAGGTCCGCGGGAGCCTTCCGCAGGAGCGGCGCCACCGCCCCGTTTCCCTTGCCGTTCGGCCCGTGGCACGGCGCACAGAACTGCCGGAAGGTGGCGCGACCGGAGGAGAGAGCCTCCCCGGCGGGCTTGGGGTCGGTCACGACGGACGCGGTGGCGCGGACAGCTCCCGTGGCAACGAGCAGCAGACACGCCAGCGCACACGTCGGCCTAAAGCGTGAAATCGGTCTCATCACTGCCTGCAGAATTGAGCAAGATCGCCGCCAGAGCGTTTGTGTCATAAACCGTCCCCTTGCAGGCGCCGGTGACCTCCGGTGAACCTCCAGTCGCTGTGCGAGATGGCCGGGAGCCTGTTCCACCCTGGCACACGCGGCACACCCAGTTCGTGATTGAGCCGCTGCCGGCGTGTTATCGGACCGCTCCCAGGGCCACCGTCGAAGGCCTTCACATACGTAACGTTCGAGCAGTCGAATCTGAACGCGGTTCCCGTGCTTCGCCCTTTCATCGTCTTCGGGACGCGGTAGACTAACCGTCGCTTCGTGGAGGTTCTGATGATTCGATTCGGTCGGACGGTGGGACTCATGGCTGCGGCGCTCGTGCTCGGCACGCTCGACGCTTCGGCGCAGGCGGTGTCGCTTCAGGCGGAAATGCTCAAGGACTGGACGGCGCTCAGGGACACGATGGCGAAGATCGCGGCGGAGATGCCGGAGGACAAGTTCTCCTTCAAGCCGACGCCGCCGCAGCGCGACTACGGGCAGCAGATCCTGCATGTGGCGCAAGTCAACGCGCGCTTCCTCGGCATGCTCGGCGCCAGCGCGCCCGCGCCGGCTGTCGATCCCAAGGCGACGGGCAAGGCGGCAGTCCTCAAGGCCATGAACGACACTTTCGAGTACGGAGCGGCGATGCTGACGCAGCAGACGGATCAGTCGCTGCTCCAGCCGGTGGCCAACCCTCCGGGATTTCTCGGCCCGTCGACACGCGCACGCATGTTCACGTTCCTCATCGGACACACGTGGGACATCTACGGCCAGATGGCGGTCTATCTTCGGCTGAGCGGTCTGGTGCCGCCAGCCAGCCAGCGTCCGTAGAACCGGTTCATTGGACCGCTATGCGGCCCGGAACGCGAATTTCGTACTCGTTGCGTGCACCCCATAGCGGTCCTGGCCGCGCCAAGCGCGGCAGAAGATACTGGCGACCAGCCAAGGGGTTCCGCGGGGATATCACGGGGCGGAGCCCCTTGGCTGGTTCATCGGTGCTCAGGTTCGGGTCCAGGGTTCTCGGATTCGCCGGCACCATCCTGCTGGCCGGCGCGTCGATCGCGCTCGCCCAGGGCGTGCCGCAGCTCGGCGCCGGCCGCCTGAGCGGCGAGGAGGTGCCTCAGATCGACGGCCGCGTCGAGGAGGCGGTCTGGTCGCTGGTCGAACCCTTCAGCGCGTTCCTCCAGCAGGAGCCGAACGAAGGCCAGCCGGCCACCGAGCGCACGGAAGTCCGGTTTCTGATCGGCCGGGGCAGCCTCTACATCGCGGTTGTCTGCTACGACTCCGCGCCCGGCGAGATCGTCGTCAGCGAGAGCCGCCGCGATGCGGGCCTGGCGGATACCGACTCGATTGAAATCCTCCTCGACACGTTCAACGATGGGCAGAACGCGTTCGTGTTCGGCACCAACCCGTTCGGCATCGAGCTGGACGGCCAGGTGATGGGGGAAGGCCAGACATCGAGCGGCGGGTTCATCACCTCCGGCATCGGCGGATCGCAGCGCGGCCAGGTGCGCGGGTTCAACGCCAACTGGGACGCCGACTGGACGGTGCGCGCGGGCATCACCGAGCGCGGCTGGGAAGCGGAGTTCGCCATTCCGCTCCGGACGCTGCGGTACAACCCGGGCGCGGAGCGGACCTGGGGCGTCAACGTGATGCGGAACATCCGGCGGAAGAACGAGCAGGTCTTCCTCTCGCCCGTTCCACGCGGCTCCTCCTTGTACCGCGTCTCCTCGGCCGGCAAGCTGATCGGCCTCGCCCTGCCGACGCGGCGCGACCTCCGGTTCATCCCGTACGTAGCCGGCGCGCTCAACGACGACAAGACGCTCCGCACCGGCCGCGTCGATCGAAGCGGACGTCTCGGGCTCGACGTGAAATGGGGCGTGCGGGCCGACCTGACGCTCGATGCCACGGTGAACACCGACTTCGCGCAGGTCGAAGCCGACGAGGAACAGGTCAACCTGACGCGCTTCGCGCTGTTCTTTCCGGAGAAGCGCCCCTTCTTCCTCGAGAACGCGCAGCTCTTCCAGGTGGGCCAGCCGCAGGCGGTGGACCTGTTCTTCTCGCGCCGCATCGGCCTGGATCCGAGCGGCCAGCCGATCGACATCATCGGCGGCGCCCGGCTGAGCGGCAAGCTCGGCGGCGGCTACAACGTCGGTCTGCTCAACCTGCAGACCGACGAGGCGCTCGACCACCGGACCGGCAGGGCGCTCGCTCCGTTCACCAACTTCACCGTCATGCGCCTCCAGCGCGAAGCGGGACGATCGAACTTCGGCGGCATCTTCGTGAACCGGCAGGGCGTCGGCGGTCTGGCGCCGGAAGACGACTTCAACCGGGCGTACGCCGTCGATGCGGCGTGGCAGACCACGACCAACGGCCGCCTGTTCGCGTTCCTCGCGCGGACGGACTCGCCCGCCCGCAAGGGCGGGTCGGACTATGCCGGCCGCGCCTATTACAACTACGCGGGCCCGGTCTGGACGAGCGCGCTCGGCTACTCGCAGGTGGGCGAGCGGTTCAACCCGGAGGTCGGCTTCCTGCAGCGCAAGGCCTATCGGCGCGTCGAAAGCCGGTACGTCTTCTCGTATCAGCCGAAGCGGTGGCCGTCGATTCGCCGGCTCCTGTCATCCCTGAACTACAACGCCTACCTGGACCTGCAGAACCGGCTCGAGAGCACCTACGGCCACTGGCATGTGTTCGAGGTCCAACCGCTGCGCGGCGGCCGCATCACCTACACGATGGACTTCGGCCAGGACCGCCCGAAGCGGCCCTTCACCGTGTACCAGGACGTGGCGGGCCGGCGGGTGATCATTCCGGAGGGTGAGTACGTCTCGTGGACCGGCGGCATCGAGTACATCTCCGATCCGAGCGCGCCGGTGAACGTCGCGCTGCAGACGAAGAACGGCCGGTACTACGACGGCGATCACCTCGGCTGGGAGTTCGCCCTGGGCGCCCGGCTCGGCGCGCGGCTCATCTCCTCGGCCGGGTGGAACCGCGACGACATCAGGCTGCCGTTCGGCAGCTTCAAGAACGACCTCGTCCCGCTGAACGTCAGCTATTCGTTCACGAGCCTGGCGAGCCTGCAGGGGCTCATTCAGTACAACCGGCAGTCGTCGACGATCTCGTCGAACATCCGCCTGGCGCTGCTCGACCGGAGCGGTACGGGCCTCTTCGCCGTCTACAACGAGCGCCGCGACACCGCCGACATCACCAGCGACGCGCTCCTCGGCCGCTCCTTCATCGTCAAGTACACGCGGCTGGTCGATTTCTGAAGCGAATGTAGTATCATCACTACATGAAGCTCGGGCTGCGCGAGGCGAACCAGCGGTTCTCGAAGGCCGTGAAGGCCGTGCGCGCCGGCAAGAAGGTCATCCTCACGGAGCGCGGGCGCCCCATCGCCGTGATCGAGCCGATCAAGGACGAGGGTACGCAAGAGGCTGCGCTACAGGCCATGGCTGAGGAGGGGTTGATCACCTTGCCGCTGCGCAGAGGACCGATGCCTGCGCAGCGGTGGCGGCCGCCGAAGGTCAAGGGGAAGCCGCTGTCACAGACGATCATCGACGATCGCGAGGATCGCGCATAGCCGTGGCATGGGCCTATTTCGACACGAGCGCGCTCGTAAAGCGCTACGTCGACGAAACCGGCCGCCGGGACGTGCTGCGGCTGCTGCGACTGTACGAGGTCGTGACATCAGCTCTTGCGCCAGTCGAGCTGCGGAGCGCATTCAGGCGGCGTGTCGCTGATGGCGCGCTCGACGAAGAGCACGTACCGCACATCCTGAAACAGCTCGCTGCGGAGCGTGGTTCGTGGGCGTTGGTCGACGCGAGCCGCGAGTCGTTGGCGACCGCAGAGACACTCGTCGCCACGCACCCGCTCCGCGCGCTCGACGCCATCCATGTGGCCTCGGCCCAACTCTTCGCCACTCGCATCGGCATGCCGAAGCTGATGTTCGTCAGCGCCGATGCCCGACAGACGACGGCGGCCGCGGCGGTCGGGATGACGCCGCGGCACATCGCCGTCTAGGGCGGCTCGATTACTCGAGCGGCTGGATCCGCACCACATAGCCGTTGTGATCGACGTACCAGATTGTCACCGGATTGGTGGAATTGTCGATCCACGTCCGCCGATTGTGCGAGTTCGGCTTGGGCATCATGTAGCGAAGATCACGTGATCATCTGCGACGTCGACCGACACCGTCGGGACCAACTTCTCACTCAAGAATGCGTACAGCGGTACAGCCAGCAACTGTTCGAGCTGCCTGACGAAGCCGCGCACCCCTTCCTGTCCAGGCATACACAAGTCGACCAAGCGCTCACAGGCGGCCTGGGGCACCTCAAGGCGTGCGCCGGTCCGGGATGCCACTTCAGCGGTAAGGCGCGACAGCTGTCGATCGAGAATCCTGGCATAATCGGGCCGTTCGAGCGGCCGGAAGGTCACGATATTGTCCATCCGCGCGAGGAACTCACGACGGAAGTGCACGGCCAGATCGTCGACGGCTGCCGGCGTCACGGTTGGGGGGGTGTTGGCGGAGAATCCTATCGGTGCCACCGCGCCGGAGCGTATGCGGTTGCAGGTCAACACAAACATGTACCGGCCGAACGTGACCTTGCGACCGCGTGAGTCGGCTGCCTCGCCCTTGTCAAAGATCTGTAGGAAGTAGTCCTGAATGGCGGGGTGAGCCTTTTCCATCTCGTCGAGCAAAATTACCCCTTGCGGGTGGCGTTCGGTGAACTCGAAGAGTGCGCCAGGCCGATCATGTCCGATGAATCCCGGCGGCGCGCCGATCAGTCGGGCAAGCTCGTGATGTTCCTTGAGCTCGCTCATGTTGATTCGCGCGAAGTGCTGCGCGCTGTGTTCGAACATCGCACGACTCAGGAGCTCCGCAGCAAAGGTCTTCCCGACGCCCGTCGGGCCGACGAACAGGAGCACTGCAAGCGGCCGCGTTGCCTCAGGCGACCGAAGATGGATGCGTTCCAGGGTTGACCGAATGGCAACAATCGCGTCGTCCTGCCCCACGAGTTCGCGGCGAAGCTCGGATTCGATCGTCGCCGCGTCAAGCGCCTCCGCCGCCCTGGCGGAGACACCGTACTGTTCGAACAACACGGATTCGATGTGCGCGCGGCCGATTCTAGGCGGGTCCTTGGTCGGCGCGACCGCCTGGAACGAGATCGACGAGATCTTGGCGAACACTGCCGCGTTCTCGAGGAGATCAATCGCCTTGTCCGGCAGGGCCCGCCCGACGATGAGCTGCGCCCCGAGCGTCACACTCGCTTCGATGGCGTCGTCGTCGATGACGACCTGCTGCGCGGCCTCGATGCGGCGCGCCCACGCGCGGCACATCTCGAGCGCCTCCTCCGGCGAGGGCTCGCTGACGTGGAGCACCTGAAACCGCCGCAAGAGCGCGGCATCGGGCTTGATGTGTCGCTCGAATTCGTCCGTGGTTGTAGCGCCGATGCACCGGATGGTGTCGCGCGCCAGGGCGGGCTTGAGAATATTGGCGACATCGAGCGCACCTTGGCTGGCACCCGCACCCATAATCAGATGGATCTCATCGACGAACAGCACAAGATCGGGATCGGAGGTCGCCTGGTCAATCAGTTGGCGAAGTCGTCGCTCGAGCTCGCCGCGATGGGCGGTTCCCGCCACAAGATCCGCGACTTCAATCTGCACGAGTTTGAGCCGGCGAAGAAACTCCGGCGCGCGCGGCTCGGCGAGGCGTTGCGCGAGCCCCTCGACAACGGCCGTCTTTCCGACACCAGCCTCCCCGAGCAGCAGGACGTTACGCTTCGACGTGCGCTGGAGATATCGAGCCAGCGCCTTGATCTCGCGGCGCCGGCCCACGACGGGCGCGAGGCGACCCGCCTTCGCGAGGGATGTCAGATCTCGAACTGGCGTGCCGGCGACGACTTCGACAGGCACGGCCGACCCACGGGTGCGGCCGGGTTCTCCGGGCGATATGTCTGGCCGCACGACCGCTGGAGGCTGGCGGAGGAATAACAGGAGCAGATGACGAACAGTGACCGTCCGATCACCGGCTTCGCGGGCCAGGCCCGACGCCTGCCGGATCACGTCCCTCGTGGCGGGCGATAGCTCGAGGGGCCCTACCGGATGGGTCTGGCGGTCGGCGCGCAGGCTCGTCCAGACCCGGCGTCGAAGTCCGGTGAGATCCTGATCGGACAAGCCCGCGACTTCGCGCGCGGAACGGCCCGCCGCTTCCGCAGAGGCGATCAACTCGGACGAGAGGCCGATGCGCCGCGCTTCGTTGACGAACACGCCGTCGACGATGCTCAGCACCGAGGCAAATAAATGAATCGGCTCGATTGAAGCGCCTCCCGAGAGGCACGCTTCCAGGTTCGAAAGCGCCAGTGCGACGGCGACGGCGTTGTGGGTGACGGGCATCGGAGCACTGCCGGTGGTCACGGCGCGCTTTCGTAGCTTCGCGCCGGTGTAATCCAAATCTCGGCGGTCCTGCGCGCTTGGGGCCCGCGCTCCGTTCCGCCTGCCGGGCCGAACGCCCGCAGCGAGAATACCTGAGGCGGCAGACTTCCCCCCTCGCGCAGGACGTCGACCACGACGCTGGCGCGCGCGAGCGCCAGAGCAGCGTTGTCGCGATACCGCCTACCGGGGGGAACCGGGAGCGCGTCCGTGTACCCAACGACAACGATTGAAATGGAGGTTCCGTACGGCTCCAGTCGACTTCCGAGCGCGAGCAGCCGTTGGCGAGCACCTGACGCCAACCGCGTGCCGCGCTGGAACAGCGCGTCGTCGAATGACACGACGAGCTCCGAGCCGTTCGCCGTCACACGCGTCCCTGGCTCCAACAGCGGGATGTCCGGCGCGCCGGCGGGCTGGGGAGCCGGTATGGCTGGCGCGTTTCGAGTGAGCGCTCGCGTAAGGTCTGCCCTCAGCAGGCGGAAGGATTCGGTGGCGGACCACCCGGATGCGACTAATGCGGCAACGAGGATCCCCCAACCAAGCGCGAACACGACACGCGTACCACGGCGCCCGGCGCGCGCCTGCAAGGCCGTGAGACGTCGAAGGCCCGCCAGCGCATCAGCGTGTCCAGGATTGACCGCCAGTACGCGCGTCCATGCCTCCGCCGCGTCGCGCCACCGCCCCTGCTGGGCATAGACGCGCGCGAGCAGGTCGAGCAGGTCCGGTGCCCCGCCGAGAAGCCCGTTCTGCGTGATCAACGCTTCGGCTGCCGCATATCGACTGTGCCGCGCCAGTGTTGCGGCCTGGGTCCGGACGACTTGACTCAAGGCGAACTGTGCGGTGCTATCGCCGCCGGCCGCTGTCAGGTCTGCGCCTGCCATGCTCTACCTGCCCACTGTCGAAAACAGCCGATCACGCTCGGCATCGTCTGCCGGCAGCAAGCCGGCGAGCTGCCGCACAGCGGCGCGGAGCCCGTCGAAGTCATCGTTGTTGATCGCGCGACGGCCTTGGGCCAAATACTGGTCGGCTTGGGCAGCGTTGGTCATCGTCGCCTTCTTCTTTTCCAGGTGTTGAAATTGCCCGACCCACCAGCCGGGCTGTCTGAACATGATGATGAGGCCGAGCCGATCCATCTCGACGAGCTTCCGTCTCAACGCCTCGACGTCGCGTGTCGCAAACGTCTCCCTGATTTCCCGTTCGAGCGTCGCAAACGCTGCCTTCTCCTCGGGGATGGCGTTGTGGCTCGGCTCGGCAATGATCCTACGTTCCACCTCGATTTCCTTCTCCGCCTCCGCGACGAGCGCCGGCCACTCGAGCGCATCCTCAACCTCGTCGATGGCTGCCTTCAGATCGAGCAACCGCTTGCTACACAGGTCGGCGGCATCGGGATCGCCCTCCGCGGCGGCAAGCGCGGTCTCGGCCTGGTACACGAGCCGTTCGCCGTCAATCCGCTGTAGCGCCGCCGATGCCCGCGCGTCAGGCGTCTCCGCCGCCTTGCGCCGTGCCTCCTCGAGCCGCTTCTTCTGACGCTGCAGATCCATCTCCATTTCCGCAGGGTCCGCGGCACGCTTTCGGTAGTCGTCGAAGCTGATCTTGGCGTCGAACTCCTTGTCGAGAATCGGAAGATAGGCCTTGGTCAGGACAAGGCGCGAGGCGTCGATCGCGATGGTGACTTCAACCTCGCTCCCAACGGGGACGTCGCGTTCGACCTGTGAGCCTGCGATTTGAAGCTGCCCGATCAACTGGTTCCGATCGGCACGGCGGTTTTGTCCCTCGACGACCGGAATCCGGATCATCTGGCCTGTCTCTCCACGGCGGACTTCCCGCACCGTCCTAAGGACCGTGCGTCTTCGGCCAGGCAGCGGCGTTCCCTTCTTGAGCACCCACTCGACCTCATTGTTCGCCAAGGCGACGCCCACGGAATGGGTCAGCGGGGCATCGGAAATGCCGATGCCAATTGTGTAGGTCACACTGTTCGGATGAACGGGTTGCAACCGCCCCGACGGGTCCCGTAGCTCGATAAGGAAAGTGTTGGCACAGCCTTTCTGCGCCCACAGGTTCGTCATGAAACCACCTGAAGGACCCAGGCCCACTTTGCCGCTGCGCCATTCGGGACGCGCGTCGCTGTTGACGAATTCGATCGTCCAGCCCCCAAAATCCCGGGCGTCCGGTGCTTCGACGCGTCCGCCGATCGGTGGCTCTGGGTCGCTACCGACCGGTTTGAAGTCGAGCAGGTGCAGCGTGAAGCTGCCTGACGCCACCGGGCGTGTCGGCCCCGTCTTCAGGGGCTGCATGGCGGCGAAGACAGCGGCACCCTGCGCGACGACCGTCATCGGGTCCTTCTCGAAATCGAGGGCAATACCGAGTTCATGGCTCAGGCGGACCCTGAAGTAAGGGGCGAGCGTTGGTCCGCCGACGACCAGCACCTTTTCGACATCGCCCGCGCCCAGGCGTTGCTCCGCCAGGACCTTTCTGCAAATGTTGATCGAGCGGAGGATCAGCGGTTCAGCCAGTCGCTCCACGTCCTGACGGGTGAGTTCGCACTCGAACGTGACCCGCTCACCGCGATCGTCGCCGCACAGATCTTCGATACAGACGTCGACCGTAGATTCACGTGACAACCGGATCTTCGCCTCTTCAGCCTCCCACTTCAGCTTTGCAATGGCCGCAATCCACTTTCGGTTGCCACGACGAAAGTCTGTCAGGCGCCGATCCTTCAAGAGTGCAGGAATCCAAAGCTGCTCGACAATCGCCCAGTCCAAGTGGCTCCCCCCGAGATCGTTATCGCCTCCGTGGTTGGGCGCCTGAATAGACTCGTCTCGCATGTGCACCAGCGCAGCGTCGAACGTGCCCCCTCCGAAATCGTAGACGAGCCAGAAGACACGGTCGCTGTCGCTCTGGAATCCGTAAGCGAGCGCCGCGGCGACAGGCTCCTGGAGAAGCGAACTTTCGGCAAATCCGGCGAGGCTGGCCGCTTCGCTGGTTGCGGCGTTCTGGGGCAGGTCAAACCCCGCCGGAACCGTAATCACCGCTGCTGTGATCTGTTCGGCGCTGCGCTGCTCCACGTCGGCCTTGAGCGACTTGAGGACCTCCGCGGAGAGCTGGGGAGGCGTGAAGCGCCGGCCGCTCCGCTGAAAGACGTATTCGCGATGCGCGCCCATCGCCTTCTTGAACTCGCAGAAGCCGTTTTCCGGATCCTTCTCGATGTTCTCCTTGGCGCGCCGCCCTACATGCAGCGTGCCCTTCGAGTCGATCCATACGGCCGACGGCGTGTACTCGGACCCCTCATTGTTCCGGAACACCTCGGGCCTGACACCCCTAATGATTGCAATAGAACTGTTGGTCGTTCCGAGGTCGATGCCGTAGTCGATTGTCGTACGATCCATGCGCGTCTCTCCTGCGGTGCGCCTTACGTCCGTGCTGACCGGTCCTGATCCGACTCAACGGCCGTGACCTCGGGTGTTGCGACGATAACCTCGCCCATCTGGAGGCGCTCTTGCCGGAAGTACACCGTGGGCTTCAGAGTTTCGAGAACGCGCTCGCGGCTGACGTCCGGCAGCGGCTGGTAGGCGATGACCTTGAGCGCCAGCCCGGCGTCAAACGGAACACCCGTATGGTCGATGATCTCGACGCCAGCCTGCGTGAGCGCGTCCCATGTCGACTCCAGATGCCGATAGGCACGCTTCATCTCGTCGAGCGGGCGATCGGTACCCGGCTGGAACATCCGCTGCCGCAGCCTCCAAAGACCAGTGCAGACGTCGGCGAGGAACTCGACCGAGACGGCCGGGGACGCCGCGTCGGCCTCCGTCCCACGAACAGCGGGCGCCTGCTGCGCCAACTGCCCAAGCAAGGCCGAGAGGTCCGCCGACCAGGGCGGCGGGGCGATTCGGAACTCGCGTGGGTACAGGAGCTGTCTCAGATCGGCAACGCCGTACATCTCACTGCGCCCCCTCTGGTTTCTCGCCCAGCTTCCAGCCTTCATCGAGCTTCCGCTTGACCGCGGGGAACGACGGGGCGGCCCCGCTCGGCTTCACGCCTCCCATGAGGAAGTTGTGGGTCACCGCAGCGGCGATCCCGCCGGCGATCAGGCCTCCAAACCCAACAACCGCAGCACCGGCGTCTTCAGGCCCCGCACCGCTCGAAATGAAGCCCATGGCCGTGGACACGATGAAGATGACAACCGCCCACCCGGTTGCGCGAGATTGCGTCGTCTTGCACGTGCCGCACCGCGGCACCTTCACGGTCAGCGTGTTCCACAGGAGGCGCTCCCCGTCCCACTCCTGGACACGACGTTCGTTGCCGTGGAGCTTCACCTCCACCGCGGCGGATTCGACAGCGTTGGCGGTGCCGCAGAACCAGCACCGGCCGGATTCCCGAGCGAAGGCGACGTTCTCCTTGACGACCTGAAGGTTGCTTTCAACCCGAGCGCGCGCGGAGGCGCTGCTGCACACGGCGAGGACGCACGTCAGCAGCCGGAGCGACGTCTCCCAGTCTTGCGTCTTGTTGCCGTACGTGATCTGGCACGCCAGTGCGCAATGCGCGACCTCGTCATGAGCGCTTTCGCGCATCGGATGGCCGTCGCGCAGGAACGTCAGCGAGTCGAGCAGCGGTGTCGTCTGATCGAGCAGTTGTTCGGCAATGCGGTGCGCGTTCGCGGGATCGGCCGACGCGGCCGGCTCGGCGACCCGGCACAGGGTGAGGACCCGCTGGCGGATCGGCTCGAGGATGGTCTCGAGTGCGCGCTCGGCGGCATCCGCACCCAACCCGCTTTCCTCGATCAAGCCGGCGTGGCGGGCGCTGTCCTCGTCGGCGCCCCGTTCGGCGGCCGAGATCGCCAGGCGCGCGCTGATGCAGAGAAGTGCGGTCGGAAGGCTGGCGCGAATGCTCCGCGTCGTGCCCGTGGTCAGGCGCGGGTCGTCCAGCTCGCGGATACGCTGGGTCAACCGGCTCCAGAACTGCTCGCGATCGATCGTCTGCTGCCAGTGGGCGAAGCTCTCCCGCCAGCAGCGATCGCGCCGCCGCTGCGGGTCGCGCGCGAGCGACTGCGGCAACGATTCGAGGTCGAGCGCGAGCGCGTGGAAGAGCACGGCCAAATTGTGGACGCCGATCCCGTCGGAATCATTGCCCCGCCAGATGGCAATCGCCGTAGTGGTGTCGCCGCGCTCGAGAGCCTCCAGCGCAGGATCCGGACCCTGTGTGTCATCGACCGGCCAAAACCAGAAGAGCTCTTCGATGAGGCGACGCTCCGGGTCGTGGATCCGGTGCACGGCCTGATGGACCGTGGCCGCATCCGGGGGCGGATCGAGCGCGAGCGGACCCGCCGCGGCGGCGACGGCCGTCCCCACTTGGTGGGCCAGCTTTCGCCGTTCGAACCGTCGTGCGATCTCGCGTGCGGTCGCATGAACCGGGGCGCCGACGAGGCGGAACGCATTCGTGCGATAGAGGGTCGCGTCGGCCATGCCAAGGATCATCGCCGCAAGCTCGGTGCTGCGATCCGAGGCCTGACCTGACGACGCCGCCGATGGATCCTGCAGATTCGTCATCACCGCCTCACATCGCAACACCGCGCCGCCACAGCTTGACCTGATATTCGTATCGAGTCCGCAGTTCCGGCTGCTCGTTGAACGCTTCTTCCATCACGTCGGCCGCGTCGGCGAAGCGCGCCCCCTTGGCCAGCCGCAAGGCCTTGCGAATCATGCGGGGAGCCGCCTCCTGGTCGGCCGGTGAATGGACGCCGAGCGCCGTCTTTGAAATCGCAGAGGAGCCGAGCGACAACGCCCGGTCCTTCGTCGAGCGCAACCGCGGTCGCCAGCTGTTCAGATCCCGTAACAGTTCAGCGGCGGTCTGGTAGCGGCAATCCGGCCGCCGATCGAGGGTCCGGAACACGATCTCGTCCAGGCCACCATCGACCTGCACATTCAACCGGCTGGGAGGAATCAGCGGCCGCTCGAAGCGCCGCGGGTCGAGGGTGCCGTCATCACCGAGCTCGGAGTAAGGGAGCCGATCCGTGAGGAGAAGGTACATCGTGGATCCGATCGCCCACACGTCGCCGGCACGGGAGTCATTCTGCCAGTCGAGGATCGTCTCCGGAGCTTTGAAACAGCGGGTGCCGCGCGCGCTGGCCAGCATCGTCAGCGGGTTGACTTGCTTCGCGAGGCCGAAGTCACACACCTTCGCGTTGAGTCCGCTCGTGTCGTACCCGACCAGCACGTTCTGCGGTTTGATGTCGCGGTGAACGATTGGTGGATTCTCGGCATGCGCTACTGCGAGGCCTCGGCAGACTTGGCGCATGATCTCTACCGTCGCCTCGGCCGGGACGAACTGGGTGCCGTGAGACCGCCAGAACTGCTCGAGAGTGCCTCCCGCGACGTATTCCATCGTGAAGAATCCGCTGGTGCCCAGGGACGTCTCGGTAACGTCGGCGTCGAAGACGTGGATGATATTGGGATGGCTGAGTCGCGACAGCAGGATCGCCTCGAACAGCATCCGCTCCATCTCTTCCATCGTCATGCCGACTGCTTTGAAAACCTTCATCGCCTGCCGGCCCAAGAACCGGTGCCTGACGCGATAGACCTCCGCGAACGCCCCCTCACCGAGGAACCGTTCGACCTCGCAGGTTCCGCCGATCATCTGGCCTTCGCGCAGCAGACTCACCGAGCCCTCCTATGTGTCCCCGCCGGCTGCCGGCGGCGGGGGGTACCGCCTTCACCACCCATTACGTCATCCATCCGCAAATACCGAATCAACCCGGGGTACAAGACTAACCCTGCCGACCTTTGGCGGCTCGTGCGAAAACCTGGCCCACGGGATGATCTCCGAAGGCTTCCGCAAACGCACGGTAGAGGGGACACCGCTTCGCCGGCGGGATACGGGAAATGGCGACGCCGAACCGAACGAGCGCCTGGGCGATCGAGAGGTGATACAAGACCTTGGCCGCGTCTCGCTGGGGTCCGCGAGGGGCCCGTTCCAGGAGCCGTTTGGCCTCCGCCTTGATGTAACGCAGCCCCTCGAGAGGGGTGGTATCGGAAAGCGCCGACATCAGCAGGTCCGACGACTCACGGCCGCCACACAACTGCGCGAGCGAGCGCTCGAGCAGGGCAATCCCATCGCCAGTGCCGGTGCGGGACCACGCGTCGTCGAGAGCGAGGCCCAGCAGCCTAGCGATTTGGCTCGGCGAGATGTCGTCAACAGAAACGTTGGCGGAGTCATCCAAGGGCGGTTTGCGCATGGTCGGCTCTGTCCTCCAGAAGTGCCTCAGTGAAGGGCAATAAGAGCGCGGATCTCGTCATCGACATCTGCCTCGGACTCGAGCTCGGCGGCTAGCAACTCGCGAAGGATGCGGCGGAAGTGTCGGACGACGGTGTCGGCTCGGCTCCTGGCGGTCTTCTCATCGAGACCGAACGCCGCGCCGAGCTCCTGCCATCCCTTTTCGGGCGTGCTCAGAAAGCGGCCGATGAACAGGCGGAAGTGCGAGTTCTGCCCCTTCTCCTCGCAAATGCGGTTTACGCGGACGAGGGCGATGTTGACGAGGCTCTTCGTCCATGCCCGCTGGAATGCCAGGTCGGGTGCTGGGGACGCACCGTCGAGAAGGCGGTCCCATCCGCCCGGAAGTGCATCGGGACGGAGGTCGGGTTCCGCGCCACGCGCCTTCTTGCGGCCACGCTTCCGGAGTTCATCGACCAGGAAGTGGCGGATTGCTTGTTTCAGGTATGTACGAAACCTTCCCCGCTTGCTGTCGGCATGTGCGAGCAGGCCGCGCGACAGGACGACGGTCAGAAAGAAACGTTGCGTCGTGTCCTCGTACTCGGCCGGATCCCGAACGATGGCCGCAATGTACGCACGGACCGCCGCATAGTAGCGCTCGGAAAACTCGTTGAGGGCAGGCGCCGCCTGCTCGTCCCCGGCCGCAGCCTGGGTGAGCAGCTCCCACGACGTTTGCGGGAAGCGCGTCTCCGCCTTAGCGCGTGCACGGCCGGCATCGGACGGCAGAGACATTCGTCAGACTTTCGATCTCGGGTTTCTGCAACAGCCCCGTCTTGTTCTTTACGAGGCCAGAAGTGTAGTCAGATCCCGTATTTCACGGCAACTGTCGTATTGGTTTGGCGAAGATGACCGGCCGCCGAGTAGTTGGTCAGCTTGGTTTCCATGCCAACTCTGGCCGTCCGGCCGGTATGAGGGACATGTGAAACAACAGGGGAGGTGTGTGATGAGAGCTCGAATGCAACCGGGCGTTCTCTGCGTGATGGTTGGCGGACTGCTGATGGCTGGCCAAAACGCCAGGGCCCAAGACCAAGGCAACACAATTGCGCCACAAGTATTTGACTCGAGCAAAGTGAAGATCGAGATCGTCGGCGCGCTGTTCGTCAAGGAATTGAAGGGCGTGAACGCCTCGTTCAACCAAGCGCGGACCGACATGTACCGCGGCCTTGTGCTGATGCTGAAGATCACGAAGCCTGCTGGCGAGGCACTGACGGTGAATGCCCAGGACATGGTGCTGCATTACAGGTACGGCACGAGGTCGGACGTAGCCAAGTGCAGCGGGGTCTCAACGTTCTCCGTCGATGAAAGCGTCGATCGGCCGATGAATCTGTTTAGCATGGGCCTGGGAGGCGCAACCACAGGCGTCGCCACGGCCAAAGCAAGCGTGGCCTACATCGATCTCTTCTTCCAGAATATGGAGCCCGATACGGCTGATGTGCACCTCTTGGTCGCACAACCGATAGGAGTGTCGTTCAAGACCAACGGCTGGCGATGACGGCAGCCGCCCCGACCATTGAGCGGAGGCGATCGTCGTCAAGATGTAGGCGTTCGACGAAGACCTCTGGTTGAGATGAGGGCAACTGCGGGTTGGTCGTGAGATCAATCACCGAAACGCTCTCGCCCTCCTTGTTGGTCACATAGGCGAACTTGTCATTTGGCGGTATCACAATGGCCACTCGCTCGACGGTCGCGTTCCTTGCCAGCGGCGTCCTGCCCTATCTTTGGGACCTTATCCGCGACGAGTTGGTCTTGCGGGGATTCGCTGTGGGTTTCGATCGTCTCGGTGGTCCAGCCGTGATCGGTGAGGCGTTGGTCTGGATGGCTGGGCACGCTCTTCAGTCAGCCATCGTGGCTGTGGTGCTATGGGTTGTGGTTACGGCGGCTCTAAGCGAGCGGCACGTGAGGAAATCGGCGGCACAAGACAAGCCAGGAAGGGCCCAACGTTGACAGGGCCCAACGTTGACAAGGGCCCAACGTGACAGTTGACAGTAGCCCTTTGCGCGTGATAGGTAAGCAAACTCGTCCACAAGTCTGTCTGACCTCTGAGTTCACGCCCATCGGAATTACAGAGATTCGGAGGTTCCTTTTGGCTCGACGTGTGTGCTTGGATTCTTCCTGTGTTGGCCTTTGGGGATTCGTGGCCATCTCGTTCATCACTCTGGGTTGTGGGAGCGGACGGACGGAACTGATGACGGCGTCTCAAGCCGACGCGGTCAGCCTCACCCTGTCCACCGAGGGCGGTGACCCGGCTGCGGTCGACATCTATTTTGACGTCTCCGGGAGCATGCGAGGCTTCGCCCTCGCCGCGGCGGCCAACGATCGATCTGCGGCACCCGAGTACTTTTCTTTCCTAAATGCTCTCCGCTCGCTGCCCACGCAGGTCGCGCGCCCGGCACGGCCCGGCGCCGCGCCTGCGGCCGAAGCAACCGAACCTCCCGGGCACGCCGCCACTTTTGGCGCCGTTGTGGACGCGCCAATTGGGCTTGATTAGTTCATTGAGCAAGCCTCGGTCAGGGTGGAAGCGCCCGCTCGCACACGGCCGGGTGTCCCTGCGTCGACTGATTGCGCCCGGCCTCAAGTGTGGGCCGGCGGGGCCCTGCTACGGGGGCGGATCGATCAGTTTTACGCTGATCGGACGACCTGTCTCGATCGTGTCTTCGAGGCGGCGCTCAAGGGCGGCACCGACCGCTTGAACGTTATCCTGACGGATGCCGAGCAAAATGCACCTGTCAATGACCCCTCGTGCCCAAATGGACTGAACCCCAGCACGATTCAGTCCTATCTCAACAAATGGACTGAGAGCGGGGGCTTTGCGGCGTTGATCGTCGCCAGCATCAAATATCAGCCGTGGCAATCGCCGGGAGTCGCGAACTACTGCGCCTGCGCCGAGAAGCTACTGTTTATCTATGTCCTGGCCCCCTCGCCCAAATCAGCCGAGCGTGTCTATGCTCACTTCAGGGACTACTGGCAATCTGTCCGACCCTTGTCCTACGTACCCCTCCTGCCGCGCCCGGCTGTGGCCTTCGAGGTACGTGCGATTGCGGAGACAGACGCTCGCGACCCATCGCTGATTTTTCGAGATGATATCTCTGATTTGAATCCAAGGCGAGTGGGCTCCCTTCCACGTGTTGCGATAGAGCTCGCGGAAAGCGATGAAGCCATCGTCGAGTTTAGGCTTGAAAAAACAACCTTCCAGACCGGTGCACTCTCCGCGTTCCAGCAGATCGACTGGTCGAAGGCCCGATTCGACTGGCAGGATCCGATGGCCTTGGACAGCGAAGGCAACGTCACGACCGCCGACGGTTTGTCTCTCGTGCGCCTGGTGAACACGGAGGTGCCCACCGAAGGCTCGAATGCGGCGTCGGGCGTGGCACCTGGAGGCCGTGTGTCTCGCACGCTGCGATTCCTCGCGCAGGCCACCGAGTCGCCGGCAGATGCAGGCCAGCCGCAACTGTCGCCGCTGCGTCTCCGCGTTCGGAGGACAACGGCCAACGGAAAGGGCTGCGCTTGGTTTCTCGTCGAAGTGACCGCACCCGTCCGAGAACAGAATCGCTATCTGCTCGAGACGCTTCAGAGCTACCAATCCACAGGATGCGTGAACTGGAATCAGGTTCGTCAGCAGTTCGACTTCTTGCTTCAGAGGGGTCCAGTCATGCGCTTCTTGCTGCATATCGACTACTAGGAACAACGACGATGGCCTCTTGGAAACGACATTCAATGGCGTGGTGGCTGCTGCTACTGCCTCCGCCTGGACTGTTCGCGTACGTCCTGTCGCCAGGACTCGGGAACTACAGCGAAGGATTCTGGCCGGAGTGGTTCGGCGCTAGCCTTCTCGGCACCGACGGCTATCGCCTGTTTGCTGCAACGCTTCGCCTGTGGACTATCGGGTTGCTCGTTGCAGCCGCTGTCGTCGCTTTCGCCGCTCGGTTTTGGCTTGCGTACCGCTGGCGCAAGCGTTTGCGATCGTTCCAGGTCAGCCAAGTTCTGAGATTTAAGGGCCTCGTTTACCGCGATCTTGGCTTGGTGTTCATTGCGTCGGGCACGCTCGCGACCACTGCGATTCTGCTGGGCCAAGACCTGCGGGATGTCCCCGTGGTTGGCTGGGTGGTCATCGTGAGCGCAATCGCTGCTTTCGGCGCGGTCGAGTTCTTCATGGCCGTTCTTGCGTTCGGCTCAACCAACACGCTTCTCCGGGGCAGGTAGGCCATGAAACTCATATGCGTCGGGGTAGGAGGTAGCGGCGCCGCCTGTACGGAAACGTTGACTCATTTGTCGGCCCTCGGCCTGCTTCCGGACGGATGGAACCTCATCCCGGTGATGGTGGACCAGGATCAGCAGCACCCGCGAATTACCGCGACGACAAGGTTCATCGACCGATACCTCGCGGTGCGGGCAGCGCGAAGGGCGACCACCTTGAGTGGCCAAGGCCTCTTCGGTTTATCCATCTCGCGCGTCGTGGGTTCGAACGTGCTCCAGCCAAGCACGCACGAAAGCCTCTTCGACTTGCTCGGTCTCGCGGACTCGCGACAGGCGAAGGCTGCCGCCAGACTCCTTTTCGACGGCAGCGAGATCGGCGTTCCTGGCGGGCGCGACTTCGCAAACGGATACTACGGTCGTGTCAACGCAGGTGTGTGTTTCTTCAACGACCCGAAGGGCCGAGACAGTATTTTGGCCGCCATCCGGGAGCATCTGCTTTCTGGCGACGGCTGCGTGGTGCTCTTTGGAAGCGGGTTCGGGGGCACGGGCGCCGCCGGCCTATTGCACATTGCTCGCTTGCTGCGCGACGATCCACAGCTCAAGCCGGTCAAGGTGCCGATCGCGATCATTCAGCTCGAGCCGTACTTCGAGCCCGATTCATCTGGCAACGACGGCACAGGCGGATTCGTTAACCTGCCGGAAAGCTTTGAAAGCCGGACGGGCGCGGCGTACGAGTTTCTCGACAACCTCGCCCAGGCGGGCAACCTGCCTTGTCAAGCCATCTACCCTCTAGGCACGCCGGTCCCAGCCGCGTTTCCACCCGAGTGGTTTGCTCGAGACCAGCAGGACAACCCGCATCTGTTCCTTGAGTATCTCGGGGCACTGGCGGCGAGGGATTTCGTCCTCAATCACAAGGAGCTGACAGACGACGTCCGGATCCGAAGGCTCCCGGTTCAACCTTACGAAGGTCCGCTGGCAGATCTGCGCACCGTCCTGTTTCGCGCGGCGGTGTCATGCCGCCTATTGGATTCTTATTTCATCCCACTGCTCGACCACGTTGACGACGACGGAGTACTGCCCGGGCACCCTTGGGTTCATCGAGTATGCGCCACCGGTGGGATGACCGCCGCTCAATTAAAAGAGCACTTCGGCGAGGTTCGAGCGCTTCTCAAGGAAATCCTCATCAATTCGGGAGCTTATCCACACGACCAGTTGCTGTCTGCATCGCCTTCCGACGAGGAGCGCGAGCGACTCGAACGTCGTGTTCGGATCACGAGGGAGTCGTTCCCGCCAGATTTCCTGCCGCTGATGGAGCGCCTTTCCGCGCCCACGCTGATTGGTGCTGGCGATCCTCTCGCGCTGTTTGACGACTATACGCTGCAGGGCGACGCCGAGGTGGTCGCACGCTCGCTCTGGCGCTGGGTTGCAGGGGCGTTGGCTCTCGAGGCACCAGGTGGACAAGCGAGAGCAGGCGGCTATCAGCTTCGGTGGCAGGCGCACGATCGCGACGTCGACAATCAACCACTGCAACTGCCGACGACTCCGAACGACGAATTCCACTCGGCGAAGGACACCAAACGGCAGCTGACGTCACTCGCACTCGGAAAGTGGAGCGAGCGGAATTCGCGACGCAGTCATTCGGAGTACCCGTCCGCGTGGGCGCCTGCGATTGTGCACCGCGACATCCTGTACTCGGGCAAGGCCCGGGACGATCGTCGCTACCTCCACTTAGGCCTGCTCGCCATCGCGATGTTGCAACGTCCCGGCAGCGCGGCCGTACCCGTGCGGCTGTTGAGGCAAGGACAGCTCAACGAGACGTTCAGGGAATCGCTCTCGAAGACGTGTCCAATTCCCGCGTACGACAAGAGCGTCGTGGCCGAAGGCGGATTATTGGTGCTCTTCGACACGACCGTGCCGCTGGAAGACGACGGGGTGCCGAGCGAAGAGGATGTGATCGGTTTCTTCTACCCCGACACCGTCGTGGTGCCGGCGATGGGGCTGTCGAGCCAGCGACGCACCGAGATCGAACGATTCGGCCTCTATGTGGCTCGTCGCGGTTTTCCTCGCCAGCTTTGCGTTCGCATCGAGCGAGACTGGGTGCAGGCCCTCCGGGCCTCCCAGGTTCCGAACGCCGATCGGCAAGGCGAGCGTTTCCTAAGATTTCTCGCCAATTTCGAGGCCCGGACCGTCGCGGAGACGCTCCCGCCGTTCTATACGGAATTCCCGATCCCTGGCGTTGCGCGCTGGATTCGTGGGCTGTTCGAAGAGCCACAGAGAGGCTGAACTGACCGTGCCTGGAGTCTTGAAGCTCAACGACAAGGAATTCTGGCTGATCCCGGAGAGCGTCTCGCCTGCGACAAAGGGGCAGGAGTGGCGTACGGACGTCCCAATCGACTCCAACCCACCGCTCACCGAGGACGGCCAGAAATTCATCGACGTCGGTGGTGTGCCGGTGCAAGGAGCTGTGCCGGTATTCGAGCGAGAGGTCTGGACCGACACCAAGCTTCTGTACACCGTCCAGGGCTTCCCCTGCTATCCCATCAATCAAGCGTTGTTCAAAAAACTCCCTGGAGAGCTCATCGACCTTGTGATTCAGCGAATGGCCACGAACTGGCGAACCCAGCAGCCGGAAGCATCGTTTCAGATCAACTGGGGTGGAGTTCTTATCACTCGCAAGTACCAGGTCGCCGAGTTCTCCCTGGGAGTGGCGGCGTGGCCTCGACGGGTGATCCCCGAGTGGAAGAGCTTCTATTTCATGTTCAGCACAGGGACCCCGGAGCTCGTGAGCCAGCAGGTAAAGACCTTCGCGCGGCCCCTCGACGCCGACAGGTCCGCTATTGAGCCGTCGATTCTGTACTTGGGCCGCGACGGAGAACTCCTTCGAGGTGAGACCGCCGTATCAAATGACGACGTGCAGGCTGTGTGTCGTTCTGAGACGGTTCCGCGGGCCATCGGCTTTTTCGATCGGGAGAACCATGGCCTATGCCATGGCCTACTGCCGATCGTGGTCTCCCCTCCGGACGGTATCATCAGTCTCTCTCGTATCAGCGCGAAGCGATCCTCCTTTGGCGACCTAAGGCTCCCTGCCCAAACAGAGGCGGGCCGCCGCCTTAACGTCGCAGTGGATTTCGGCACAACGAACACCGCTGTGGCCATCGGCACGGACGATGGAGAATCGGAAGTCCTGTCGTTCTCAGAGAACACTCTCGCCGTAAACCTTACTGAGGAAGCAGGCCTCAATCCCCGCATCTGGCCCATCAGCCGACAGGGCTTCTTTCCCTTCTCAACTCCTCTTCGTAACCCGCTGTCAACGCTGCTTGTCGAGTTCGACGACCGCACTTTCAGCAATTCCAAACTCCTGCCTGCGCGGTGCATCCCCGGAGATACGTTCACCGACGATGATATCTGGACTTTGGCGTCCAAGAGACAGAATAGTCTAAAGCAGGAGTTCAAGTGGCAGGACGACGAGGCTGGCGCCGACTACCGTTCTGCGTTTCTAGAAAATCTGGGACTCATCGTCGCCTGCGAGCTTCGCACCAACAAAGTCTACCGAACGATGAGGAACGTTCACATCGTCTTTACCTGCCCACTCAGTTTCACGTACCACCAAATGGAGAGCCTGAAGCAAGCGACCATCGCCTTTGGAGACAGCCTTACCAGTTGCGGCCTCCGTGTCACCAGTCGCGACAGCCTCGTCTCCGAAAGCCTTGCGAACTACTACCTCATTCGCACGACCGTCAAGAACCAAGGAAGCCGGTCGCCAGCGGAACGCCACGTCGTCGTAGACATTGGTGGCGGAACCACAGACATCAGCGTCTTTACAGGCGAAGGGGATCCACTGTTCCTGGATTCGCTCTACATAGGGGGTAAGGATCTCGCTCCAATGTTGATCTCGTACGCTGACAAGAATGGCGCAAACTCCGATCAGGTCTGGCAGCGTCTGTTTGACAAGACGCCTCCCAACCCAAAACCGGAGGCCCGCATTGTGCAGCAACTGCTTGTGCGGCGCATGGCCGCAAGAGATGGCTTGGAAGCCATCGCCTCGAGGATGGCCATGGCTGGCCTGTCGGGGACCCTCGCAGAGATGCTCATCCTGCTCACCTTGGCGACGTCGTATGGGATCAAGATGGCCGCGCTCCCAGGCACGACCAGTCGCAGCGAGGTTCCTGAGGCGCAGCGAATGTGGGTCTGGTTCTCGGGTTTGGGATCGCGGTTGTTTGAATTGGCTCCTGTAGTCAAGGGCCTGATGAATCGTGTCGAGGTCTCGCGCCGCATCCTGACAAGCGCGGCGAAGGCCGTCGCGCCAAACGCAGACGTGACGTTCAATTGGGGGTCTAGTAACGACGCCAAGCTCTCCGTCTGCAAGGGCGCCCTGTTTGTTCCAGAATCTATAGACAGCCTAGCGCTTAACACGCTCTGGTGGGCCGACGTCAAGACGGCAACTCCTCCGATTGCCTGGGCCTCGCGCTACGACAAAGCCGCCGCAAGGCGCCTTCAACGCCGTGACGTGGACGCTTCTACAACGGCGCAACTCGATCAGTGCCTGCGAGACTCGTTGCATAACGTTGTGGGGTTCCTGGGGTTCCACCCGGATGCTAGACACGAGGCCCAAATTCATAAGGACGTGGAACTTAACTATCGCGCCGGGCTTGCTGCCATCCTAGCCAACGAGGACGGCGCGCCTAGCCACCCGGTTCGTAAAGTCACTGATGGCCTGAAGGCGGAGCTGCAGAAGCAGTTGGTGAGCGTATAAGCCATGGCCCGTCTCGTCGTTGTCATTTCGACCGTTGGTCTCGTTCTGAGCCTCGCGTTTGTCACCTGGGGAGCATCGCTAGGAGCTGCTCAGGAGGGTGCCGGGTCCGCTGACGCACTAGAGCCACGAGCGCTAGGCGTATCCGCAATCGACTTTGGTGACCAGCCGGTAAACACGGCATCCGAGAAGACAATCACGTTGACCGACCAAGATGGCCAAAAGCTGCCGGCATTGGCGATCAAAGTCACCCCGGACCATGGATTCGTCGCCGCCAATCCATCGTGCGCCTGGCCTGATCAGAGCACTACGTGCGAGATCGCTGTGACATTCTCTCCAACAGATGAAGGGCGTCACAACGCTGAGCTGACGGTGGACGACGATCTCATGAGGATCAGGCTTTCCGGCAACGGCGTAGCTGCACGGCCAAGCGATCAACAAACTGAATTTGTATCCGTATTGCTCTTGGTGCTGGGTGCGCTGGGCTCAGTTGGGATACTCGCGCTTATCGTCATCTCGTTCAAGCAACAAAGCAAGCTGGCCAACCTTGGTGGCAAGCTGGCCAACCTTGGTGTCACCATTAGCTACCTAGATAAGCACGTCGCGCGCTCTCAGGCCACCGATGACATCCTGCGCGCCCTGAAAAGTCTTGATGATCGCATCGAGCCCAAAGCAGGTACACGCACGCCAAAGGAAATCGAATCGGAATCTTTCGGCGATGGTGAGATACCCAAGAGTTGGCAAACTCCCGCCATTGCCACCTCGGCCGACTCGCCCAGAGGCTCAAGTCGCCAGACGGAGTTGCCACTCGATGCGTACTGTCAGGGTTCCATGACTCTTGAATCGCTGACAGAACAGGCGACTCGGCAGGGCGTGCGTTGGGGCTCTTTTGTGACTCGCGGCGGACAATTCGAGTTCAATGAAGGCACGAGCGCAAACAAGTTGATCGGATTTCGAAGAACCAAAGCAAGTGAGTTCTGGCTTGTGCTCGGTGAAGGAACGATCTGGAATCCTGATTTCACGCTCTTTTTTGAACTCAAGGATGAACGTGAACCGCTTGTGGGAGAAAGGATCCTGACCACGAAGCCGGCAATCGCGAGATTCGATCACGGAACCCCTCTAGACGTCATCAAGGGCGTGATGAGGACCCCGTGACCGCATCTGGCGACACTTCTTCCTCCTGGGACGTCTCGTCTCAGCAGCCGCCTGTGCACTGTCCCAACGACGGCGCCGTGTGCTGGGTTTCCGATGAGGGGCCTACCTGTGGATTCTGTGGTTGGCCTCATCGCGAGCGTGAGCTGCCGGCCGAACCAGATCACCTCGTCAAGGCGATCGCTGCCGATGAGCTGCAGCACACGGCCGTGGCGGACTCGGGAGCATCTCCGGTCCACTCGTTGCAGCTCGCGCAATCGCGCGCGCCAGGATGCTGGCCGATGGCAAGTAATCCTCCCACTAGGTACGGGGCCCCGGGCGAGGAGCTGAAAGCACGGCTCGATCGCCATCTGACGGGCGCGGAAGAGGCGCTCCGGAGGCAGGACTGGAGCGCCGCGCGGGCTGAGGCCGAGAACGCGATCCAGATCGATCCGGCGCACCCGCGCGCCTACGAGCTGCTTGCACGCCTCGAGAACGCCGCCCAGGGGGCGCCGGAGCGGCCCGCCGCGCGCCGACGGACGCGACGCTCGATACAGGTCGCCCCCGACCCGGATCTCCCTCCCCCCGCCGCAGTTCCGAGTCCTTCGACTCGGAAGAAATCCAGGTTCGCGCTGTATGCCGGCGCGGGACCGGCCGTCGTCATATTCGCCATCTCTGTTTCGAGGCTCTTCAGCTCGACGCCCTCGTCGGTTCCCGAAAGCTCGATGTCTACGCCAGCGCCTGCAAGCCCCGGATGTGCTCCCACAACGATCGTGTCCGGCCAACCAATCACCGGCAACCTCGCCGACGACGATTGCACGGCGACATCGCGACGAGGCAGGGCCGACATCTTCACCTTCGACGGCGCCGGTGGCGACAACGTCACGGTCACCATGAGGAGTCCGTTCGACACGTATCTCGCTCTGCTCGGTCCCGATCGGCGGGTGGTCGCCGAGAACGACGATGCGGACGGCACGAACTCACGCATTCAGATACGCCTGCCGACCGCCGGGACCTACACCATCGAAGCAATGGCCTATTCCGACGGAGAGGGCGATTACACATTGACCGTGTCCGGCGCGACGGGTTTGACGGCGGCGACCACTCCGGTCGAACCTCCTCCGCCCCCACCGTGCGACGTGGCGGCGATCACACCTGGCCAGTCGATTACGGGAATGCTCAGCGATGCTGATTGCGCCGCTTCACGCCGTCCGCCGTCGAAAGGTGATCGCTACGCCTTTCAAGGCAGCGCGGGCCAGCGTACGACGATCGCGATGAAGGCATCGTTCGATACGTACCTCTTGCTGTTCGGCCCTGACGGAACCGTCATGGCCGAGAACGATGATGCGGACGGCACGAATTCACGTATCCAGACGCAGCTCCCGAGCAGCGGCACGTACACGGTCGAAGCCATTGGTTTCGATGGCAACGCGCGCGGGACGTATACACTGAGCATGACCTCGCCCTGCACGTCAACTGCAATCGCGTTCGGACAAACAGTAGCCGGCAGCTTGACCGAGTCCGACTGCTGGGCGCCACGGCGGCGGGACTCGAAAGGAGACCAATACACTTTCCAGGGCAGCGCCGACCAAAGTGTGACGATTACGATGACGGGGCCGTTCGACACATACCTGTTCCTCGTCGGCCCGAATGGAGGCGTCGTCGCCGAGAACGACGATGCGGACGGCACCAATTCGCGGATCCAGACACAGCTTCCGGCCACGGGCACATACACGGTCGAAGCCGTCGGCTATGGCGACGAGGCAAGGGGGGCCTACACGCTGAGAGCGTCGTCAGTCGACATAGTCGACATAGTCGACCGCTTCGACTCCTGCACACCGCTTGCGATCAGCCTTGGCCAGACCGTGAAGGGCGTCCTGGCGGATGCCGACTGCGAGACTCCGCGGTGGAGGAATTCCAAAGGAGACCAATACACCTTCCAGGGCAGCGCTGGCCAGAGCCTGACGATTGCACTAAGAGCCTCGTTCGACGCGTACCTCTTTCTGGTCGGCCCAGACGGAAAGGTCGTGGCCGAGAACGACGATGCGGACGGCACCGATTCCCGCATCGCGATTCGGCTCCCAGTCACCGGAACCTATCGGATTGAAGCCAAGGCCTACGAGGCCAATCAACGTGGGGCCTACACGCTGTCGCTGAATGGCAGCGCCCCTTCGGTCCCGACCCCCGGCAGCGCCGACAGGTCCGGGCCGCCCGCGGTGTTCGGACCCGACCAGCTTGGGCGTCTGCTGCGGACGCCACGAGTCGGGCCGCCCGCGGTGTTCGGACCCGACCCTCTGCCACCGCCAGCTCCGGTTCCACTGCCATCGCCGGCACCGGTTCCACCAGTGGCGCCTCCGCCGCCCGCTCCGGCACGGTTGATCATCCGTGCAGATTATCCAATTCGGGTGACGCTCGGCCGTGAGCTCTCGGGACCTGCCCTCAGTCACGAAAGGAGCCTGCCGGCCGGAAACTATGAGGTCGAAATTCGAGCGCCGAGTCTGCTCTATGTACGCCCGACGACTCTCCCACTGACTCTGGCTGCGGGTCAGACCTTCGTTCACACGCTGCCGCCAGTACGTCGCGTGAACGTAGTCGGCAATCCCAACACCAGCAGTGTCTGGATCAACGGCGTCTACGTGGGTAATGAGCCACCGTACGAGGTGCCGCTCACGGTTGGCGCGCACAATTTCCGGTTCAGGTGGCCTGATGGGAGTGGAACAGAAATATCCAGAGACGTCACCACCGACGGCCAGCAGATCATGGGAAGGCGGCCATAGGAAAGGTGATATGAGGACTGCCGTATGTTGATGTGCTTTGCCTCCTCTCCACGCTGCCCTGCGTACCATCTCTGGGCTTGGCTGGCCACACGTAACCATAGGTGTGCATCGTCTCGATCGGTAGAAATACGAGGGAGGGACGTGCATAGCGCTCTCTTCACTGCGACTCCAGCGGGCGCCGTCCTCCTGATTGTTGCAGTGATGTTGGTACCAGCAACCGTCCGACCCGCGCGGGCCCAGGTCGGAGCAGGACCGTCTGGCGTTCTGATCTCGGCTACGAACTGCAGTCAGCCCGGCGGCCAGCCCGCCCCGCCAAACTTCGCGAGCGCGGTCAAAGTGTTCGGCACCGAAGACCAGCCTCAGACGATCCCTCTCTTCTCAGAAATCATCGACGGTCTTCGCGCACGAGATGCGCGCAGAACCGTCGTGGAGACCGCGGTGCTCGCGTGTAGTCTCAGTTATCGGGCCGAGATCCGATTGAATCTTGGCCAGCCGGATCAGGCGGATCAGGACCTGCGAACGCTGTGCGCCGTGGCACCAAGCTTCGTCATCGATCAGCGATTCATGTCTCGACGTCTGGTCGACCGCTTCAATCAGATCTGTCAGGTGGCTTGGCTGACAATCACGGTTTCGCCGCGAGATGCGCAGGTCACGGTGGACGATGTGCTGGTGGACGTATCAAATCCCGTTGTGGTCAAGCCCGGCGTTCATCAGGTGGCGTTGCGCCGCGGCGAGCAGACAGTGCGCCAACAGGTCGAGGTCGGACGCGGTGCGACACAGGTCGTCCAGATCGAGGTTCGACGCGGCCGCCTGTCGCTGGTACCGTTCACGCTGGGCCTCATTGGTGCCGGTGGAACCCTGGCGATGGCGTTGGTCGAAGACGACAAGCTCAAGAAGGCCGTAGCCGAGCGACAGTTACCGAGGTCTGACCTCGAGCCGATCCAAGAACGGCGCGACACCTGGCGGCGGGCATCTATCGCAACTGCCAGTTTCTCTGTCGCCTATCTCGTCTTACGGCAGGCCATCGGGAGCCCCGCGAACGAATCGAACGTGCGAGTGAGCGTCGAGCCGTCAACCAGGGGCGTCCACCTCGTGTGGCGCCTGGCAGGAAGGTAGTGCTGCGGTCCCAGTGAGGCTGGATCCTCCTCTTTGGATCACGGAGGGAACGAAGGTGGCTCGTAACTGTCAAGGCAAAGGGCGTCGTGCCGTTACTCATGCGCTTTGCGCCAATGGTCGGAAATCTCTTGCCTGCCTCGGCGCTGTCTTGGTAATCGGCCTCGTTGCTGCATGTAAAGACAGACTCGAAGGCTACCCGACCATGCCGACTTGCACCTTTGAGATTACACCGGCCTCCCGCAGTCACGGGTCCGGGGCCGGCACTGGAACAGTGATCGTGACGGCCTCTTCGGGCGCCTGCGACTGGACGGCGGCTGGTGTCGAGTTGAGCTGGGTCACGCTCGCGAACAATAGTGGCAAGGGGGATGGCACCGTCAACTACTCGGTTGCAGCCAATGCGGGGGAAGGTCGAACAGGTATCCTGACAATCGCCGGGCGCAGCTTCACGATTACCCAAGCCAGCGGGTGCGTCTACACCGTATCGCCGACGTCGGTCAACGTGGGGGCGACGGGCGGGACTGGAACTGTCAGTGTCAGAACTACCAGCGCGTGCGGCTGGACGGCGACAAGCCAGGCAAGCTGGCTGGCCATTACACAGGGAGCGACGGGCAGCGGCAACGGGACCGTGACATTCTCGGTAAGTGGGAATACCGGGGCTCAGCGCTCTGGCACACTAACTGTGGGAGGGCAGAGAATCACGGTCACCCAGACAGCGTGCACGTATAGCGTGTCGCCGACATCGACATTCTCCGACATGATACCGAAGGCTGGTGGTACCAGGACCATCAACGTCAGCACCTATAGCACGTGCAGTTGGACAGCAACGAGCGCGACAAGCTGGCTGACGATTACTCGCGGGGCGACCGGCAGCGGCAGCGGGACTGTGACGGTCTCCGCGACGGCGAATCCAACCACAAGTTATCGGACAGGCTACTTGAGCGTGGCAGGGAGGGGAGTCGACGTCTGGCAGGATTATCGATGATGCGATTCTTATCAAGCCCTATGTTCTCCAAAGGCCGACGCTCGTACCGGCGGAGCGGCTTCCTTTCATTCCAGGGGCGGGCCTCGCGGTGCGGATACAGGAACTGACAGGCCAAGATCATCAGGACCGGACATGGCGATAGAGATATTCAGAGATGCGAAGCAATGGTATGACCTCGCCGCACCCCGTCGGCGTCCCCGTCGAGCGGCGTCGGTCGGTCGTATGACCTCGCCGCACCCCGTCGGCGTCCCCGTCGAGCGGCGTCGGTCGGTCGAGGGACTACGCGGCTTGCGTCGAGGCGAGGAGATCGTCCGGCAGCGTGACCGCACCGGGCTGTGCGATCGCGGTGGAGAGCGCCCGGAGCAGGTACGCGCGGGGATCGACGCCGACCAGCTTGGCGGTCTCGCAGAGCGTGTAAAAGAGCGCGGCGACCTGGGTGCCCCGCAACGACCGCGAGCCATAGTGATTCTTGCGGCCGA
This sequence comes from Acidobacteria bacterium RIFCSPLOWO2_12_FULL_68_19, assembly GCA_001767525.1. Classification (GTDB taxonomy): domain Bacteria; phylum Acidobacteriota; class Vicinamibacteria; order Vicinamibacterales; family UBA2999; genus MELF01. Next base: position 1,146 of record MELF01000024.1, on the reverse strand, counting down.
CGACCGGTCCGCGTAACACGCGTTCGGCGGCGTTGTTGTCCAGCGGGACCCGCGGATCGTCGACGAAGCGCGTCAGGCCGTCCCAGCGCTCGAGCATGTAGCGCACGGCCTTGCCGAAATCGCTGCGCGGGAGGCCGACCTGCACGGTGGCCCAGTGCCAGATCCGATCGAGGAGCGGCTTCGAGCGCTCGTGTCGGAGCTGCTGCCGAAGGGCCTGCGCCGCCGCGTCGCCAGGAAACGGCCCCGGCACGAGGCGCTCGACCGCATACAACTCGCCAATCAGCGCCCCAATCTCCGCACAGGCCGACGGCCACTGCTTCGTGTCCTTCCGGCAAGCCTGCGTGAATTGACCTGACCGTCCTTGCTACCGTTGGTCCGTCGGCTCGTGCGAGCCAGGAGGACGGACTGATGGCCCACCGGACATCGATCGACACCGCGCCGGGCGGCGCGGCCGTGCGGCAGCGGATCGCGCGCTGGCGCGAGACGCGACCGCATCGGGGCGGGCCGATGCCGGCGGCGCTGTGGGCGGCGGCGGTGCGCCTGGCCCGGCGCCACGGCGTGGGCCCGACGGCGCGGGCATTGCGCGTCGATCAGGGCACACTGAAGATCCGCGTCGGCGCGCCGCCCGACGACGCGCGCGCGGCGCGGCCCACGTTCGTGGAGGTCGGCGCAGCGCCCGCGGTGGGCCTCGGACCCAGCGTGATCGCGGTGGACGGATCGCGCGGCCGGCGTCTGCGCCTGGAGGTGTCGGATCTGCGCGTGCCCGATCTCCTCGCGCTCGTCCACGCGGCGTGGGGGCCCGAGGGGTGATCCAGTTGACGCCGCAGATGCGGCTGTTGGTGGCAGTGGAGCCGCAGGACTTCCGGAAGGGCATCGACGGGCTGGCCCGCGTCTGCCGCGAGGTCCTGGTGGCCGATCCGTTCTCGGGCTGCGTGTTCGTGTTCCGGAACCGGCGGCAAACCGCGCTGCGGCTGCTGTGCTATGACGGCCAGGGGTTTTGGCTCGCGCACAAGCGGCTCTCTCGCGGGCGCTTTCGCTGGTGGCCGACGAGCGTGTTGGCGCTCATCGAAAAGCGCACAAATGTGAACTGAGGTTGATGACCCGATATCCCTATCGGTGATCACGTCGCCTCAACGGATCGTGGTG
>MELF01000023.1 GCA_001767525.1 Acidobacteria bacterium RIFCSPLOWO2_12_FULL_68_19 | reverse complement strand
CTCCTGCCACGGCATCGAGCACCTCGACTCGAGTGTGGCTGAATGTGTTACCCATGTCCCTGGACTGTTCTGTTACCCTTGTCCCCGGACCGCACCCTGCAGCTGCCCAACATCGGCTTGCAGCCGGCGGCGGCGAATGAAGTCATGAGCCGCCGCAGCTGAAGCCGCGCGTTATGCGGCTTGAATTCGAGGCGACGAGTCATAAGGGTTACACTGGCTCCGATCTGCTTGGAGGAAGGCTCGTGGTGGACCTCGTACAAACGAAGCGGGAACAGATACTCCGGTTGGCCAGGCGCCATGGTGTGACGGGGGTCCGCGTGTTTGGCTCGATGGCGCGGGGCGACGCCGGGCCGCAGAGCGACGTAGATCTGTTGATCGAAGTCGGTGCAGAGCCGAGCGCATGGTTTCCGGGTGGGCTAGTCGCCGATCTTGAAGAGCTTCTGGGCCGCTGCGTGCAGGTCGTAACGGAGCGTGGCCTCGATGACCTTCTTCGCGACCGCGTACTCGAAGAGGCCGTCCCATTGTGAAGGACGATGGCGTCTATTTGAGGCACGTGCTTCGCTGCATCGCCCGCATCGAAGAGTACACAGCCGTCGGACGGGAGGGCTTCTCTTCGTCGCCGCTGATTCAGGACGGGGTCATCCGCAATCTGCAGACGCTGGCTGAATCCGCTCAGCGGCTGAGCGAATCCATCAAGGAGTCGTATCCAGAGGTCGACTGGAAGGGGCTCGCCGGATTCCGAAACGTGTTGGTGCACGACTATCTGGGCGTGGACCTCCAGTTGGAGTATCGCGCTGTTGAACAGGACGTGCCCCGTCTGAAGCGAGCGTGCGAACAGGCCCTCGCAAGGCGTGAGCCTTCGGCGTAGTGCGCGGGACCGCATAACAAGCGGCTGCACCAGTCGGCGGCCGGGCGGGAGCATCAGCTGATTTGCATCATAGGTGAGTGGCCGCCGCTGGTGAGCCGCAGGCGTTGGGCAGACCGAAACGCCAAAACAAATCCCGAACTGATGCTCAAGACCAAATCTGTGTGGAGTCCGATCAACCGAAAGGCCGATGGTCTTCGGATTCTGGCAACGCGCTTTCGTGGCCGCGGTATGCCAACGAGCCGCTACGACGTGTGGATGCCGTCCCTGGGACCGAGTGAGCGGCTCCTCAAGGCTGGTCAGGCTGGTCGAATCTCGTGGGCCACATTTGCTGGCAGGTACCGAGCCGAACTCTTCATGGACGGACCCATCGATTCGCGCAGCCGGAGCATCAAGAATCACGGACAGAAATTCACGTTGCGTCTCATCAAGCGGCTCGCCCGCTCGGGCCATGTCACGGTGATGTGCCACTGCGCGGAAAATCAGGACCGGTGTCACAGACACCTGCTCCGGGAACTGATTCTGGGTGGCCGCGTCTGAGGTGAACGGGCTGGGCAGCACGTCCGAGCGGCGAGCGTGCTATCCTTCGCCTCATGCGCCCTATCGATGCTCTCTATGAGAACGGCCTCCTTCGACCGGTGTCTCCGTTGCCGCTACGCTCTGGCGAGCGGGTGGCCCTCATCGTCGTTCGACGTTCGGACTCCAGTCGCTGGGATGTGACCCGGCTCGGCGCCCATGGCGACGACGATCTCGCCTTGGCGGAAGCCGGCCTTGATGAGTGGGCCGCGGCCCTTGATCGCGAGGACCGGGGGTGAAGCGTGGCGAAATCTGGTGGGCCGATCTCGGAGCCTACCGGACGCAGGAGCAAACTGGCCGACGTCCCGTCATTGTGTGGCAAAGCGACACGTTGACCCAAGTGCTCCAATCGATCCTAGTGGTTCCCCTGACCACGAATCTCGACCGTGCGAGGCTGGCGGGGACCGCCTTCATCACCGCGTCCGACGGTGCCCTTGCTGCCGATTCCGTCGCCTTGGCGTTTCAGATGCGCGCGATTCCCAAGGCGTGCCTCAAGACGCGGATTCGCGCGCTCACGGTGGAAGAGTTCGCCGAACTCGACTTGGCGACCGACGAAGCGGTTGGCCGAGTCGAACCCCGAGCCGAACCGGAATAGCCGAAGCGGGACAGCCCAACAAACGAATGGAGCCGTCGCGCGCTGGCTCGCGGACGCGCGCGGCTCATTCGTGGCGTTATGCCTCTCGGCGAGAGTTGGGGCCGTAGGGGTAAACAGGCTACATTGAAGGTATGGAATCGGCGCCTCTAACCTGCGACGTGGCGATGGCCCGAATTGCCGGAGCCGAGCCCGCGATCCGCGCGCTGGGTGTTGCTCGGCTGGCTCTATTTGGCTCGGTGGCCCGCGACGAGGCCCGCCCCGATAGCGACGTCGATGTCCTGGTTCAGTTCTCGCCGGGCCAGAAATCGTACGCGCATTTCATTGCCTTGTCGGAGTTGCTCGAATCCCTGTTGCGTCGCCGCGTGGAGTTGGTGACGACTGAAGCGCTGTCCCCGTTCCTCGGTCCTCGCATCTTGGCCGAGGCGCAGGATGTCCTTCGAGCCGCGTGACTACCTTCGGCACATCCTGCTAGAGGCTGAGTACCTGCTCAGTCAGACGCCCGGTCTTTCATTCGAGGCGTTCGTCGCGAATCAAACGCTGTGTCGGGCTTTCGTTCGCAGCCTCGAAATCATCGGGGAGGCAGCGAAGAAGGTGCCCGTCGACCTTCGCGCCCAGCATCCCGGCGTCGACTGGCGGGGCATGGCCGGCATGCGTGACCGTCTGATTCACGACTACTTTGGGGTGGATTACGAATTGGTATGGGACGTGGTGCAGCACCGGATTCCAGACGTGCGGCGGCAAGTGAAATCAATCCTCAAGGCATAACAAGCGGCTGCACTTGTCGGCGGCCGCGGTAGGATCCGGGCGATAGAAACGGCAGTGTGCGGCCGCCGCAAGTGAGCCGCAGCGTTGGGTCGACGAACAGACTCCCTGTTTGCCCCTGTCTACGGGTTCCCTTAGACTTGGCCCATGAGCCCTCTGGAACGCATTAGCATCGATCCGGCCATCCGGTTCGGCAAGCCCTGTGTTCGCGGGACCCGTATCGCAGTGGGCGACATTCTCGGGTATTTGGCGGGCGGGATGTCGGAAGACGAACTCCTGGCCGATTTCCCGCAGCTCGCCCGAGAAGACATCCGCGCGTGTCTGGCGTACGCGGCTGAGCGCGAGCGCCGGACCCTCGGAATCCCAGCTGCCTGAACCTTGTGCGCCTGCTCTTCGACGAACAATTGTCCGAAGAGCTTGTGCAATCACTGGCCGACGTCTTTCCTGGTTGCCTCCACATCCGCCTGCTTGGTGCTGGCGGGTCGGCGGACGCCGCGGTGTGGCAATTAGCTCGCGAGCACAACTGCCTGCTGGTCACGAAGGATGAGGATTTTCATCGCCTGAGCGTGCTCCGCGGCGCACCGCCCAAGGTCGTCTGGCTCCGGTTGGGGAACTGCGCCACCGAAGACGTCGCCCGACTGCTGAGGCAGCGGGCAGACGACATCCGGAGGTTCGAGGCACAAGGCGAGGAGACCTTCCTTGAACTGGGGTAGCGACCCAACATGCGCTGCACCAGACGGCCCGCGGGCGGAATCCCGGGCTGGCCGCTGGTGAGCGCTGGCCGTTATGCCTCTGAATCACCGACGATCTTGACGCGAAGAACACAACATGGGACTCTGATTTCGTGACGCAGGCCACGCAGAAGCTGCTCGACGAATTCGAGGCGCTCCCGGATCGGGATCGGTCGGAGCTCGTGGCGGAACTCGCGCGTCGGGTGGCCTTGGCCCCGCACGACTTGCCGCACGACGACGATTTGGTGGCGGCCGCCGATCACCTGTTTACCGAACTCGATCGTCGCGAGCAGCCTGAATGACATCGCCGCGCCGGGGCGAGGTCTGGTTGGTGGACCTCGGCATGGCAGCGAAGGTGCGCCCCGCGCTCGTCATCAGCATCCCCGCGGAGGACACCGACCGTGCTCTTGTGACGGTCGTTCCGCACACCACGAGTCCACGCCAGTCCCGATTCGAGGTGGCCGTGTCCGTGTCATTCCTGCGCGTGGGCGTGTTCGATGCGCAGAATCTCGTCACCATTCCCCACGCCAAGTTGATTCGCTCGTTGGGAAGACTCGGCGGCCCTCAGTTGGCGTCCGTTGAACGAGCCGTGTGCATGTGGCTCGGGTTGCCCACAACCAGCTCCGCCGAGGCATAACATGCGCACCGACGGCGGCCGAGTGAACATCGGGCGATTCGAAGCGTCAGTCAATGGCCGCCGCGGCTCATCGGTGCCGTTGACGGCAGAGAGCCGGGTTGGGTGCCAAGACCGAGAGAATGCATTGTCCATGTCCTTTGCTGCGGTCGACGTAGAGACGGCCAACGCCGACCTGGCAAGCATCTGCCAGGTTGGGATCGTGAGGTTCAGCGACGGCGAAGTACAAGAGCAATGGCAGGTGAAAAGCCAAGGGCGGCAAAGACTCGCGTCTTGAAGCGTCCGTGAGGATGCTCTGCCGACAGCAGACAGTCTCGAAGCTTCGCTCGATCGATGACCGCCTCATCGGCGTTGTTCGCGCAGGCTGAGGCCTGCGCGCTACTTCGGCACCATCCCCTCCAGCAATTCGATGAGCGTGCCGGCGCGGGCGAGCGGGTCCTCCAGCTCGAGCAGCCGCTGCCGCGCCAGCCGGTCCATCGGCACGTACTGCGACAGGAGGTCCACGAGAGTGTCGTCCTGCATCCCCGGCGGCGGCTGTCCGACGGCCACCTTGTCCGACAGCGCATCGACGAGCGCCTCGAGGCGCTTCCGCCGCTCGGCCAGCGCCGCCGTCTGCTTGTCGTCGAGCGGTTCGGGGATCGTCGTGATGCGCGCGAGTCGGTACGGCCGGCTCTGGTCCTCGCCGATGACGCGAAACTTCACCAGCCCGCCGAGCACGATGTTGTACCGGCCGTCGGGCAGTTGCTCGTAGTCGGTGATGAGCCCGGCGCAGCCGACCGGAAAGATCGGCGGCCGTCCCTCATAGTCCGCTTCGTGGCCCGGCTGCAGCATCACCATCCCGATGATGCGGTCGCCCTTCAAGGCGTCGGCCACCATCGCGCGGTAGCGCGGCTCGAAGATGTGCAGCGGAGCGGACCCGTTCGGAAACAGCGTTGCGCTCTCGAGCGGAAAGATCGGGATGATCGCCGGCAGGCCGCCGGGCGCTGGCTCCGCTGTTTGCGCGGCGGGCCCAGGGGCGCCGAGCGCGGCGGGCGCACAGACGAGGAAAGCGACACATGCGGCGCAGAGGGCAGTTCTCATAGGTGGCGATCCTTGGTTTCGCCCGTCGCGAGGAGTCCCGCCAGCGTCAGCAGGGCGGCGCCTGTCAGATAGTAGCCCACATACTCGAGGCCGTAGGTGCCGGCGAGCCATGTCGCCGCGTACGGCGCGAGCGACGCGCCGAAGATGCCGGCCAGGTTGAACGCGATCGAGCTGCCGGTGTAGCGCACCGCCGTCGGGAAGAGCTCCGACAGCACGGTGCCGAGCGGCCCGTAGGTGAACCCCATCAGGCCGAGACCGATTCCAAGCGTCAGCACGGCGCCGGCGGTTCCCAGCGAGAACACAGGCGCCAGCGCCAGCCCGAACAGCCCGATGCCGATGGTCGCGGCGACGAGCACCCGCCGCCGCCCCTGTTCCGCCAGCGTCGCCGAGACCGGAATCATGACGGCGAAGCACACGACGCCGACGAGCTGGATCCGCAGGAACTGCTCGCGCGTGAACCCCAGCTCGCTCGTCCCCCACGACAGCGTGAAGACGGTCATCAGATAGAAGACGACGAAGGTGGCGAGCGAGATGAGCGTCCCTCTGACGACCGCGCCCGGATGGCGGCGGAGCACCACCAGCATCGGCACGCGGACGCGCTCCTGTCGCTCGATGACGGCGGTGAACATGGGGGTCTCGGTAATCGTGAGCCGCACGTACAACCCGACGAGCACGAGCACCGCGCTCGCCAGGAACGGAATCCTCCAGCCGAACGCCAGGAACTGCCCGTCGTCGAGCCATCCCGACAACCCGAGGAAGATGGTGGTCGACATGAAGAAGCCGAGCGGCGCCCCAAGCTGCGGAAACATTCCGTACCAGGCGCGCCGGCCCGGCGGCGCGTTCTCGATCGCCAGCAGGACGGCGCCGCCCCATTCGCCGCCGAGCCCGAGCCCCTGCCCGAAGCGGCAGAGCGCGAGCAGCGCCGGGGCGGCCAGCCCGATCGTGCCGTAGGTCGGCAGCGCTCCGATCGCCACCGTGGAGACGCCCATCGTCAGGAGCGCTGCAATGAGCGTCGTCTTGCGCCCGACGCGGTCGCCGAAGTGGCCGAACAGCGCCGAGCCCAGCGGCCGCGCGAGGAACGCGATGCCGAAGGTGGCGAGCGAGGCGAGCCTGGCCGTCGCCGGGTCCGAGGCCGGGAAGAACTCGGTTGGAAAGACGAGTACCGCGGCCGTGCCGTAGATGTAGAAATCGAAGAATTCGATCGTGGTGCCGACCAGGCTGGCAAAGAGCACCTGGGCCGGTCTGTTCACCCGGGGCGCGATCCCGGTCCGCGGACCCGTCATCCCGGCGTCATCCTCGAGCCGTATGATAGTGGCTCTCGACAAAGGGGTGCATGAGCGGTGTACGCGTACTCGTCGGCGCGCTCGCCGGCGGCTGATCCCGCAGCAGTTGACAACGCCTCCCGATTGACGAATCATCTCGACCTTCGCGTCAGACCGCCTCTTCCGCGGGGGTCCACATGGCCAGTCCGGTCCAGATTCGCGTCACCATCAACGGCACGCTCCACACGCACGAGGTCGAGCCCCGGCTGCTGCTCGTGCACTACCTGCGGGAGGTCTGCGGGCTGACGGGCACGCACGTCGGCTGCGAGACGAGCCTCTGCGGCGCCTGTACCGTCCTCGTCGACGGCAAGGCGGTGAAGTCGTGCACGATGTTCGCCGTCCAGGCCGACGGCTGCGCCCTCACCACGATCGAGGGCCTGGCCGTGAACGGCGATCTGCATCCGGTCCAGGAAGGCTTCTGGGAACGGCACGCGCTGCAGTGCGGCTACTGCACGCCCGGCATGGTGATGACCGCGGTCCAGCTGCTGGCGGATCGAAAGCGGCCGACGCGCGAGGAGATCGCCCACGCGCTCAGGGGCAATCTCTGTCGCTGCACCGGTTATACGCACATCATCGACGCGGTGGAGCACGCCGCCGCCAGACGGTGAGGCGGTCATGAGCACAATCGTCAAAGAAAAGGTCGGCTACGTCGGCAGGGCGATGAAACGGGTGGAGGACCCGCGCCTGCTGAAGGGGCTGGCCACCTATGTCGACGACCTGCGGCTGCCCGGGATGCTCCATGCGGTGGTCGTCCGCAGTCCCCACGCCCACGCGCGCGTCCGCCGCGTCGACGGCGCGGCCGCCCGGGCGCTCGCCGGCGTCGCCGGCGTCTTCAGCGGCGCCGACCTGAACGCGCACTGCGGCACCGTGCCGTGCGCCGCCAGCATGCCCGACTTGAAGGCGCCGAAGCATACCGTGCTCGCCTCCGACCGCGTCTACTTCGTCGGCCACCCGGTGGCCGTCGTCGTGGCGGCAACGCCCTACGCGGCCGTCGATGCGGCCGAAGCCGTGCAGGTCGAGTACGAGCCGCTGCCGGTCGTCGTCGATGCCGAGAAGGCGCTCGAGAAAGGCTCGCCGCTCACGCACCCGGACCTCGGGACCAACGTGGCGTTCACGTGGCACCTGGCGGGCGGCGACATCGACGCCGCGTTCAAGAACGCCGACCGGGTGGTCCGGCAGCGGATGTACCACCAGCGCCTCACGCCGATGGCGATCGAGCCGCGCGGCTGCGTGGCGTCGTTCGACCGCGGCAGCGGCACGCTCACGCTCTGGACCTCGACGCAGATCCCGCACCTCGTGCGGACGCTCCTTCCCGGCATGATCGGCATCGCCGAGAACAAGCTCCGCGTCGTGGCGCCCGAGGTCGGCGGCGGCTTCGGATCGAAGCTCAATCTGTACGTCGAGGAGGCGATCTGCTCGTACCTGGCGATGCGCCTCGGCGCGCCCGTCAAGTGGATCGAGCGGCGGCGCGAGAACGCGGCGGCGACCATTCACGGCCGCGACCAGATCGGCGACTACGAAGTGGCCGTCAGCAACGACGGCACGATTCTCGGGCTCCGCAATCGCACGATTGCCGACCTCGGCTCCTACCTCCAACTGCTCACGCCGGCCATCCCGACGCTGACCGGCCTCGTGCTGACCGGGAGCTACAAGATTCCGGCCGTCCGCATGGACGTCATCGGCGTCTACACCCACAAGATGGCCGCCGACGCCTACCGCGGCGCCGGCCGGCCCGAGGCGACGTACCTGATCGAACGGCTCATGGACCTGGTCGCCGGCGAGACGGGACAGGACCCGATCGAGCTGCGGCGCCGGCATTTCCCGAAGCCGCAGGAGTTCCCGTTCCCTACGGCGACCGGCCTGACCTATGACAGCGGCGACTACGACGCGGCGCTCCGCAAGGCCATGGAGCTGGCGCGCTGGGACGAGCTCGTCGGCCGGCGGGAGGCACGCCGGCGCGACGGCGGGCTGTTCGGCATCGGCGTCTCGACCTATGTCGAGATCTGCGGCATGGGCCCGTCCAAGGCGATGATGGCCGGCGGCTGGGAGTGGGGCTGCGTGCGCATCGAGATGTCCGCCAAGGTGACGGTCATCACCGGCGCGACGCCCCACGGCCAGGGACAGGAGACGAGCTTCGCGCAGATCGCGGCCGACCGCCTCGGCGTGCCCATCGACGACATCGTCGTGCTGCACGGCGACACGAGCATCGCCCACTACGGGCGCGACACCTACGGCAGCCGCGCCACGGCGGTCGGCGGCGGGGCGCTCGTAATGTGCATCGATCGCGTCGTCGACAAGGCGAAGCGCCTGGCGGCGCATCTGCTCGGCGCCAGGCCCGAGCAGGTCGAGTTCCAGGAGGGGCGCTTCTCTCTGAAGGGCGGCGCCGGCAGGGATCTCGGGTGGACCGATCTGGCCGCGGAGGCGTACGTCGCGAAGAACCTCCCGGCGGGGTTCGAGCCGGGCCTGGAGGCGTCGGCCTTCTTCGAGCCGGAGAACTTCACGTTTCCATTCGGCACCCACATCTGCGCCGTCGATCTCGACCGCGAGACCGGCAAGGTCACGATCGTCAAGTACGTGGCGGTGGACGACTGCGGCAACCAGATGAACCCGCTGCTCATCGAAGGGCAGCTGCAGGGCGGCATCGCGCAGTCGATCGGCCAGGCGCTCTTCGAACGGACGGTCTACGACGAGAACGGCCAGTTGCTCACCGGCGAGTTCACCGACTACGCGCTGCCCCGGGCCGAGGACATTCCGGAATACGCGATGGGCGCCACGGTGACGCCGACGACGGCGAATCCGCTGGGTGTGAAGGGCGTCGGGGAAGCCGGGACCATCGGCGCCACGCCCGCCATCGCCAACGCCGTCATCGACGCGCTGCGGCCGCTCGGCGTCAAGCACCTGGATATGCCGCTCACGCCGGAAAAGATCTGGCGCGCCATCAACCGCAGGTAGGCCGGGTGCCGCGGCCGATTCGATCGGGCCGCCGCGGACCCGGCGAGGAGACATCATGTTTGCCGCCCCGTTCGATTACGCCCGCCCGAAGACGCTGGACGAAGCGCTGTCGCTGCTGTCGAAGCACGGTGACGAGGCGAGGCTCCTTGCCGGCGGACACAGCCTTATCCCGGCGATGAAGCTGCGTCTGGCGCAGCCGAGACTCGTCGTCGACATCGGGCGCCTCGACGGGTTGCGGCAGATCGAGGCGCGCGACGGCCGCCTCGCCATCGGCGCGATGGTGACGCATGCCGAGATCGCCGCGAGCCGCACGCTTGCCGACCTCTGCCCGCTGCTCGTCGAGGTCGCCTCGGCCATCGGCGATCTGCAGGTGCGCAACAAGGGGACGATCGGCGGCAGCCTCGTGCACGCGGACCCGGCCGGCGACTGGCCGGCGGCGATCCTCGCGCTCGACGCGGAGATCGAGATCGCCGGCCCGCAGGGGCGCCGGACGGTCACGGCGGGCGCGTTCTTCACCGGCATCCTCGAGACCGCGGTGAAGCCGGGCGAGATCCTGTGCGAGATTCGCGTGACGGCGGCGGCCGCCTCGGCCTACGTGAAGACGGAGCAGAAGGCGAGCGGCTTCGCGCTCTGCGGCGTCGCGGCGGTCGTCGACGCGACAGCCAGGCGCGTCCGCGTCGGCATCACCGGCGTCGCGCCGGTGCCGTACCGCGCGGCGGCCGTCGAAAGGGCGCTGGAAGGACAGGCACTGGCCGAGGGAAGTCTTGCGGCGGCCGCCGGACAGGCGGCCGCGGGCGTGACCCCGCTGGCCGACATCCACGCGTCGGCCGACTACCGGGCGCACCTCGCGCGGGTCAACACCGCGCGGGCGCTCCAGCGCGCCGCGTCGAGGTGAAGCTCACCGGGACCTACCGTCTCGCCGCGCCGCCGGCACGGGTCTTCGCGGCGCTGGTCGATCCAGACGTGCTCCAGCGGTGCATCGAGGGCGCCGAGCGCCTCGTCCGGACCGCCGACGACCAGTACGACGTGCACCTGCGGCTCGGCATCGGGACGGTCAAGGGCGCCTATGTCGGCACGGTGCGGCTGACCGATCAGCAGCCGCCGGATCGCTTCACACTGCATGTCGAGGGGAAAGGCGCGCCCGGCTTCGTGCGGGGCAGCGCGCGGATTCAGTTGACCGCGGCCGGGGCCGGCACTGTGGCAATCTGCGATGCCGACGGCCAGGTCGGCGGCGTGGTGTCGGCGGTTGGCTCGAGGCTGCTCGACGCCACGGCCCGCATGCTGATGGACCGCTTCTTCGAGCGCCTCGGCGCCGAGGTGCGGTAGGCGGCCTCAGTTCGTGCCGCTCCTGACGTATTTCTTCAGCGCCATCCCGCCGGTCAGCGACCCGTAGATGTTGCCCTGGGCGTCAACGGCGACCCCCTCCTGAGACCCGTTCGGATCGGGGTCGGGGACGAAGGCCGTGACCCTGCCGTCGCGGACGCTGCCGATCCGGATCCCCTTGGTGAACCCCGGATTGGTCTTCTCGTCCGACTGGTGATCGGCGACGTACAGCGTGTCGTTGCGGTCGATGAACACGCCGCTCGGCCGGCCGAACTGCGTCCATTCCTCGAGGAACTTTCCGTCCTGGTCGAAGATCTGGACACGGTTGTTGCCGCGGTCGCCGACAAAGAGGCGGCCGCGCGAATCTATGGCGAGCGCGTGCGGCGTCTCGAAGTCGCCCGGGGCGGTTCCCTTCTTGCCCCACGACTTGATGAACCGTCCGTCCTTCGAGAACTTCACGATGCGCGCGTTCGAGTTGCCTCCGTGGCCGTCGCCGATGAAGAGGTCTCCGCTCGGCGCGACCAGAATGGCCGACGGCATGTTGAACGTGTCGGGCCCGCTGCCGGCGACGCCCGCCTTGCCGAGCGTCATCAGGAGTCTTCCCTCCGGGCTGAACTTGAACACCTGGTGGCCCTTGCCGTTCCGCTTGGGATCCTTGCCGTCGGGCCCTTCGCCGTCGCTCACCCAGACGTTGCCGTCGCGATCGATGTGGATGCCGTGCGGGCGGATGAACATCCCCGCGCCGAAGCTCCGGACGACCGTGCCCGATGGGTCGAACTCCAGGATCGGCGCGACCGCCGATTCGGTGCAGTAGTTGCCGCCGCAGCGTTCGAACACCCAGATGTGCGTGCCGTCACGGTCGATCGTGATGCCGGCGGTCGATCCGACCTTTCTCCCGTCAGGCATCCTGAAGAAGTTGTCGACGGTCCGATACGGATTGGCCTGCGCCCAGGCGCCGGCGGCGAGGGCGAACGCCGTCAGGACGGCGCCGAGCGCCACGCGGATGCGACGTGTGCGGAACATGGTGGCCTCCTTGGACCAGCTGCCAGCCAGCTGGTAGCAGCTGGTAGTCGGTAGGGGGTGGCGCCGGTAGCTGCAGCCGGTAGCGGGAGCCCGCGGCTCCCCACTACCGGCCACACACCTCCCACCTGCGAGCCGGCGCTAAGTATATGATCGGCCGCGTGATTGACGCCTTCTGCCACATCATTCCGCCGAAATACGAAGAAACCCGCTGGGCGCGGGCCGGGTCGGCCGACTTCGCCGCCGGCAGCCCCGCGCACCTGCAATACGTCCGCACCGGGCGCAAAGCGCCCAATTACGAAGGACTGACGAGCCTCGACGCGCGGTTCCGCATGATGGACCGCTTCGAGGGGTACCGGCAGGTCATCAGCCTGGCCGGTCCGCCACCTGAACGCATCGCACCCGCGGCGAGCGTGGAGCTCGCCACCATCGCCAACGACGAGCTCGCCGGGCTCGTGGCGAAGTACCCTGACCGCTTCGCCGGCGCCGCCGCGGCCGTGCCGATGAACGAACCCGATCTCGCCTGCCGCGAGATCGAGCGGGCCACCGGGCAGCTCGGGCTCTGCGCGGTGCAGATCTACTCGAACGTGAACGGCCGTCCGCTCGACGCGCCGGAGTTCCGCGCCGTGTTCAGGACGCTCGCCGAGCGGCGCGTGCCGATCCTGCTGCATCCGGCTCGCGGGCGGGACCACGCGGACTACACCGCCGAGGGCGACTCGAAATACCTCGTCTGGCAGGTGTTCGGCTGGCCGTACGAGAGCACGGCGGCGATGATGCGGCTCGTCTTCGGCGGGATCATGCAGGACCATCCCGAGCTCGAGATCCTCGTGCACCACACCGTTGCCATGGTGCCGTTCTTCCACGGCCGCATGCAGTCGATGTTCGAGATGTTCGCCGAGGAGCTGAAGGTCGAGACCGGCGGCCGGCTGACGCGCCCGCCGCTCGACTACTTCCGCCGGTTCTACGGCGACATCGGCGCGTTCTCGGCGGGCGCCGTCAACGTGGCCCGCGACTTCCTCGGCGCCGGCCGCCTGCTCTTCGGCAGCGACGCGCCGTTTGACGCGACCGGCGGCTACTGGTCGATCCAGGCCAGCATCGATTCGGTCAGGAACTCGTCGTGTTCGGAGGCCGAGCAGCAGGCGATCTTCACGACGAACGTGGAACGGTTCTTCGACCTGCGCAGATGAAGAGCCCCTGGTGGGTCGTGTTCGGCGCGACGCTCGGCTTGATGGTGGCCAACGGCCCGATCGTGTTCTTCACGTTCGGGCTGTTCCTCGGTCCGATTACCACCGAGTTCGGGTGGGACCGGGCGACCTTTGCCTCGTCGCTGCTGGCCGGCCACACGCTGGCGGCGCTCGCCTATCCGTTCATGGGGCGCGCGATCGATCGCCTCGGCATCCGCCGCGTGACGCTCACCTTCATTCCGATCTTCGCCCTGGCCACGGCCGCCGTCGCGCTCAGCCCGGCCTCGCCGGTCGTCTTCATCGTCCTGGCCGGCTTCTGCGGACTCGTCAGCGTCGGGCAGGCGCCGCCGGCGTACGCGAAGGCGGTGTCGGCCTGGTTCGACGAGCGGCGCGGGCTGGCGCTGGGGATCGCGATGGCCGGCATCGGACTGGGTGCGACGCTGGTGCCGCAGTTCGCCCGATGGGTGATTCAGGGATATGGATGGCGGGCGGGATATGTCGCGCTCGGCGCGCTGACGTTTGCCGTCGCCTTTCCCTCCGTCGCATTGTTCATCCGCGAACCGGATCGTGGAGCGGTGGCCCCTGGTCGCGCGGATCCGGCGCTGCCGGGCCTCACCGTCGCCGCCGCCCTTCGCTCGCCGAGCTTCTGGTTGCTGGCCGTGGCGGTGTTCCTGGTCGTCACCACGATCAACGGGATGGTCGGGCACCTGGTGCCGATGCTCACCGACCGCGGCGTCGACGTGCGCCGGGCGACCGCCACGCTGTCGGGGGTCGGCCTCTCGACGATCGGCGGGCGCGTGATCTCCGGGTATCTGATGGATCGCTTCTTCGGGCCGTACGTCGCGGCCGCGATCTTTCTGCTGCCGCTCGTCGCGATCGGGCTGCTGACATCCGGGGCCGCCGGCGTGGCGCCGCTCGTGGCGGCCGTGGCGCTCGGGTTCGGTCTCGGCGCCGAAGTCGACGTGATCGGCTTCCTCGCGGGGCGGTACTTCGGCCTCCGCGCCTACGGCGAGATCTACGGGTACCTGTTCGCCATCTTCACGCTCGGCACCGGCCTCGGGCCGGTGCTGATGGCGCTCGCCTTCGACCTGACGCGGTCCTACGACGTGACGCTGGTGGCGTTTGCCGCGGCGCTCCTCGGCGCCAGCCTGCTGGTGTCGCGCCTCGGCGCGTACCCGTTCCCGGCGCCGCACGTCGCCGTGCCCCTCAGGCAACAGACAGTCTAGGAGCCTTCCATGCGCCACGTCCGGACGCCAGCGGCGCCCTGCCCGATCTACTTGTTCCTCGTCGTCGGTCTCGCCGCGGGGGCGGCCTGCTCGCCGCCGGCCGAGCGCCAGGCCGGCAACGTCACCGCCTTCGAAGGGGCGCGGCTCATCTCAGGGGACGGCGGCCCCGCCGTCGAGGACGCGGTCTTCCTCGTCCAGGGCGATCGGTTCACGGCGGCCGGCCGCCGGGGCGCGCTGCCGGTGCCCGACGATGCCCGGCGCGTGGATCTGACCGGCAAGACGGTGATGCCCGCCATGGTCGACCTCCACGGCCACATCGGCTACCAGGACGTGCCGGCCGGATCGATGTCGAAGCAGATGTACACCCGCGAGAATCTCATCGATCATCTCGAGCGCCTGGCCTACCACGGCATCGCCGGCGTGGTGAGCATCGCCGATCTCGTGGACCGCGCGGATCTGCGCGGCGGCCGGACCGGCTGGGGCGACGTGCCGATGCGGCTCCAGGGAGAGATCGTTCCGGGCGCGGCGCTCTTCCGCACGACCGGACCGGGGATTGCGTGGCCCGGCTCCGGCGCGCAGGGACATCCCTCGCGCGCCGACGTGCCCTACCCGGTGACGACGGTCGACGAGGCGCGCGCGGCGGTCGAGGACTACGCCCGCCTGAAGCCGGACTTCATCAAGATCTGGGTGGACGATCGAGAGGGACGCGCGAAGAAGCTGACGCCGCCGATCTACCGCGCGATTGTCGAGGAAGCGTCCAAGCGCAATATTCCCGTCGCGGCCCACAACGTGACGCTCGCCGACGCGAAGGAGCTGGTGCGCGCCGGCGTCGAAGGATGGACGCACGTCCCGGTGCGCGGCGGCGACGAGGTCGATGATGAGATCCTGGCGATGGTCCGGGCGCGAGTCGCGGAGAACGACCGGCCGCGCATGTGGATGACGCCGGGCCTTCGGCCCGCGTGGATGAACGCGCAGGGCGGCGGCCGCCCGGCGTGGCTGGACGATCCGCTGCTCGGCGAGACGTATCCGCCGCAGCAGAACCAGGAGCAGCTGGCCGACGAGCTGGCGCGGCTGACGCCGGCGCAGGTGGAGGAGGCGCGCCGGGCGCTCGAACGCGACGGCCGCAACGCCATGCGGCTCCGCGCGGCGGGAATCCGCGTCGTCGTCGGGACCGACACGGGGCAGATCCGGCACCGGATCGGGTACTTCGCCCACCTGGAGCTGGAATCGCTCGTCGCGATCGGGATGACGCCGGCCGAGGCCCTTGTCGCCGCCACGCGCGACGCCGCCGACATCGCGCGGATGAATACCGGTCTAGTGGCGCCCGGCCGGAGCGCCGATTTCATCGTGCTCGACGCCAATCCGCTGGAGAACATCTCCAATACGCGCCGGATCGCCGGCGTCTACCTGCGGGGCCGGCAAGTGGACCGGGCCGGTCTGCTGGCGCGCTGGCGCTCCCTCGGCGACCGGCGCTAGAATGCCCCACCCACCACCCTGGACATAGCAGCAAGACATCACATTTCGGCGGAGCCGCCGCCTCGTAGGAGGGTCGTCATGAGATCGGTATTGCCGCGTTGGTTCCTGGCCATTTTGGTGATCCTGTTCCTGCCCATGTTTGCCTCCGCGCAGGAGGCGACCTTCACGGGGAGCATCACCGACGCGACCGGCGGGGTGCTGCCGGGCGTCACCATCACCGCCGTCCATGAGGCGAGCGGCAACACGTTCACGACGGTGACCGACGAGCGCGGCGAGTTCCGGCTGCCCGTGCGCGTCGGAATCTACCGGATTGCGGCGGAACTGGCCGGCTTCACCACCGTGAGCCGGTCGCTCCAGGTCCTCATCGGTCAGACGGTCGACATGGACGTGCAGATGATGCCGTCGGCCGTACAGGAAACGGTGACGGTCACCGGCGAGACGCCGCTCGTCGATACGACCAGCTCCACGATCGGCGCGAACATCGATCCGCGGCAGATGCAGGAGCTGCCGATCAACGGCCGCAACTGGATGGATCTGACGCTGCTGGCACCGGGCGCGCGGCGGAACGAAGGGGGCGGCCTGGCGCAGTTCCGCCAGGGCTACTCGCAGACCAACGTCGACGGGCAGCAGCTCACCGTCAACTATCACTCGCAGACCGACACGGAACAGCCCGGGTTCAGCCGGGATGCGATCGCAGAATTCGAAGTGGTCGCGAACCGGTTCGACGCGACGCAGGGACGCTCCCAGGGGATGGTCGTCAACGCGGTCACCAAGTCGGGGACCAACACGTTTGCAGGCTCGGTCGGCGGCTACTTCCGAAGCGACGATTTCAATGCGAAGGACTTCATCACGCGCCGCGTACTGCCCTACTCCAACCAGCAGGTGAGCACGACCGTCGGCGGGCCGATCCGCCGCGATCGCGTGCACTTCTTCGGCGCCTACGAGTACGAGCGCGAGCCGAAGACCTACACGTACACGAGCCCCTATCCGAGCTTCAACATCGACCAGGAATTCCCGACCCGGGTGCACAAGGTGCTCGGCCGAATCGACGCACAGTTCACGCCGCAGACGCGGCTCTCGGGGCGCGTGTCGTACTTCAACAACGAGTTCTATGCCGGCGGCGGGGCGACGAGTCACCCGTCGGCCGGCGGCCTGCGCACCCGTGAGACGCCGCAGTACAACGGGACGCTGACCCAGGTGCTCAGCAACCGGTCGGTGAACGAAGTCCGGGTGGGGGTGACCGACTACGAGCGGCAGGACGCGCCCTCGGTCAGGTGGAAGGGAGGACAGTTCCCGTACCGCCCTGTGCTGAACGGCAACGCCCCCGTCATCCAGTTCCAGGGGTACACGATCGGTGCCAACTCGTTCCACATCTTCCAGAACACGCAGAGCGTTCGCGACGACTACACGACGAGCTACGCCTGGGGCGGCCGCCACGACGTCAAGATGGGTGGTGAGTATTTCCGTTTCGAAGTGGACTTCGGCTGGTGCAACCGGTGCATGGGCGAGATCGATGCGCGCCTGGGCCGGCCGCCGGCCAATCTCGAGGCGCTGTTCCCCGTCTGGAACGATGCGTCGACCTGGAACCTGCAGCCGCTGGCGCCGCTCACCTCGCAGGTGTTCCACTCGGTGTCGGACACCGAGCACCACTACAACGTCGTCCGCCACCTCCTTGCCGGTTGGATCCAGGACGACTGGCGCCTGGGCGACCGGCTCACGCTCAATCTCGGGGTCCGCTACGACTGGGATTCCAACGCGCATGCGGAGGAGCTGACCCTGATGCCGTTCCTCCCCGGCAATCTGCCGCACGACAGCAACAACGTCGCGCCGCGGATGGGGGTGAATCTCCGCCTCGACGACCGCACGGTGCTCCGGGGCGGCTACGGGCTCTTCTTTGCGTTCTCGCCGAACGACGGCGTCCAGCAGAGCTACTCGATGGTGCACCGGTTCGAGTACCAGATCGCCAACGACGGCCGTGCCGATTTCGTTCCAAACTGGTTCGGTCCCGGCCCGGGCGGCGACGGCGAATGGGGCGGTCCGCGGCCGGGCTGGGACGCGTCGCTCGCGCGGGCGTGCGACGTCAACTTCGTCGCCGGATGCGTCCGGCGCGCCATCGTGCAGGAAATCAGCTATCCCGGCCGCCGGACGCCGTACAGCCATCAGGCCTCCGTCGGCGTGCAGCGCCAGATCGGGGACACGATGTCGGTCGAGGCGAACTACGTGTACACGGGGGGGCGCCTCGAAGAGACCGTCCACAACGCGAACCTCACCTACAACCCCGCCACGGGCGCCAACTATCCGTTCAGCGACATCAGCCGCCGGCCGTTTCCCGACTGGGGTGTCGTGCTCCTCGAATATCTCGAAGGACGGTCCAACTATCACGGCACGGATCTGACCTTCACCAGGCGTTTCAGCAACCGGTGGCAGGCGACCGCCACCTACACCCTCGGGTTCTTCAAGGACGGGCTGCCGGAGCGGCCGCAGTGGTACCTCGGGCCGGACGGCGTGATGGCGCGCCGGCCGGTCGGTGTCCCGCTCGCCCCCGACATGGGCGGGGCGTACGGCTACGCCGGCTCGGCCATCAACCCGGGCTTCGGCCAGGCGGGCGACCAGCGCCACCGGGCCGTCCTGAACGGCGTCTGGGACGCCGGGCACGGCTTCCAGGTGAGCGGCATCTACTTCTACGGGTCTGGCGAGCGGTTTGCCACCAACACCGGTGTCGACCGGCGCAACGAAGGGGCGAACGCGGCCTCCGAGTTGCGGCTGCGCGCCAACGGCACGATCATTCCACGCGCGGCGATTATCGGCGATTCGATTCACCGCGTGGACCTGCGACTGCAGGAGCGGGTCCCGCTGGGAGGGCGCGTGACGCTCGACGGCCTCTTCGAGGTGTTCAATCTGTTCAATCACGCGAACTACGGCTCCTACACCGCCAACGAGGGCAACGCGCAGTACGGGAAGCCGTCGTTCAACGGCAACGTGGCGTACCAGCCGCGGATGCTGCAGATCGGCTTCCGCCTCGCGTTCTGAAGACCGCTCGGAGCTGGTAGTCGGTAGCGGCTACCAGCTACCGCCTACCGGCTACCGCCAGTGCTACCGCCAGTGCGTATTGACACCGGGCCCGCCGATGGCCTAGTGTCCACCCTGTCTTCCGTTATTCCTGCTCCATCATTCATTCCGGCGTCGGTCCCGGCCTCGTCTCTCGGTTGTGTTCCAAACCTGAGGAGGGTGTGTCCATGACAGCCGACGTCCTGAAGAGGGTGCTTCTCGTGTCCCTGGTCCTGCTGCTCCCTACCGGCGCGTACGCCCAGGAAGCCACCTTCGCCGGTGCGGTGGCCGACTCCACGGGCGGGGTCCTGCCCGGCGTCACGATTACCGCGGTGCACGAAGCCAGCGGCAACACGTTCACCGCCGTCACCGACGAGCGCGGCGAGTTCCGGCTGCCGGTGCGCGTCGGGAACTATCGGATTACGGCCGAGCTCGCCGGCTTCACCACGGTGACGCGGGCGGTCCAGATCCTGATCGGGCAGACGCTCCCGGTCCCCCTGCAGATGTCGCCGTCGGCGGTCCAGGAGACGGTCACAGTCACCGGCGAGGCGCCGCTCGTGGACACGACCGGCTCGACCATCGGCGCCAACATCGACCCGCGGCAGATGCAGGAGCTGCCGATCAACGGACGCAACTGGATGGACCTGACGCTGCTGGCGCCGGGCGCCCGCCGGAACGAGGGGGGCGGGATGGTGCAGTTCCGGCAGGGGTACTCGCAGACCAACGTGGACGGTCAGCAGTTGACGATCAACTACCACTCGCAGACCGATACCGAGCAGGTGGGATTCAGCCGGGACGCGATCGCCGAGTTCACCGTGGTCGCCAACCGGTTCGACGCGACGATGGGGCGTTCGTCCGGGATGATCGTGAATGCGGTGACGAAGTCCGGAACGAACGCGTTCGCCGGGAGCGTCGGCGGCTACTTCCGCAGCGACAACTTCAACGCGGAGGACTTCATTCAGAAGCGCGTCCTGTCCTATTCCAACCAGCAGGTGAGCACGACCTTCGGCGGGCCGATCCGGCGGGACCGCATCCATTTCTTCGGCGCGTACGAGTACGAGCGCGAGCCGAAGATCTTCTACTACACGAGCCCGTACCCGAGCTTCAACGTCGACGTCAACTTCCCGAGCCGCGTGCACAAGATGATGGGGCGCCTCGATTACCAGTTCACGTCGCAGACGCGCCTGTCGGTGCGCGCCTCGGGGTTCAACAACCTCTTCTACGCGCTTGGCGGCAACAGCAGCGCCACCACGCATCCTTCGGCGGGCGGTACGCGGAAGCGGGTGGCGCCGCAGTACAACGGCACGTTCACCCAGGTGCTCAGCAGCCGGGCGGTGAACGAGGTCCGCGCCGGCGCCACCGACTACGCGCGAGAGGACCAGCCGAACGTGAACTGGAAGGGCGGTCCGATCCCCTTCCATCCGGTGCTGCAGGGCAGCCCGCCGCTCGTGCAGCTGCGCGGCTATACCATCGGCGCCAATGCGCTCAATATCTTCCAGGACACGCAGACCCTCCGCGACGATTTCACGACGTCGTACGACTGGGGCGGCCGGCACGACGTGAAGCTCGGCGGCGAGTACTTCCGCTTTCACAACGAGTTCCGCTGGTGCCTCCGCTGCATGGGCGAGCTCGACGCGCGCAACTTCCCGGTCCCAGCCAACATTCAGGCGCTCTTCCCGACATGGAACGACATATCCACGTGGAACCTGGCCCCGCTTTCGCCGATTACGACTCGGGTGTTTCACGGCCTGTCGGATGACGACTACAAGCACTACATCACCCGCCACGTCTTTGCCGCATGGCTCCAGGACGACTGGAGGATGAGCGACAACCTGACGCTCAACCTCGGCGTGCGGTACGATATCGACAGCAACGGCCACTCCGAGAAGCTGAAGTTCCTGCCGTGGCTGTCGGGCGATCAGCCGCGCGACAGCAACAACGTGGCGCCGCGCGTCGGCCTGAACCTCCGCGTCAACGACCGGACCGTGATCCGGGGCGGGTACGGCCTGTTCTTCGCCTTCGCGCCCAATGACGGCGTGCAGCAGTCGGAGCTGTACCAGCGGACCTTCGAGATGGAGATCGTCAGCGACGGCCGTTCCAACTTCGTGCCGAACTGGTTCGGGACGGGCCCGAGCGGCGAGGGCGAGTTCGGCGGGCCGAAGCCGACGCGGGCCCAGGCGCTGCTACGCGCCTGCGACGTCAACTTCGTGCCCGGGTGCGTGCGGCGGACGCTGAACCAGGAGATCAACTATCCCGGACGGCACACCTCCTACAGCCATCAGGCCTCGGCCGGCGTTCAGCACCAGCTCGGCAACGACATGTCCGTCGAAGCCAACTACGTCTACACGGGCGGGCGGCTCGAGGAAGTCCAGGTGAACGCCAACCTGTCGTACAACCCCGCGACCGGCGCCAATTATTCCTTCAACGACATCAGCCGCCGGCCATTCCCCGACTGGGGGCTGGTGAACTTCGAGCTGCTGGAGGGGTGGTCGAACTACCACGCCGGAGACTTCACGTGGACCAAGCGGTACAGCAACCGGTGGCAAGCGATGGCGACCTATACGCTCTCGTATTTCAGGGACGCGACGCCGGTTCGAGATCAGTGGTACCTCGGCTCCAACGGCGTGGTGGCACGGCGGCCGACGGGCTTTCCGCTCGCGCCGGACATGGGCGGCGAATACGGCTACGCCGGCCAGTGGCTGGCGGCCGGCTTCGGCCAGGCCGGGGATCAGCGGCACCGGGCCGTCATCAATGGTCTCTGGGAGGTCGGCGCTGGCCTGCAGGTGAGCGGCATCTACTTCTTCGGGTCCGGCGAGCGCTTTGCCACGACCACCGGCGTGGACCGGCGCGTTGAAGGCGTGGGTGCGGCTGCCCCGAGCCTGCGGTTCCGCGCCGACGGCTCGTTCCTGCCCCGCAACGGGATCGTCGGCGAGCCGATCCACCGCGTCGACATGCGCGTGCAGCAGCGGCTGCCGATCGTGGGGCGGCTGTCGATCGACGGCATCCTCGAGGTGTTCAACCTCTTCAACCACGAGAACTTCGGTGCGTACGTGTTCAACGAGAGCAGCCCGGAGTACGGCAAGCCGGCCTTCAACGGGAACGTGGCGTATCAGCCGCGGATGCTGCAGCTCGGGTTCAGGGCGACGTTCTGATCGCTAGCTCGTAGCTGGTAGCCGGTAGCCACTGTCACCACCGATGCCCGCTACCGGCTACCACCTAGCCCTTCAGTTTCGGCACGAGACGTTCGGCGTTGTCGCGATCGATGGCGCGGCGCTGGTCGTCCGTGAACGCATAGGCCGCCAGCCCCGCGACCGCTTCCGACGCGGGGCGAAACGGATAATCGCTCCCGAACAGCACGTTCGAGACCGGCGCCAGCCGGAGCAGCGCATCGAGCGCCCCGGGATGGTTGGCCTGGGCGATCTCGTAATGAAACGTCCTGAGCAGCGGCGCCGCGCCGTCCTTTAGCCACGGGTCCTTCTTCTCGGTCGCCAGGCGCTCGAAGCGGCCGAGCAGGAAGGGCACTGTGCCGCCGCCGTGCGAGAAGATGAACCGAATGTTCGGGAACTTCGCCACGGTGCCGCTGAAGATCAGGCTGGCGATCGTGCGGGTGGTGTCGGTGGCGTACTCGATGGTCGAGACCGTGACGCCGGGCACGAGCCCCTTGCAGCACGTCGGCTGCGTCGGGTGGACGTAGACCAGGGCCCGCCGCCGATCCAGTTCCTCGTAGACCGGGACGAACGCCGGATCGCCGAGGTACTTCTCCTCGACGCTCGTCATCAGGCCGATGCCGTCCGCCCCGAGGCCGTCCAGCGCGTACTCGATCTCGCGCAGGCTCCCGTCCACGTCGGGAAGCGGAATGGCGGCGAACAGGCCGAACCGCCCCGGATGGTCCGCCACCATCCGCGCGCCGTACTCGTTGCACTCCCGGGCGAGCGCCCGCGACGACTCCACCCCGCCGAGCCAGACGCCAGGCTGCACGAGCGAGCAGATGGCGGTGGCAATCCCGTTCCTGTCCATTTCCGCCACCGAGAGATCCGCCGACCAGGACGGCGTCCGGCCGCTCTCCCGCTGCGCCAGGATCGCGTCGAGGTGACGCGGGGGCACGAAGTGGTGATGGAAGTCGATGCGGCGAGGTGCGCCGCGCGCGGGTCCTGGCGCCACTTAGTCCACCGGACTTGCGCCGGATTCCCGCGACGTGACGTCTCGCCGGTCGGCGAGGATGAACTCCTGGCTGAGGCGGAGCGTGTTCCGGTTCATCGATCCCCCTTCGTCCGGGTCGGAGTATACCCGGCGTGTCCCCCCTGTCAAACCAGCCAAGGGGCTCCGCCCCTTGATATCCCCGCGGAACCCCTTGGCTGGTTGCCAGTCTCTTCTGCCGCGCGTCGCGCGGCTGGGACCGCTATGCGGGCGGACGCAACGAGTACGAAATTCGCGTTCCGGTCCGCATAGCGGCCCAACGGCCGCGGGCGTTCTGGGCCTTCCCACCGCGGAGGGCTTCAGGCATAGTTATGCGGCTATCACAAGAGAGGAGGCGGACGTGGCAACCAGACTAATCACTGTGTCGGCGTTGCTGGCGCTGATGGTCGGGAGCGTGGGCGCGCAGGACGGCCGGGCCCTCCTGCAGGCCGTGGCGAAGAACATCGGCGCCGACAATCTGACGACGCTCCAGATCTCCGGGACCGGATGGAACGCGGCTCCAGGTCAGAGCTTCAGTCCCTCTGACGACTGGCCGAAGTTCGAGGTGACGAGCTACACCAAGGCGATCGATTTCGGCGCGCGCTTCTCCCGCGAGCAGGTCACGCGGCGGCAGGGGAACTATCCGCCGCGCGGCGGCGGCGGTACGCCGATTCAGGGCGAGCAGCGGCTCGACTTCCTGGTCAGCGGCAACGTCGCGTGGAACATGCAGGGGACCATGCCCCAGCCGATCGTGCGGGGATATCTCGACGGCCTGCCGGTGGCGGAGCAGCGGCAGCTCGACATCATCATGACGCCGCACGGGTTCGTCAAAGCGGCGCTGGCGCAGGGCGCGAATCCAACGGTCGTGACGTCGATGCCGCGGGGCCGGCAGGTGACGAACGTCTCGATCACGGCGCTCGGCAAGTACCGCGTCACCGCGACGATCAACGATCGCAACGAGGTCGAGTTCGTGCAGACGCGCGTGGCCAACCCGGCCTTCGGCGACCTGCTGTACGAGACGCGTTACGGTCCGTACAAGCAGTTCGGCAGCGTGAAGTTCCCGTCGGTCTTGCATCACCATCAGGGCGACGATCGGCTGAACCCGGGGCACAACACGATGGAGATCCAGGTGAGCGCCGTCCAGGCGAACGCGCCCGTGCAGGTGGTGGCGGCGCCCGACGCGGTGAAGGCGCCGGCGCCGCCGCTGTCCCGCGTGGAGTCGCAGAAGCTCGCCGAGGGCGTCTGGTACATCGGCGGCGGTTCCCACAACAGCATGGCCGTCGAGTTCCGCGACTTCGTCGCGGTCGTCGAGGGACCACTCAACGAGGAGCGCGGTCTCGCGGTGATTGCGGAGGCGTACCGGCTCGCCCCGAAGAAGCCGATCCGCTATCTCGTGAACACGCACCACCACTTCGACCACTCGGGCGGCATGCGCCCGTTCGTGGCCGAAGGGGCGGCGATTGTCACCCACCAGGCCAACCGCGAGTTCTACGAGAAGGTGCACTTCTCGCCGGCGCCGCGGACGCTCCAGCCCGATCGGCTCTTCCTCGTCAACCCCGACCAGGTCCGGGATCCGGTGTTCGAGCTGGTCAATCAGAAGTACGTCATCAGCGACGGCACGCGCACGATGGACGTCCATCCCGTGCAGGGGCTCAACCACGCCGCGACGATGCTCGTCGTGCACCTGCCGCGCGAGCGGATCCTGCTGAACGCGGATCTGTACTCGCCGCCGGCGCAGGGCGCGCCGCTGCCAATGCCCAACCCGAACATGCGGGCGCTCCAGCAGACGATCCAGCGGCTGCGGCTCGACGTGGCGCAGCACGTGCCGATCCACGGGCGCGTCGGCACCAACGACGAGTTCGTGAAGATCGTCGGGCAGCCGGCGACCAACTAGCTGGTAGCCGGTAGGCAGTTGGGCGTTGGGAGTTGGCGGTTGGGAGTTGGCAGTGAATGCTTGCGCCTTGCCTACCGGCTACCGCCTACCGGCTACCGGCCGGCCGATTGACCGTCGAGTTCCGCGGGTGTATCGTCGCCGCTGACTGCAGGAGGGTCAGAGCGTATGCGCAAGCGACTGCCGTCCCTGGGGCCGCTCGGCTGGGGCCTCGTCGTGTTTCTCATGATGTCGCTCGTGGCGACCTCCGCCTCGCAGGTGAATGGCGGCGCCGTCCCGATCGACAGCGATGACATCGGAGGGGTCGTCGCCGGCGCACGCGGCCCAGAGGCGGGCGTCTGGGTGATCGCGGAAACCCGCGACCTCCCGACGAAGTTCGCGCGAATCGTCGTCACCGACGACCGCGGCCGCTACGTCGTGCCCGACCTGCCGGCTGCGAACTATGACGTGTGGGTGCGCGGGTACGGGCTGGTCGACTCGCCGAAGGTCCAGGCCCGGCCGGGCCGGCAACTGAACCTCACGGCCGTTGCCGCCCCGACACCGCGCGCCGCGGCGGAGTACTACCCGTCCAGCTACTGGTACGCCCTCGCGCAGCCGCCCGGCAAGCACGAGTTCCCTGGCACCGGCGACAAGGGGAACGGCATCGCGCCGGCGATGCGGACCCAGGCCGACTGGCTGACGGAGATGCGATGCGGCGCGTGCCACCAGATCGGCAGCAAGGCGACGCGGGAGTTCCCGAAGAGCCTCGGCGTGTTCGATTCCTCGACCGCCGCCTGGGAGCGGCGGCTGCAGTCGGGCCAGATCGGCTCCAACATGTACGGGACGGTCACGCGGATGGGCCGCACGCGCGCCCTGGCGATGTACGCCGACTGGACCGACCGCATCGCCGCCGGCGAGGTACCGCAGGCGCCGCCGCGGCCCCAGGGCGCCGAGCGGAACGTCGTGATCAGCATGTGGGACTGGAACACGGACCGCGGGTTCGTGCACGACACGATCTCCACCGACAAGCGCAACCCGACGCTCAACCCGAACGGCCTGGTCTACAGCATTTCGCGCTTCAGCGCGCCCGAGATGAACATCCTCGATCCGGTGCGGCACACGGCCACGGGTGTGACCGTGCCGGTGCGCGACCCGGACACGCCGTTTGCGACGCCGCAGAAGGTGGTGCAGCCGTCGCCCTACTGGGGCGAGGAGGTCATCTGGGCGAGCCGCCCGAGCCTGCACAACCCGATGATGGACCAGACGGGGCGCGTGTGGCTCACGCACGCGATCCGCGGCGGCAACAACCCCGCGTTCTGCAAGGCCGGATCGAGCCATCCGTCGGCGCAGCAATTCCCGCTCGATGAGTCGGGCCGTCATCTGTCGCTGTACGACCCGAAGACGAAGCAGTTCACCTTCATCGACACCTGTTTCACGACGCACCACCTGCAGTTCGGCGAGGACCCGAACCACACGCTCTGGTTCAGCAGCGGCAACAGCGCCGGCCGGCAGGTGCTCGGCTGGTTCAACACGAAGCTCTACGACGAGACCGGCGACGCCCAGCGGGCCCAGGGATGGACGCCCTACGTCATCGACACGAACGGCAACGGCCGGCGCGACGCCTACGTGGAGCCGAACGATCCGATCGATCCCGCCAGGGACAAGCGGATCCAGGGCGGGAGCTACGGCGTGATCCCGAGCCCGGTCGACGGCTCGGTCTGGACGGCGGCGCCGGGCGTGCCCGGCGCCATCATCCGGGTGGTGCCGGGTCCGAATCCGGCGGCCACCGCGCTCGCCGAGGTGTACGAGCCGCCGTTCAACAACCCGCGGTCGCGGGTCAGCGCGTACCTGCCGCGCGGCATCGACATCGATCGCAACGGGGTCGTCTGGACCGCGCTCGCCGGGAGCAGCCACCTGGCGAGCTTCGATCGGCGGAAGTGCACGGTGCTGAACGGCCCGGCGGCGACCGGGCAGCACTGCCCCGAGGGGTGGTCGCTGTACCTGACGCCGGGTCCGAACTTCAAGGGGGTCGGCGACGAGTCGAACGCCGACATGCTCTACTACAACTGGGTGGATCAGTTCGACACGCTCGGCCTCGGCCGGAACGTCCCGATTGCCACCGGCTCCTACTCGGACGCGCTGCTCGCGCTCGTCGGCGGGAAGTTCGTCGTGCTCCGCGTCCCCTACCCGATGGGCTTCTACCATCGCGGCGTCGAGGGTCGCATAGACGATCCGAAGGGCGGCTGGAAGGGGCGCGGCCTGTGGGCGAACTACGGGAGCTATAACCCGTGGCACTACGAGGGTGGCAAGGGCGCGACGAGCAAGGCGGTCCATTTCCAGATCCGTCCCAACCCGCTCGCCAGGTAGTTGTCGGGGCGGCTCTCCTGGAGGAGGGTGGACGTCGGGACGTCCACCCTCCCGAACACGATCGACGAGCTGATGTACCCCACCCAATCCCTGCCGCGCGAGAACCGCGCGGTGTTCACCACGCCGCAGTCCGTATTCAGGCACTGAGCCTGCAGGAGTCCCCATGGAGAGTTCATCATCCCGCCGCGATTTCCTGCAGCGGGCGGGCGCGGCCGCGGGCGGAGTATTCGCCCTCGGGAGCACGCCGTCTGCCGCCGCTGCGGCGCAGACGTCATCGGCCGCACCAGGCGCGCCGGCCGGCCGGCTCCGGGCGCTGCTCGAGCGCCCCGGGCTCGTCATCGCCCCGGAGGCCTACACCGTCATCGCCGGCAAGCTCGCCGAGGCGCGTGGGTTCGACGCCATCTACATCGGCGGCAACATGATGTCGATGACCTACCTCGGCGTGCCCGACTGGGGCGTCATCACGACGACCGACATGGTGGAGATCGCCGGCCGCATCGCACGCGAGGTGTCGATCCCCGCCATCGTCGACGCCGACCAGGCGGGTGAGACGTCGCTGAACGTGTACCGGACGGTGCAACTGTACGAGCGGGCCGGCATCGCCGCCTTGCACATCGAGGACAGCCGGAACCCGAAGAAGATGGAGACGTGGGCGGGTCCGGGCGGGCCGACGACCACCGAGCTGCAGCCGGTGGAGCAGATGCGCGAGCGGCTGCAGGCGGCCGTCGAGGCGCGCACCGTCCGCGACTTCGTCGTCATCGGCCGCACGGTCGCGGAGGATCCGGACACGGTGATCCGCCGGGGCGTCGCGTTTGCCCAGGCGGGCGCCGACATCGTCATGAACAGCTTCACCGGCATGAGCGCCGAGACGATCAACCGCATCGCCCGGGAGGTGCCGGTTCCGGTGCTCGGAATTGGCGTGCCGAAGACGCACCTGGCGGGCACCCGCATGAAGGTCAACATCTACCCGAACATCGTCTCGAGCGCCGCGCTGGCGCTGTGCGACGCAATCTTTCGTGAACTGAAGGACAATGGCGAGGTGTCGAGCCGGCCGCCGCTCGCGCCGGAGCTGCTCGGCCGAATCACTGGGGCGAACACCTACAGCGAGCTCGCAAAGGAATGGCTGTCCACACCATCGCGCTGATCGTCTCGGCACTGCTCGTGCTCTCCGGCTGCGCGCCGCCCCCGGCCGCGCCGCGGTCGAGCGCCGTGCTCTTCGAGGGGGCCCGGCTCATCGTCGGCGACGAGCGTCCGCCGATCGAGAACGCGGTGTTCGTGGTGGAAGGTGGCGCGTTCGCCCAGGTGGGGCGCGCGGCCGACGTGCAGGCGCCGGAGGGCGCCTTGCGGGTGAGCCTCGCGGGCAAGACCGTGATGCCGGCCATCATCGACGCCCACGGGCATCTCGGCTACCGCCGGAGCGCGAGCTTTCTCGTGGAGAACTACACGCGGGAGAACCTGCTGGATCACCTGCAGCGACTGGCCTACCACGGCGTGGCGGCGTTCATGAGCATGGGCACCGAGCGCGACCTCGGCTACGCGCTGCGGGACGAGCTGCGCGCAGCGCCCCCGGCCGGCATGGCGCTCTTCCTGACGGCGGGCCGCGGGCTGGCGATGCCGAGCGGCGGGCCGGCGCCGCCGCTGCGGGATGCGCCGTACGGCGTATCGACGCCGGAGGAGGCGCGCGCCGCCGTGCGCGAGCTCGGGTCGAAGCAGATCGATCGCTACGTCAAGATCTGGGTGGACGACCGCGAGGGGCAGGTCAGGAAGCTGACGCCGGAGCTCTTCACCGCGGCGATAGACGAGGCGCACAGGCTCGGGCTGCGGACGATCACCCACACGCAGGACCGCGAGGACGTGAAGGCGATCCTTCGCGCCGGGATCGACGGCTTGGCGCACCCGCCGTGGCGGCTCGGCCAGGAGGTCGATGACGAGCTGGTGGCGCTCGTCAAGGCGCGGCCCCACGTCTTCGTGCTGCTGACGCTCTGGGGCACGCGCAACCAGATCTTCGGTCCGCGGCCGGCGTGGATCGACGATCCGCTGCTGCGCGAAACGTTCACCGAGGAGGACATCCGGCTGCTGGAGAACCCGAAGGTGCCCCCGGACGCGCCGGCGCGCTGGAAGGCGGGGGTGGTGCCGCGCGGCGTGGCCAGGCTGAAGGCGGCGGGCGTGCGCTTCGGCCTCGGCGACGACGCCGGGGCCACCAACGGCGCGCAGTACTTCGGGTTCGGCTCGCACATGGAGATGGCGAGCATGGTGGAGGCGGGGCTGACGCCGGAGGAGGCCATCACCGTGGCCACCCGCAACTCGGCGGAGATTCTCGGGCTCGACCGGCTCGGCACGGTGGCCGCGGGCAAGAGCGCCGACTTCATCGTGCTCGACGCGAACCCGCTCGAGAACATCCACAACACACGCCGCATCAACGCCGTCTATCTTCGCGGGCAGGCGGTGGACCGCGCGGCGCTGCGGGCGAAATGGACCGGGGCGCGGGCGACCCGGTAGCTACTTGGCCCGGCCGGCGAATCCGCGCGCGATCATCTGCACCCGGTAGAGCGAGCCGGCGCCGGCAATGTAGAGCGTGCGCTTCTCCGGGCCGCTGAAGGCGAGATTCTGACAGTCCGCCGGCGGGCACTTCACCGGAATCGTGCCGAGGTGCCGCCCCTCGGCGCCGAGCACCTCGACGCCGCCGCCGGTGGCGACGTAGAGGCGGCCGTCGTTGTCGATCGTCATCCCGTCGGCGAAGGTCGGCACGCCGCCGAGGCCGTTGTCGCGGGCGCTGCGCCCCGTGAGCGTGCCGAAGGGACGCCGGTTGCGCACCAGGCCGTCCCCCTGAATGTCCCAGGCAATCACCTCGGTCCCGTTCGAGTCGCTGACGTAGAGCACCTTTTCGTCGCGGCTCAACTGAATCCCGTTGGGCCGGATCATCGTGACCTCGATCCGGATGGCGCGGCCGCCGGGCGGGATGTAGTACACCGCCGGCGGCAGCCGCGGCCCGAGCGGCCTGCCGAGCCGCTTCACCAGCGCGTCCGCCTGCTGCCTGGTCAGCCCGGGATCGGTGAAGTAGACGCCGCCGCTTCTGGCCGCGACGAGATCGTTCGGCCGGCTGAACGGCTGCCCGTCGTAGCTGTCCGCGAGCGTCGCCACGCTGCCTGGCGGATAGATCACGCCGATGCGCGTCGATCCATCCCATGCCTGCGCCGAGATCAGGCGTCCCCGGGCGTCCTCGGTCACCCCGTGTGATTCGTTCGAGTCGGCCACCAGCACCGAGACCTCGCCGGTCTGCGGGTTCAGCCGGTGGAGGCGGCCGGCGCCAGGCTCGGAGAAGACGAGCGTCCCGTCGGTGAGCCCGATGGGATCGTCGAGTCCGTTGAATCCGGTCAGGACTTGGTCGATTGCCGCGCCGCCTCTCACCACGCCGGCGATTTCGCTCGCGGTCCCGGCGGCGACCGGCGCCTGTGCGGCCTGCCCGCGGGCGTCGCTCGGCCCGGCCTGCAGGCACAGGAGGCACAGCGCCGCCATCGAGGTGAGACCGGGCGGCTTCATGCGTTGCCTCGGCCGCCCGGCGAGGCCACATGCGTCGGGTGCAGCGGCCGCACGACCGCCGGCGCACGGTCCAGCACATACCGCACCGCCGCCGTCCGGTTCTCGACGCTGAGCTTCTGGTACACCCGCTCGCAGTGCTTGTCCACGGTGCGGGCCCGGACGCTCAGGATGACGGCAATCTCGGCGTTCGTCTTGCCTTCGACCAGCCACGTCAGCACCTCGGCCTCGCGAGCCGTGAGCTTCCACTCGTCGAGCGCCTCGGGGGGAATGGAGTGGCGCTCCTCCGTCAGGTGGAGTACCGGTCCGGCAGCCGAGTCGAGGAGGCGCACGACGAGCCGTCCGCGCGGGCCGTCGACCGTGAGCGGCAGATGCGGCACGGGCAGCCGGTCCTTCGACCCGAACTCCTTCATTTGCGCCGTCAGCCAGCGTTCGATCGGTTCGGGCAGCCGCGCCGCATCCCGGCCGTTGCGCTCGAAGAACGCGTTCAGCGCCGCCCGGGCCGCCGGCGTCGCCGCCAGGACGCGTCCGTCGCGACCGAGCACGACGGCGCCGTTGTGCCGGCCGTCGATGACGGAGGTCAGCCCGGACACGACGAGCGAGTTCTGGTACGCCTGCACCAGGTGCGGCCGCAGCAGGTTGAGCATCGTCCGGTCGCGCTCGGTGAAATCCGGATCGCGCCGGTGCAGGCCGAGCCCGACGACGAGCCCGTCGGCAAGAGAGGCAGCCACCGACGTGTTCAACGCGTGCTCGACGCCGATCCGCCGGTACCACTCGTTGTAGAACGTCGAGTCGCGGAACTGTCGCCGGGTTGAGAAGTCGGAGATCTTGTACGCGCTCGAGTCGCCGGTCCGCAGCATGTAGGCGAGCACCGGATGCTCGTGCATGACCTGCTGCCAGATGGAGATCAGACCGAGCGGAACGGCGGCTTCCGGCGCAACCCAGTGACGGGACGCGCCCGTGGACGGGCACATCTCGTCGAACGTGGTGATCTCGGAGGGAATCAGCGCCGGGAGCTGGACGAGGACGAGACGGACGAACGCCTCCGGCTCGAGCACGCCGTGCAGGTCGTGCACCAGCCGCCAGAGCGCGTCGAAATCGCGCGCCGACAGCCTTGGCGTGGAGCCCATCGCACCGAGCTTATCCGATCGAGGCTCGACGGGCGACGGCGGGTTTTTTCGCGGCGGTCCGGCGCGGGTGCAGCTCGCCGAGAGGCGTCCCATCGAGGACCTGACGCACCGCGGCGGTGCGATTCTCGACCCCGAGCTTCTGGTAGATCCGCTCGCAGTGCTTGTCGACCGTGCGCGGCTGCGTGGCCAGGATCCGCGCGATCTCGGCGTTCGTCTTCCCCTCGATGAGCCACCGCAGGACTTCGGCTTCGCGCCCGGTGAGTCGCCACGTCGCCAGGGGCGCGGGAGGCGCCGCCCGGGGATCGTCGCTGACGTGGAGGACGTGCCCGCTCGGTGTGTCGACGAAGCGGATTGCCAATCGGCGTCCGGCAACTCTCACGGCCAGCGGTTCGTGCAGCGTCGGCGGCTGAACGTCCGGAAACGGCTGCAGCCGTCGTCGGATCCAGGTGGTCAGCCGAACCGGCAGCCGCAGCCGTCGATTCCGGGCGTGCCTGAATCGCTCGTTGAGCGCGCCGTCGCCGGTTGCCGCGAGCGGGACGAGCAGTGCGTGCAGTTCGTGCAGCAATTGCCACAGCCGCGTCAGATCGTGTGCGGTGAGCCGCGACATCATGGCCATGCTGCCACTGCTCGCGGCGTAGCGGCATACGTGAATCTACGTACCAACGTGCACTGGTGCGCCGAACAGGTTGTCGATAGAGCGCCTGCGCCAGCGGCCGTTACGTGCGCCGCTTCGCGAAATAGTTCGCACTCGTGACGTTCGCGTGTGCGGAAGAGGCACATACGTGGATCCACGCATTGTCTGTCTTCTCGGTGGCACCTACCTTCTACGGAGGCGTTCATAGAAAGGACATCGCCAATGATTGCTGCGTGTGCCAGACGAGGGGCCTTCATCGCCATTCTTACGTTGTTCGTCTCCGGCGTGGCGGAGGCGAACGTCCAAGTCCTCGACCCGATTCCTCCAGGATCCGCGGCAACCTGGACCTATGCTCCTCACGATCCCTGCGTTGGGACCCGGACGTGGGGCGAGGTGCTGTCGCCATTCGACGGGTCGAGCGCGATTCGGGCCTTCATGGCCGGCTGCGGTTCCACGTGCGGCAGCTACTTCGTCTCCAAGGAGTTCAACTTTGGGAGTCCCGTGGACCGACAGTCAGCAAAGGTGGAATTCGACGGTGACTTCGATCTCCTTGGTGTGATTTCGCACAACCGAGCCCAAGCGTCCTTTGGATTCTTCAGTGGCGCGACGGACGTCGGATGGGTCAGGGTCGGATACGACCGGTTTGGGGAGGCGTTGAACGTCCCTGCCGGCACGCGTGCCACCGGCCGGTGGCAGGTTGGCATGACGAGCCTGTCAGGCGATCCCGATCGCGTGAGGGTCATACTCCATGTGCGTTCCTGCATGGGAGGCAACGGCCAGGTGACGGTGGACAATCTTGCGCTGGACGGCGGCGAGCCTCTGCCTCCGACAACGACCCTGACGTTCCGTCCCGGCCCCGGCGCAAATAACGGGTCGGACGAAGGCAGCGAGACAGCCGGCAAGGACACGTGGGACTGGCACACCGACGACGACCCTTACCGTGCCACGCTCAACCTGGGCAGCCACTCGCTGCTGGCTCACTGGAACAGCACCTGCAACGGCTGGCACGCCCGCAGCTACCTCCAGTTCGACGTCTCGTCGCTGCCCACCGCGGCGGACGTGACGAGCGTGAAACTCAAGCTGTACATGAAGCTTGGCGGGTCCTACGGTGCGGAACCGCCAACGTCCACCTTCGTTGTCCAGCGGGTTACGGTCCCGTGGAACGAAATGACGCTGACCTGGAACACGCGTCCACCGGTGTCCCCGTCCGTCGAAGCCTCGGTGACGTTGCCCTCGAGCGGCAACCCCGGGTTCCTGAATTTCGCCGAGATCGACATCACGAACCTCTACAAGAGCTGGCGCGACGAGAGTCAGCCGAACTACGGGTTCGCCATCAGCCGCTCGAACGCCGTCTGCGAGAACGGAAACTACTACTACTTCTGGTCGTCGGACAACGAGGAGGCGGACAAGCGGCCGGCCCTGGTGATTACTCACCTCGCGGAGCCCGAGGACACCACGGCTCCGGAGATGTCCGTGCCGAACCAGATCAACGCCGAGGCGACCTCCGGCGCCGGGGCGACGGTCGGCTACGTGGCCTCCGCGCTCGACGACGTCGATGGCGCCGTGGCCGTCAGTTGCGAGCCGGCGTCGGGATCGACGTTCCCGCTCGGCACGACGACCGTGACGTGCGAGGCGACTGACGCCGCGGGCAACACCGCCAGCGCGTCGTTCGACGTGGCGGTGGTGGACACGACGCCGCCGGTGCTGACGATGCCGGGCGACGTGACGGCCGCGGCCACGGGCGCGGGGGGCGCGGCGGTGAGCTTCTCGGCAACGGCCAGCGACAGCGTCGACGCCTCCGTGGACGTCGCCTGCGTGCCGGCGTCTGGCTCGATGTTCCCGATTGGCACGACGACGGTTTCGTGCACCGCGACCGACGATTCGGGCAACAGTGCCGCCGGGTCGTTCAGCGTGCAGGTGAACGTGACGCTCGACGCCGTCGAGGCGCTGATTCGCAGCTGGATCAGCAACGGCGGCGTGGCCAACTCGGTGATCGTCAAACTGCGGCACGGCTCGCTCGGGGCGTTCGAGAACGAGCTCCGGGCGATCAGCGGCAAGTGGCTGACGCCGGCGCAGGCGGCCGAGCTGCTGGTGCTCGCGTCGTATCTGTAGAGTCGGCAATTGCGGCGACCGGCGCTCTCGGCGAGCGCCGGTCGCCCCCGTCCGGGAGTGGTCCCTCCGAAGCCGGACGCCGCCTCCCTTAACCTGGATTATTCACGAACGCGTCGTTCACACTGCTGGGTTCTCCCTTCTCCGTTCGTGTTCCGGTTCGGTGCTGCCGTTCCTCGTTCCCCGTCGAGCCGGTTCGAGGTGTTCCGGCGAGGACGAGCCAGAGACCTCCGCCCAGTGAACCGCGAACCCGCGAACCGACCGTGAACACGAACCGAGCACCACGCACCGAGAAGCGTGAACGACTGATTCATGAATAGTGCGGCTTAGCGCAGGTGCGGGCGGAGAATGTCCGTCCAGATCTCGTACCCCGCCTCGGTCATGTGCTGGCCGTCCTGGATGAACAGATCGGGGCGCGGCTGCCTGTCGGGTCCGAGCATCGCCTTTTCCACGCTGATATACGTGATCCCCTCATGGCGACCGGCGATCTCGCGCAGCCGCCGGTTCGTCTCGAGCATCTGATCGTTGAAGCGCCAGCGCGCCGGCGTCGGCTTGAGGCCGATGACGAGGATGCGCGTCTGCGGCAGGGCGCCGCGCACGGTCCTGACGAACCGTTCGAATCCGGCCGCCACCGCTTCCGGCGCCACGCCGCGGGCGATGTCGTTCTCGCCGGGGTAGAGGACGACGATGCGGGGCTGGTACGGAAGGACGGTGCGCGGGGCGAAGTGGGCCGTGTCGGCCATCTCGGATCCGCCGAACCCGCGGTTGATCACCGGCAGGTCCGGGAAGAAATGCGCGACGTTCCAGCGCACGATGCTCGACGCGCCCACGAAGACGACGCCTCCTCTCGGCGGCGGACTCCTGCGATCCTGTTCCTCGAAGGCGGCGACGGACGGTTCCCACCGGTCGGGATCCCTCGGCGGCGCCTGCGCGGCAAGGACCGCGGACGCCCAGAAGGGCACCACCACGAGAACCGAGGCAACGACACGGCGCACCGCTGAACGAACCTGCCGCACGGGCAACCTCCTGGTCACGGGGCGGTCCACTATACTTGCCTCGCCGGGAGGTGACAATCATGACTGGTCGAACGCTGCTGCGCGCCCCTGTCGTGATCGCGCTGGGAACTCTCTTCCTCTGGGGCTGCGCGTCGGAACCCCGTGCCGAGGAGACTCGCACCGGGGAAACGCCTGCCGCCGCCGCGCATCCCGAACAGGCGCTGCTCGAGGAGCTGGCGCTCGCCAACCGGATCCTCGCGCGTGAAGCGGACATCCTGGACATCCAGGGGCACGTGACCGCGCGCAGCCGGACGAATCCGAATCATTACTACATCGCCCGGTTCCTCTCGCCCGGCGGGGTGTCCACGAGCGACTTCATCGAGAACGATCTCGACAGCAATTCCGTCAATGGTCCGCGCGACGATCAGGCGCGGGAAACCTAATCTGCACGGCGAGATCTACAAGGCCCGGCCCGACGTGAAGGCCGTGCTCTACGCGCGGCCGCCCGAGGTCGTCGCCTTCACGACCGGTCCCCTCACACTGCGTCCCATCGTCAACGGCGGCGGATTCCTCGCCAACGGCCTTCCGCTCGTTGCCAGTCCCGCGACCGGGAGTGCGGTCGTCGAGGCGTTGGCGAAGAGGGCAGGCGTGCTCCTCGCCGGTGACGGCTTTGTGCTGACGGCGGGGTCGATATACGACCTGGTGAACCGCGCCTATCAACTGCGGATGAACGCGAAGATCCAGCAGCAGGCGATCGCGCTGCGGGCCAAGGTGACGTATCTCGAACCGCTGCCCGGATCGCCGCCGCCGTCGAACGAGCCGGCGGCGCCGGCCAGGCAGCTCGGGCCGCCCGAAGGGCGCGGGTGGGTCTACTGGAGCCAGAACGTCACGCTCGAGGAGTGACGGGTTCGCCGGCGCGCAGGGCGCTCGGCAGAGGGGCCGATCGGGGCGACATGCGTCCCGGAACCGCATTCGAGGTGCGGTTTCGGGACCACGACCAGCAGGATCGTTCTGGCCGAACGCTCGCGCCTCCGCTACGCCTCGACAGCAACAGGCGCGACGGCACCGGCTTCACGCCAGACCGGACGTAGACGACACCAGCAGGGCGTAATAGGCGAGGCCGCCAATCCAAGAGCCCACCATGAAGAGAACATCGATGGTATTCATCTCCCCTCCTTCACCAAGTACAAACGCCCCAGCCCGGTAGGGCGAACACCAGGATGAGGAGAGACGCAGGATTGGCACAATCGGCGTCTTGCCACGTCTCTTGCCGCGGCTCATAATCGCCCCCACCGGAGGGACATCGCCATGGTCGAGCGTGCGTGCGTGTTCGGACTGCTGCTCATCGCTTCTGCCGTATCCGGATGCACCCCTTCACGCGACCCGGCGGCCGAGGACGCGCCCGCGCCGGCCGCCGTGACCGCCACGCGGCTCGCGGCGGCCGAGACGGAGCCCGGCCAGTGGATGTCGCACGGCCGGACCTACGGCGAGCAGCGGTTCAGCCCGCTCGATCGGATCGACGCCCAGAGCGTCGGCCGGCTCGGCCTCGCGTGGTACGCCGATCTCGATTCGCGGCGGGGCCAGGAGGCGACGCCGATTGTCGTCGACGGCGTGCTGTACGTCTCGACGGCGTGGAGCCGGGTGAAGGCGTACGACGCCGCCACGGGCAAGCCGCTCTGGGCGTACGACCCGGAGGTGCCCGGCGAGTGGGCCGTCAACGCCTGCTGCGACGTCGTCAATCGGGGCGTCGCCGTGTGGAACGGCAAGGTGTTCGTCGGCTCCTTCGACGGACGCCTCATCGCGCTCGACGCCGCGACCGGCCGGGAGCTCTGGGACGTCAATACGATCGACCGCAGCAAGCCCTACACGATCACCGGCGCGCCGCGCGTCGTCAAGGGGAAGGTGCTCATCGGCAACGGCGGCGCCGAGTTCGGCGTGCGCGGGTACCTGTCGGCCTACGACGCGGAGACGGGACAGCTCGCGTGGCGCTTCTACACCGTGCCGGGCAATCCCGCCGACGGCTTCGAGAGCCCGGCGCTGAAGATGGCCGCCTCCACGTGGAGCGGCGAGTGGTGGAAGCTGGGCGGCGGCGGCACGGTGTGGGACTCGATGGCCTACGACCCGGAGCTCGATCTGCTCTACGTCGGCGTCGGGAACGGCTCGCCGTGGAACCACTTCCTCCGCAGCCAAGGGAAGGGCGACAACCTCTTTCTCGCCTCCATCGTCGCGCTCGACCCCGACGACGGGTCGTACGTCTGGCACTACCAGACCTCGCCGGGAGAGACGTGGGACCACACGGCGACGCAGCACATCATCGTCGCGGACCTCGATTTCGAGGGCGGGACGCGCCGCGTGGTGATGCAGGCGCCGAAGAACGGCTTCTTCTACGTGCTCGACGCCAAGACCGGCCAGCTCGTCTCGGCGGAGAAGTTCACCGAGACGAGCTGGGCCACGCACGTCGATACGAAGACCGGCCGGCCGGCCGAGACGCCGGGTGCGCGCTTCTACAGTACGCGCCGGCCGTTCGTCTCGCTGCAGAATCCAAACGGCGCGCATACGTGGCATCCGATGTCGTTCAGCCCGCGTACCGGCCTCGTCTACCTGCCGGTGCACATGGCGAACTACACGTTCGCGCACGATGACGCGTTTCGGCCGTCGCCGCTCACGACGAACCTCGGCATCCAGCGGAGCAACGCCCCGGCGGACCCCGCGGCGCGGGCGGCGGCCATGCAGAAGACGCTCGCCACCGTCGGCGGCCGGCTCATTGCGTGGGACCCGGTGCGGCAGCGCGAGGTGTGGCGCGTGCCGCGCGAGGGCGCGGCCAACGGCGGCGTGCTCTCCACCGCGGGCGGGCTCGTCTTCCAGGGGACCGGCACCGGACGCGTCGAGGCGCTCGAGGCGACCACCGGCAAGGAGCTCTGGGCGGCCGAGACGCAGACGGGCGTGATTGCCGCGCCGATGAGCTACTCGGTGGGCGGCACGCAGTATGTCGCGATCGTGGTGGGTACCGGCGGGTCGTGGGCGATGTCTGGCGCCCGGGCGAACGCGAAGGGGAACTCGCTCCCGAACATTTCGCGTCTGCTCGTCTACGCGCTCGACGGCAAGGCGGCGCTTCCGCCGCCGCCGCCGCTCCCGGAGCGGAGGCTCACGCCGCCGCCGGCCGTTGCCGCCGCGGCGGTCGTCGCGCGCGGCGAAGCCGAGTACCGGAACTACTGCGGGCGGTGCCACGGCCCGGACGGGGCGGTCAACTTCGGCATCCTGCCGGACCTGCGCTACAGCGCGGCGCTCGCGTCGAAGGAGGCGTGGGCCGCCGTCGTCCTTGGCGGCGCGATGAAGGCCAACGGGATGGCGTCGTTCGCAGAGGTCCTCGACGCGGACGAGGCCGAGGCCGTTCGGGCCTATGTCATCGCGCAGGCGCACGCGGGACTGCAGGCACCGGTGTCGAGCAGCCGGTGATGAAGGGCTACTCGGTTGCCTTGTCCTTGATCGCCTGCGTCATCGTCCACCGGTACAGCACGTAGGTGCGGCCGGGGGTTTCGACGCGAACCGTCCTGTCGGGCATCCAGTCGCCCATGCCGAAGTCGTTCGACACGACGCGCGCGCCGGGGCGAAGCTGCTTCCAGAGCAAGGGGCGCATCCGCAGGTTGAAGGCTTCGCCCATGAACAGGAACACGACCGTGGCGTCGGACATGTCGACGCCCAGCGCATTGCCCCAGCGGATCTCGATTTGGTTCTCGAGGCCGGCGGCGTTCACGGCCGCATAGGCCACCTCCGCGAGGTCCGGGTCGATGTCGACGCCGAGCCCCCTTGCCGCTCCGGCCTGGACGGCGGCGATGAGCACCCGGGCGTCGCCGCACCCGGGCTCGTAGACCACGTCATCGCTCGTGAGGCCGGCCAGCGCGATCATGGCGGGAACGACAGCCGACGGGGTGCCTTCGTAGCCGTACGCGGCGGAGGCGCCGCGGTGTTCCTCGGCGGCCGGGCCGAGCCTGCCGTCTCCCTCGAGGCGGACCGCCGTGTCCTGTGCGGCCGCTTCGCCTGCGAAGAGGACGCCGCTGACGAGGAAACCCCACGCGAGCAGCACTGGACGCATGGAAAGCGGCCGAATCCTAGCATGACCCCCGGCCTTTTCCCTTGACAGGCGCATGGTCGGCTCGGAAGATGGGCCTTTCCGTGGATCCCGCTCGGGGCCACGTCGCGGAGGACATCGATGCGAAAGGTTCTTTCGGCTCTTACCGTCGCCGTGCTGCTGGCCCTCGCCGGCGCCTCGGTCCCGGCGCTGCAGGCTCAGACGGCGGAACGGTTCGGTCTTGGCATGTTTGCGTATCAGAATCGGACCTTTCTGGGCGTGGTCATACGGCATCCGCTCGAGCCGCAGCAGGTTGGCGGGTTCGTCGTGGAGCTGCCGCCGGCGGCGAAGGCGGCCAACGTGACCGGCATTCCCGGCGACCTGCTGTCGATCATGGACCAGTGGAGCACGGTGGGCCCCAGGATCAAGCAGATTGTCGCGCAGGTGGGCCCGATGCTTCCGGCGAAGCGGCCGGCCTACGTCCACGACTACAGGGCGGTGGACGCGCTGCGGCCGTTCGTGCCGCGGCTGGCTTTCTACGGCTTCTCCAATTACCGGCCGGCGCCGGGGACTCCGCCGCCCGCGGCGGCGCGCAAGATCCCCGAGTCGATGCCGGGCATCTGGGAGCGCGCGGCGAGTGACGATCGGCCGCAGAACCCGCGCCTCTTCATGATTCCGAACACGCCGGAGGTCTTCATCGGCGACGGCGACCCGGTCGTCAACTGGCACGCCGACCGGCGCAAGGACTACGAGTACGAATGCGAGCTGCTCGGCATCGTCGGCAGGCCGATGCGCCGCGTCCCGGTGGACCAGGTGAAGAACTACATGTTCGGCTACGCGAACACGAACGACATCTCCGATCGCCAGGAGCGATCGCCCGACCCGATCCGCCAGGACTGGCTGGTGCAGAAGGGATGGGACAGCTTCAAGCCGGTCGGCCCGTTCGTCGTCCCGCAGGAGTTCGTCGATCCGCTCAACCTGCAGTTGAAGATGACGGTGGCCGGCACCCTCGTGCAGAATTCGAACACGAACCAGGCGTGGCACAGCATGTACGAGTACGCGGCTTACCTCTCGAACATGCTCACCTTGCCGGTGGGCACCGTGATTGCCCTCGGCACGCCTCCCGGATCGCACGGCGGCCTCGGCCGGCACCTGATCCCAGGGGACGTCCAGGTCTGCTCCTACGAGGGGCTCGGCACGCTGACCAATACGCTCGTGGCCGAGAGCTCGCCCCGGACGACGACCAGCTCGCGGTAGCCCCGGGCGACGGCTGCGCCATGAAGACGCGACACTGGCTCGTTGCCTGGCTGCTCGTTCTTGCGTGGTCGACTCCGGCGCCGGCGCAGTTGGCGCCGCCGAACGACATGGGTGTGGCGCTCGGCCACATCCATGTGGCGGTGAAGGACGTCGAGGCGCAGAAGCGGTTCTGGACCGACGCGCTCGGGGGGACGCTGGTCACCAACGGCCCGCTCACGCTGGTCCAGTTCCCCGGCGTGTTCATCATGCTCCGGCAGGCGGATGCTGCAGAGCCGGCCGCCGGATCGGTCTTCGATCATTTCGGGTTCGTGTACAAGGACATCGCCGCCGCGCGCGCCCGCTGGAAGGCGGCGGGCGTGAAGTTCGACGTCGGAGAGGTGAATCCGAATCAGGGATACGTCTACGCCCCCGACAGCGGGATTCGCGTGGAGGTATTCGGCGACCCGTCGCTGCCGGGATCGGTCGGCATGGATCACGTGCACCTCTATCCGACCGAGGCGGACATTCCGGCGATGCAGGCGTGGTACGCCAGGGTCTTCGGAGGCTTGCCCGGCAAGCGCCAGCGCGTGGCGAGGCCGGGGCTCATCGACTGCGACTACTTCCATCGGTTCAATCTCTCGTTCTCGGCCGGCGCCGGGAAGCTCGCGCCGACCAGGGGCCGCGCGATCGATCACCTCGGCTTCGACGTGAAGAACATCGAGGAGTTCGAGAAGAGGCTCGCCGCCGATG
The DNA here is from genome assembly GCA_001767525.1 of Acidobacteria bacterium RIFCSPLOWO2_12_FULL_68_19. Taxonomy (GTDB): domain Bacteria; phylum Acidobacteriota; class Vicinamibacteria; order Vicinamibacterales; family UBA2999; genus MELF01. The sequence continues at coordinate 28,926 of MELF01000023.1, read as the reverse complement.
GCCTGAAGTTCGACGCGCCGCCGCGCCAGGTTCCGAATACGCGGACGAGGGTCGCGTTCCTGACCGATCCCTGGGGCACCTATATCGAGGTGACCGAAGGGCTGGCGCCCTGACCTGGGAGGCAGCATGACGCGAACGTTCTCTCGCTTCGTCATCGGACTTGGGCTGGTGAGCTGTCTGCTCCTGGTGCTCACGATGCCCGTGAGAGGGCAGTCGGGCGCGAGGACGGGCGAATGGCGGACCTACGGCGGCGACCTCCGCCAGACCCGCTACTCCCCGCTCGATCAGATCGACGCCGACAACTTCAGCAAGCTGGAAGTCGCGTGGCGGTTCAAGACCGACAACCTCGGTCCGCGTCCTGAATTCAATCTCCAGACGACCCCGCTGATGGTTGGCGGCGTGCTCTACGCGACGGCGGGCACGCGCCGCTCCGTGATCGCGCTGAACGCCGGCACGGGCGAACTGCTCTGGAAGTTCAGCCTGGATGAGGGCAAGCGCGGCGAGGCGGCGCCGAGGCAGTTGTCGGGCCGAGGGGTGGCGTACTGGACCAACGGGAAGGAAGAGCGGATTCTCTACGTCACGCCGGGCTATCAGCTCGTCGCGCTCGACGCGAAGATCGGCCGTCCGGTGCCCACCTTCGGCAGGAACGGCATCGTGGATCTCAAGCTCCAGAACGACCAGGAGATGGATCTCGTCACCGGCGAGATCGGGCTGCACGCGGCGCCGGTCGTCTCCGGGAACACGATCGTCATCGGCGCGGCGCACCTGTCGGGCGCGGCGCCCAAGAGCCGCAGGAACCAGAAGGGGTACGTTCGCGCCTTCGACGTGGTGACGGGCAAGCGCCTCTGGATCTTCCACACGATCCCGCGGCTCGGCGAGTTCGGCATCGACACCTGGGAGAACGAGTCGTGGAGCTACACCGGCAACGCGGGCGTGTGGGCGCACATGGCCATAGACGAGGAGCTCGGCCTGGTGTACCTGCCGGTCGAGGATGCCACCGGCGACTACTACGGCGGCCATCGTCCCGGCGCCAATCTGTTCAGCTCCGGCCTGGTCGCCCTGGACCTCCGGACCGGCCAGCGCAAGTGGCACTACCAGTTCATCCATCACGACATCTGGGACTGGGACATTCCGTGCGCGCCGATCCTCGCCGACATCACCGTGAACGGCAGGCAGATTCGGGCCATCGCGCAGCCGACCAAGCAGTCGTGGGTCTACGTCCTCGACCGGGCGACCGGACAGCCCGTCTGGCCGATCGAGGAGCGGCCCGTTCCGAAAGGTGACATCCCGACCGAGTGGTATTCGCCGACGCAGCGGTTTCCGACCAGGCCGCCCGCCTTCGATCGGCAAGGGGTCACCCTCGATGACCTGATCGACTTCACGCCGGAGCTGAAGGCCGAGGCGGTAAAGATCGCGTCACGCTACAAGATCGGCCCGATCTTCACCCCGGCCGTCGTCAGCCGGTTCGAGGGCCCGCTCGGGACGCTCATGCTGCCGTCGGCGGGCGGCGGCGCGAACTGGCCGGGCGGCTCCTACGACCCGGACACGGGCATCCTCTACGTCTATTCGACGACGACGGTGACGCCGCTGGGGCTCATCAACGACCCGAAGCGGTCGGACATGGACTACATCCGCGGCGTCGCCCCGAACCCGAAGGCGCCTCCGCCGGCGACCGCCGGTGGAGGTGGAGGCGGGGACGAGGGCGGCGGAACGGTCACCGTGCAGGGGCTCCCGCTCATCAAGCCGCCCTACGGACGCATCACGGCAATCGATCTCAACAAGGGCGAGATCGTGTGGCAGATCGCCCACGGCGAGACGCCGGACAACATCCGCAACCACCCGGCGCTCAAGGGCCTGACCATCCCGCGCACGGGGCGCCAGGGACGCCTTGGAACGCTGACGACGAAGACGCTCGTGATCGCCGGCGAAGGCGGGTTCTTCACGCTGCCCGATGGCCGCCGCGGGGCGATGCTCCGTGCCTACGACAAGGCGACGGGGCAGGAGCGGGGGGCGATGTACATGCCGGCGCCGCAGACCGGATCGCCGATGACTTACATGCTGGACGGCCGGCAGCACATCATCGTGGCCATCGGCGGCGGCAATTACAGCAGCGAGCTGCTCGCACTGCGCCTACCCAGGGAGTAGCGCGGGCGGCGCAGGAGGTGACATGGCCCGTTCGGCGACGATTCTCATCGCGGCGGCAGTCCTGCTGGCCGGCGGGCCGGCTGCCGCGGCCGGGCAGGGTCCCTCACGCGGTCCCGAGCGTCCGAATGTCGTCCTGATCGTCACCGACGATGTCGGCTACGGCGACTTCGGGGCGTATGGGGCGACCGACATCAGGACGCCGCACATCGACCGTCTGGCGAAGGAAGGGGTCAGGCTGACCGACTTCTATGCCGCGCCGGTCTGCACGCCGACGCGCGCGTCGCTCATCACCGGACGATATCAGCAGCGGGTCGGTCTGGAAGAGGCGCTTGCGAGCGCCGGGCCGAGGGACCGCGGGCTGCTCCCGACGGGCCGCTCGCTGCCCCAGTTGCTGAAGAAGAACGGGTACGCCACGGGACTCATCGGGAAGTGGCATCTCGGCTGGAAGCCCGAGTTCGCCCCGAACGAGCACGGCTTCGACTACTTCTTCGGTTTCAAGAGCGGGGCCATCGACTTCTACACCCACGAGGCCGCCAGCGGCCTCGACGACTTGTTCGAGAACACGACGCCCGTCCAAGTCGACGGCTACATGACCGACCTGATCACGGCTCGCGCCGTCAGGTTCATCGAGCAGCACGCGGCCGAGCCGTTCTTCGTGGATGTCTCCTACAACGCGGCCCACTGGCCGTGGCAGCCGCCGGATCGCTACGTGAAGGCGAGGCAGGTGGCGCTGCAGGCGCCGACCGACGATCCGCCGCCGACCAGGCGGGACTATGCGGCGATGCTGGAGCGGGCCGATGCGGGCATCGGCGAGATTCTGCGGACGCTGGCGACGCTCGGGCTCGAGCGGAACACGCTGGTCGTCGTCACCAACGACAACGGTGGCGAATGGCTGTCGCGGAACACGCCGCTGTCGAACCGGAAGGGGACGCTGTGGGAAGGCGGGGTGCGCGTGCCGGCGATCTTCCGCTGGCCCGGGCGGCTGCCGGCCGGCAGGACCAGCGGCCAGCCGGGCATCTTCATGGATCTCACCGCGTCGATTCTCGCCGCGACCGGGACGCCCGTGCCGCCCGAGGCGCGCCTCGAAGGCATCAATCTTCTCCCGATCCTGGCCGGCCAGGCGCCGCCCGTCGAGCGCACCTTCTTCTGGCGCACGCGGACGCAGAAGGCCGTGAGGCGAGGCGACTGGAAGCTCCTGGTCGAAGGGAACGCGCTGTTCGTCTTCAACCTGCGCGCGGATGTCGGCGAACACGACGATCTGGCGCGAGAGCGCGTCGATCTCATCCGCGCGCTGCGTCCGCTCATCGCGTCGTGGGAAGCCGACGTGGACGCGGAGCGCAAGGCGCTCGCCCCGTGACGCGGGAAGCCGTGCGCCAGCCGGCTATCGTCCGGCAGCCGACCGCACGCCGTCTTCCGCCAGCCTCGCCCGTCCGGCGGGGCTGGTGATCAGGGCGACGAAACCGCTCGCCGCCGGAGACAGACCGGCCCGGTGCCACAGGGAATAGGTGGTCGCCAGGTCGAACTCCTTCGGGAAGGGACCGACGAGCGCCGCGCGATTGGCCTGGACGATCTCGCTCGTCTGGGTGACGCCCAGATCGACCGTCCCCTCGAGCACGAGGCGCATCGTCTCGACGCCGTCCTGGGCGAGCGTAGCCTTCTTCAGCACTTCGTCCCTGATGCCGAGCGTCTCGATCACCTTCATGAAGTGCGTGCCCGCGGTGGCGCCCCTGGCCGGGTCGGAGAAGGCGATGCGGCGCGCCGAGCGCAGCGCCGCCTTCAGCTTCTCCGGCGTCGAGATGTCCGGCTTCGGGGATCCCGGCGGCGCGGCAAAGCCGGCCACCGTCTCGCCGAGGCGATAGCTCGTCCCGCCGGCGAGCCGGCCGTTCTTCTCCCCCTCGCCGACGAGCGCCTGCGTCGTGATGAGGAGCGCCGCATCCGGGTCCGCGAGGAAGCGCTTGTTGGCGGCCCCCGCCGTGTCGAAGACGACGGTGACCGTGTGGCCCGTCTTCGCCTCGTAGTCGGCGGCCAGCTTCAGGAAGGGGGCCTTCACGCCGGCGGCGGCATGGACCTTCAGCTCTTCGCCGAAGGCGGACGACGCGAGGGGGAAGGCCAGCGCGAGCGGCAGGAGTCGCAGTCGCATGGCGCCGATTATCGTCGATTGGAGTGGGCCGTCAACGGAGGGGTGTGGCTGGGAGGCAGGGATTCGAACCCCGATAACGCGGTCCAGAGGCGGCCCAATCGACGTGGGTGATTCTGGGTTGCTTCGGTTTCCTTAGGAAAATCGGGCAGATCGTCGGGCGTCTCCGGTCGGGGACGGCCCCTTCGTGCGCAATCTGTCAAGTGTTCGTCAAGGGCGCAAATGGCGCATAATGGATGGCCATATGGCCAAGACCGCAGCCGCCGCGCTTCATGAGGGAACCGAGACCACCAAGGACCTCGATCGCTTTCGGCAGCAGCTCCGAGCGGGTCAGCCCGGGCCGCACGCGTACGTCGTCCTGTTGGGCCTCGATACGTTCGACGCGCCAGGCTTGCTCCGAGCGGTTCAGCGCGGCATCCCGTATCGCGCGTTCGAGCGATTCCAGCGAAACACTTCGCTGTCGGTTGATCGCCTTATCGACCTCATCAACATTCCACGCCGCACGCTGACGCGCCGCAAAACAGACAGCCGATTCCTTTCGGATGAATCCGATCGCCTTCTACGGGCCGCCAGACTGTTCGGAAAGGCGCTCCAGCTCTTTGAAGGCGATCGCGATGCCGCAGTGGAATGGCTCACAACAGCACAGCCGGCCTTGGGCGGCGGTATTCCTTTGGACCTTGCGCGTACCGAGCTAGGTGTTCAAGAGGTGGAGCGGCTGGTCGGCCGCCTCGAGCACGGCGTCTTCTCGTAGTGGCGATTACGGCTTGGCGGATCGTCAAGGCCAGACACGCCGCGAACGCTTTCGATGGCGAGGGCGCTCGTCTCGAAGGCGGACGCTGGAATTCACCAGGCACGCCCCTCGTCTACGCGTCCGAGAGCGCGGCGTTAGCGACGTTGGAGCTGTTAGTCCACCTGCGGCGCCGGTCGATCCTGAGTGCGTACGTCCTCATCGCCTGTACGTTCGATGAAGCCCTTGTGGAGCGTCTCGACTCGAAGCGCCTTCCCCCTAACTGGCGCTCGTATCCGGCTCCGCCCGAGCTCCAGCTGATTGGTGACGAATGGGTTAAGGCGGGCAGGTCAGCGGTCCTGAAAGTGCCGAGCGCTGTCATTGAATCGGAGTTGAACTACCTGTTGAATCCGCGACACCAGGATTTCGGAGCCGTTCGCGTCGGCGATCCACATCCATTCGATTTCGATGAGCGTCTATTAAGGCGTTGAACGGCCCGATTCAGTCAGACCTCGGCGACTCCAAGGCCGGTGAGGTACTGGTAGGTGTCGTCGTAAAACGACGGAGCACGAGTCGGGTCCGACTCGTCGCCAGGCGGCACGAAGATGACCATTCCCTGGCGCGCCCGTGTCAACAGAACGCGGTAGGCGTTCAGCAGATAGCGCTTCCGGTCTTCCTTGTGGACTGTCGTCCATCCGTCTCCGCGAAACGAGTGGTAGCGCCATGACTCCGCATGGCGTCGCAAATCTGCATCCCACGTCACGCAGACCCAGTCGAGCTCGAGACCCTGCACCTGAAATTCGGTTGCGGCATCCTCCAGGTAATAGCTCGATCGCGTGTCATGCCTGTCGTTCAGGAACCACTGGACCGGATCGACGTTGACGCGGACATCGATCGCGTGTGGCTTGAGGCGTTGGGCCTGCGACGATGCGACCAGCCCGTAGCGCTCGGAACCACGAGCGTGGCTGCGGATCCATGTCTTCGCGCGTGCCAGGTCGCGCGTGACGACAATCGGATACCGCCGCGTAACCTCCCGGAGCAGTGTTCGGGCCGAGACTACGTCACTGTCGAGAACAGCCTTGACGAACGCGGACACCTTCTCCGCCCGGAACGATCGCATTGACGTTGCGAGATGGAGTCGATCGTCCCAGACGATCGACGCCACGGCGGCGAGGCGCTCCAGAGGTGACTGCGCCGCGTATTCAGAGTCGGTGAGATTCGGTGAAACATGAACACGCCAGTGCGGGAAGTGGAGCCGAACGGCCTCGAGCCATTCGCCGATCCCCGCCTCGCCCGTGTGGATCTCCTGCCCGCCTCCAACGAGACAGATGACAACCGCCCACGTATCGTGCCGGTCCAGATAGGAAATAAGGAACTCCGGTTCGGACTGGTCGAAAGTCGCAATCTTCTTCCGACGCTTCATGAAGTCGGCGGTCTTCGCCCGCGTCCACGCGCGCTGTGCTTCATCAAAGATGACCACGTGGTCGTAAGGGGCAATGGTCGTGCGCACGCCCTCATCCCGGAAGTGGTGGACGTTCTGAATGAACGGCTTCACCCTCTGGCGCACCGCCCCCTTCCGTTCGGTGTGTCCGATGCGCGCGAGTTCGTCACGCGTGAGCGCCTCCTGAAGAACAGCCACCAGCGGACCGTTTCCTGACAAATAGACCGCACGGGCTTCTCCCAACATCCGCCGCCGTGTCGCCACGTTCAAGCCCACGAGCGTCTTCCCGGCGCCGGGTACGCCCGTGACGAAGACGACACACTTGTCACGGTCGCCTCGGGAGCGCTCGATGATCTCCTCGACGCTGGCTGACGTGACGCGTAGGTTCTTGGCGCCGGCGTCGCTGCGCGAAATCGCCTCGACCGAGTGTCGCGCGTAGAGAGCCCGGGCCGCCTCAATGATGGTTGGCGTCGGCTGATATGGAGCGGCTCCCCAAGCCTCGCCGTCGATCGGAGGTCCGCTGGTCAGTGCGAGACCACGTTGAAGAACATCGCCGAGGTGGCGAGCGCCGCAACGATACGGCGGCCGCACGCCGTCCGGATATGGGCCCTGCCAGGTCTCATCGGCGGTGTCAGATTCCGTCGCCACGAGGACGGGACAAATCGGTGCGTCGTGACTCGCAGCGTGAAAGTTCTTGAGGTCCAACGCGTAGTCCCACGCCTGGTTGTAGTCGGGGAGACGGAACTGACGTTCTCCGCACTTGAACTCGATGGGAAAGATTGCTGGCCCAGAAACCAGCACGGCGTCGATTCGGCTGCCAAGGCGCGGGACGTCGAATTCGAGACAGAGAGTGCCAGATAGCCCCCGTAGAGCGACTCTTAGGATGTTCAACTCCTCTTCCCACGCCTGACGCTGCTCGACTTCGAGGTCGTAGATGTGTGCCGCACTCAGAGCACCAAGCACCTCGTACGGATCGGTAGCGAGAAAGAGATCCACGGGTCTGGAGTAGTACGCGGACGCGCGTGCAGATGGTTTGGTCAATGCCGCGCCCAAGAATACCGGAGGGACTGACCGGACCGCGTACGGACGCAGTCATAGCGGCCAGCTCGTCAACTTTTCGTCAAGAGCTCGAGGTCCCTACTCAATCGGACCGTCGTGACGGAACCGTCCAACTCCTTGACGTCCAGCAACTTCGTGGTGACGTTTACCAACGCAGCCGTGAAACGTTCAGAATGTGTTCGCAGACCACGTAATCGGGGATGGCGCGATCACCCGCGACTAAATGACTGACAGTCAGAGGCGTATTTGGCTGGGAGGCAGGGATTCGCCGAGCCAACCTCACGAAACACCAATAGACATGGGCCGTGTCGCTGGAACTCGCGAGAAGCCAGCGATTTAGCGTTTTCGCCTTCTGTCGTCGGCTTTCGTCCGTTCGCGTCCGTTTTCGTATTTTGCCAGCGCAATGACACTCGAAATGACACTCGACGTAAAGGGCTTCCCCGAGTTTCATCGAAGGGAATCTCCGGAGTGCACTCGGAACGTCTCCCACAAGGAGTAGATCAAGCCGATGGGCGCACGGCCGGAATGCCAGGGGGACGGTCAATCTGCCACCGTGGGTCACGGCTGTAGAATATGGAGACGGCCAACGCTGGCTGTACGGAGGTGACATGTCGAGAGTTGTTGCCGAACTGGAAGCACAGATCCGATCGTTGGACTCGGACGACAGGACGGGCCTCATTCGCGCACTGCTTGCCGAACTCGACGGACCAGTCGAGGCCGACGTTGAGCTGGCGTGGATCGACGAGGCCCAACGGCGACACCGCGAGGTTATTGACGGGAAGGTCCAGCCCGTTTCGGGCGACCGTGTCTTCGAAAACCTTCGCGCGCGCTTGAATCGATGAGACTTGAATTCCACCCGGAAGCGGAGTTGGAATTCATTGAGGCGGCGGCATACTACGAGCATCAGGTCTCTGGCCTCGGCCAGCGTTTCGGCGCGGATGTTCGACGGGCGCTCGACATTCTGCTGGCGCATCCAGAGATTGGAATCTCCGTCGACGCCGATCTACGCAAGTATGGTCTCCAGCGCTTCCCGTTCTCGCTGATCTACAGCCTGCCGCCCGATGTGGTGCGCGTCGAGGTCCTCGCCCATCAAAGCCGCCGCCCCGATTACTGGCGATCGAGAATCGACCGCTGACGCGCCTGACGGCGCATCGCAAGGTGCCGTAGTTTGCAACATCGAGATCACGAAGTTGCCGGGGCTACTGCGCGCTCGGACGCTGACGCCTGCATGGAACGCCCGCCAGCCCCGACGCCTGAGGGCGCAGCGGCCGGTCCGGTGCGCCCCGACCAACGGGGACGAGTGACCCATGGTCGTCGTACGCCGCACTCGTAAGCTCCTCGATCGGCTCGGTCACAGCACACCGTGTGAGGTGACGTCAACAACCACCCTCGGCGATTGTTACGCCACCGTCCTCTTCAGCAAACCTCAGGGCGTCGTGCTGCCGGTCAACGCAGCGACCCGCTTGTCCGTCGTTGTTCATGCCCACGGCCTGTGCTCGACGCTTCTTCGCCATGCGGCCACCTCGCACCGTCGATATCGGAGTTCAAAACGACGTCCCAGCTCCGTTTATCGCGTCTGTGGAAGAATACGTCGACTCGCCGACACCGATCCCAACTTCCGACAACGGGGAAGATATGCAGAGTCGTTCATCTCAGCCCGAGACGATCGCCATCACCGAGAGCGAGGCCTACCAGACGCTGCTCGCGCGCGCGCGCCGGCGAACGGGCGGCGTGCCGGCCGAGCGCATCGTGCGCCACGTCCTGTCGGTCACGCAGGGAGGCGACTGGCCCATCCAGCGCGACGCGCTCGAGGCGGTGCTTCGCCGCTGCGCGTCCACTCACGTGGACGAGATTCAGATCGTCGGACGTCCACGGAGCCGGCTGCTGGGTCTGTACGCGACCAGGCGCCGTGGGTCGCGCGCACGCCCGTACCGCACGCTCCTCCGTCGGATCGAGCCGCTCGACGGCAGTTGCGACTGCGCCGATTTCCTCCGGAACTCGCTCGGGCTGTGCAAGCACCTCGTCGCCGTCCTCGAGGACGTGGTCTCGAAGCGGCGTCGGGTGGATATCGAACGCGAGGAGGCTCCCGCGCCGGCACCGTTGCGGTGGGATCCCGTCCGCCCGCTGACCGGCCTTGGCCACTGGCTGGCGCGCGTGCGCTGGGTCGACGGTGTGCCCGATCGCGGTCTGCGGCGCTGGCTGCGCTCAACGAAGGGACGTGGCTGGACCGCCGCGATTCCCGAAGGGCTGCAGCAGCGGCGGACGCTCGTGGATCGGTTGCTCGGCGTGCTCAGCGACGGCAACAGCGAGCCGGCACTGCACGCACTGCTGCAGCAAGAGCGCGTGCGGCTCGCGCGTCAGGTGCAGACCGCGAGCACCCGGACGCGCCTGCACCGCGCGCTGCACACCCTCAAGCAATCGCTCTATCCCTATCAGCGCGACGGCGTTGACCGGTTCTTCGTGCGGGGACGCCTGCTCCTTGCCGACGATATGGGTCTCGGCAAGACCGCGCAGGCGATTGCCGCCTGCCACGCTCTTTGGCATGCTGGCCGCGTCCGCCGTGGCCTCATCGTTGTCCCCGCCGCGCTCAAGCCGCAGTGGCTTCGTGAGTGGCAGGCCTTCACCGACGCTCCGGCCACCGTCGTCGAGGGGACACCCTCCCAGCGCTGCGCGGCGTTCGAGGCGTGTCGGCGCGGATTCCTCCTGGGCAACTACGAGCAGCTCATTCGCGACATCGACGTCGTTCGCGAATGGGCGCCCGACATCGTAGTGCTCGACGAGGCCCAGCGGATCAAGAACTGGGCGACGAAGACCGCGCTGACCGTGAAGCGCCTGGATCCACCGTACCGTCTCGTGCTGACCGGCACACCGATGGAGAACCGGCTCGACGAGCTCGCGTCGATTGTCGAGTGGGTCGACGACCTGGCGCTGGAGCCGAAATGGCGCCTGGCCGCGTGGCACACCACGCCCGTGGATGGAACAACGGAGATCAGCGGCGCCCGGAACCTCGAGACGCTGCGGACCCGTCTAGCCGTGTGCATGGTCCGGCGCGTGCGGCGAGAGGTGCTTTCGCAGCTGCCCGCGCGGACCGACACGCGGATTCCCATCGAGATGACCGCGGAGCAGATCGACGAGCACGACGCGCTCACCATGCCGATCGCGCAGATCCTCGGCCGCGCAAAGCGGCGTCCGCTCACGCAGGCGGAGTTCCTCCGTCTGATGACGCTGCTCACCACGCAGCGCATCATCGCCAACGGCCTGGCCCAGCTGCGCTTCGAACAGGTCTGGCCCGACCTGTCGCGGATCGAGCGGCCCACCGACTCCACGCTTCGGGGACTGGCGAGCCCGAAACTGGTGGAACTGCGTGAGCTGATCGGTCAGCTCGCGCTGACCGAAGGGCGCAAGGTGGTGGTGTTCAGCCAGTGGCGGCGGATGCTCCGACTCGCGCACTGGGCGACGCGCGACCAGCTCTCGCGAGAGGGCGTCAGACCGGCGTTCTTCACCGGCGAGGAGGGCCAGAAGCGGCGCACGCAGAACATCGTCGACTTCCACGACGACCCCGCCTGCCGCGTGCTCTTCGCAACCGACGCCGGCGGCGTCGGCCTCAACCTGCAACGCGCCGCGAGCGCCTGCATCAACATCGAGCTTCCCTGGAATCCCGCCGTGCTCGAGCAGCGCATCGGCCGGATCTACCGTCTCGGACAGCGCCGCCCGATTGACGTCTACAACCTGGTGAGCGAGCCGGGAATCGAGTCACGGATCGCCGAGCTCGTCGGGTCCAAGCAGGCGCTCTTCACTGGACTGTTCGACGGGACGACCGACGCGGTGGTCTTCGAGCGCTCCGGAAGTTTTCTCTCCCGCATCGAGCGTATCGTCGTGCCGGCGATCTCGCCCGCGCCGAGCCGCGCTGAGGATGTCAGCGTGGCCGAGAACGATGGTGCCGAGCGCGAGATCGAGGCGGTTGTGGCGGCAGGGGACGAGTCGCATGACGTGGCGCTCGCCACAATCGCCAACGCGCCCGAGCCAGCGGATTCGGCTGCCGCCATCCAGCGTCTCGTGGCCGGCGTGACCGTGCGACGTACCGCCAGCGGCGGATTGGTCATCGAGGCGCCGCCTGAAGCCGCGTCGACGTTGGGAGCGCTCTTCTCCGGGATGGCGCAGCTGCTCCAGGCCGCCGCCACACCGCCGGCCACCGGAAGAGGTCCCACTCGGCGCGTTCGACCGAACGCGTAGTTGAGCAAGATCGATCGCGCAGAGAAACTGTCGCGCCGCTTCATCGAGGCAGCCGCACACGGCGAACCAGCGCAACAACGCCGCTATCGGCGCGCTCTCAGTCAGTGCGTCGTCTCCGGCCCGCTGTCATTGTCGTCCTCGGATTGATCCTCGACCCACGGTTCGGCTGGTTTCGCTTCCGGTGGCGGCGGCGAGTACCGGATCCAGGTCGCGAGTTCCGAGACACTCCTCGTCCACTCATCGAGTGCGGTCTTGAGCCTCCGCGCCAGTCCACCAAGGTCGGCGAGGTCCCTCTCGGCCTCGCGGCGCTCGGGATCGTCCCAGACCCGGGGCACACGAACCAAGCGGAAGCCGGAGATGGCCACCGCCCTCAGCGAAATGACGCCGTCAGGTTTGCAGTGCGCGTGCACTTCGACGTCCCCGTGCCCGCCGAGGACGGCCACGACGCGCCCTTTCTTCTCCTCGATGTCGGTGAAGGCAGCATCAGCCTTCTCTACAACAGAAGCCGTCCACGAGCCGAGAACGCGGGAGTCCGGCATCGACGTCGTCGAACCGTACGGGAGGCTCGCGTGAAGCGAAAGGTCTATCCGTGTCCACCTGCGCTCCGTCCTGATCGGTCGCCGCCTCCTGCCCACGAGTTCCGTGAGGAGGTCTTCTTCGGTGGTGTACGCGCGAGCCGCATCGACGGGACTCCACTCAAAACCGATCTCCGCCGAAACGTGGAAGGGATCTGCGCTCGGAAGTGCCGCTCCGAAGAGATGAACCTTCCAGCTCCGTGCGGCGTGCGCGAGGTCAATCGTCTCGACGTGCCGATCAGCGCCTTGGAAGAAGAGCCCCGCCTCCTGAAGCGCATCTTCGAGTCGATCACGGAACTCGGCGTAGCGCACAGCGCCTCCTGACAGATTCGATACGATAGCATGCACGCACGTCAGCCCCAGATACACGATGCGAGCCTGCTGCGAGTGGTCCATTCTCGGCGAGCAGACGCGGGTCAATTCTCGCGAGTGCTGAAGCGGACCGGCCCGGCGACAACATTAGGAATTTCGACAATTGGCTGAGTTCTTAGTCGCCAAAGTGTCCAAGATCGGTTTGACGTTCCCAGTCCGACTGCATGTATTCGAGCGTGGAAGTGTTCGAAATGATTGATGTTCTGTCGGTGTGCGACCCGGGGTTCGAACTTGGCTGGGAGGCAGGGATTCGAACCCCGATAACGTGGTCCAGAGAGCGGTGAATGGGTGCGGCCCGTGCCGCCCCGCTCTGTCTTGTTCCAGTTTTCGACGTTATCGCTTCGGTAGGCTCCCCTCCGTTCTGCTTTGTTCACGCACAAAATGTCTCATTGTGTCTCAGGCCCTGTCGCTCTGTGCAGCCTCGCTTCAGGATGCCGCTGGGAGCGGATGGTACGGCTACAATCGGAATGAGAAGTTCCATGGAGATCACAGTCGAGATTCCGGGCCCGCTCTCTGAGCAGCCGACCGACGAATTGGCCAGGCGCGCGCGTCTTCTCCTGGTCATCGACGAAGTACGAGCCGGCCGATTGACTCGTGCCTCCGCGGCACGCGCACTCGACATGACGCTCGACGACTTCCTCATCGAGGCCGGCCGGCACGGCCTCTACGCCATCGATCACGACGTCGAAGAGTTCAGGCAAGAGCTCGGAGCCATTCCGAAGAGCCAGCGCTGAGGCCGCGTGCTGGTCGTCGCAGACAGCTCGCCCCTGATCTATCTCTCGCGGGTCGGAGCCCTTCACCTCCTTCCAGCGCTCTTTGAGGACGTCGTGGTGCCAAGAGCGGTGTGGGATGAAGCCGTGGAACGGCGTCCGTCCGCGCCTGGCGTTGACGCGCTCCGCCATGCGCGATGGTTGCGTGTCGTCGATGAGCCCTCGCCACAGTCAGACCTTGGGCTGGATCCAGGAGAGACCGCGGCGATACTCGTCGCCGAATCTCTTCGGGCCGATCTCCTTCTGATCGACGAGCGAGTGGGCCGGAAGGTGGCACAGGCGCGTGGTCTCGCCGTGCGGGGAACACTCGGCGTGCTCGTTCACGCGCGACGACGGGCATTGCTCCCTGCACTCAAGCCCGTGCTTGACGCGCTCGTCGCGGAGGGCTTCCGCATCGCACCCGCTCTGATTCGCGAATCGCTCGCGCACGTGGGAGAAGGCGCAGAACCAGCGAATGCGACATCGACAGATCGCTCGTGATGGACCTCCTCCAGGACGACGGCTAACCGAAGCACTCGCGTTGAAGACACCGTTACTCGCGGTTCTCGACAAGCACGTCGGCGATAGTCCTGATGCCACGGACCTTGCCCCGCGGGCTTCGCTGGTCGCAGCCGCCGTCCGCTCCACGCGATCACGCCGGCTCTCCTCAGAGCCTCGACACGCTCGCGAAGCGCCTTCGGTTTTCTGGTGCCGACTGGTTTCTTTCGCATCGCTATGTGGTCTCCGCTCGACGTTCGTCAGCCGCGTGTTTGGTCCTCCTGTGCGAGGTGGTGGATAGAGCCGCCCGGAGATGGACTGCCAACGAGCTCTCGAATACGCGCCGCCGTTCTTGCGCCGATGCCTCACACCTCGGCCAGTGTGGCGGCGTCCACGGTGACGATCCGCTCGATTGAACCGAAGTGGCAGAGGAGCCGGTGTGCGAGCGCGGGTCCCACTCCTGGCAGCCCCTGCAGCAGGAAAAGCCGCCTCGACGCAAGACGTTTCGGCTTCCTGTCGAATCGCCGCAGGATTCGCTCCTGTGGTCCGCGCACCTGCTCCGCCAGGAACCGCAGCATGCGGGTCGATTGTTCCGAGTCGGATGATTGCAGCACGGGAAGCCGCCACATGGCGGCGATCGAAACGAGTGCTCCTTCCACCGAGTGGTGATGCACGTCCGGCAGCGAGAAAGGCGTCGGACCTTCGATCAGGAGCAGCGATCGGTGTGGGCTGTGAGCCAATCGTGCCACTTGCGGAAACAGGCGACCGTCAACGAGCGAGGCGACCAGGTCACGAATGGTCTTTCGCTCGACCAGCACTTCGCCGTTCACCAAGTAATCGCCGGTAGCCAGACGTGCCATCCGCACGTCGAACCAGCCGCTCCGACGCACCGCGTCCAGCAATACCGAGTCGCGCTCGGAGTGGTCGACAGCGAGCTGATGGACAGAGTCAGGGATGCCCGGCGACGTAGTGATCCTTGAAGCAAGCGACCCTTTCGTTCTTCGCGCGTCCATATCCGATTCCGCACGACGACGATGTCATCGTCGCCAGACGAGAATCAAGCGGAAAGGATTCCCGATTCAGACTTTCCCCTCTTCGTCCAGAAGTGGGCCTCCGATGACCTCGATGCTGTCGTCCACGAACGCCCGAAGCGTGAAGCCCTCGAAGGACATCAACATCCGGCCCACCTGATCCCAGGTGAAGGGTCGGCCGTCGATGACCAACAGCGGAACCTCCCCGGCGCGGTCAGGATCCCACGTGATGCGGCCGACGAGATGACGTGCGTCCGTGATCCGCCAGCCGAGCTCGCCTCGTTCCACGTGGCGGACGGCGAGTCCGTGCTGAATCCGGTCGTACAGCAACCTGAATAGGTCCCACGCGTTGGCGTCGAAGTCGCCGAGGACGGAGAACTCGTAGCCCTCTTGCCCCTCAGGCACGCGCTCTCGCGCATACAGGGCGTGACCTGTGGGCACGACCATCGATCGGAACTCGAACGTGTGCTCGACGTCATCAGCGTCTGCGACGGTGAGCTCGGCATGACACAGCGGTACATGCACCTGAGTCCGGCAGCGCTGGACGGTGCGATTCGGCTGCTGGATCAGCCCTCGTCCTGCAGGAATCTTGGAGACCTGGGGGAGACGGGGCCTGAGCTCGGAGGAAATGTGAATGGATAGAACAACTTAAATGGCGGTGAGGCAGGGATTCGAACCCCGATAACGTGGTCCAAAGAGCCGCGGACCGGTGGCGCTCCGTGCCGCTCCGCTCGGTTTTGTTCGAGTGTTCGACGCCACCGCTTCAGTACGATGTGAGCCGCGTCGAGAAGCTCATCGCGCCGCAGGCGGCAGACTGCACAGTGATGCTGGTACGCCCGCACGACGCGCTCGCGGAACTCGCGCTGGTGCAGGCGCTGCTGAAAGAGGCGTGTGGCATATCGCCGGCGGATTTCGGCCTCATCCGTGTCGAGCTGGTCTCTTGCGGTTCGTGAACATGGTCCAGCGTCGGCCTGAACTTGAATGTCTGTGGCATCCAGATGCGTGGGCGTTTGCCCTCAATCACCGACTCGCACGCCGCTGGCCAGTGACTAGATCCCTCACGTCATCGTCGTTGAGCTGTTCGGTCGTCTTCTCGAGCAACAAGGCGGCGAGCTGCATCGGTTCCACGCTCACGCCGCTCCGCGCTCTGACGCCTTCCGTGATCGCCTCGAGACGCTTGAGGGTTCGGGGGGCCAACGGGACCAGCCGTCGTTCGGTCCACTCGGGATCCGTTGCCCGCCCTCCGCCCATCGGCACGCGGAAGCGCGCCTCGATCTCCGCCAGCAGCTGCATCGCCCCGAAGTAGCCGCCGCCGACCGAGACTGTGCCCTTGCGTTCCGCGCGAAGCCCACGAGCGATCTTGTTCATGTCGAGGCTCGACTTCATCTGTCACTCCTCCGTGAACTCACGGATCGCAAAATACTCGTCTCCAATGACCAACCCAACCTCGCCCTGACGGGCGTCGCGGCCCATCGTTCTGCAGAAGGTCCCGAGTTCCGCCAGGTGTCTGGCGTCCTCGATGTCGGCGCGCGTCGTGTAGCAATGGACGACGACTGGTTCGTCTTTCACCAGTGCGCCGTTTCGTTCATCGTCGCGCCAGACACCCTTCGCCTTTGGATAGGCGGTCGCCCCTCCAAACACACGCCCGAACATGTCCAAGGCAGCGTCGACCCAGCGATCCTGGTCGATGGGAGCCCTCCCATCACGCTCGACGCTCGGGACGAACAAAACGACGAGGACACGCTTGCGCCCGCCCTTCAGGAGCGATCGCCCTCGGACGGGCAGGCTGCGCCGTGTGGCCACTTCTCGATCAATATAGATCGTCAGCGATGGAGAGGCAACCGATCGATAGAGCCGTGCCCCACGTCAGAGAACGAGTTCCCGGATGCGGGCGGCCTTCCTGGGACCGACACCTCGGACCTCACCCAGTGCGGACGCGTCAGCCGTGAAGACGCGTTCGATGGTCCCGAAGTGGTCGAGCAGGCGCTGCGCGAGAGCAGGACCGACGCCTGGTAGCCCCTGCAACAGGAAGAGCTTTCTCGATGCGAGGCGTTTCGGCTTCTGGTCGAATCGCCGCAGAACTCGCTCGTGCGGTCCACGCACCTGATCGGCAAGGAAGTGCAGCATGCGCGCCGACTGTTCCGCATCGGACGAATGCAGCACCGGCACGCGCCACATGGCCGTGATCGACACGAGTGCGCCTTCGAGCGAGTGGGGATGCACATCAGGAATCGACGTGGTCGCCGAGCCTTCGATCAGCAGAAGGGATCGGTAGCCGCTGTGAGCCAGTCGTGCCACCTGCGGAAACAGGCGTCCGTCGACGAGAGAGGCGGCCAAGTCGGCGACCGACTTCCGCTCGATGAGCACATCGTTCCCAATCAGATAGTCACCGGTCGCGAGACGCGCCATCCGCACCTGGAACGCGCCGGTCCGACGCACAGCATCCAGTAATGCCGAGCGCCTCTCGGAGTGGTCGACAGTGACCTGATGAACCAAATCCGACATCGCAGTTCAGCGCGTGACAGCCCGCTCCATGGCGACATCCGTTCTCGATGGCCTTCATCCTTGGCGCATCGATATCGCCCCGGCCCGACGACGATAGCATCGTCGCCCCAGCATCCAGGCCCGAGCTCATCGCCCGCCGGCATCGGACAGGACGAGGTGTGGGCGCGCGCGCGGGACGGCGATCGAATTTGCCGCGTGTCTCATTCGTGTCTCTGGGCGAATCGGCGAACGTGGCCCTGGCGTTCGCTAACCCCTTGAACGTCAAGCGGTTGCTCGGGTGTCGATACCGAGACTGATAATGTGGCGCAAGACCAGTTGATCGGGCCGGATCTCTCGTGCCGTAAGTTGTTGCTAGTGAACGACTTAGTGGCTGGGAGGCAGGGATTCGAACCCCGATAACGTGGTCCAGAGCCACGTGTCCTACCGTTGAACGACCTCCCAGTACCTGGTCGCGTGTCGGTCCGCGCTAGAGGGCAAACACCCGCAGGGCAGGAACCTCGAATTGTACAGAGAGAACGCGGCCTGGCGCAAACCGAGATGCCGGCCGCTCGAGAGGACGTCGCACCGGATCGAGCGGCGCTCGGGCCGTGGCGTCACACGGCGGCAACTCCCCGGCGAGCAGCGCGCGGCGCGCGCCATGAACGGCATGCGCACGGGTGGTCCAGAGGCAGATTTGCTCAGGGAATAGTGCCGGCCCGGGGCGTGGCCAGGAAGTCGACGAGCCGTTCGAGCCGCGCCACGCTGCGATCCCGACCGAGCAGCACGAGCACCTCGAAGAGGCCGGGGCTCGTGGTCCGCCCGGTCACGGCGACGCGCGCGGCGTGGATGAGCACGCCGGCCTTCACCCCCCGGTCAGCCGCCGTTGCTCGCACGGTCGCTTCCACATGCGGTTCGTCGAAGGGATCGGTCGTGCCGAGCGCCGCGGCGAGCGCGGCGACGTGCCCGGGCACGTCGCTTCCTTCCAGGTGCTTCTCCATGGCCTGGGGGTCGTACTCAACCGTCTCGACGAGAAACGGCCGCGCGAGGTCGGCGACATCGGTCAGCCGCTTCGCCCGCGGCCGCAGCAGATCGAGCAGCCGATGAAACCAGGCCGGGTCGCCCGGCGCCGACAGGCCGGCGGCGACGAGCAACGGCGCCACGGCGGCCGCCAGCTCGCCCGCGGGCAGCCGCGCGAGGTACTGCCCGTTCATCCAATCGAGCTTCTCGACGTTGAAGACGGCGCTACTGCCGCTGATGCCCTCGAGCGAGAAGCTGCCGACGAGCTCCGCCATCGACATCAACTCGCAGTCGTCGCCGGGCGACCAGCCGAGCAGCGCCAGGAAGTTCACCATCGCGGCCGGCAGGTACCCCTGCCGCCGGTACTCGGTGACCGAGGTGGCGCCGTGCCGCTTGCTGAGCCGCTTCTTGTCCGCGCCGAGGATGAGCGGCACGTGCGCGAAGGTCGGCGGCGCCGCGCCGAGCGCTTCGAAGAGCAGCAGGTGCTTCGGCGTGTTCGAGATGTGGTCGTCGCCCCGGATCACGTGCGTGATCCCCATCTCCACGTCGTCGACGACGACCGAGAGGTGGTAGGTGGGATGGTCATCGGAGCGGAGCACGACGAAATCCTCGATGCTCCGCGGATCGAACGCGATAGGGCCGTGCACGACATCGTCGAATGCCGTGTGGGTCGCAGGCACCTTGAAGCGGACCGCCCGCGGCGCGGCAACCGCTTCGAGCTCGGCCACCCGCTCCGGCGCCAGCGCCAGGCACGCGCGGTCGTACCGCCACGCCTCGCCGCGCGCCTCCGCCTTCTCGCGCTCGTCGCGCAGCCGCTCGGGCGAACAGTAACAGAAGTACGCGTGCCCCTCCGCGACCAGGCGGGCGGCGGCCGCGCGGTACCGGTCGAGCCGCTCCGACTGGAAGTACGGCCCGTGCGGACCGCCGGCCTCGGGCCCCTCGTCCCAGTCGAGCCCCAGCCACCGCAGCCCGTCGAGGATGCCGGTGACCATGTCGGCCGACGACCGCTGCACGTCGGTGTCTTCGATGCGGAGGACGAACGTGCCGCCGTGCCGGCGCGCGTACAGCCAGTTGAAGAGCGCCGTGCGCGCGCCGCCGACGTGCAGGTAGCCCGTGGGCGAGGGGGCAAAGCGGACGCGCGGGGCCACGACGGCAATCTATTCCAGCTTCGACCCTGCGACAAGGTCGTCGCCGCCCCGGATCGACCGCGCCGACCTGCAGGCCGTCATGATGCGGGCGCCGTGAGAAACAGCTCACGCCCTTGCCGATTCACCAGTAACAACATCGGCCCGTGCAGGGTGCCACGTACTGCGGTGCGCAGCCCGTGCACCGTCAGGGCCGGTTGACGATTGACTTCCTCGATCGCGTGTGGGGCACACGTCGAAGGTCGGAGTCGCGAGCCGACCCGCGAGCACCTTGCCCGCTGCAGTGCTGGCTGAAGCCACTTACCTCTTGGCCGGTGTTCAAGGCGGACGCGCCGCCTGCGTCGATTTCTTCCTCTCCGGGGGCGCGCTTCTCGTTCCTTCGAGCACGGCGTCATTACAGCGTGTCCGGAAGCTGCTCGACAAGCATGCCGATCTGCCGATGGACTTTGCGGATGCCACGCTTGTCGCGTTGGCCGAGGAGCTCGATTGCACCTCCGTGTTCACGACGGATCGTACGGATTTCTCAGCCTACAGAATCAGAGGCCGGAAGCCCTTTCGTATCCTGCCGAGCGACTGAGTGCCCAGAACGATCATCTCGAGTCCGTCAATGTCGGCGAGTGGACGGGTGTGGCGAGGCTTCCTACAGTCCGAGCTCGTTATGCCCGCTTCGCAAGCGCGACGCTCGGTCGTCTTCGAAAGGCATAGCCGCAGAGGCACTTCAGGACCGGTCGCGACCGCAACGGCGCTCGAGTCGGCGAGGCATTGGTGCGATTCGCGCGCGACGTGTCAGCCCAGCCCCAGCTTCCGCTTCAAGGTGCCGATGTCCGGCTCGAACGCGGTACGACCGCTGACACTCTTCTGGGAATAGTCGGCCAGAAGGGCTTCGAGCCGCTCACGACCGGACGCGGTCTTGGCCGCTTGCCGCGGCGTGCGGTCGCCAAGCGCCGGCACTTTGGTGTCGAGCCAGGCGTCCCAGTGCTTGCGTGCGAGCTCGGCCTCAATCGCTTCGAATTCGGGCGGCCGCGGCGAATCGGCTGGCGTCGCCAGGTGCAGTGGCGTGATGGCGCGCCTCTCGCGCCGGCGCCCGAGAGCCTCGGTCATGTCAGTGATCGTCGCGTCGACCAGCGTCGCTGCCGATCCGAGAGATTTCGCGATCTCTTTCTCGATGCGACGACGGCGACGTGCGGAGTTGACCTCGACCACGAGTCTCGAACCCTCGAGGCGAAGCGTTCCGAGTGTGGTGTTGTCCCAATCCTTGTGCTTGCGATTGCCGGCCTTGATCCAGGTCAGCGCAGCGGCCATGAGCGCACCGGTGGCATCCCGCACGTCGTCTGCGATGTGGACTTCGCCGCGCAGCGTGGCCAACGGCATCAGCCGCTCGACGGCCTCGTTCACCGTGATGCCGAGCTCATAGGTCAGCGTCGTCAATTCGAGCGGGTCGCCGTCCGTGTTCTGGATGACGGGAGGCGCGGGGTGCAGCAGTGCCTCGACGATCTCGTGGTACGCCTGACGGATCTCGAAGTCGAAGTCGAACAAGTCTTCACGCGACAGGAGCCCCTTCGGGCGGAGACGTTCGCGCGTATCGATAATCGGAATGTGCCACGACGCGGGGATCACCCAGGGGCAGGCCCCGATCATGATGCTCCCGCCGCCTGCGGTGACGACTCGCGTGAAGAGCAGATCACCGACGTGCAGGGTGCGCGAGGCGCTTTGTTCGAGCACGTGGAATCGGCGCCCAGTGAGGATGTCTTTGATGTCGAGAGCTCGCCCGGCGAAGACAGCTTCGACCACGAAGAAGCTTGCAGGGCTCTTGCAGGCTCGCTCGATGAATTCGCGGTGCAGTTCGGGACCGGATTCAACCTCGTAGTGGAGGAAGTGCAGCGCCAGCGGCTCGGTCGGCCAGCCATCTGGCAGCGGCTCCTCGGCGGCATCCGGTACGAAGTCGAACACAAAGAACGGATCGAAGGTGGTTCCACACTCCTTGGAGTTCGCGATGTCGTCTGGCACGTCGTTCCACAAGAAGAACTCGTCCCAGGCTTCGTCGAAATATTCACGTCCGAACTCGTGAGCGGCGTAGGAGAACAGAACGGGTACGAGCGCACCCTCGGCGGAACGCAACCGAACTCGCAGGTTGTCTTCGACATCCTGGCTGCGAAGGCAACAGTGCTTGAACTTACGGCCGCTGCCGCAGGGACACGAATCGTTGCGACCCACCGCCCTCACCGCCGTCCGATCTCCCGTGTCTTCATCCGACCCTTCGGCCCTGCATCGATGCGCCGTGGCGCCCACCCATCGAGGTCAGCAAGTCCAGCTCGGGCGGCGAGCGTTCTCCAGCCATTTTCGGGCCGCTGGCAATGTCTATCGAGCACCCTCTTCTTGCGTGAGTTGATGGACGCGTTGATGCGACAGTCCGAGGAGCCGGCCAGCGTCGCGTGCGCTCATCCTCAGCTTGCCCGTGCGTAGTACCCGGACCGCGCGTCGAGCCGCGAGGGCTGCGCGGCGGTCTTCCTGATCGGCCCTCTTGCGAAGAGTGGCGTAGGCGCGAATCGCCCGTGCCGCAGCACTCGGCAACTTCACGTCATCCACAATGGAGGCCTGGCGCGCATCGTCGACGAACAGCTCCAGCGCTTCTCGAATCCGTCGGCGAGCTTCGTCGACGGTGCGACCCTGCGTGTGGCAACCCTGGACGCCACGCACCGACGCAACCCACCAGCCCGATTCGTCACGTTCATAGGCGACACGGTAGGTCTTCACGGCTTCTTCAACCATCCCTTTCCGAGACACGGCTCCAAGTCGCGCTCGATGCGGCGCAGTAGACCAGGCCCGATGTCTTCACCGGCATGAACCGGTACGGTCGTCACACACCGGCCACACTCAATGCGCAGATGCGACCCGCGTTGCCGGCTCTCGACACAACGGAGGGACCTCAGGATGCGCCGAAGGTCCTTCGCGGTCACTAGATCAGCATAGCTGATGGCACCTGAATCTGTCTATGGCAGTAGACAGAGTCCGCGACCCGATACGGGAGACCGTGGCTCAGCCCAGGCCGCGGCACCGTTGGGCCTGGCCAGGCAAAGCGTAACGGTCAACGCGAGGCGACATCCTGGAACGTTAACGACGCACAACTTGCGCCATCGGCAAGGTCTGAGAATCTCGATGTCTTCCCACGCGTGTGCCCATACTCGCTTCAGACGATCGCGAGTGTTCTCGTTGGAATTCGCGTTGGCTCTGGAGGCGCTGTTTTGGCGCGTCTCAGGGACAATCGTGGGGACAGTCCTGACCTGTTCGTACTGTCCAATTATGACAAATCTTGACAAGACTCGTTATCGCGCCTAACTTCGATGTGAGGGCAGTTCCATATGAACGTTTCGCTCACGCCAGAGCTCGAACGACTCGTCAATGAGAAGGTCGACAGCGGTTTGTATCAGACGGCGAGCGAAGTTGTCCGCGAAGCACTGCGACTCCTGAAGGAACGCGACCAGGCGCGCGAGGAACTTCGTGCCGACGTGCAGGCGGGCTTTGATCAGTTGGCTCGGGGCGAGGGCCGTGCCTACGACAAGACCTCGGGTCGGCAACTCGCCGAGCGGGTCAAGTCGCGCGGTCGGGCGGCTCGCACCAAGCAGTCGTAGCTTCTCATCCCCAGAGTCCTCATGGCCGATACGATCAAACCGCGGCGTGGTCGGAGACCGGCTAGAGTACCGCGGCGCCCCTAAGGCACCCCCAATGCCGTCGCTGACGCTGACCCCGCGCGGTCACCTGTTGTTCACGGTCGCTGACGACGACATCGGGCCGTCGGCCGCACTCTCGCACAGCGTCGAAGGGGCATTTGCTCGCGGTTCCGGTCACGGCTTGCTCGATCTCGGGGCCGTCGAAGTCGGGACCACGCTGCCACCGGACTTCAGCTACTGGCGCGAGTTTGCCGCGCGGTTTGTCACGGCCGTCTGCACGCACTCGGATCTCGACGCACACGTCACGCCGATATCAGCGCCTCCGACCGGCGAGCTCGAAGCCTTCGCCGCCGCGGCGCCGCCAATGACCGGCGCCGAGTACATCGCAGCCTCGGTCCTTGAAACGCTCTGGACCGAGATGGAGGCGGCGCTTCGAATTGAGCTTGCCGAATCCAATGCGTCGGTTCAGGACTTTCTCCAACGTAGGAGCCCAGCGTGGCATCTTGTCGGCCGCGTGCACTTCAACCTTGCCGAGAACCGCCGCGATGATGAGGCGCCGTTCGCGTTTCTGGCGACCTACACGACGAAGTTGTCGACCCAGGCCAGGGCCCAGCATCTGCCGCTTGGCCGCGCGCTGAGTGAATACGCTGGCGCCGCCAACAAGACGCGACTACTCTCGTTGCTCCTGCCGGTCCAGCGTGCCGCCGCCGACTGTCCGTGGCTGAAGACGATGGTCGAGGCGGGCGAGATCTATCAGCCGTTGCGGTGGACGCCCGCCGAGGCGTTTCAACTGTTGACCGATGTTCCCCGCCTCGAAGCCGCTGGCATCGTCGTGCGCGTCCCGACCGCGTGGCGGGCCAATCGTCCGCCACGCCCGCAAGTCACGGCCACCGTCGGCGGCAAGCCGCCGTCGGGTCTCGGAGCGGGCGCGCTGCTCGATTTCCAGATGGGCGTCAGCCTCGACGGCGAGCCGCTGACCGACGCGGAGATTGAAGGACTGCTCACCGCGTCGAACGGTCTGCACTTCATGCGCGGGCGCTGGGTTGAAGTCGATCGCGACAGATTGAGCCGGATGCTCGACGAATTCCGCTCGGTGGAATCAGCCGCAGCGAAGGACGGCCTTTCTTTCGGCGAAGCGATGCGCCTTCTCGCCGGCGCGCCCGTCCCAGGGGACATCGTCGCAGCCACCGCGCCAGAGTGGTCGACCGTCGTCGCCGGGCCTTGGCTGGCGAAGACACTCGCCGGCCTTCGCGAACCCGACCAACTGGCGACACTGGATCCTGGCCCCGCGCTGAAGGCGACGCTGCGACCGTATCAGCAGGCGGGCGTGCGATGGCTGCATCTGCTGTCACATCTCGGCTTGGGCGCGTGCCTCGCCGATGACATGGGTCTCGGCAAGACGATGCAGGTGCTGGCGCTGCTGCTGGTGACGCGGGCGCCTGGGATGCGTGACGAGGCGCGGCGCACCAGTCTGCTCGTGGCGCCGGCGTCGCTGTTGGCCAACTGGGTCGCGGAGATCGAACGCTTCGCCCCGAGCCTCACCGCCATCGTCGCGCATCCCTCGGCGATGACCAGTGCGGAATTGAAGGCGCTCGATCGTGACCGGATCGCCGGCGTCGACCTCGTCATCACCAGTTACGGATCGCTGCTGCGCGTGCCCGCCCTGCTCGCCACGCCGTGGCGACTCGCCATTCTGGACGAGGCGCAGGCGATCAAAACGCCCGGCGCGAAACAGACACGGGCCGCCAAGCAGATCGATGCGCGCGCGCGCATCGCGCTCAGTGGCACCCCGGTGGAGAATCGCCTTGGCGATCTCTGGTCCATCTTCGACTTCCTCAACCCCGGTCTGCTGGGATCGGGGAAGGCGTTCTCGGAGTTCACCAAGCGGCTCTCGCAACGGCACAACGCGTACGCACCGCTGCGTGCGCTGGTGCGTCCCTACATCCTGCGGCGGCTGAAGACCGACAAGTCCGTCATCGCCGATCTCCCGGACAAGACAGAGATAAAGGCCTTCTGCCACCTCACGCGCACACAGGCGGCGCTCTATCAGCAGGCGGTGGCGGAGCTGGCGGCGGAGCTTGGGCGAGCCGACGGGATGAAGCGTCGCGGCGTCGTGCTCGCCTCGCTGATGCGTCTCAAGCAGATCTGCAATCACCCGTCGCAATGGCTGGGTGATGGATCCTGGAGTGAAGCGGACAGCGGCAAGTTGGCCAGGCTGCGCGAGATCGCAGAGGTCATCGCGGCGAAGCAGGAGAAGGTACTCGTCTTCACCCAGTTCCGGGAGGTGACGGCGCCACTGGCGGCGTTTCTTGGATCCGTGTTCGGCCGGCCGGGTCTCGTGCTGCACGGCGGGACGACGGTTGGCAAGCGACAGCCGCTGGTGCGGCAATTCCAGGAAGACGAGCGTGTGCCCTTCTTCGTCATCTCACTGAAGGCCGGTGGCGCCGGACTCAACCTCACCGCCGCCTCGCACGTGGTGCACTTCGATCGCTGGTGGAATCCGGCGGTCGAGAATCAAGCCACCGACCGTGCGTTCCGCATCGGCCAAGCCAGGAACGTACTCGTCCACAAGTTCGTCTGCCGCGGGACGGTTGAAGAAAAGATCGATCAGCTCATTGACTCCAAGCGCCAGCTCTCGCAGGATCTGCTCGAGGGCGGTGGCGAGGTGCTGTTGACGGAGATGAGAGACGAGGAGCTGTTGAGACTCGTCGCGCTCGACCTCCATACCGCGTCCGAGGAGTGAGGATGGACTACTACGACTCCTACGGCTTCCATCCATATGTGTCGGTCGCCGTTCGCCGGGCTCAGGCAGCCCGCGAACTGGCGAAGCTCCAGAAGAAGGGCCGCAAGATCTCGCCGGTTGCGATCGAGGGCCGCACAATCGCTAGGACGTTCTGGGGCGAGGCGTGGTGCGACAACCTCGAACGCTACAGCGACTTCGCGAATCGGCTGCCGCGCGGGCGCAGCTACGTGCGGAACGGATCGGTTGTCGATCTGCAAATCGGACCGGGCGTCGTCACGGCGCTGGTCAGCGGATCGACGATATACGAAGTGAAGGTGACCGTCGGCGCCGCGCCGCCAGCCGGGTGGCGTGCCATCTGTAAGGATTGTTCTGGCGCGATCGACTCGCTCGTGGAGCTCCTGCAGGGACGCTTCTCGACGGCCGTCATGACGCGCCTGTGCGAGCAGAAGACAGGGCTGTTCCCGTCACCCAAGGACATCATCTTCACCTGTAGCTGCCCCGACTGGGCGTCGATGTGCAAGCACGTGGCGGCTGTGCTCTACGGCATCGGCGCGCGACTGGACCATCAGCCGGAGTTGCTCTTCACGCTCCGCAAGGTCGATCAACAGGAGTTGATTGCGAAGGCTGGGTCCGATCTCTCGAAGAAACGCAAGGGACCAGCCGGCGCGAAGGTGCTCGCGAGCGACGATCTGTCGGAGATGTTCGGTATCGAGATGGCGCCGGCGACTCCCCGCAAACGGGCCGCATCCATCACGCCTGCGACGAAGTCATCGATCGAGGTGCACTCGAAAGCGCCCAAGCCGGCGAAGGCCATCCGGCCGGCAAAGCCGATAAGGTCGTCGCCCGATCGGCGCGATGGGACACAACGGTTGACGCTGGCCAAGCGACGAGCGATATCGGAGCGCATGCGGAAGTACTGGGCGGCATGGCGAGAGAAGAAGAAAAAGACGTCCAAGTCGTAGGTCGCGGGAGGGACGCCCGTGACTCCTTCACTGAAACCGATGTGCCTGTCGAGCGGGCGGATTGAGGCGCGTATCGAGCGCGAATCGTTTCTGCGTCTCCAGCTCGTATCGTCCGGCCGCGCGGGCGGGGTTGAACAAGAGGTTCCAGCTCTCCTGGGTGACCGTGCTTGGGATGATGACGAACACGTGCTGTTCCAGCAGGGCGCGTCCGAACGCTTGCTGCCCACGGCTCGGTGACCCTGGCCGTAGCCATTCCGCGTTGGGCACGTCCTTGTGCGTCACGACCTGCACGTCGGTGACGTCACGGATGCGTGCACGCGTCAAGACGTGGGGTACGGTGTCGAGCACCGCGAAGCCCTTGTGGACTGCGACTTCCAAGATGGCCGTGGCCGGATCGGCAGAGCAGTAGACGACCGGGTAGCCGACTGGATTCCATCGTCCGCCGACTTTCGCGGCACCGATGCCGCGGTTCCAGATCGAGCCGTGCGGTTCGAGGTCCAGCCGCCAAGCCAGTGGCGATCCGGCCACCCACGGCAGGGGCATCATGCGTAAACGCCGTGCTCGATACGCGTCAGGTACTCGCTGACCAGATGTGTTCCGGGATGCGTGCGTAACAGGTCGATCGGCTTGCGATGGTCCAACCCGATCGCCGGTCGGTCCAACCATTGCTCGGCCTCCGCCTGCGAGCCAAACACACGCGTGGCGTGGGCGAGCACTTCGGCGAAGCGCCAGAGTCGCTCGCTTTCATCCACCGGTAAGCGCGTCTTGGGCGCGGCCTTGCGTCGAGCGAATGAGCGCTCGCTGATCCCGATCGTCGCCAGCAGCAGGCCCGAGGACAGGCTCGATACGCCTGCCATGAGCTTGGCCATCGCCTCTGCGGGAATGCCGCGCAGGACCAGCTCGTGTGCGTCCTCTTCGGTCGTCACCTGCCGATGCAACACGCGGCGTCCGCCCAGCAGCTCGGTCGCGAGTTGCACCGACGATTGGGCGGAGGCGGCTTCGGGTGACTCCGTGAGAGCTGTGGTCATGCGCGGCTCCTGTCAGATGGCATAACAAGTCTGCCAGATGGCAGGCAAGCAGGTCAACCTGAAATCAGCCCCCCGAGACCGTCGTCTGCTGTCTGCTGCGACGAGCCTGACGTTCGCGCACCCGGTGCCCGGCTCGCTGACCATCGGCGTCGGCCAACACTGCGGCTTTGGTCGATGGCCGGGCTGAATGATTGATCCATACCTGACGACTCCTGCGCTTCTGCGAGGAGAAGAAGGAAATATGTGCGGCGGTTTTTGGAACCGGCGTTCGATTGCGAAACTGCTGCGTTCGGTTGAAAACGTTGCTCGATCGCGATGAAGCGACAAGCAGCCGGACAACCGGCGCCTCAACGCGAACGCAGACAATCAGTTACGCGGCTGTCATGGTGGGAACCATCAACGACATCCATTCATTCGGCGACGTCGCGGACGACGTTCCGATCGTGTGTTTCTTGCGTGACAGGGACAATGGCGCCAATCCGGGGACAATTGCAGGGACAATCGCTTTTCCTCAACCCATTGCAGACCGTATACTTACAGGGCCGGTGAGGTGGCCGAGAGGCTGAAGGCGGCGGTTTGCTAAGGCTGCCGGAGATCACAAAACGGGCCTGAAATTGACGATTTCAGGCCCGTTTCTTATTGGGAACTTGGTTGGCGTTGGCTGCCGTTTGGCCGATCTTGGGTCGGGTTTGGGCACACGGGCGGGCACACTGGAGCCGATGCCATTGTGTGCCTCATGGGCACACGTCGAAGGTCGGAGTGCGAGCCGACCCGCCAACGCCTTGCCCGCTGCAGTGCGTCGCACTACAATTGCAGTGCACCCACTGGAGGATCCCTTCATGGACGATCAGATCACCGTCCGTCTGCCCACACCGTTGGGTCGCACGCTCAGGCGAACATCTCGCCGCCTGG
>MELF01000022.1 GCA_001767525.1 Acidobacteria bacterium RIFCSPLOWO2_12_FULL_68_19 | reverse complement strand
GTCCCTCTGCCGCCTTCGCGCGCAGGACTCGCTCCGCACCGCCGATCATCGTGGCGTCATCGAAGTTGACCCTCGAGAAGGCTCGAACCTGCGACGAATCTCGCCCGTCCGCCCCCTCCAAGGCCGCCACTGTCCGCCCACGCCACTCCTCCTCCAATTCACGGCTGATGGAGGGTTGCGAAGCAAGCGCAATCCCTTCCTCGCGGAGACGCCTCAGCGACGCTGACTGGCTCACGTTGATCGACCGATGCCCCCCGTCCGCGTCCGCGCTTCGACAAGAGCCAGCTCGAAGGATCGAGCGCCTCGCGGAGACGCCTCAGCGACGCTGACTGGCTCACGTTGATCGACCGATGCCCCCCGTCCGCGTCCGCGCTTCGACAAGAGCCAGCTCGAAGGATCGAGCGCTTGACGGAGACGCCGGCCGCCATCACATCATGCCGAAATGGCGAAGCGCCTCTTCGATCGCCTCACGCTTTTCGGGCGGACACGGCTCGATGTCACGATCCCGACGGGCCCGGTTCGCCCCACGCAGCGTCGGTATGCCGTGAACCTCCTTGACATGAGCGATCCACCCCGTTTTCGGGATGAAGCCGTGGTGACGCTGCACGAACGTCCGAATCTCGGCATCCGTGGTCATGTCATGCCCTCCATGATCGCACCGTCCTGCATGAGGGGACCTATGAGGCTGCCGTGACTGATGGCGCCACAGGTGTTGCGGGGCCCATGCCGAGCAGTGTGCGCATCAGGCGGCGTTTGACCAGCTCGACGACGACGAGATAGGTCATGGTGACTCCGCCGAGAAACACGAAGTACGCGCCCGGGAGTGGCACGAAGCCGAGCGTCGCGGCCAGCGGCGTGAACGGCAAGATCACGCCGATCAGCACCACGAGCACCGTGGTGACCGCCAGGGGGAGGCTCGGCCGGCTGCGCAAGGGATTGCCGGCGGTCCGGATGACGAAGAGGACGAGTGTCTGCGTCGCGAGCGACTCGACGAACCACCCCGTCTGGAACAGCGCCTCGGAGGCGCGGAAGACCCACAGCAGCACTCCAAAGGTGAGGAAGTCGTAGATCGAGCTGATGGGCCCGATCACCACCATGAACCTCTGGATGATCCCGATGTTCCACCGCTGCGGGGTCCGGATGAATGCGTCGTCGACATTGTCGCTGGGGATCGTGATCTGGGCGAGATCGTAGAGGAAATTGTTGAGCAGGATCTGGGTCGGCAGCATCGGCAGGAACGGCAGGACGAGGAACGCGGCCGCCATGCTGAACATGTTGCCGAAGTTCGAGCTGGTCCCCATCAGCAGGTACTTCATCACGTTGCCGAAGGCCCGCCGGCCCTCGAGAATTCCGGCGTGGAGGACGCCCAGGTCGCGTTCAAGCAGGATGATGTCGGCCGCGTCCCTGGCGACGTCGACGGCGGTCGCGACGGACACGCCGACGTCCGCCGTGTGGATGGCGGGCGCGTCGTTGATGCCGTCGCCCAGGAAGCCGACGACGTGATTGCGACTCTTGAGCGCGAGGATGATCCGGTTTTTCTGCGCGGGGGAGACGCGGGCGAAGACGGTCGTGTGCTCAGCCACCGCGGCGAGCGCGCTGTCGGTCATGCGCTCGATCTCGTCACCGCCGACGATGCGAGCACTGTCGAGACCGACCTGACCGCAGACGTGCCGGGCGACGAGCTCGTTGTCGCCGCTGAGGATCTTCACCACGACGCCGTCGCGGCGGAGCGCGCGGAGGGCCTCGGCGACGCCTTCCATCGGCGGATCGAAGAAGGTCACGAAGCCGGCGAGCACGAGCTCACGCTCGTCGCGGGCGGAATACACGGGCTGGAGCGGCGCCACCGCGTACGCGACGGCCAAGACCCGAGATCCTTGAGCGCTCAGCTCCCGGTACGTCGCTTCGCAGCGCGCCCGCATCGCCTCATCGAGCGCGGGCCGGCGATCGTCGACCTCGTATGCCGTGCAGCAGGCGATGACGCCCTCCGGAGCCCCCTTCGTGATCAGCAGGCGCCCGCCGCTGTTCTCGACGACGACGGAGAGGCGCCGGCGCTCGAAGTCAAACGGGATCTCGTCGATCTTTCGATATCCGCTGATGACGCCCCCGCCGCGCGTGAGAACCGCCTCGTCCAGCGGGCTCTTGATGCCGGTTTGGTGGGAGCTGTTGACATAGGCGAGGGTGAACGGCCGCTCCGAGACCTGGCCGAACGGGTCAAGGTGCCGATCGAGCACCATGTCGCCGCTCGTGAGCGTGCCGGTCTTGTCGCTGCAGAGAATGTCCATGCTGCCGAAGTTCTCGATCGCCTCGAGATGCTTGACGATCACCTTCTGGCGGGCCATGTGCGCGGCCCCGCGCGAGAGGGTGACGGCACTGATCATGGGCAGGAACTCGGGCGTCAGGCCCACCGCGAGCGCCACCGCGAAGAGCAGCGACTCGAGAAACGGGTGATGCAGGAGCGCGCCGGTCAGAAGCACGAAGAGAACGAGGAAGAACACCGTGCGCATGATCAGGAGCGCGAACTGCCGGGTGCCGCGCTCGAACTCCGTCTCGGGCGGACGCATCGACAGGCGCGCGGCAATGTCGCCGAACGCGGTCGCCGGCCCCGTCGCGACGACCAGCGCCGTCGCCGTACCGCTCACGACCGACGTGCCGAGGAAGACGACGTTGCGTGCGTCCGCCGGCTGGCGCGGCGGGACCTCGAGGCCGCCCGCGTCCTTCTCGGCCGGCATCGACTCGCCCGTGAGCGCGGCCTGCTGGACGTGGAGGTCTCGCGCCTCGAGGAGACGCGCGTCGGCGGGAACGCGATCCCCCGCGGCGAGTCGGACGATGTCACCGGGGATCAGGTCGCGCCGCCGAATCTCGGTCCAGGTTCCATCGCGGAGGGCGCTCGCGGTCGGCGCCACGGCGTCGCGCAGTCGCTCGGCGACGCGATGGGAGCGATAGGTCTGCACGAAGTTGAGCACCACGCTCAGGGCCACCATGAGGACGATGATGGAGGCGTTGACCGGCTCGCCGAGGATCGCGGAGGCGGCGCTCGCGATCAGCAGGATGATGACCAGCGGATTCGCCAGGAGCAGGAGGATGTGAACGAGGCCGGCCGTGCGCGGCGCCCGCGTGGGCTCGTTCGGGCCCACCTCACCGAGCCGCCGGCGCGCTGCGCCGGTCGTCAAGCCTCCGCGTGAGGCGTGGAGCTCCGCGAGGAGCGCATCGATGGGGCCGTGTGGCGCGGTCACGGCGAACGGCGCTCCGGCATTGTCACCGCTGCGTTGTCCAGTCACGCACCTCCGGCATGTCGTCGCCGTGCCTGGCGATGGTACTCCTTGTGGGTGATGAGCGTCGAGGGGCATCTGCGTGGCCTGCGCCGTCCCTGCGCCGGGGCCCGGCACGCGCGTGGGATCACGGGCGGCAAGTCCGTCAAGAAGCGCAGGGGAACGGCCGCTGATGCCCCGCTACGAAGAGCCTGCCGTTCCGGTACACGTGGACATGCCGCGTCGGATGATCGCTCCGCCGAGCGAGGAAGATATAGCCGCCACCCCGGATCTTCGGCGCGACTGGTGTTACCGTGGAGTGTAACGCTGTTCGAGCGCGGCAAGTGGGACGCCCTCGCACGCCTGCGCGTGGCGATGGCTCCGCGTCACTCGAGGAGGCTCGCGGCAGCGGTGCGGGTCCGCCGGCCGGCGCAGGTCCTCCTCGGCGAGGAAGAGCACGCGAGCCGGCGGTTCCTGCCTCGGCGCGGGGCCTGTCTCTACCGGGTCCATCGCATCCCGACGATCCCCGTGTCGGCGCCGGAGTGGCGGCGGATCTGGCCGGCGTACCGGCGTGGCCGATCGCGGTCAGCTCGGGACATGACGGGCTCTGCCTACGCGTCGCCCTGTGTTGACGGGCACGTCGGCGTGAGCCGGGTTGCCCGGCCGCGCGAGAATCCGGCCACGAGAGATGATTCACTGGCGAAGGTCCAGGGGAGTGGAGGAAACCGATCATGACGTATGCGCTGTGGATCGTTCAGGGGCTGCTCGCGCTCCTCTTTCTGTGGGCCGGTGGAATCAAGCTGGTCCTGCCGCTCGAGAAGCTGACGGGGCCGATGCCGCTGCCCGGACTGCTCATGCGGTTCATCGGCGTGGCCGAGGTGCTCGGCGCGATCGGCCTGATCCTCCCCGGGCTCCTGCGCATCCGGCCGGGCCTGACGCCGCTGGCCGCCGCCGGCCTGGTGATCATCATGGTCGGGGCCACGGTGGTCACGCTGGCGGGCGGTGATGTCGCGGCGGCGCTGATCTCGGTGGGGGTGGGGCTCCTCTCGGCGGTCGTCGCCTACGGCCGCTGGCGGCTGGTGCCGCATCGCGGGTCGTCGAGCGCGTCTGTGAGCCGTTCGGCCTGACGGCCACGGGTTCCCGCAGTCCGCCCGCCTGCATTCCCGGCCGCCCCGGCGGGGCTGGCCTCGACCACCGACGAGGCTCTTGACTTCGGCCGTATGATTCTGAACACGGGGAGCACGGAGGCGGGCGCGTCCTGGGCTTCCCCTTGGCCTCGAGGATCGAGCACCGTCGAAGTCCGGCGCGTGAGGGAAGGTCCGCCGGACCGGGAAGGAGGCGCGGATGAGTGGGATACGGCTACTGGTCGGGACACGCAAGGGCGCGTTCGTCCTGACGTCGGACGGCAGGCGCGCGCGGTGGGACATCAGTGGCCCCCACTTCGGGGGCTGGGAGATCTACCACCTCAAGGGATCGCCCGCGGATCCGAATCGACTATTTGCGTCGCAGTCGAGCGGATGGTTCGGGCAGGTGATCCAGCGCTCCAATGACGGGGGCAGGACGTGGGCGCCGGTGGGGAACGCGTTCGTGTACGACGGCGTCCCCGGCACTCACCTCTGGTACGACGGCACGCCGCACCCATGGGAGTTCGCGCGGGTCTGGCATCTCGAGCCGTCCCTGACCGATCCGGACACGGTCTATGCCGGCGTTGAGGACGCCGCCCTGTTCCGCTCGACCGACGGCGGGCAGACGTGGCAGGAGCTCCCCGGCCTGCGCCGCCACGACTCGGCGTCCTCCTGGCAGCCCGGCGCCGGCGGGATGTGCCTGCACACGATTCTCCTGGATCCGAGCCATCCCGGGCGCATCTGCATCGCCATCTCGGCGGCGGGCGCGTTCCGGACCGACGACGCCGGCACGACGTGGCGGCCGATCAACCGCGGCCTGAAGTCCGACGGCATCCCGAATCCGACTGCCGAGGTCGGCCACTGCGTTCACCGCATCGCGATGCACCGGTCGCGGCCGGGTGTGCTGTTCATGCAGAAGCACTGGGACGTCATGCGCAGCGACGACGCCGGCGAGTCGTGGCGCGAGGTGAGCGGGAACCTGCCGACCGACTTCGGGTTCCCCATCGACGTTCACGCGCACGAGCCGGAGACGATCTACGTGGTCCCGATCAAGAGCGACTCGGAGCACTATCCGCCGGATGGACGGCTGCGTGTGTACCGCAGCCGGACGGGCGGACACGAGTGGGAGGCGCTGACGAAAGGTCTGCCGCAACGCCATTGCTACGTCAACGTGCTGCGCGACGCGATGGCCGTCGACTCGCTCGATCCGTGCGGCGTGTACTTCGGGACCACCGGCGGCCAGGTGTACGCGTCGGCCGACGCCGGGGACAGCTGGGCGCCGATCGTCCGGGATCTTCCGTCCGTGGTGTCCGTCGAGGTCCAGACGCTGCCGTGATCCGGGTCGTCCTCCCGTCACACCTGCGGACGCTCGCGACCGTCGACGGCGAGGTGACGCTCGACGTCGCGGATCCGGTCACGCAACGCTCGGTCCTCGACGCGCTGGAGACCCGCTATCCGGTGCTGCGCGGGACGATCCGCGATCACGTCACGCAACAGCGGCGAGCGTTCCTGAGAGTCTTTGCCTGCGGGCAGGATCTGTCCCACGAGTCGCCCGACACGCCGCTGCCCGACGCCGTGGCGACGGGGGCCGAGCCGCTGCTGGTCGTGGGGGCCATGGCGGGCGGCTAGGAGCCAGCAACCGGCGGCTCGCTTCGCTCGCCTCGGCGTGATCGGGTCTGGTCGCTCAGATCACGCCGTCGCCCCTGAGCTGGATGATCTCCGCGGCCTCGAGCCCCAGCTCGCGGAGGATCTCCCCGGTGTGCTGGCCGAGGGTCGGTGGGGGTCGCCGCAGCCGGGTCGGGGTGCCGGCCATCGTGAAGGGAAAGCCGAGGGCGCGGAAGGGCCCCACCGCCGGG
>MELF01000021.1 GCA_001767525.1 Acidobacteria bacterium RIFCSPLOWO2_12_FULL_68_19 | reverse complement strand
ACGCGTTGGCGAACCATCGGCGCGGGCTGGTGCCCTCGAAGGTGGGGGGCGCGGACGCACGCGCCAAGAACGCGCCTGCCTCCGCGCCCCCGCCTATCAAAACCCCTGCACCTTCGGTAACACCATTAATGGCGCGACGATGCGCCGCTCGGTAACACTTACTTATGGCTCGACACGCACCGTTGCGATTCCGGCGCCGACAGGGAGATACTTACGCCTCTATGACTACGGCGACACGACAGGCCGCGGCAGGGCTCGACGTCGAGACGCTGCTGCGCATGTACCGGCAGATGGCGGCCATCCGCCTCTTCGAGGAGCGGGTCAGCGACCTCTACACGAGGGCGCTGATGCCCGGACTCGCCCACCTATATATAGGGGAGGAGGCGGTCGCGGTCGGCATCTGCGAGGCGCTGCGCCCGGACGACTACCTCACCAGCACGCACCGCGGGCACGGGCACTGCCTGGCGAAGGGGGCCGCGCCGCACCTGATGTTCGCCGAGCTGCTCGGCAAGGAAGCGGGCTACTGCAAGGGCAAAGGCGGCTCAATGCACATCGCGGACCCCGCAACCGGCAACCTCGGCGCGAACGCGATTGTCGGCGGCGGCGCCGGCATCGCGACCGGCGCGGCCTTTTCCTCGAAGTGGCTCGGCACCGGCCGCGTCGCCGTCTGCTTCTTCGGCGAAGGCGCGCTCGGCCAGGGCGTTCTGTACGAAACGATGAACCTGGCGCAGCTCTGGAAGCTGCCGGTCATCTACGCCTGCGAGAACAACCTGTACAACGAGTACACCCACTGCTCGGAGACGACGGCGGGCGACATGCTCGCGCGGCCGGCCGCGCTCGGGATCGCGGCCGAGCGTGTCGACGGCCAGGACGTGCGGGAAGTGCATGCGGCCGCATCCGCCATCGTCGAGCGCGCGCGCCGGGGCGAGGGACCGGGCTTCCTGCTGCTCGACACCTACCGGTACCGCGGCCACCACGTGGGCGACGTCGCCCGGGAGTACTACCGGCCGAAGCAGGAAGAGCAGCGCTGGATGAGCGAGCGCGACCCGATTGCGCTCCATGGCGACTGGCTCGTCTCCGAGGGGCTCGCCGATCGGGCGGCCCTCGAGCGCATCCAATCGGAGGTCGCCTCGGAGATGGACGCCGCCGTCGAATTCGCGGTGAAGGCCCCCTATCCGGACCCGAGCACGGTGGACGAGGACGTCTATGCCTGAGACGGCGACGGCGCTCCGGGAACTCACGTTCGGCGAGGCGATCCGGGAGGCGCTCGCCGAGGAGCTGCGGCGCGATCCGCGCGTGGTGCTGCTTGGCGAGGACGTCGCCGAGGCGGGCACCGCATTCAAGGTGCTGAAAGGGCTCGTCGAGGAGTTCGGCAAGGACCGCGTGATCGACACGCCGATCTCCGAGCCGGGCTTCACGGGCCTCGCCGTGGGCGCCGCGATGACCGGGATGCGGCCGGTCGTCGACATCATGTTCGGCGACTTCATGGCGCTCATCATGGACCAGGTGGCCAACCAGGCCGCGAAGGTCCACTACATGTCGGGCGGCAAGTGGAAGGTGCCGCTCGTCATCCGAACCACGATGGGGGCGACGCGGCGCTCGGCGGCCCAGCATTCGCAGTCGCTGCACGCATGGCCGAGCCATATTCCCGGACTCAAGGTCGTCGTGCCCTCTACGCCCTACGACGCCAAGGGGCTGCTCAAGGCGGCCATCCGCGACGACAATCCTGTCGTCTTCTTCGAGGACAAGATCAGCTACGCGAAGGTGAAAGGGCCGGTTCCCGCAGGGGACTACACGGTTCCGATCGGCGTGGCCGACGTCAAACGCCTGGGGCGCGACATCACGCTGGTGGCGACGAGCAGCATGGTGCAGGTGGCGCTCGGCGCCGCCACGATGCTCGAGGAGGTCGGCATCAGCGCGGAGGTGGTCGATCCCCGGACGATGTGGCCGCTCGACGAGACGACGCTCGTCGAGTCGGTGCGGAAGACGTCGCGTGCGATGGTCGTCGATGAAGGGTACTACCGGTACGGCGTCACCGGCGAGATCGCGTCGGTGATTGCCGAGAACGCCTTCTACGATCTCGACGGTCCGGTGCGGCGTCTGGGCGCCAGACACGTGCCGGTTCCGTTCTCGCCGGTGCTCGAAGATGCGACCGTTCCGACCGAACGCGACGTCTTCGAGCTCGCGCGGAAGATGTGCAACAGATAGACGGGGGATCCCATGGCACTGAAGACCTTCGGCACGATGGCGGTGGACTGGGAACAGCGGGTCGATTTCGACCGGCTGCGGCGGGAGCGGCTCGCGCGCATCACGGGGCTGCTGGAGAAGTCGGCGCTCGGCGCGCTGCTCTGCTTCGACATGAACAACGTGCGGTACATCACCGCCACCCACATCGGCACCTGGGCGCAGGACAAGATCAGCCGCTTCACGCTGCTGCCGCAGAAGGACGAGCCGATCCTGTGGGACTTCGGGTCGGCGGCGCGCCACCACCAGCTCAACTGTCCGTGGCTCGGCGAGCGGTCGCGCGCCGGGATCCCGTCCATGCGCGGCGCGATGACGCCCGAGATGGGGCGCGCCGAGGACGTGGCGAGGAAGATCCGCGTCGAGCTCGAGCGGCGCGGACTCCTCGGGGAGCCGCTCGGCGTCGACGTCGTCGAGCCGCCGGTGCTGTTCGCCCTGCAGCGCGAGGGGATCACGGTCGTCGACGGCCAGGAATTGATGTCGATCGCCAGGGAGATCAAGACACAGGACGAGATCACGCTGCTCAACATGTCGGCGATGATGGTCGATGCGGCCTACTACGATCTCTACAAGGCGATGCGTCCCGGTATGCGGGAGAACGAGGCGGTGGCGCTCGTGGCCGAGCGGCTGTACGACCTCGGCTCGGAGTACGTGGAGGCGGTCAACGCCATCTCCGGCGAGCGCTGCAGCCCGCACCCGCACGTCTTCTCCGACCGCGCGCTCCGGCCGGGCGACCCGGTCTACTACGACATCCTCCACTCGTACATGGGCTACCGCACCTGCTACTACCGCACGTTCTGCGTCGGCTCGGCCCCGCGCGCGATGGTCGACGCCTACAAGCGGTGCCGCGACTATCTGGACGCGTCCATCGAGCTCATTCGTCCCGGGCGGACGACGGCCGAGGTCGCCTCGGTGTGGCCGCGTGCGCAGGAGTTCGGCTTCCCGAGCGAAGAGGCGGCCTTCGCCCTGCAGATGGGGCACGGGATCGGACTCGCCATCTGGGAGCGGCCGATGATCAGCCGCCTCGTGTCGCTCGACCACCCGCACGAGATCAAGCCGGGCATGGTCTTCGCGC
Organism: Acidobacteria bacterium RIFCSPLOWO2_12_FULL_68_19; assembly: GCA_001767525.1. Lineage (GTDB taxonomy): Bacteria > Acidobacteriota > Vicinamibacteria > Vicinamibacterales > UBA2999 > MELF01. Next base: position 19,099 of record MELF01000021.1, on the reverse strand, counting down.
TCGAGACGTTCTGGCCGTCCACCGACGGCTGGAGCGCCGCCCGCATCGAGGAGGAGATTGTCGTCACGGCGACCGGGCACGAAGTGATCACGCGCTTCCCCGCGGAGGCGCTGCTCGTCGCCGGCGCGCCGTTCGTCACCGTGGGCGGGAACCTGCCGATCGTCCGCGAGACGGAAGCGCCGCCGAATCGGGACGTCGTGGAGTTGATTGCCGCCGCGGCCCGTGCGGAGGGCGAAAAGGTCGGCGCGTGACGGGCGGGCCGTTCAGGGGACGTGATCGATAGATGGCAACCAGCGTCGTGATGCCTGCGCTCGAGATGGCGCAGGAGACCGGCAAGCTCGTGTCGTGGCTGAAGCAGGAGGGCGAGCCGGTCCGCAAGGGCGAAATGCTCCTCGAGGTCGAGACCGACAAGGCGGTGGTCGAGGTGGAGGCCGCCGGCGACGGCATTCTCGCGGCCGTTACGGCTAAACCCGGCGACGTGATTCCGGTCGGGCACACCATCGCGTGGCTCCTGGAGCCGGGCGAAGCGCCGCCCTCCGCGGTCCATGGAGGCGCGCCGAGCGCCCGGCGGGCCGAGGCCGCTCCGGCCGCGGCCGCCGCGTCTTTGAAGGAAGTCGGTGCAGGATCGGCGCCGGCGGCGGCATCGCGCATGTCGCCGAAGGCGCGGCGTCTCGCCCAGGAGCGGGGCGTCGACATCAGCCGCCTGAAGGGGTCGGGACCGGGCGGCGAGATTCTCGCGGAGGACATCCTCGAGGCTGGCGAGGCGGGCGGAGCGGGACCGGTGGTCGAATCTCCGCTCGCTCGATCTGCTTCACCCGCCGCGATCGCCCTGACGTCGGTCGGCCGCCTGATGGCCGAGCGCACCACGCAGAGCTGGACCACGGTTCCGCACTTCTTCCTGGCGCGCGAGGTCGACGCGACCGCGCTCAACGCGGCGCGTGCGGAGGCGGCTCCCTCCGTCGAGCGCTCGCACGGCGTCAAGGTAACGCATACGGACCTCCTGGTGTTGGTCGTGGCGCGGGTGCTCGCACGTCATCCCCGCGTGAACGCGAGCTTTGCGGCCGACGGCGTCGTGGTGCACCGGGAGATCAACGTCGCGCTGGCGCTCGCCGTCGAGAACGCGGTGGTCACGGGCGTGATTCGTGCGGCCGACGCCTCCTCGATCGGCGGCATCGCGGCGCGCCGGCGCGAGCTGACCGAGCGCGCGCGGGCGGGGCGGCTGCACCCGGACGACATCGCGGGAGCGACCTTCACGGTGAGCAACCTCGGGATGTACGGCGTCGATAGGTTCACCGCGATCATCGTGCCGCCGCAGGCCGCCATCCTGGCGGTCGGCGCGATCGCGGATCGCGTGGTGGCCGTCGGCGGCACGCCGGCGGTGAAGCCGATGCTGACCATGACCTTGTCGTGCGATCATCGGGTCGTCGACGGCGCGCGCGCGGCCGAGTTCATGCGCGACCTCGCCGCCGCGCTCCAGGACCCGATTCGTACGTAGGGCGCGGCTCGACGCCGCGCCAGGCGGGCCATGAAGGCGCCGCCCTACCACAGACGGGGAATCATCATGCAGACCACAACCACCGCCCCATCCGGCGTCTCGCTGAAGGATTCGACGCTGTTCCGGCAGGCCTGTTACATCGACGGCGCGTGGGTCGAGCCGCATCCCGACGCCGCGATTGGTGTCGACAACCCCGCGACGGGCGAGATCATCGGCGTCGTGCCGAGATTCGGCAGAGCCGAGACGCGCCGCGCGATCGAGGCGGCGGGCCGGGCGCTGCCGGAATGGCGGAGACGCACCGGCAAGGAGCGCGCCGCGATCGTCCGCCGCTGGTTCGAGCTGATGATGGCGAACCAGGAGGACCTGGCCCGCCTCATGACGATCGAGCAGGGGAAGCCGCTCGTCGAGTCGCGCGGCGAGGTGGTCTATGCCGCGTCGTTCCTCGAGTGGTTCGGCGAGGAAGCCAAGCGCGTCTACGGCGACACGATCCCGGCGCCGCAGCGCGACAAGCGGATCGTCGTCATCAAGCAGCCGGTCGGCGTGGTCGCCTGCATCACGCCGTGGAACTTCCCCCTGGCCATGATCACCCGCAAGGCCGGCCCCGCGATTGCCGTGGGCTGCACCGTGGTGCTGAAGCCGGCCTCGCAGACGCCGTTCTCGGCGCTGGCGCTCGCCGAGCTCGGCGAGCGCGCGGGCATCCCGAAAGGCGTGCTCAACGTCCTTACCGGATCGGCGGACGAGATCGGCCGCGAGCTGACCTCCAACCCTGAGGTCCGCAAGCTCTCCTTCACCGGCTCGACCGCCACCGGCAAGCTGCTGATGGAGCGGTGCGCCGGCACGGTCAAGAAGATTTCCCTCGAACTGGGCGGCAACGCGCCCTTCATCGTCTTCGACGACGCGGATCTGGACGCGGCGGTGGAGGGAGCGATCGCCTCGAAGTACCGCAACACGGGCCAGACCTGCGTCTGCGCCAACCGGATCTTCGTGCAGGACCGTGTGTACGACACGTTTGCGGCAAAGCTTGCCGCAGCGGTGAAGGAGCTGAAGCCGGCCCCAGGCCTCGAGGAGGGGGCGAGCCAGGGTCCGCTCATCGACGACAAGGCGGTCGCAAAGGTCGAGGAGCACGTCGCCGACGCGCTGGCCAAGGGCGCCCGCGTCGTGACCGGCGGGGGCCGGCACCCCCGGGGCGGGCGGTTCTTCGAGCCGACGGTGCTCGCCGACGTCACGCCCGCCATGCTCGTTGCCCGCGAGGAGACGTTCGGACCCGTCGCGCCGCTCTTCCGCTTCAAGACCGAGGACGAGGCGATCGCGCTCGCCAACGACACGCCGTTCGGGTTGGCGGCGTACTTCTACGGACGCGACATCGGGCGCGTCTGGCGCGTGGCCGAGGCGCTCGAGTCGGGGATGGTCGGGGTCAACACGGGCATCATCTCGACCGAGGTGGCGCCGTTTGGCGGCGTAAAGGAATCGGGCCTCGGGCGCGAAGGGTCGAAGTACGGCATCGAGGAGTTCCTCGAGGTCAAGTACATCAGCCTCGGCGGCATCTAGTCGCAGGCCGCCATGGTGATCGATCGCCGCGGATTCCTCGCCGCGCTCCCCGCCGCCGTTGCCGCGTCCAGCCGGTCGGCTGCCGCGGTGCAGGGTTCACCTCTGGAGACGTTCACCGAGTGGAGGAACGCCTCGCCCCGCGAACGAGAGGAGGCGGTGAAGGCGTGCCTCGAGCGGATCCGTGCGATGGACCCGTCCATCCAGGCGTGGGTGCAGGTGGCGCCGCGGCCGCCGCTCGGCGACGGTCCGCTGTCTGGCATACCCTTCGCCGCCAAGGACATCATGGAGACGCGCGGGCTCGCCACCGAGTACGGCTCGCCGGTCTACAGGGGGCGCCTCGGATCGACCGATGCGGCGATCGTCACGGCCCTGCGGCGGCGCGGCGCGATCCTGCTGGGCAAGACGCATACGGCCGCCTTCGCGTACCGCACGCCCGCACCGACGCGCAATCCGCGCAATCTCGATCACACGCCGGGCGGCAGCTCCAGCGGGTCGGCGGCGGCGGTCGCGGCCGGGATGGTGCCGTTCGCGCTCGGGACGCAGACACGCGGCTCCGTGCTGCGCCCAGCCTCCTACTGCGGCATCACCGGCTTCAAGCCGAGTTATGGTGCGCTTCCGACCGACGGCGTGATGGAGTTCGCCCGGAGCCTCGATACCATCGGGTTCTTTACGCACACGCCGGCCGACATGATGGCGCTCTGGGAGGCGACGGGGCATTCCGCGGGCCGCGACGAGGCGTTGACCTTCGGCGTTCCCGCTCCGATGCCCGACGTCGAGCCGGACATGGCGCGGGCGTTCCAGGACGCGATCGCGGCGCTCCGGCGCGCCGGCGTGGCGATACGGTCCGTCGACATCGCCGGCATGCTCGAGACGCTCGATGCGGCGACCTCCGACATCATGTTCTTCGAAGGCGCGCGCGTTCACCAGCAGCGATGGAAGGAGCACGGCAGGCGCCTGCTCGATCTCGCCGATCTGGTGGAGAAAGGGCTGAAGATGCCGGCGGAGCAGTACGAGGGCGCACGCCGGCAGGTCGCCGACGCCCGAGCGCGGCTCACCGAGCTCTACCGGACGACCCCGGCGATGCTCGTGCCGGCGGCCACCGGGCCCGCGCCGCGCGGCCTCGCGACGACCGGCGATCCGCGGATGAATGCGCCGTGGACGGCGCTCGGCACGCCGGCCATCTCGTTCCCGATGCCCACATCGGGCCTGCCGGTTGGCCTGCAGATCACCGCCGATCGGGGGCAGGACGCTCGCGTGCTGCGCGCGGCGGTGCGGCTCTATCGACTGCTCCACGGGTAACGTCCGAATCGGTACGATTCAGTTGCTCGAGCGGAACTCGATGTCGATCCGCGCGTATGCGTCCCTCGAACCTCGAGTGGAATCAGAAGCGATAGCTCACCCCACCGCCGAGGCGTGCGAGGTCCCGGTCGCGATCCAGACGGAAGTAGCGCGCGTCGACGTCCACGAACAGCCCCCGGTAGACGCGCACGCTGGCGCCCGCGCCGGCCGAGGCCGCCACGCCGGTACGGCTGATGGACTCCGCCGTGCGTTCGACTCGTTGCGCGCCGGGCTGCCGGAGCAGCTGCACGGAGGCGATCTCCTGGCTGGTCCTGGCGATGCCGAGACCGCCGCCGACGTACGGCCGCAGGCGGCCGCCCTGCACGGGGAACTCGTACCGGAAGCCCGTTGTGACGATCGCGATGTCGCCGTTGTCCCTCGCCGACGGCACCGGCGGGAAGATGGCGATGCGCTCGACGACCTGCCCTCGCGTCAGGTCGATCGGCCCGCCGGGCCGTCCCGGGCGTCCTCGCATGACCAGACTCCCGCGCATGACGCCGTCGCCTGGGCCCGCCATCGCCGCGAGCGGCCGCGCGAAATCGCCGCCGGGCGCCTTCGTCGCGGTGAAATCGACGTCGAACGACAGGCGTTCGAGGAAGCGATAGCCGACCGACGCGGTCAGTGCGACGTTGTCGTCGGTGCCGCTCGCGGCGGCGGCGCCGATCGAGAGTCGCACTCGTTCGTCCTGCGCCGAAGCTGGAATGGCCCCGAGCACGAAAGGCAAGGTCAGAATCAGGGTCCGCAGATACACGTTACGCATGTCAGGCACTCCTCACGTGTCGCTCCCGGCGACCGCACACACCTGTCGTGTCCGGGTGACAACATGACCCGAGGGAACCACAAGCGGTCCACGGGAGATGACAGCGCGAGTCATCCGTACGGCGAGAGAGGAAGAACGATGCCAACGCCGGCGTGCCGCGAGGCCCCCTCGTGGGGCGGCGGCGTCGCACGTGTACGCTGGAGCTCCTCCTCCGGCAGGTCGAGGCGATCTCGATCGACCAGAGCATCCTCGGGCGCATCTTCGATTACGGCTCGATAACGCTGAGCGGTACCGGTGGGGTGCGCGAAGTCTTCCACGACATCGCCCGGCCGCTGGAGTGTCGACGACAAGTCCAGAGCCAGACGGCCTGAGCCTCGGCTCATGCCTCCAGCTCCTGTCCGCTGCGATCCGGCAGCGTGACGATCAAGGCGGCGCCCAGCAGGAAGAACGCCGACGTTGTGGCGAGCGCGAGGCCGATGCCGATCCCCGGAAGCGTCGCCACGGCGCCGATCGTGAATGGCGCGAGCGCACCCGCCATCCGTCCGATGTTGTAGCTCGTGCCCTGTGCCGTGGCGCGCACGGCGGTGGGGAAGAGCTCCGCGATGAAGCTCCCGAACAGGCTGAAGTAGCCGTGGCCGAAGTACCCGAGCACCGGCCCGAGCAGCATCAGGACGGCGGGGTTTCGCCCCATCTGCCCGTAGACCGGCACGAGCAGCGCCGCCGCCAGCATGAACAGAATGAACGTGGGGCGTCGCCCCAGCCGGTCGGCGATGAAACCGAAGGTCAGATAGCCGAAATAGGCGCCGATCTGCACCGGAACAATCCAGCCGAGTGAGCCGACCACCCCCATCCCGGCGCCTCCCTGCGCGACCGGGCGCGCCAGGAACGCGGGCAGCCAGAAGAAGATTCCCCAGTAGGCGAACTGCACGGATGCGCCGAGCAGGATGATGAGCAGCGTGCGGACGATGAGGCGTCGTCCGAACATGACGCCGAACGGGTTCCGCTCGCGTGCCTCCGCCGCCCCGCGGGCCAACCAGACGTCCGGCTCCCGGACGTGGCGGCGAATCCAGAGCGTGAAGAGCGCCGGCAGCATACCGACGAGGAAGAGCCAGCGCCAGGCGTCTGGGCCGGCCTCCGGCGCGCCGAGGACGAGCGCCGCGACCAGTGCCGCGATGAGGTAGCCGATGGCCCATCCCGATTGCATGATGCTGATCGCCTTGTTGCGGTGGGCGGCCGGCCACGTTTCGCTGATGAGCACCGCCCCCGACGCCCACTCGCCACCCATGCCGATGCCGAGCAGGGCCCGCCAGAGCAGCAGTTGCACCACCGATTGGGACGTGGACGCGCCGAGCGAGGCGAGCGAGAAGAGGAGGATCGTGCCCATCAGGGCGCGCGTGCGCCCCAGCCGGTCCGCGACGTACCCGAACAGGACGCCGCCGGCGCCCGACATCACGAGCGTCACGGTTCCGAGCATGCCGGCGGTCCTGTCGTCGAAGCCGAAGTAGGTGCGGAGCTGCCCGATCGCCATTGCGTAGAGCATGAAATCCATGGCATCGAGCATCCACCCTAATTTCGCGGCGATCAGCACCCGCCACTGTTCGGCTGTGATGGTGCGATACCACGGGACGGCGCTCGTCGCGAGCGCGTCCGCCGATGCGGGAGCACGATTCATGAATCGCGCGGAGCCTACCATATCTGCTAGACTGCGATTCGCGGCTCCCATCCGTTCGTCTGTTCCTCCATGGCCGACACCGTCGTTGCCGCCGCGGAACGAAGTCTTCCGCACAACCTCGAAGCCGAGCGATCGGTGCTCGGCGCCATCCTGATCCACAACGACGCGTTCAACCTCGCCGCGCAGGTCATCGACGCCGGCGATTTCTATCGCGACGCGCACCGCCGCATCTTCACCCGCATGGTGACGCTCAGCGAGCGCGGACAGGCGATCGATTTCGTCACCTTGAAGGAGGAGCTGGCGCGAAACGCGGAGCTGGACGAGGTTGGCGGGCCGGCCTACGTCGCGTCGCTGGCCGACGGCGTGCCGCGCGCGACCAACGTCGAGTACTACGCCCGGATCGTCAAGGAAAAGGCGACGCTTCGCAACCTGATCTTCGCGGCCAACAAGATCCTGAGCAACGCGTACGAAGCGGATCAGGAATCGGATCTGATCCTGGACGATGCCGAGAGCGCCATCTTCGCGGTCGCTGAGGACCGGCTGAAGGCGGGCTTCGTCCCGATGGCCGAGCTGGTCAAGGAGAGCTACCCGAAGATCGAGCAGCTCTTCGAGCAGAAGCGGCTCGTCACCGGGGTGCCCACGGGATTCGTCGACCTCGACACCATGACGCGCGGCTTCCAGGCCGGCGATCTGGTGATCGTCGCCGCGCGCCCGTCGATGGGGAAGACGAGCCTGGCGCTGAACGTCGCCCAGTACGTCGCGCTGCAGCCGGAGCACACGGTCGGCATCTTCAGTCTGGAAATGTCGAAGGAGTCGCTCTTCCTCCGGCTGCTCACGTCGGAGGCGCAGATCGACAGCCATCGGCTCATGAGCGGCGCGATCGGGCAGAAGGACTACAGCCGGATCTCCCACGCGCTCGAGGTGCTGAACGCGATGCGGCTGCACATCGACGACACGGCCAACATCGGCGTGCTGGAAATGCGCGCGAAGGCGCGCCGGCTGCAGGCCGAGCAGCGCGGGCTCAGCCTGCTCGTCGTCGATTACATCCAGCTGATGAACGCGCGCGGCCGCCACGAAAACCGCACGCTGGAGCTGGCGGCGATTTCCCGGTCGCTGAAGGGGCTGGCCAAGGAGCTCAACGTGCCGGTCGTCGTGCTGTCCCAGTTGAGCCGCGCACCGGAGGCGCGCGCCGATCATCGGCCGCAGCTCTCGGACCTCCGTGAATCGGGCGCCCTCGAGCAGGATGCCGATGTCGTGATCCTGATCTACCGCGAGGACGCCTACAACCGCGATCCGAACCATCCCGACGCCGGCACGGCGGAGCTCATCGTCGCCAAGCAGCGGAACGGCCCGACCGGCGTCGTGCGGCTCGCGTTCCTCCGCGAGCAGACGAGGTTCGCGAACCTCGCAGGCAATAGCTGATTGCGATTCGTACGTTCTTCACGTCCGCAGGCCACGGAGACACGGAGACTCGGAGTGAGACGTTGTGTGCTCCGCTCCCGTGTCTCGGTGTCTCCGTGGCCCGTCGAGACTGCGGATCGCCGATGATCCGCAGCACCGTCGCGCGAATCGATCTCGCCGCGCTGCGGTCCAACCTTCGCGCCGTCCGCGCCTTCCTCGGCACGGATGCGGCCCCGGCCCCGCGAATCATGGCGGTCGTCAAGGCCAATGCCTACGGACACGGGGCCGAGCGCGTCGGCGCCGCCCTCGAGCAGGCGGGCGCGGACGCGCTCGCCTGCGCGGACATCGAGGAGGGGATCGTGCTGCGACGGGCGGGCGTCACGGGCCCGATCCTGGTCTTCGGCGCGCTGAGCGTCAGCGATCTCGACGGGGTGTTCGACTACGGCCTGACGCCGACCATTTCGACGCCGTCGGCCGGGCGCGCCGTGCAGGCGGCCGCCGCGCGCCGCGGCGCCGTGTGCGGCTACCACCTGAAGGTCGATACGGGCATGCACCGCCTCGGATTCCGGCACGACAACCTGCGGCGCACGCTGCCGGAGCTCGTTGGCAGCCCGAACCTGCGCCTCGAGGCGGTGTACACGCACTTTGCCACGGCGGATGTCCCGGGTCATCAGCTCTTCGAGCAGCAGCGCCTCCGGTTCGAGGAGGCGCTGACCGAGATCGATGCGCGCGTGCCGCGGCATGCCGCCAACAGCGCCGCCCTGCTGCGCGACTCGCGTGTGTGGTACGACACGGTGCGGCCGGGGCTGCTGCTCTACGGCATCGTGCCGCCGCCGCTCGCGTCGACCATCCCGCTCCAACCGGTCATGTCGCTGACGAGCCGCGTCGTCGCGGTCAAGGGGCTGCGGCCGGGCGAGTCGGTGGGCTACGGCGCGCGCTTCACGGCCGTCGGGCCGCGGACGATCGCGGTCGTGCCGGCGGGGTACGCCGACGGCCTCGACCTTCGGCTCGAACGCGGCGGCCAGGTGCTCGTTCGAGGCCGCCGCGCGCCGATCGTCGGCGCCGTGTCGATGGACATGATGACGGTGGACGTCAGCGATCTCGACGCGGTGGCGCCCGGCGACGAGGTGGTGATCATCGGACGTCAGGGCAGCGACTCGTGGCAGCAGATCGACGTCCGCGAGATGGCGGCGGCGATCGGCACCATTCCCTACGAAATCGTCTGCCGGATCGGTGCACGGATAGAGCGACAATATACGGAGGCGTGAAGGGCAGAAGGCGGATTGCGCCTTCTGCCATCGGCCTTCTGCGTGACACGGAATGAAACCACCGAGAGCCGTCTTCGTCTGCCAGGAATGCGGCGCCCAGGCGCCGAAGTGGATGGGCCGCTGCACCGAGTGCGGCGCGTGGAACTCGCTCGTCGAAGAGCGGGGGATCGAGGCAGGCGCGCCCGGCAGCGCGAACCGGTACGCGCAGCTCGGCGCCGGCGGATCGGCGCGGCTGTACGCCGAGGTCGACGTGGCCGATGCCGTGCGGCTGTCGACCGGGATCGATGAGTTCGATCGGGTGCTCGGCGGCGGCGTCGTGCCGGGATCGCTCGTGCTGCTCGGCGGCGAGCCGGGCATCGGGAAGTCGACGCTGCTCCTCCAGGCCGCGGCGCACTTCGCCCGCGCCGCCGGTCCGGTGCTCTACGCCTCCGGCGAGGAGTCCGAGCACCAGATCAAGAGCCGGGGCGATCGCCTCGGCGTCGGAGAGGCGCCGCTCTATCTGCTCTCGGAGACGTGCATCGAGCGCATCCTCGAAGAGATCGCCCGTCTGAAGCCGGCGCTCGTCGTCGTCGACTCGGTGCAGACGGTGTTCTCGATCAAGTTCCAGTCGGCGCCGGGCAGCATCGGGCAGGTGCGGGAGGCGGCCACGCAGTTCCTGTTCGCGGCGAAGGGGCAGAACATTCCCACCGTCCTGGTGGGACACGTCACCAAGGACGGCAGCCTCGCCGGACCCAAGGTGCTCGAGCACGTCGTCGACACCGTGCTCTATTTCGAAGGCGAGCGCCATCACGCGCACCGGGTCGTGCGCGCGGTGAAGAATCGCTACGGCGCCGTCAGCGAACTCGGTGTGTTCGAGATGACCGGCGCCGGGCTCCGCCCGGTGCCGAACCCGTCGAAGCTGTTCCTGTCGGAGCGCGCCTCCGGCACCCCCGGCTCGTCGGTGCTGTGCTGCGTGGAAGGTTCACGGCCGATCCTCGTCGAGGTGCAGGCGCTGGTCAGCACGAGCACGTACGGGAACGCGCGGCGCATGGCGATCGGCTTCGACCAGCATCGCGTGTCGCTGCTGCTGGCGGTACTCGAGAAACGCGCCGGGTTGAACCTGGCGGGCGACGATGTCTATGTGAACATCGCCGGCGGGATGAGCGTGGAGGAGCCGGCGGCCGATTTGAGCGTCGTGGCGGCGATTGCCTCGAGCGTGCGCAACCGGAGCCTGGCGCCGTCGACCGCCGTCTTCGGAGAAGTGGGGTTGTCCGGCGAGATTCGGGGCATCCCGCAGGCGGCGCTGCGCGTCCGTGAAGCCGCACAGATGGGCTTCACCCGCATCGTCATGCCGGCGGCCAATCTCGATCGCGACGGCGGGTCGTTCCAGGGCGGTCGGGGCTCGCCGACACCAGCGGGCGGCGCCGAATTGGTGGGGGTGCGAACCGTCGGGGAGGCGCTCGATCTGCTCATTACTTGATTTTCTGCGCCCGGGGCTATACGGTTGCCCATTCATCATCATTTCGCCTGGGGGCGCTCATGGCCTGGTTCGCTATTGCGCGCATACTATTCGTTGCGGCGGTCGGATATTCGGCGTTTCAGATACAGCCGCTGACGGCGGCAGGGGTCGTGCCGAACGTCGCGTTCGGCGTTGTCCTGGGCGTCTTGATCGTCGTCGTCGAGATACGGCTCCGCAACACGTCGGTCCCGCACATGCTCGGCGCCCTGCTGGGGGGCGCCATCGGACTTGGCGCCGCAAAGGTGCTGGGCGACGCCCTGTACTGGGCGGACCTCGGCGATGGGCGAGTGGTGTTCCTGCACAGTCTCATCCTGCTGGCGCTGCCCTACCTCGGGTTGGTGATGGGCGCCCGGCGGGGTGAGTGGCTCGAGCCCCAGAATCTCGTCGGTCTGTTCCGATCGACCGGACCGCGGCGCCGGTACAAGGTGCTCGACACGAGCGTCATCATCGACGGTCGTATCGCGGATATCTGCGAGACCGGCTTCATGGACGGCACGCTCGTCATCCCGCAGTTCGTGCTGAAGGAGTTGCAGATGGTCGCCGACTCCTCGGATTCGATGAAACGGAACCGCGGGCGGCGCGGCCTCGACATCCTCCAGAAGATTCAGAAGATGTCCGGTCTCGATGTCATGGTGTCCGATATGGACTTCCCCGACGTCCGCGAAGTGGACCTGAAGCTCATCGAGCTGGCGCGGGCGCTGGAAGGGAAGATCGTCACCAACGATTTCAACCTGAACAAGGTGGCGCAGCTCCGCGGCGTAGACGTGCTGAACATCAACGAGCTCGCAAACTCGCTCAAGCCGGTCGTGCTGCCCGGCGAGCTGATGAAGGTGTTCATCCTCAAGGAAGGCAAGGAGTACAACCAGGGGGTCGCCTACCTCGACGACGGCACGATGGTCGTGGTCGACAACGCGCGCAAGCTGATCGGCAAGACGATCGACGTCGTGGTGACGAGCGTCCTGCAGACGACGGCCGGCAAGATGATCTTCGGGCGGTACATCGATCCGTCGGCCGCCAGCCAGGTGGTCGCGCCGCCGGCGTCTGCCGTGGCCGACGGCCGGCCTCGGCCGCAGGTCCCGCCGTCGGCGGTGGCGGCCGGGAAATAGCTCGTCGGGACTCGAGAGGTCAAGACTCGAGGAACGTGCCGGCTCTCTGTTGTGAGTGAGTTGCGAGCCTCGCGTCTCGAGCGTTGAGTTGCGCTGTCCTCCTTTACACTGGTGGCGGACGGTCTTCTTCCTGATCCCAGCCATCAGTCTGTACACGATCGTCCTGGGCACGCTGTCGATTGCATCCAGCCTGTTCGAGACGCGCGGCTATTTCGCGCACCGGTGCGCGCGCATGTGGTCGCGGTTGATTCTGCGCACGACCGGCGTGGACGTCGATGTCGAGGGTCTCGAGCGGCTGGTGCCTGGGCGCACCTACGTCTTCGTCTCGAATCACCAGAGCATCTACGACATCCCGATCCTGTTCTGGTCGCTGCCGTACCAGCTGCGCATCATCGCGAAGGAATCGCTCGGGCACTTCCCGTTCCTCGGCTGGCATCTGCGGCGCACGGGGCACATGCTCGTCAACCGCGCCCGGCCCGATCGGGCCTCCATCTTCGCGTGGGCGTCGGCGCTGACATCCAACGGGTTGTCGCTCATCGTGTTCCCCGAAGGGACGCGCAGTCCCGACGGGCGGGTGGACCGGTTCAAGGGCGGCAGCTTCTTCCTGGCGCTCGAGGCCGGACTGCCGGTCGTTCCGCTGTCGGTCGTCGGCAGCCGGCACGTGATGCTGAAAGGACGGCTCGCCACCTACCCGGGGCGCGTGCGACTCGTCGTTCACGAGCCGATCGATACGGCGACGCTCGCCGGCGTCGATCCGAAGACGTTCGCCGAGCGCATCAGGCAGCTCGTCGTGCCCGACGCCGAGTCGGATGTGGCCGGCAGCCGGCAGCCGGCAGCGGGCGGAATCGAGTGATGTTCACGGTCGCGCCCGAGCTCGACGGGATCGTCCGGCCGGGTGCGCTGTGGCTCGACGGGGCCACGGTGACGGAGGCCCATTCGCGTCTCGACGCTCCTCTTGCGGCCGCGGAAGCGGCGGTACGGACGCATCCGCCAGAGGAGATTGCCGCCGTGCGGACGATGTACAAGCGCGTGGGCATCGATCCCACCAGGCGGCGGCCCTCGTCGGAGGCGCTGCTGCGGCGCGTGCGCAAGGGCGAGCCGTTGCCGCGCATCAACTCGATGGTCGACGTCTGCAACTGGTGTTCCCTGGAGTGTCAGCTGCCCTACGGCCTGTACGACGCCGACCGCATCGAGGGCGACGTCGTGCTGCGACTGGGGCGTCCCGGCGAGTGCTACGCGGGAATCCGCAAGGACGAGGTGCACGTCGGCGGGCGCATCACGCTGGTCGACCGCCTCGGGCCGTTCGGCAATCCCACCTCCGATTCGGCCCGGACGATGGTCACGACGGCGACGACGCGCGCGCTGGTCGTCGTGTTCGCGCCGGTGGAGATCGCCCAGGGGCGCCTGGAGCAGGTGCTCGCGGTCACGGCCGAGCGGATGCAGGCGTTCACCGGCGCGCGCGCAAGTCCCGCACGGTAGCTACGATCGCGTCGCTCACGGCCTGAGGCGCATCGACCGGCAGCCAGTGGCCGCTCTCGGCGACGATGATGTGCCGTCCGCGGCTGGAGCGCCGCGCGAGCGCGGCGTCCGCCTGCATCCGCTCGACGCTGGCGCCCGCCGACGTCAGGACGACGAGCGGCAGGTCGCCATAGTGCGCCGGCTCTGCCCGCGCCAGTTCCGCGGCGCTCTCGGGCACGCACCCGATCTGGCTTCCGAGCGCTTCGAAGAAGCGCGGCTCGGTCCACATCCGCTTCAGCACGGCGCGCGCATCCGGCGGAAGCTTGCCGACTGGCGCCAGGAAGCCTTCGTCCTCGCGCCGCAGCCCGCCGCGGCTGACCAGCCTCGCCACGGCCCGCGCCGCGCCGAGCGCGCCGGCGTTCACGAGCGCCGCCACGGCGCGTGCGAGTCCGAGCCGCGCAGCCACCGCGCCGTGGCCGCACACGCGCACGCCGCGGGCGATCAGCCTGCGCTGCCGCTCGGACGGATGCGCCCACTCTTCGGGGCGCGCCGGTTCGAGCAGGATGAGCGCCGCCGCGGCCTCCGGATGCCGCGCGGCCAGCAGCCGCATCACGAGGCCGCCGTAGGAGTGCCCGACGAGCACGTACGGTCCCGGCACCGCCGCGCGCCGCAGCAGTTCGTGCAGTTCCTCGACAAGGCGTGCCGCCGTCCTCGGGAGCGGTCCGGCCTCGCTCCATCCGAAGCCCGCGCGATCGTACGTGCACGCGCGCGTCACTGCGGAGACGGCGGGGGCGACGAGCGTCCAGCTCAGCGACGAGGCGCCGAGGGCCGCGTCGAACACCACGGCCGGCGTCCCCTCGCCGGCACAGCGGAGGTGAAGCCGGTGCGTGCCGAGATCGACGAGCTGGCCCGGGGGAGACAATGTCATCGAACAGATCTTCCCGCACAGTGCAATCCCCGCGGTGCCCTTCGACATGCTCGGGGCACCCCGAGTAGCATCGAGGGGTGCACGTAACCGCAATCATCGCCGCTGGCGGTCGTGGCGCTCGTTTCGGCGGGGCGGTGCCAAAGCAGCTTCTGCCGCTGGCCGGACGGCCGATCCTGCAGCGCAGCCTCGAGGCGTTCCTGCGCCACCCGCGCATCACCGACATTGTCGTGGCGCTTCCAGCGGAGCTGCTCGCGGTTCCACCGGCGTACCTGGTGTCGGCGGCCAAGCCGATCGCGCTCGTCGAAGGAGGGGGGCGCCGGCAGGATTCGGTGGCGCTCGCCTTCGCCCGCGTCCCGGCGGATGCCGAGGTCGTCGTCGTTCACGATGCGGCGCGGCCCTTCGTGTCCGATTCGCTCATCACGCGCACCCTCGACGCCGCCGTGGTCGATGGCGCGGCGATTGCCGCCGTGGCCGCCACCGATACCGTCAAGCGCGGCAACGACCAGCGCCTGATCGTCGGGACGGTTCCGCGGGGCGAAATCTTCCTGGCGCAGACGCCGCAGGCATTCCGGACGGGCGTGCTGCGCACCGCGCTGACGCGCGCCGACGGGGCGTTCTATGCGACTGACGAAGCCGCGCTGGTCGAACGGGGAGGCCACCCGGTGCGGCTGGTGGAGGGCGATCCCCGCAACGTGAAGATCACCACCGCTGCCGACGTCGAGCTGGCCGAGCGTCTGCTCGCCCCGGCGGCTGGGTCGGTGGCGCGGATTGGCGCCGGCTACGATCTGCACCGGCTGATTGCGGGACGCCGCCTGGTGCTCGGCGGCGTCGGCATCCCGTTCGAGAAGGGGCTGGCCGGGCACTCCGATGCCGACGCGGTGTGTCACGCCCTCACGGACGCGGTCCTGGGAGCGGTTGCCGCCGGGGACATCGGCCGGCACTTCCCCGACACCGAGGCGCGCTGGAAGGATGCCGACAGCCTGGCGCTCCTGGCGCGCGCCGCCGAGATCGTCGCCGATGCCGGATTCGTCGTCGGCAACGTCGATGTCGTGGTGATTGCCGAAAGGCCCAGGCTGGCGCCGCATGTCGACGCGATGCGCGCCAACCTTGCAACGGCGCTCGCCGTCACGCCCGGGCAGGTGAGCGTCAAGGGAAAGACGAACGAGGGCGTAGGATCGATCGGCGCCGGCGAGTCGATCGCCGTGCATGCGGTCGCGTTGCTGGTCCGGCGTTGATGGCTGCGGTGTGACCCTCGAGTGTCGAGTCGTGAGTCCCAGGTTGTGAGTTGCTGATGCGGGTCCGTTTCGCTCCCAGCCCCACCGGCCAGCTTCACGTCGGCAACGCGCGGACGGCGCTGTTCAACTGGCTCCTCGCGCGAGGCTCGGGGGGGACGTTCGTCCTCCGCATCGAAGACACCGACGTCGAGCGCTCGACGCCCGAATCCGAGCGCGCGATCCTCGAGGACCTCCGGTGGCTCGGCCTCGACTGGGACGAAGGCGTCGAGAAGGGCGGCGAGCACGGGCCGTACCGGCAGTCCGAGCGGCTGCACGTCTATCGCGCTCACGCCGTCGAGCTGCTGTCGCGGGGGCAGGCCTATCGCTGCTTCTGTCCGCCGGAACAGCTCGAGATGGATCGCTACGGGGCGCTCCGCCAGGGACTCCCGCCGAAGTACGTCGGCCGCTGCCGCACGATTCCCGAGAGGGAGGCGCGCGCGCGGGCCGAGCGTGGCGAGCCGGCCGTCATCCGGTTTCGCGTCCCGGAGGGTCGCGACGTGGTGTTTGGCGACGTCGTCCGTGGCGAGGTGCGGTTCAGCAGCGACGTGATCGGCGACCCGGTGCTCATCCGCTCCGACGGCACGCCGGCGTACAACTACGCGGTCGTCGTCGACGACGCGCTGATGGGGATCACGCACGTGATTCGGGGTGAGGATCACCTCTCGAATACGCCGCGCCAGTTGCTGCTCTACGAGGCGTTCGGATGGCCGCCGCCGCTGTTCGCGCACGTCTCGCTCGTGCTTGGGCCCGATCACGGCGTGCTCTCGAAGCGGCACGGGGCCACCTCCGTGGCCGAGTTCCGGGCGCGCGGGTATCTGCCGGAAGCGCTCGCGAACTACCTGGCGCTGCTTGGCTGGTCGCCCGGCGACGGCGAGGAGCTGTTGCCGATCGACGAGCTCGCGCGCCGGTTTCGGCTGGAGCACGTGGGGCGCAGCGCCGGCGTCTTCGACGTCGAGAAACTGGCGTGGGTGAACCGGCACTACCTGAAGCTGGCGGCGCCGGAGCGGCTGGCTCGGCTCGCTGTACCGTACCTGCAGCGCGAAGGGTGGGTGGGGGAGCCGTCGGATGCCGGGTTGGCATTTCTCGCGCGCGCGGTGCCGCCGGCCGCCGGCTCCGTCGACCGCCTCGAGCAGCTGCCGGACCGTCTCCGGTTCCTGTTCGATTACTCGGCGACGCGCGCGCTGGACGACGAAACGATTCGCGCCGAGGCAGAGAGCGCTCGACAGGTGATCGGCGGTCTGGCCGAGGAGCTGACCGGCAGCGCGCCCCTTCTGGATCGGGAGACGTTTCGAGCGGTGGTGATGCGCCTGCGCGACCGGACCGGCCTCAAGGGAAGGCCGCTGTTGCACCCGATTCGACTCGTGCTCACGGGTGAAGCGGAAGGCCTCGAGCTCGACGCCGCCGTGCCAGCGATCGAGCTCGGCGCACTCCTCGGCGGCGAGGGTGGTGTGCGGCGTATTCCGAGCGCGGCCGAGCGGGCCGTCACATTCCGCGCGGCGTTGAATGGTTGAATGGGGTCAGACCCCGGTATGACCCCATGATCATCTATGGCATCAACGCGGTGCTCGAAGCGCTGCGCGCCGGCCGCGTGCGGGAGCTGCGCGTCGGCGCCCGCGAGGGCGGGCGGATGCAGGAGGTGCTGTCGCTCGCCGGCGAGCGCGGTGTACGCGTCAGGCGTGTGCCGCCGGAGGCGCTCGACCGCGACGCGCGCCACGGTGTCCATCAGGGGGTAGTGGCGATCATCGAGCATGCGCGCGACTATGCTCTTGACGAGCTGCTGCGCGGGGCCGGCGGCCCGCCTCTCCTCATCGTCCTCGACGGCATCGAGGACCCGCACAATCTCGGCGCCATCCTCCGCACTGCTGACGCGGCGGGTGTCGATGGCGTGGTCATCCAAAGCCGCCGCGCGGCGCCGCTGGGCGGCGCCGCCGCCAAGGCCTCGGCCGGCGCGGTGGCTCACGTTCGCATCGCCAGGGTCGTCAATATCGCCCGGACCCTCGATGAGCTGAAGACAGCGGGAGTCTGGAGCGTCGGCCTCGCCGCCGGGGCCGCCACACTCTACGACGCCGTGGATTTCACGCTCCCGACGGCCATCGTGCTGGGAGCGGAAGGAGCGGGGCTGCGCCGGCTGGTGCGGGAACGATGCGACGTGCTGGCCGCCATTCCGCTGGGGGGGCACGTCGATAGTCTGAACGTTTCGGTTGCGGCGGGTGTGGCCCTGTTTGAAGCGGTGCGCCAGCGACGGCAGCGGAGGA
This sequence comes from Acidobacteria bacterium RIFCSPLOWO2_12_FULL_68_19, assembly GCA_001767525.1. Lineage (GTDB taxonomy): Bacteria > Acidobacteriota > Vicinamibacteria > Vicinamibacterales > UBA2999 > MELF01. The sequence continues at coordinate 1,098 of MELF01000021.1, read as the reverse complement.
GCGGGGCCGGCTAGTCCTGCGAGAAGACTGGTGTCCTGGCTCGAGGCGGCCGCAACTGCGGCAGCGCCAGCGGTTACGGGTTGCCTTCTGGGCCGGGCCGGTGCCTTGTCCGGCTGGCACGGGAAGTGCTATCATCAACACTTTGTCTGGCTGGCGTAGCTCAGTCCGGTAGAGCAGCTGATTTGTAATCAGCCGGTCGGGGGTTCAAATCCCTCCGCCAGCTCCACCGGCGTCTTCGCCGCATGCTGGGAAAGCGCCAAGTACACGGATTCCAGCGAAAACTGACGACTTCATCGAGCTAGGAGTTTCGCACGGCCGATTCGTCAGTTCGCGTGTCCGTCGGCGCTGCGCTGATCAGGGGAGGTGGCGGAGCGGTCAATCGCAGCAGACTGTAAATCTGCCGCCCTAGTGGCTACGGAGGTTCGAACCCTCCCCTCCCCACCAACCTTCTCGCGCCGGCGCGTCTGAAGGTTGGGGCCGGCAGGAGACGGTTGGAGGGGAGGGGCTCCCCTCCTGTGTTTCGTATCGCCGCCGCGTGTGGCGCGGCGGCGACTTGGAGCCGGATATCGAGAGCGCGTGGCGGGTTGGCCACGCCGAAGTGCGAGAGGCGTAGGCGGGAGTAACTCAGTGGTAGAGTCACAGCCTTCCAAGCTGTTGGTCGCGGGTTCGATCCCCGTCTCCCGCTCCAGCCTTCGCTCACGCGTGCTGGCGCCGACCGGTGAGCGTCGGCCAGGCACGCCATGCGAAGGCTGTCTCGCCGAGGTCGCGACGCGGCGGAGGCGAACTCTTGTGATTGAGCCGATGTAGCTCAGTTGGCAGAGCGCGTCCTTGGTAAGGACGAGGTCACCGGTTCAATCCCGGTCATCGGCTCCATTCGACTCGGCCGCTTCGTGGTTTCGCTCGTGGCAAGCCCTCGAAGCGGACCTGTCGGGGGGGCCTGAGCGAGCGAAGCGAGTCGAAGGACGGCGATAGGCGAGAACATCCAACAGCGAGCGACACTGATGGCGAAGGAAAAATTTGATCGGTCGAAACCGCACGTGAACGTCGGGACGATCGGGCACATTGACCACGGGAAGACGACGCTGACGGCGGCGCTGA
>MELF01000020.1:147741-187657 GCA_001767525.1 Acidobacteria bacterium RIFCSPLOWO2_12_FULL_68_19 | reverse complement strand
GGTGCCCTCCTGTGGCACACCGGCTTCGGTAACATGAGTTTTGGCGCGACGACCTTTCCTTCGGTAACACTTACCATGGCGCGATACGTTTCGTTGACACTTCAGGACGCGAGCAGGTAGCATTACGGGCGTTTTGCCGCAAGTGTCCGCCGCAGTGTGACAGCGCGCCAGATCTGCGACGCGGCCGAGAGTCGGCGCGCATCAGCAAGGGGGACGTGATGGCTGAGGCCCGGAGAATGGGCAAATCCGAACTCTTCTCGCATTTCGCCGATCGCTTCGAGGTGAAGCGCACTCAGGCGCGGGAGTTCTTCGACGAGCTGACCGCGCTCGCCGAGAAGGAGCTCAAGCGCGCCGGCGAGTTCGTGCTCCCCGGCATGGTGAAGCTCGTGGTGCAGAAGCGGAAGGCGCGCATGGGGCGCAACCCGGCGACCGGCGAGGCCATCAAGATTCCGGCCAAGACCGTCGTCAAGGCGCGCATCGCGAAGCAGCTCAAGGACACGGTTCTGCCGAAGAAGTAGCCCCGTTCCGGGGCCCGGACGCCGCGTTTCCCCGACCCGGCGCACGTCGCCGGGTTTGTTTTTTCTCCTCAGACGGCCGCCAGGCGCGAGGGGCGCGCCGGGGTGAGCGGGAACCGCAGCGTGAACGTGCTTCCGACGCCGACGTCGCTCGTGACGGCGATGGCGCCGTCCAGCTGCTCGACGGTCTTCTTGGCAATCGCGAGGCCGAGACCGAGGCCGCGCCGCTTGGTCGTGACGAAATCCTCGAAGATCGTCGCCAGGCGCTCCCGCGGAATTCCGCAGCCCGTATCCTCCACTTCGACGACGGCGTGGTCGTCCTCGCGCCGCGTGCGGACGACGACGCGGCCTCGCGGCGGCGTGGCCTGCATCGCGTTCATCACCAGATTGCGGTACACGCGGTTGAGGGCGAACTGATCGCCTTCGATGTAGAGCGGCCCGAACACGAATTCCGTCTCGATCCTCAGGCCGGACCGCTCGGCCGTCGGCTGCATCGACTCGACGAGCTCGGCGAGCGTCTTGTTCAGATCGAGCGGGAAGCGCTGCAGCGGGATCGGCCGCGCCACGTTCCGCAGGTCGTCGAGCACCCGTTTGACCTGGGCCAGCTCGCGCTCGATCGTCCGCTTGAACGTGTCGCGGTACTCCGGGTCGTCGAACATCTTCACCATCAGCTTGCAGCTGTTGCCGATGTTCTGGATCGGGTGCGAGAGGTCGTGCACCAGCCCGATCGAGACGCGGCCGAAGAGCGCCTGCCGTTCCTTCTTGCGCACGTCCTCCTGCAGCTCGACGAGCTTGTCCGCCATGTTGTTGAAGGCGGACGCCAACTGCCCGATCTCGTCTTTCGAGGTGACCTTCACCCGCGCGTCCAGCCGTCCTTCGGCCAGCGCCCTGGTCCCGCGCGTCAGCGCGAGGATCGGGTCGAGGAAGCGGTACCCCCAGACGTATCCGACGCCGAGCATCATCATCAGCGCGGCGGCAATCGCAATTGCAAGCTGCCACTGGAGACGGATGGGAATGGCAAAAGCCTCGGCCCGGGGCTGCTCCACCACGACCGTCCAGCCGAGCGACGGCAGGTGCGCCGCCACGCCGACCATCTGTCCGCGGTCGCCGTCGTATTCCGCCGAAGCCACGCGCGCGGCGGGCGCCACGGCATCGATGCGGGCCACGAGCGGATGCGTGCTCAGGTTATCGCCGCGCGCGACCTGCGACTTCGCCGCCGGGTCGCCGTGCGCCAGGAGCTGGCCTTCGCGGGTCACGACGAGGGCGTAGCCGGTCTCGCCAACCCGGATGCCGTCGACCATGCGCCACAGCTCTTCCAGGTTGAGGCGGCCGACGAGCCAGCCGCCGCCGTCCCGCTCGTCCAGACGCACAGCGACATCGGCGGTGGGCAACAGATCGTCGTCGAGGGAGAAGCGCGACATCAGGACGCCGTTGATGGCGACCCCTTCCGAACCCGGGACGATCGCCGTCGGCTTGCCAAGGCGGCTGGTGACGAGGGCGGCGCCGTTCTCGTCGAGCAGTGTCAGTTCCCTGAATTCGCGGAACTGCAGCACGAAATTTTTGAGGATGCGGTCCTGCTGCCACCGCTCGAGGCCGGTGCGCTGCAGATCGGCGGCGACGGCTCTCAGGATCTTCACGCTGCCGTTCACGTATAGGTCGATTTGTTCGGCCACCTGGCTTGCGACGTTCAGGTTGCCGGCGATGACCGCCTGCTGCGCGCCCCTCGTGAGCGAGACGATGGACACGACGCCGTACGCGAGGAGCGGCAGCACGGCGGCGGCCGCGAGGAGCAGCGCGAATCGTGTGGTGATCTTCTTCACTGCGTCGAGACGCGCGGGCTATCGGTATTCTCGGTCCACTGCCGGATCGTCAACAGGGGATCGCGCCCGGGCTCGTTCGGGACGCGAAACCGGCTGCTGACGGCGCGCGCCCGCTGGTTCCAGGCGAGGAACAGGGCGGGCGGGTCGTCCAGCAGGACGCGCTGCAGGCGGCCGACGGCTGAGCGAATGGCGGCCTCGTTCGTCGAGGCACGCAGCAGTTCGAACAGGCGAGTTGCTTCAGGATTCTGGTATCCAAAGGCATGCAGCCCCTCGCGGCGAGGCGAGCCCCAGAAGATGTGAGGCCGCGCGAGCGTCGGGCCGCTGATCATGTCGACGAGCGCCGCCTCGAAGCGGCCGTCGCGCATGCGTGCGTCGAACTCCTGCGCTGGCACCACATCGAACTGCATGTCGACGCCGATGTCGTACAGTTGCCTCTGGATTTCAAGGCCGATTCGTTCAAGCAAGCTGAACCCTTCAGGAAGGAGACACGCGAACCGCAGACGCGACGGCGGACGGTCAGGTGTTCGCGACCTCGTCCTCAGGGGGAATCCGGCGCCGTCGAGGAGCGTCACCGCGAACTGCGGGTCGTAGCTGTACGGGACGATCGACGAATCGTAGGCCCAGTGCCGGGGCCAGAGCGGTCCCGTAGACGTCTGCCCCTGTCCCTGCAGTACCGTGGCAGTCAACGCCTCCCGATCGACCGCGACGTTCAGGGCGCGTCGCACGGCGGAGGATGTGAACGGCGGCTTCTGCGAATTGAATGCAATGAGGAATTGATAGCTTCGCGCGAACGGAATCACCTGAACGTCGTCGTTCCGAATGAAGTCGACGGCTTCGGATGGCACGTCGGTCACCATGTCCACCTCGCCTCGAAGCAGACTGGTCCATGCGGTGCGCAGAGTGTTGAACGGGCGAACGACAATCTGCTCGACGTGCGGTGCCCCCAGGTAGTAGCGGTCGAAGCGCTCGAGGACGATGCTCGACGAATCCCGGCTCACGAGCCTGAAGGGTCCGGTTCCGACGGTGTTGCCGGGCCCGATGGCGATCGGCAGGTCGAGCTCCTCGGGCAGGAACGCCGACGGCTGAGACAGCTCGAGAACGAGCTGGAGATCACCTTCGGGCCGGATCTCCGCGACGTCGCCAAGGGACGGGTACAGCGCAAGATTACCAGGCTGCTCCATTCTCCGTCGCAGAGCCTGCGCAGCGACCGTCGATGTGAAGGGCGTGCCATCGTGAAACGTCACGCCGGCGCGCAGCTGGAGGCGGATACGCCTTCCTCCGTTCTCCCAGCTCCAGCTTTCCGCCAGGCGGGGTAAGGCGCGGCCGTCGATGCTGACGGCGACTTGCGTGAGTCCTTCGAGTGTCGAGAAGCTCAGCGAACCGATGCCTGGGTCACCGCGACTGACACCGCTTTCAGGGCTCCCGATCGTGAGCACGCGACCGCCGGGAGAACTCGGCGGGTCGGACGGGGTGCACGCGTGAAGCGCCGCTAAAAGAATAACGCCGCACCAAACCCGCAAGGCGGTGCGGCGTCTACGAACGGAGGAGGGGGGCGAAGCCCCGAGCAGGCGCTCTACTTCTTCTCCTGCGGTGCTTCGTCCTCCTGAATCCACGGGCAAAAGTTCTGCGGCTTCGCTTGCGTCGAGGCCTTCTTGATGACGGTAATCTTCATGAGTGTACTCCTCTTTTCTGGTGAATGGCCGATGACCTGACCTTGGGCTTTGGACCTTGGGCTTCGGGCTACGGAACGCCTAGCCGAAAGCCTGGGGCCCAGCGCCCACAGCCACCTCGGTTGCGGTGCGCTCGGCCAGGCTGAACACAGCCGACTCGAACGCACCCTTGTGACATGACGGCCGATGCATGTCGCCAAGCTCGGTGTGTGCCGCGACGGAGCAGCCGCCGCCGCACACGGGAACGAAGGAACAGTCGGCGCACTCATCCTTCCTTGGACTGAGGCGCTCGAACCGGGCGGCCGCGGCCGCCCGCCACTCTTCCGCGCGCCACTCGATGTGCCCGGTCGATTCGGTCTTGGACCCAGTGAACCCGGGGCACGCGTAGAGCGAGCCGTCGGGACCGATCGTGTGGGCGTGACGCCGGTGAATCTCGCACGGGCCCATGTGCACGCCGTCGGGCGTCGGGAACCCGCGCTTCCGCGTCTCGCTGCGCAGGAAGGCCATCTTCTCGTCGGCGAAGTGGCACGAATCGCATACGCCCGAGCCGGTGAGCGCTCCGGCGCCTGCGGTCGTCATGCACGTGCCGTTGAGCGGCTTTCCACCGTCCCCGACAACGGTGAGCGGGATGACGCCTTTCGGCGCTGCGGCCTGGTCGAACGGCTTGATGACCGGCTTGAAGTTGACCTTGGCGATCTTGCCGGCGAAATCCTGCTCGCGCAGGAAGTCGAGGAGCGCCGGATAGCTGTCGGCCGACGACTCGTCGAAGTTGCCGCCGATCGTGACCGCCACCTTGTCGGCGACCCGCCGCACGTTCTCGATGATGCGATCGAACGTCCCCTGCCGGCCGCGCAGCGGCCGCATGCGGTTGTGCGTCTCGCGATCGCCGTCGAGCGTGATCTTGACGCCGGACAGGCCGTACGGCGTCAACCGATCGACCACCTCGGGGGTGAGCAGCAGGCCGTTGGTGATGAGGCTGATGATCTGGCGCACCCCGCGCCTTTCGCATTCACGCTGGCAGCGCTCGGCGAGGTCGTAGGCGACCGGCAGGTTCAGGAGCGGCTCGCCGCCGAACAACGTCAGGACGAACTTCTCGGGGCGTACCTCGTCCAGCCGGCCCGCGATCCAGTCGACGACGCGCGCCGCGGTCTCGAGCGACATCTTCTCGGCGAACTTGTTGTGGTCGCCGTGATCGCCCTGGAAGCAGTACTCGCAGGCGAAGTTGCACTGCAGCGTCGTCAGCACGGTCACCCGGAGCTGTCCGGTGTCCTCGCGCAGGTCCCGGAAGTACAGGTCCAGTGCAGCGCGTTCCTCCTCGGGGCTCTGGACGAGGAAGCCGTTGTCGAGCAGCGTGTCGACTGTCTCGTGCTCCTGGGCGGTGAAGGCGGACTCACCTCGGGCGATCCGGTCGAGCAGGCCGGTGAGGCCGGCAGGCGCGAGCAGTTGCGCATCGGAGAACGTGTTCATCAGGAACACTTCGTTCCGTTCCGGCAGCGGGACCTGGACGTTGAACTTCGACAGATGCATGGCGCTCTTTGGGTGAGCCGCGCGGGAAACACCGGCACGACGGGTATTCCCTGCGTCAGCAGTCGAGGGAGGCAACGGCCGTGCCGGAATGACGTGCACGCTTTCTTCGACCAAGACGGCAGAAACTGCGAAGAAAAACGCCGGGTCGGCAGGCAATTCGCGTTCGGGCGCCCCTGTGCGCCCGGCCAATCAGTTGGCGACGCCGTCAACGGCACATCGGGAGAACACCGGAGGATCGGGCGATTGGGCACGTTTTGCCCGGATTGGCGAGGTCGTGGCAAGAGCGGCCAACGAATTGACCGCCTGTACAACGCCTTGGTCGGTCAGCCCTGGGCGGGCCTGTTACGTGCCGCGAATCTTGCGAGCGAGCTCCCGGATTTCGAGGCGGTCCATCTTGAACTTCAGCGTGCTGAGCGGGATCCCGAGCGCCCGCGCGGTCGCCGTGACGTTCCACCCGGCCTTTTCGAGCGCCCGGATGATGAAGTTCCGCTCGAAGGTCGACAGGGCCCGTTCGAGCAGGTTGTCCGACGCCGGCTCCTGTGCATCGAGCTGCGCCACGTGGAATTCGTACGGAAGGTCCTCGTCGTTGACCCAGTCCTTGTCGGAAACCGCCACGACCCGCTCGACGAGGTTTTCGAGCTCGCGGATGTTGCCGGGCCACCAGTAGGCGCCGAGGATGCGCAGCGTCGAATCGGCGACGCCCTGGATGTTCTTGTGGAACTTGAGGTTGTAGCGTCGCAGGAAGAAGGTCACCAGATTCGGCAGGTCCTCGATCCGGTCGCGCAGCGCCGGCATCTTGAGCGGGATGACCCTCAGGCGGTAATAGAGGTCCTCGCGGAAGGTTCCTTCCTTGACCGCCTTTTCCACGTCGGTATTGGTGGCGGCAATGAGGCGGAAGTCGGTCTTGATGGGATGGGTCCCCCCCACCCGTTCGATTTCACTTTCCTGGAGCGCACGCAGCAGCTTGGCCTGCAGCTCGTACCGGAGGTCGCCCACCTCGTCGAGAAAAAGGGTGCCGCCGCTGGCGAGCTCGAACTTGCCGAGCTGCTGCCTGATGGCGCCCGTGAAGGCGCCCTTCTCGTGGCCGAACAGCGTGCTCTCGACCAGCTCCCGGGGGATCGCCGCCAGGTTGACGGCGACAAACGGCGCCTCGGGCGCGCCCGACTCGCGGTGAATCATGCGCGCCAGCAGTTCCTTGCCGGTACCGCTCTCGCCGAGGATGAGGACGGTGGCCGACAGCCTGGCGACCTTCTTGGCCGTCTCGATCACGTCGCGGGTCGCGCGGCTCGGCCCGACGACGAACTCGCGCTCGAACTGCTCGGCCACTTCGGCGCGCAGTTGCATCACGTGGCGGCTCAGGTCCTGCCGCTCGCTCGCGTTGCCGACGAGCGTCCGCACCCCCTCGAGGTCCCAGTCCTTGGAGATGTAGTGATAGGCGCCGCAGCGCATCGCCTCGATGGCGGCCTCGAGCTCCTTCACCACCGAGATCACGATGACCTCGACGTAGGGGTAGTTCTCCTTGGTGATCTTCAGGACCTCGAAGCCGTTGATCCCCGGCAGGCGGACGTCGAGCAGCATCAGATCGACGTCTTCCTTTTCCATCATCTGCAGGGCGGCCTCGCCGGTGGCCGCGCGGAGCACGCGGTAGTCGCGCTTGAGCAGCGCCGTCAGCGTCTCGCGCATCCCTTCATCGTCGTCGACCACGAGAATCGTCTTTCTGCGTTCGGCCATGCGCGCGTCGCGAGTATAGTTGATATCGGTCCTCAGGAGTCCATTTGGCAGCCTCCTACGACGTGGTCGTCATCGGCGCCGGCCCGGGCGGGTATGTCGCCGCCATCCGCGCCGCGCAGCTCGGCAAGAAGGTCGCCGTCGTCGAGAAGCAGAAGGCGCTCGGAGGCACGTGCCTCATCTGGGGCTGCATCCCGACCAAGGCGCTCCTCGAGCACGCGCACGCGCTCGAGGTGATCCAGAACGCCGGCGAATGGGGCGTGTCGATGCCGTCCGGGGCGCCGGCGATCGACATGCGCCAGGTCCACGCGCGCAAGGACAAGGTCGTCGCGGGATTGACCAGGGGCATCGAGTTCCTCTTCCGGAAGAACAAGATCGACTGGGTGAAGGGCACCGCGCGCCTCGCCGGCGGCGGCCGGGTCGAGGTGGTCGAGGGCGAGCGGCAGACGCTCGAGGCAGCCGACGTCATCCTTGCCACCGGATCCGCGGCGCGAAGCGTGCCCGGCATCGAGATCGACCGGCGGCGGATCATCACGAGCGACGAGGCGATCCACCTGCCCGGCGTGCCCAGCTCGCTCGTCATTCTGGGGAGCGGCGCCGTCGGCGTCGAGTTCGCGTCGATCTACCGCCGGTTCGGCAGCGACGTGACGATCGTCGAGCTGCTCCCGCGCCTCGTCCCGCTCGAAGACGAGGCGATTTCGGCGGAGCTCGAGAAGTCGTTCAGGAAACAGGGCATCAAGGTGCTCACCGGTACGCGCGTCACCCGGGCGTTCGTCGAGGGCGACCTCGTTCGTCTCGCCGCCGAGACGCCGGACGGCAAGACCCAGTCGCTCGCCGGCGACATCCTGCTCGTCGCCACCGGGCGCGGGCCGGTCACGAGCGGGCTCGGTGCGGAAGAGCTCGGCATCCGCATGGACAAGGGCTACATCAGGGTCGATTCGCTGTACCGCACGTCGGTGCCGAACATCGCGGCCATTGGCGACGTCATCACGGTTGACGGCGCGGCGCACCCGCAGTTGGCGCACGTGTCGTCGGCCGAAGCCGTTCTGGTCGCCGAACGCCTCGCGGGCCGGGAGGTGCGGCCGCTCGATTACGACCACGTTCCGAGCTGCACGTATTGCGATCCCGAAATCGGGAGCGTCGGGCTGACCGAGGCCGAAGCGCGCGCCCGGGGCCACGATGTGCGGGTCGGATCGTTTCCGTTCGGCGTGCTCGGCCGGGCGAAGATGGCCGGCGAAACCGAGGGGTTCGTCAGGATCGTGGCCGATACGCGGTACGATGAGGTGCTTGGCGTCCACATGATCGGCCCCCGGTCGACGGAGCTCATCGCCGAGGCCGTGCTGGCGCTTCGGCTCGAGTGCACGGTGGAAGATCTGGTGAGGACCATTCACGCGCACCCGACGTTCTCGGAGGCGATCGGCGAGGCGGCTCACGCCCTCCACGGCGCCGCGATACATTTGTAACGCCCAACGCCCAACGCCTGGAGCCTAGAGCCCAACACCCAAGGCCTGACGATGCCCACACCCGTCGTGATGCCCCAGATGGGGGAATCAATCGCCGAAGGCACGATCGTCCGCTGGATCAAGAAGGTGGGCGATCAGGTCGAGCGCGACGAGCCGCTCTTCGAGATCACCACCGACAAGGTGGATGCGGAGATTCCCGCCCCCGCCGGCGGCGTGCTCGCCGAGATCACAGTGAAGGAGGGCGAGACGGTTGCCGTCAACAGCGTCGTCGGCACCATCGCGCAGCCGGGCGAGGCGGTGGCCGCGCCCGAGCCGCCTCGGGCCGCGGCGTCCGCGCCGGCTCCGCCCGCCGAAGCCACCCGTGCCCGCGACGTGCCTGCCGCGCCGGCGTCCCCCTCGCGGGATGAACTCCGCCGCCAGCGGTCATCGCCGCTCGTCCGCCGAATCGCGAAGGAGAACAGCGTCGACATCTCCCGGATCGCCGGCTCGGGCGTCGGCGGCCGAGTCACCAAGCACGACATTCTGGCGCATCTGGGACGGGACCGGGGCTCCGGGATCCCGGGTCCGGAGGCGGCCCCTCCCGTCGCGGGTGAACCGTCACGGCCGGAGCTGCGAACGCCTGAAGCGGGTTCCGCGGAACCCGGGCCAGGAGCCACGGGTCCGGTGCCCGGGGTCGAGATCCGGCCGCTCTCACCGATCCGCAAGAAGATCGCCGAGCACATGGTGCTCAGCCGGCGCACCTCCGCCCACGTGCACTCGGTCTTCCATGTCAACTTCTCCCACGTCGAGCGGCTGCGCCGGGAGAAAAAGGAGGAGTACGCGCGGCTCGGCGTGCGGTTGACGTATCTGGCCTTCATCGCCGTGGCGGTGATCGACGCGATCAGGCGCCATCCGGTCATCAATGCGTCGCTCGACGGCGACAACGTCGTCTACAAGAAGGACGTCAACCTCGGCATCGCGGTGGCGCTCGAGTCCGGGCTCATCGTTCCGGTGATCAAGAGCGCCGGCGAGAAGAACCTGCTCGGGCTGAGCCGCGCGATCGCCGACGTGGCCGACCGCGCCCGGTCGAAGCAGCTCAAGCCCGACGAGGTGCACGGCGGCACCTTCACCATCACGAACCCCGGCCAGTTCGGCGCCCAGTTCGGGATGCCGATCATCAACCAGCCGCAGGTGGCCATTCTCGGCGTGGGCACGATCGAGAAGCGGCCCGTCGTCGTCGTCGATGCAATCGCCGTCCGGACGATGGCGTATCTCACGCTCGGCTACGACCACCGGCTGATCGACGGCGCCATTGCCGACCAGTTCATGTCCGACGTGAAGAAGCTCATCGAGGAGTTCGATCCCAATCAGGTCTGAGCCGTGGCGCGGGATCTCCAGATTCGTCGGCTCGGGGTCGTGCGGTACGGGGAGGCGCTGGCGCTGCAGCGGGCGCTCGTGGAGGAGCGCCGGGCCGGCCGAATCCCAGACCTGCTCCTGCTCCTGCAGCACCCGCCGGTCATCACGCTGGGCGTGCGAGGCGACGGCGGGCGCTCGCACATCGTCGCAAGCAGCGAACGCCTCGCCGAGCTGGGCGTCGAGGTGTCGGAGACCGGCCGCGGCGGCGACGTCACCTATCACGGCCCAGGCCAGGTCGTCGGCTACCCGATCCTCGATCTTCGGCCCGATCGCTGCGACGTGCACCGCTACGTCCGGGACGTGGAAGAGGTGATGATTCGCGTCTGTGCCGATTACGGCATCGAGGCGGGGCGCATCGGCGGCCTGACCGGCGCATGGGTGGGGAGCCAGAAGATCGGCGCAATCGGCGTCCGCATCTCCCGCTGGATCACGAGCCACGGCTTTGCGTTCAACGTCAACACCGATCTCGGCTACTTCGACCTCATCGTGCCGTGCGGCATTGCCGATCGCGGCGTCACGTCGGTCGAGCGGCTCGTCGGCCGCCGCGTCCCGCTCGAGGAGGCGGAGGATGCGCTGGCACGGCGTTTCGGCGAGGTGTTCGAGCGCGAGGTCATGCCGGCGGCGGCAACCGCGTGATGAGGGCGCCGGCAACGCCGCGGCCGGCCACGGCCGTGACGTCGATACGTACGTTCTGCCACGTGATCGAATCGCCGACGTTCGCCGGCCGTCCGAGCAGCAGGAGCACCAGGCCGCTGACCGTCGTCGCTCTCGGGTGATCGAGGTGGACGCCGAGGGCGCTGCCCGCCTCCTGCAGGCGGACCGTGCCGCGAGCGCGGATCCGGTCGGACGACTCCCGGACGACCGACGTCAGGCCGTGGCCCTCCTCGATATCGCCGACGACCTCTTCGAACAGGTCCTCCATCGTGACGAGTCCCGCCGTGCCCCCGTGCTGGTCCATGACGACCGCCATCTGGGCGCGGTGGCGCCGCATGGCGGCCAACACCTCGTCGAGCGGCGCCGGCCCCGGGACGTGCGGCAGCGGCCGCGCGTCGCGCGCTTCGACGGGCGTGTTCGCGTCGAGGAGCCGGAGCAGCTGTTTGACGTGGAGGCTGCCGACGATGTTGTCGAGGCTGCCCATGTACACGGGATAGCGGGTGTACACCCGGTCCCGCACGATGGTGCGCAGCTCGTCGGGTGCGGTGCCGACGGCGATCCCCGTCAGCAGGACGCGCGGTACCATCACCTCGCTCGCGGTGAGATCGCCGAACTCGAACAGCTCGCGGAGGATCCGCCCGGACTCGCCCCGCAGCATGCCGCCTTCGTGGCTCTCCTCGATGATGTATTCCAGCTCCTCGGTGGTGTGGTACCGCTCCGCGGCGACCGACTGCCGCCGGATGCCGAAGAGTCCCAGCAGCCCGTTGCCCACCGCGTTGAGCCCCACGATCACGGGGAGCAGCGCCGCCTGTAGGAACAGGATCAACGGCGACACGATCAGCACGGCCGAGACGGCGCGCCGCAGCGCCAGCGCCTTGGGGACCATCTCGCCAATGACGATGTGCAGGTACGTCAGCAGGCCGACCGCGACGACGCTGGAGGCCGCGTGCGCCGTGACCCAGCGCGTGGCGTCGAGCGGTTCGAGCCGGCGGGCAATCCATTCCGCGAGGACGTGCTCGCCGTACATGCCCAGCCCAAGGCTCGCCACCGAAATCCCGACCTGCGTGGTGGCGATATAACGGTCCTGCCGCCGGGGATCCCCGATGACGGCCGCCACCAGCCGCGCCAGGCGGTTTCCCTGCGAGGCCAGGTGCTCGATCGTCGTACGCGGTGCGCCCACGATGGCGAACTCGGCCGTGACGAAGAGCCCGTTGGCCAGTACGAGCAGGAGGATGACGCCCAGCGCGATGAAGACGTCGATCATTGCTCCGGCCCGGCCGTTTCCGGCGTGACGCGCCGCGCCACCACGGAGTCGATCGCGCGGTCGACGATGCGCTCCACCTCGAACTCGAAGTCGCCGGCCGTCGCGCGGTCGCCCGGCGCCGGCAACTGGCCGAGCGCGGCGGTCACCAGGCCGCCGATCGTCGTCGCCTCCGTGTCCCACGCGGTGTCGAGCAGCGCCGCGGCATCGTCCACCGGCATCCGGCCCGGCAGGCGGAACCGGCCGTCCGGCAGCGCCTCCGGCACCGGTTCGTCCGCCTTGAACTCGTCGCTCACCTCGCCGAGCAGCTCCGTGAGCACGTCCTCGAGGGTGAGGAGACCGGCGGTGCCGCCGAACTCATCGACGACGAGCGCCTGCTGCGAACGGCGCTCGCGCAACTGTCGGAGGATGCGATCCACGGTCACGCTCTCGTGCACGCTGGCGATCGGGCGCAGCAGCGTGGCGAGCGTCGCCTCCGGCGGTCCGCTCACGCGCCAGCGGACGAGGTCCTTGGTGTGGAGCATCCCAATCACGTTGTCGATCGAGCCGCGGTAGACCGGCAGGCGCGAGAACGGGCTCTGCGCGACCATGGAGGTCGCCTCCTCGAGCGGCGTGTCGATGTCAACGGCCGCAATCTTTCGCCGCGGCACCATGAGCTGCTTCGCCTGGCGGAGGTTGAGCCGCAGCGCGCGCTGCAGCCGCCGGTGCTCGTCGGGCTCGAGCAGTCCGCCGTCGCGGCTCTCGGCAATCAGCAGCTCGATCTCGTCCGGCGAGTGGATGTGCCGGTGCGCGCGCGTGGGCGACCCGATGAGCCGGAGGACCAGGAGCCCCGTGCCGTTCAGCCACCTGATGAACGGCCGGTAGACCCAGAGCGACGGCACCATCGGCACCAGCGTGTACAACGCCGAGCGTGTGGGGTACTGCAGCGCCAGCGACTTCGGGACGAGCTCGGCGAAGATGACCTGCGCCACCGTCAGGACGAGGAGCACGACCGCCGCCGACACCGACTGCGCGGCGACGTCCTGGACGGCGCCGAGTTCGACGAAGAGCGGCGCCAGTGGGACGGCGAACCTCGCCTGTGCGTACGCGCCGAGCACCAGGCTGGACAGGGTGATGCCAATCTGGCACGCGGCGATGTAGCGGTCGAGCGCCGAGGGCGACTCGATGAGCGGCCGCAGCCAGGCGGCAAGCGGGTTGCCGTCGGCCGCCAGCTGGTGGACGCGGCTGCGGCGGACGCTGACGGCGGCGAACTCCGCGGCCACGTAGACGGCGTTGACCAGGATCAACGCCAGGACGACGAAGAGGGCGGTGATCACCGGGCGGTGAACGTTGGGCGATCGTCGCGCGCGGCGATGCGGGCGGCCAGCTCGAGCGCGAGCGTCGCCACACGCGCGGTCCCCGCCGCGTCGATGCGGGGCCAGTCGTCGGTCGGCCGGTGGTAGTCCTCGTGGAACCCGGTGAAGAAGTGCAGCGCCGGGATGCGCCGGTCGATGAAGTTGGAGTCGTCGCTGCGCCCGGCTCCCGGGCCGCCCGGCCGGGCGGCCAGGCCGGCGTCCCGCGCCGCCGCCTCGAGGTCGGCGCCCAGCGACGAGGCCGCGCCGAGGCCGCCGACTTCCACGCCCCCGCGCGCACGGCCGACCATGTCGAGGTTCAGCATCGCCACCGTGTCCGCGAGCGGCACGACTGGATGCTCGGCATAGTACGCGGAGCCGAGCAGCCCGCGCTCTTCGCCGGCGAACGCCACGAAGACGAGCGTCCGGGGGAAGCGGGCGCGATCGGCGGCCGAGGTCCGCGCGATTTCGATGAGCGCCGCGATCCCGGAGGCGTTGTCGTCGGCGCCGTTGTGGATTTCGCCCGTGCGGTCCGGGCTGTTCGAGAATCGTCCGCCCAGGCCGACGTGGTCGTAATGGCCGCCGATCACGATCGCTTCGTCGTCTTTGGCGGCGTCGGCGCCGGGCAGCACGCCGACGACGTTCCGGACCGTGCGGCGCCTGACCGCGAGCCGCTGCCGATAGTCGATCGTGGTACCGGCGAGTGCCCGCGATCGGGCAGTGAGGTCGCGGTCGATCGCAGCGGCGAGCTGGTCGAGCCCCAGCTCCAGGACGAGCGGCGCCACCTCGTCGCGCCGCACTCGCAGCACGGGAATGCCATGATCCTCCGGGTCGGCGTCGATCGTGAACGTGCGGTAGTTCGCCTCGTCGGCCTGGTGCGACGGATCGGAGACGACGATGAGCGCCCGGGCGCCGCGCGACCTCGCCGCCGCCGCCTTGCTGTACAGCGTCGTCTCCTGCAGCGGCCGTGCGCCGTTGAGACGGCTGTCGCGCCGCGCTTCCTGCGGCTCGTGCGAGAAGACGAGCACCGCCTTGCCGTTCACGTCGAGGCCCGCGTAGTCGTCGTAATCGACCGACGGGGCCGAGATCCCGTATCCCGCAAAGACGACCGGCACGCCGTCGAGCACGACGGGCGAGTCGCTCGGCGTGGCCGAGAGTGGGAAATACGACTCGCCCAGCGTCAGCGGTGTCGATTTGCTCGGCCTCCGGATGACGAGCCCGTTTCCCTCGCCGACGCTCAGGCCGGCTGCCAGTTCGAACGGTTGGAACCA
The DNA here is from genome assembly GCA_001767525.1 of Acidobacteria bacterium RIFCSPLOWO2_12_FULL_68_19. Lineage (GTDB taxonomy): Bacteria > Acidobacteriota > Vicinamibacteria > Vicinamibacterales > UBA2999 > MELF01. Next base: position 173,022 of record MELF01000020.1, on the reverse strand, counting down.
GTCGCCGTTTCGAAAGCCCGGGCGGAGACCGGCGGCCTTGAACTGCGCCGCAATGTAATCGGCGGCCCGCTCCAGCCCTTCGCTGCCGTTGCCGCGACCCCGCAGCGCATCGGATGACAGGAACTTGATGTGCTCGAGGAGACGGTCCGGTTCGGGCACGGGGGGCGCCGCGAGCCCGGTCGTCGCCATCAGGGCCAGGACGAGCGCCGCCCGGAGGGATCGCCGCATGAATGTGATCGTAACCTACGCGCCAAGGGCCGTCTGGACGTGGACCCGCTCCCGCGTCGACAGCTCGGGCACGCGCGCTTCGGCGATGCCGCTTGGGCACAGCCGCGCCGGCAGGCACCCGGGCCGGTTCCGGACGCCGAATTCGCCGTCCAGTTGGGTGAGCACCGAGAAGGACCGCCGAGCCGACGACAGCAGCGCCACGACCAGATGCGCCGCCGCCACACCAAGGGCGGACGGGCCGGGAGGCCAGAGATGAGCGACCCGTGCTTCGACACGCGCGAGCTGCACGGGTGAGAGGATCTGCTGCAGGGCGTAGCCGCCAATCGAGGCTTCGCTCCAGGGAACCACCAGCTTGGACGGCGCGCCGAGCACCGCCAGCATCACGTCGCGGGGCGAACAGTTCGCCTCGAGGGCGACGATGGCCCTGACGGCGGACGCGAACGCCTCGGGCGCGGACCCGATGAGCCGGCGGCGCTCGATGCCGAGCTCGCTGGCGGCGATCGCCAGCAGATCACCTTGGTCGGCGCCGGCGAACACGACCGGCGCGCGGTCGAGACAAGGGTTCAGTTGCCGGAGCAGAGCCAGGCCTTCCTCACCGCGCCACTCGCCGCCACCGACGCGGTCCGCGACGATGCACGCCGCACACCCGGCGACGCGGGTGCCGTCGTCGCTTCCCTCGAGTCGGGTATGGAAGCCGCCGATCGCCCCGGCCTGCCGGATGTCGAGCGCCTTGCCGGCGGCGGCGGCGGCCGCCGGATCGACGAGCAGCAGCCGCCCGACGCGATCGGAGGCGGCGAGCGCGTGGGCGGCGGCGCCGCCGATCTCGCCGGCGCCGGCGATCGCAACCGTGGTCATGAGCCCATGTATTGTATAAAGGCGGCGTGGCGCTCACGGGCAAAGTTGCCGTCGTCACCGGCGGGTCCCGAGGCATCGGTCTGGCGATTGCGCGTGCGCTCGGCGCGCGGGGCGTCCAGGTGGCGATCACCGCCACCTCCGACGCGACGCTTCGCGCGGCGGCGGCCGAACTGGGCGGCGGCGCCGCCATCCTGCCGATACGCGCCGACGTCAGACGCCACGCCGAGATGGAGGAGGCCATCGGACAGGTCGCCGGCCGGTTCGGCGGCCTTGACATCCTCGTCAACAACGCCGGCATCGGCCTGTTTCGCCCGGTCGCCGACATGTCGGTGGACGACTGGCACCGGATCATCGACACGAACCTGAGCGGGGTGTTCTACTGCTCGCGGGCGGCGCTGCCGCACCTGCGCGCGCGCGGCGGAGGGTGGATCATCAACATCAGCAGCCTGGCGAGCAAGAACCCGTTTCCCGAGGCGGCCGCGTACTGCGCGTCGAAGGCGGCGCTCAACGCGTTCAGCGAGGCGCTGATGCAGGAGGTGCGCCACGACGGCATCCGCGTCGCCTACGTGATGCCGGGGTCGGTCGCGACCGAATTCGCCGCGCGCCGCCCGGGGAGCGACGACTGGCGGCTGTCGCCGGACGACGTCGCGCAGGTCGTCGTGGACCTGATTGCGCACCCGCCGCGCAGCCTGCCGAGCGCCGTGGAGATCCGTCCCTCGAAGCCGCCCAAGAAGGGATGATGCAGCCGCTCGGCGCGGTCGCGCACTACAACCTGCTCGAACGGCTGGAACCCGCCGGCCCGGGCGAGCTGTATCGGGCGCGCGACACGCGCCTCGGCCGGACCGTCAGCGTCCGCCTCCTGCCGCCCGAGTTCGCCCGAGCCGCGGACGTGCGGACGGCCCTCCTCGAGCGGGTTCGCTCGCTGGCCGTGCTTTCGCATCCGAACATCACCGCGCTCTTCGACGCCGGCGAGCACGACGGGCGCGTCTATCTGGTGTACGAGTTCCTCAAGGGACAAACGCTGCGCGCGGAGATGGCCGGGCGGATGATGAACGTCCGGCGCGCCGTCGAGCTGACCATCCAGATGGCCGACGCGGTGGCGGACGCCCACGCCGCCGGCTTCGTCCACGGCGGGCTCAGCCCCGATTCCATTGCCGTGACCGCGAAAGGGCACGTGAAGATCCCGGCGCTCGAGCTGGCCGCCCACGGCGGCTTCGACGAGGACGGCGGCGCCGTCCGGTTGCGCGACTACGACTCGCCAGAGGAAGCGCGGGGGCAGCCGACCGACGAGCGGTCGGACATCTACTCGGTCGGCGCGGTGCTGTACGAGATGCTCACCACCAGGCGGCCGCTCCATCGGGGCGCCGCGGCGCCGAGCGTCGCCAATCGCCACGTGCCGCCCGAGCTGGACGACGTCGCGCTGAAGGCGGTTGCGCCCAATCCCGATTCGCGGTTTCAGAGCGCCGCGACCCTGGCCGCCGAGCTGCGCAGCGTCGCCGCCATTCTCGACGTGCGGGGCGGCGCCGGCGACGAACCCGAGCACGCCGAGGCGGCCGGCGCCCATGTGGGGCGCGCCCTCGTGATGGCGCTCGTCATCCTGCTGCTCCTGGGGACGCTGGCCTGGCTGATGCTGACGTGAGGATGTCGCCGAGGCGATCGGAAAAGGCGGAGCGCGCCAGCACCTCGTCGATTCCCGCCGCGCGGGCGGCGGCGATCACGTCGGCCTGCACGTGTGAGGCGTACCCGAGCGTGCGGACGGCGCCGAGCGCCCCGTCCGCCTTCATCGCCGCGATCACGTCGAGCGGGCGCAGCGTCGCGCTGTTCAGATCGAAGATGACGAGAGAGGGTCGCGTCTCGCGGATGCGCGGCAGCACCATCTCCGGGTTGCGCTCGAAGAAGACGGGAGTGCCCAGCGATTTCGCCGCCGTCGAAATCTTGACGGAAAAGATCAGGTCGTCGACCGCGCAGAGCACCATGCGGACATTATGATCCTCGAGACCCGCGCGGCTCCACCCTTCTTCAAGAACGGCTACGTCGCCGGCTGCGAGCGCTCGCGGGAGGCCGTTGTCATCGATCCGGGCGACGAGGCCGCGGAGCTCGTGGCCGCCGTGCGCGCGCACGGCCTGCGCGTCAGGCACATCCTGCTGACGCACGCCCACATCGACCACATCAGCGGCGTAGGCGCGGCGAAAGACGTGTTCCCCGTCTCCGTCTCCCTCCACAGGGACGACCTGCCGCTCTACGAGCGTGCCGTCCAGCAGGCCCAGATGTTTGGACTGGAGATCGAGCCGCCGCCGCCCGTCGACGTGTTCTACGACGCGCAGCCGGTGCGGTTCGGCGACTACCAGGTGCGGGTGCATCACACGCCCGGCCATAGCCCCGGCGGAGTGTGTCTGGAGATCAGGGCCAGGGGGCAGGCGGCAGGGGACGCGCACTTGTTCGTCGGAGACACGCTGTTCGCGGGGTCGATCGGCCGCACCGATCTGCCCGGCGGCAATTACGAGGTGCTGATGCGGTCGATTACCGAGGTGCTGTTTCCGCTCGGTGACGAGGCGATCGTGCATGCCGGCCACGGGCCGGACTCGACCATCGGACGCGAGCGAACGGCCAATCCGTTCGTGCTGGAGTACCTCGCCACGCGGCGAACCTGAATTCAGTCGGCATCCCGCAGGGCGAGCAGCTCGACGCGGCCGACGCCCAGGCGATCGCCCGGCGCGAGGCGCGCCGTGTCCACACGCTGTCCGTTGACGAAGGTCCCGTTGGTGCTATCGAGGTCCTTCACTTCCAGCTCGCCCGTCGGCAGCGCCGTCAGCCGGCAGTGAACGCGCGAGATGAGCGGCGCGTCGAGGATGAAGTCGGCGCCGGTGGCGCGCCCCAGCGTCCGGACGCCGCCCGGCAGGATGCGAAACGTCTTCTCCGTCGTGCCCTCGTCGATCGTGCGCAGAATCCACATAGGCTGAATCTCTAGTACGCCATCAGGAGGCGGGCCGCACGCTCGACCTCGCCGTCCGACGGCAGGAAGTACTCCTCGAGCGGCGGCGAGTACGGCACCGGCGTGTCGAGTGCGCCGAGAATCCGGACGGGCGCGTCGAGCGACTCGAAGGCCTCTTCCTGGATGATGGCGGCCAGGCTCTCGCCGATGCCGCCGGTGCGCGAGTCCTCGTGCACGATGAGCACTCTACCGCAGTGCCGTGCCGCCGCGAGGACCGCGTCCCGGTCGAGCGGCGCGAGCGTGCGCAGATCGAGCACGCTGGCCTCGATGCCGCCGGCCGCCAGCCGAGCCGCCGCCCGCAGCGCCACGTGGACGTACGCCCCATAGGAGACGATCGCGAGGTCGTCGCCGGTGCGGCGGAGCGCGGCCCGGCCGAGCGGCATCGGCGACGGCGGACCCGACGACAGCGCCTGCTTGACGCGGGGGTCGCGATAGAGCGCGATGTGCTCGTAGAAAAGGACCGGATCCGGGTCGGCCACGGCCGCCGCGAGCAGCGCCCGCGCGTCGTGGGGCGTCGACGGCGTGACGATCTTGAGGCCGGGCACGCGGTAGAACCACGGCTCCGTGTTCTGACTGTGGTACGGACCGGCGTGCCGCAGGCCGCCCCACGGCATCAGGACCACCATCGGAACCGCCCCGCCCCAGCGGTACCGGATCTTGGCGGCGTTGTTGACGAGCTGATTGAAGCCGGCGGCGACGAAATCGTTGAACTGCATCTCGCCAATCGGCCGCAGCCCGGCAAGGGCCGCACCGACGCAGACGCCCAGGATGCCGCTTTCCGACAGGGGTGAGTTCACGATCCGATCCCCGAACTGCTTCAGGAGCGGGCGCAGCAGCAGGAAAGCGTTGCCGTAGCGGCCGCCGACGTCCTCACCGTAGACGAAGACGCGCGGATCCGACTGGAGGGCGTCGCGTATCCCGGCGGTGATGGCCTCGAGGAAGGTGCTGCCGTTCGGGTCGTGCGGGGGACCGGCGTCGAGCGGAGGGAGCGGCGGTGAGAGATCGATCTGCAGCCGCCCCGACGCCGCCAGCGGTTCGACCCTGATCCGCGGCGGCTCGGAGGCGCAGACGCCGGCGGCCGCCGCCTCGGGTTTCGGCCACGGGGCCTCGACGACGGCGCGCGCCTCGGCGTCGACCATCGCCTCCGCCTCCGCCTTGAAGCGCTCCAGGTCCGACTCCTCGATGACGCCGTCCTCCGCGAGGCGGCGGGCATACGCGGCGATCGGGTCCTTCTTCATCCAGAACGCGTACTGCCCGCGGTCGGCGCAGGCGTTCGGCGCCAGCGGCGCGTAGGTCCAGGAGAGCGGCGGCTCCTTGCCGAGGTACAGCATGTCGTCGTGGTGCGCGTGGCCGCACATCCGCATGCACACCAGCTCGATGAGCGTCGGCCCGCTGCCGGCGCGGGCACGGTCGGCCGCCCACGCGAATGCCGCCGCAATCGCCTCGGGGTCGGTGCCGTCGAGGGTGAGTCCGGGGATGCCGTAGCCGATGGCCTTGTCGGCGAAGACGCGCGCGGCCGACTGCTCGCCGACCGGCGTCGAGAGCGCCGTCTGGTTGTTCTCGAGGCAGAACACCGCCGGCAGCCGCCGCGCCGCGCACAGGTTGATCGCCTCGTGCCACTCGCCGAGCGACGAGCCGCCCTCGCCGATGAAGGAGACCGCCACGCGCCCGGAACGCTGCCGCGCGAAGGCCATGGCCATCCCCGCCACGGTCATCGTGCTGACGGCGAGCGGCGCCGTGGCGGGCAGGATCCCGTGGTCGAAATCGCCGAGGTGGAGGTCCTTGCCGTCCATCGGCGGCCCCTGTTTCCCCTCCTGCGCGTTCAGCACCATCCGGATCGTCGCCGGCTCGGGCCGCATCGCCAGCGCGACGCCGGCATCGCGGATGATCGGTCCGACGACGTCGCCCTGCCAGCCGCGCTCGGGGTCGTGGTAGGCCTCGCCGCGCCGCAGGCGGAGCGCCGCCGCGTAGATCGCCTCCTGTCCGAGGGACCGGAATCCCTTGCCCTGGAACGGCACGTCGCGGTAGCGGACGTCGCTGCCGAGGAAGAACTGCTTCAGCCGGTTGTCGACGGCGCGCGTGAGGACCATGCCGCGCAGCAGTTCGCGGCGCTCCTCGCTGGTGAAGGAGGCGGCAATCGCCTCGCGGGCGAGAAAGCCGTCGCACGCCTCGACGAGCTCCCTGCGCGCCGCCTCCAGACGATCGATCGCGCTGACGCCGGGCGTCGTGTCGCCCGCCTCGCTCAGGTCGATCGCGTCGAAGGAGCGGTTGAGCTCCCGGCGGAAGCTGATGCGCAGCGATTCGAGCCGCGCCGCGTCGCGCGCTGGGAGGCGGCCGGCGCCGCATGCCTCGAGCGCCTCGCGCACCGTGGGGAGCGCGAACGGGAACCGTTCGACCACGAACGCGGCCAGACGGCTCGCAATGCCCGTAGGTGCGGTGTGGGCCGATGTGGGCATCCGGCGAACATGGTAATGTAGGCGGCTCGTTCCGGCCGATACGAACTCAGAGTGGCATGACGCGCAGCCAGAGAACAACCGGGCGCCGGGGTGTGCCGCTGTCGGGCCCGGCGCCTTCGCGCCGTTCAGCGGGCGGCCCGAAACCGGGGAAGCGTGTCCAGACGCGCCTGCGCGAGCCCGCGCTGTCGGAGAGCCTGCTGGCGGACCTGCCGGGCTACGTCTACCGCGTCGCCAACGATCCCGACTACACCCCCATCTTCATCAGCGCCGGCGTGACGGCGATCACGGGCTACTCGGTCGACGAGTACCTGGTGACGCGCACGATCTCGTGCGGCAAGGAGATCCTTCCTGAAGATGCCGAGCGCGTCTGGCAGGAGGTGCAGGCGGCCCTCGAGGTGCGCCGGCCCTTCGAGGCCGAATACCGGATTCGCACCAAGGCGGGCGAGACGCGCTGGATGTGGGAGCGCGGCCGGGGCGTGTACTCCGCCGGCGGTGCGCTGCTCTATCTCGAAGGGTTCGTGACCGACGTCACCGCCCGGGTCGCGGCCGAAGCCGCCGTCCGGGCCAACGAGCGGCGCTACGAGCGGCTGCTCGAGTACGCGCCCGACGCGACGCTGGCCTTCGACCGCGCCGGCCGGACGCTCCGTGCCAACGCCCAGGCTGTCCGCCTCTTCGGGTATTCGCGGGAGGAGCTGCTCGCGCTGGCGGTTGAGGATCTGCTGCCGGCGCGCTATCGCGACGCCCATCGGTGCCACCGCGCGGGCTATGTCGACGATCCGCACGCGTGGCCGATGGCCGAGGGGCGGGAACTCTGGGGCCTCCGCAAGGACGGGACGGAGTTCCCGTGCGAGATCAGCCTCAATTACGACGACTCCGGCGACGGCCTGATCGTGCTGGTGGCGATCCGCGACATGACCGTCCGCCGGCAGGCGGACGCGGCCCTGCTGGAGGCGCGAGACCGGCTGAGACGGGCCGTCGAGGCCGGCAACGTCGGCCTGTGGGAGCGGGACCTCCGCACGAATCAGGTCGAAGTGTCACCCGAGTGCAAGCGGCAGCTCGGCTACGCCGACGACGAGGTCGCCGACGACTACCGTGAGTGGCACCGCCACGTTCATCCCGACGATCTCGCTGGCTTGCGTCAGATCCAGACGGCGTACCTGGACGGTACGGCGCCGCACTGCGAGGCGAGATTCCGAGTTCGTCACAAAGACGGCTCCTACCGACAGATGCTGACGCGGTACACAGCGGAGCGCGGAGAGGACGGTACCCCCATCAAGCTGCGCGGGGCGAATATCGATATCACGGAGTACACGGCGCTGCAGGCGCAGTTCCTGCAAGCGCAGAAGATGGAGAGCATCGGCCGGCTCGCCGGAGGCGTCGCCCACGACTTCAACAATCTGCTCACCGTGATCAACGGCATCGCCGACGCCGCGTTGGCACACATCAGAACGCAGGATCCGCTGCACGCGGATATCGCGCAGATCCGTGCGGCCGGCGAGCGCGCGGCCGGCCTGACGCGTCAGCTCCTGGCGTTCAGTCGCCGCCAGATCCTCCGCTCCGAAGTGCTCGATCTGAACGCCGTCGTTGTCGGCATGGCCGACATCCTCCGCCGGCTGATCGGCGAGCACATCGATCTCCGGTACACGCTCGCCGAAAGGCTGGGCGGCGTCAGAGCCGACCGGACGCAACTGGAGCAGGTCATCCTGAATCTGGTGGTGAATGCGAGAGACGCCATGCCGCACGGAGGCGCCATCGTCGTCGAGACGCGCGATATCGACGTCGACGAGGGTGCCGCGGCATTGCACCCGTCGATGGAGGCCGGACCCTACGTGATGCTCGCGATCACCGACACCGGCGTGGGCATGGACGAAGCGACACAGCTCCGGGTCTTCGAGCCGTTCTTCACGACCAAGGCGTCGGCCGAAAGCACCGGACTCGGCCTGGCGACGGTATACGGGATCGTCAAGCAGAGCGGGGGCAGCATCTGGGTGTACAGCGAGCCCGGCCGGGGCGCGACGTTCAAGATCTACCTGCCGCGGGCCGATGCCGCGCCGGCTGCCCCGTCCCCCGTCGCAAAGGAGGTGCCGGCGGCTCGCGGCGAAACGATCCTCCTGGTCGAGGACGACACCGCCGTGCGCCATCTCGCCCGGCGGTTCCTCGAATCATCGGGGTATGTCGTGCTCGAGGCCGAGCACGGAGGCGCGGCGCTACTGACGCTCGAGCGCTTCAACGGGACGGTGGATCTCCTGCTGACGGACGTGGTCATGCCGGGCATGAGCGGACCCGAGCTGGCGGCGCGGCTGAGCGGGCTGAGGCCCGGGATGAAGGTGCTCTACGCGTCGGGCTACACCGATGACGCCGTGCTGCGCCGCGGCGTGCGGGAGGACAGCGCGCGGCTCCTCACCAAGCCCTATACGCGGGCAGAACTGGTCCGCAGGGTGCGCGAGGTCATCGACACGTAAGGGACCCTCGCCAATCGGAATCGGGAGCAACAGCGGCGATCCCTCCCTGGCGGTCACGGCGGCTACCGATCGCTCGTCGTCAGCGCCGCCGTCACGGCTTTCGCCATTTCCGCCGTCGTGGCCCGGCCGCCCAGGTCCGGGGTCTTCACCTGCTCGCCGCCGATCACCTGCTCGATGGCGCCGAGGACGGCGTCGTGAGCCGTCCGCTCGCCCAGGTGATCGAGCATCATCGCGCCGGCCCAGATGGCGGCAATCGGGTTGGCAATGCCTCGGCCCGCGATGTCGGGCGCCGAGCCGTGGATCGGCTCGAACATCGACGGCGTCGTGCGGTCGGGGTTGATGTTGCCGCTCGGTCCGACCCCCAGGCTGCCGGAGATCGCCGAGCCGATGTCGGTCAGGATGTCGCCGAACAGGTTGGAGGCGACGATGACGTCGAGCGTCTGCGGGTGGGTGATCATCCGGGCCGCCATCGCGTCGACGTGGTACTTCCGGTACGTCACGTCCGGAAAATCGGCCGCCACCTCGGCCACCACCTCGTCCCACATGACCATCGCGTGCTGCAGCGCGTTCGATTTCGTGGCGCTGGCCACGAGCTTCCGCGGCCGCGTTCGCGCCAGCGTGAAGGCGTACCTGGCGATGCGCTCGATCCCGCGCCGCGTGAAGATTCCGGTCTGCTGCGCGAGCTCGTCCGGGGTGCCGGAGTGCAGCCGCCCGCCGATGCCGCAGTACTCGCCTTCGGAGTTCTCCCGGACGCACACCATGTCGATGTCGGCCGCCGTCCGGCCTCGGAGCGGCGAGGCGATGCCCGCCAGCAGGCGCATCGGGCGCAGGTTCACGTACTGGCGGAGCCGCTGCCGCAGCGGCAGGATCAGCTCGCGCGCCGAGACGTGATCGGGCACCCGGGGATCGCCAATCGCGCCGAGGTAGATCGCGTCGAACTTCAGGAGCTGCTCGATCGCGTCGGCGTCGAGCATGCGCCCGGTGCGCAGGTAGAACTCGGAGCCCCAGGGGAACTCGGTGAACTCGCAGCGGAACTCGTGCTGCGACGCGGCAACGGTGATGACCTCGATGCCGGCGGGGATGACTTCCTGTCCGATGCCGTCTCCGGCAATGACTGCGATGCGATAGGTGTTCATCTGAGTGTCAATGCTATATCGCCGGGTCCTCTTTGCGGGACCGGGCCTGGGGACGTCGCGTCGGGATGGCCGCGGCAAATGCCGCCGCGGCGGCAACCAGCCCGGCGAGCGTCGGATCGAGCCACGGATAGGCCGCGCCGGCGCCGAATCGCACGGCGAGCAGCGCCGCCATGCCGGCGGCGATCGCGGCGATGGCCGCCGACGAGCCGGCGCGCCTCACGGCGAGGCCGCCGATCACGGGAACGAACAGGCTGACGCCGAGCAGCGAATAGAAGATCGTCAGCGCGCCGATCACGGTGGCGAGGTAGATCGACAGCAGCACGCCGAGCGTGCCGCCGGCGACCGCCGCCAGGCGCGCCACGCGCAGCAGCTCGGCGTCGGTCGCCGCCGGGTTCATGTGCCGCTTGTAGAGATCCTTCGACGCCGAGGTCGAGATCATGAACAGGATGGCGTCGCACGTGTCCACCTCGGTGGAGAACACCGCCGCCATGGCCAGCGCGCCCAGCCACGCGGGCAGCCGCTCGCGGAGCAGCGTCGGCAGCACCAGGTTTGGGTCGTCGATGCCCGGCACCGCCACGCGCGCGGCGATGCCGAGCAGCACCGGGAGGAAGGCGAACAGCATGAGCGCGACCGCGTTCATCGCCACGCCGGCCCGGAGCGCTCCGGTGCTCGCGGCGCCGTACGACTTCTGGATGAGTCCAGGCGAGACGATGAACGCCGGGCCGATGAGGAAGAGCAGCGTCCACCCCGACCCCGATCCCGAGGAGAATCCGAAGTCGGCAAAATGCGCCGGCGCGGCCGCGAACATCGGGTCGAGTCCGCCGACGCTGCCGATGGCGAACGGGAGCGCCAGCAGGAAGCCGGCGAGCATCACCGCGAGCTGCAGCGTGTTGACCATGGCGGTGCCGAGCAGGCCGCCGGCGGCGAAATAGACGGTCATGATCGAGCCGCCGATGAGCGACCCGACCCATCGCGGTGCACCGGTCAGGACGTTCAGAATCGCGGCGCCCGCGATGATCTGACCGGCCAGAATCGCCAGCGATCCCAGCAGAATCAGGCCCGTGATGAGGCCGCGCACGCCCGCGCCGTAGCGGAACTCCAGGAAGTCGCCGGTGGTGAAGAAGCCGTGTCGATGTGCGAGCGTCCAGAGCCGTGGACCGACCCAGAAGGCGAGGACGAGCGACGCCAGGCCGGCCGAGCCGCTCCACCACCACGCGCTGAGGCCGTCGCGGTAGGCGAGCCCGGCCACGCCGACCGTGGCGCCCGATCCGATGTTGGCCGCGAGCATCGACGCCAGCAGCAGTCCCGGCCCGAGCGATCGGCCCGCCACGAAGAAGTCGTCGCTCGTGCGGACGAGGCGTGACGTCCACAGCCCGAGGGCGACCACGCCAACGGAGTAGACGACGAGGAAGGCGAGGTGGATGCTCAAACGGGAGGGCGCATCACCTGAAGCGGGGAGGCACCGTGCCCAGCGCGCGCGCCGCCGGCAGGCCGCCGAGGCTCGAGGCCTGCGTCGCCGCGCGCACGATCGCGTCCGCCAGCGCCTCGGCGGCGAGCGCGCCAACGATGCTCGTGTCGGCCTGGCCGGACCAGCGCCCGGTCGCCAGCGCGAACACGGTGTCGCCGTCGCCGACCGTGTGCGACGGCACGATCGCGCGCGCCAGGCCGTCGTCGGCCATGAGCGCGACACGATGCGCCTGTTCCTTGGTGAGGCGCGCGTTGGTCGCCACCACGGCGATGGTCGTGTTCTCCCCCGGACGCGGCCGTTCGGTGAGCGCGCCGGATCGGAGCAGCCGTCTGATGTCGGCCAGTGAGCCGTCGGGATTTCGCGTGCCCGCCACCACCCGGCCGCTCTCCGGATCGACGACGTCGCCGGCGGCATTGACCGCCGCAATCGCGCCGACGACCAGGCCGTTCGGCAGCCGCACGGCGGCCGAACCGATTCCCGCCTTCATCGGCAGTCTGCGGCCCGGTGGACGACCGGGCTGCTCGGCGATTCCGCCCATCTTCCCGACCGTCGCGCCCGCCCCGGCGCCGACGTTTCCTTCGGCCACGGCGCCGTCGCTCGCCGCCGCGGCGGCGCGATACCCGCACTCGGCGGTCGGCCTGATCTTCGGATCGCCGCCGAATCCGAGGTCGAAGAGGATGGCCGCCGGGACAATCGGGACCACCCCGGCACTGGTCTTGTAGCCGACGCCGCGCTCCTCGAGATAGCGGACCACGCCTTGCGCGGCATCGAGGCCGAAGGCGCTGCCGCCGGCGAGGACGACGGCATTGACCGTATCGACGAGAGTGCCGGGATTGAGCAGGTCGGTTTCGCGGGTACCGGGCGCGCCGCCCCGCTGCGAGACGCCGCCGGTCGCGCCAGGGCCGTCGACCAGGACGACGGTGCAGCCGGTCGGCCGCTCGGGCAGCGTGAAGTGGCCGACCTTCAGCCCTTCGACTTCGGTGAGGCCCTTGCCGGGCAGCGCTGTCTGTCCCACCGCCGCCGCCCCTGCGAGCAGGACGACCGCGAGCATCGCCGGCACCGTCGATTTCATGACGTCGTCTTACTCTCTCACAGGCCCGGCTGGAGCACCTGTCCCGGGCGGGTCGCACGTCAGATTGTCGATGAGCCGTGTCGAGCCCACCCAGAGTGCGCCGGCGGCCAGCACCGGACCGTCGATGCTCTCGACCGGCTGCATGGTATCCGGCTCGACCAGCTCCAGGTACTCGAGCCGCAGCCCTTCGTGCCGCGGCACCGCCGCGACGGCGGCCCGCCGCACCGGCTCGGGATCGGTCGTGCCCTCGGCGACCGACCGCCGGGCTTCGCACAGCGCGCGATACAGGGCGGGAGCGAGCCGTCGTTCCTCCGCGTTCAGCCGCTGGTTCCGTGAGCTCAGGGCCAGGCCGTCGGGCTCGCGGACGGTCGCCACCGCTTCGACCTGCACCGGAACGTTGAAGTCGCGCACGAGGTGCCGGATGACGGCGAGCTGTTGCGCGTCCTTCTCGCCGAAGTACGCCCGATCGGGCTGCACGATCTGAAAGAGCTTCATCACCACGGTGGCCACGCCGGCGAAGTGGCCCGGCCGATGCCGCCCGCACAGATGGCTGGCGACCCGTCCCACCTGGATCGTGCACGAGGGATCGGCCGGATACATCTCGGCGGTCCCTGGCGCGAACGCCACGTCGACGCCGAGCCTGGCGCACATCTCGAAATCGGCCGGCAGCGTTCGCGGATAGTGCCGGAGGTCCTCCGGCCGGTCGAACTGCAGCGGGTTGACGAAGATGCTGACGACCACGCAGTCGCACTCGCGCCGGGCGCGCTCGATGAGGCGCGCGTGCCCGAGGTGCAGCGCGCCCATGGTTGGAACGAACCCCACGCGCCGGCTCGCCCGGCGGGCGGCCGCCACGCGATCCCGCAGCGGCGCGACCGCGTCAATCACGTCCATGGCCGCGTCAGGTCCCCCGCGTGGCCGTGGCCTCGGGCGCGGCCTTCGGGTAGCGCCCTTCCCGTACGTCGTCGGCGTAGGCCTGGGTGGCGGCGACGATGGTGTCGGCCAGGTGCGCGTACTGGTGGACGAACGGAGGCACGAATCCGTCGAACAGGCCGAGCATGTCGTGGCTGACGAGAATCTGGCCGTCGCAATCGGGCCCGGCACCGATGCCGATCGTGGGGATGCCGATTTCCGCCGTGACCGTCCGTGCGACGTGGTGCGGCACGGCCTCGAGCACGAGCGCGAACGCGCCAGCCGCTTCGAGCGCGTGCGCGTCGGCCACGAGCGCGTCCGCCTCGTCGCGGCATGTCGCCTGACGGAGAAATCCCCCGACTTGATGCACCGATTGCGGCTGCAGTCCGAGGTGGCCCATCACCGGGATGCCGACGTCGACGAGCCGCTTGACGGCGTCGATTACCGGACGCCCGCCTTCCAGCTTGACCGCCGCGGCGCCCCCGTCCTGCAGCAGCCGGCCGGCGTGCCGCACCGCCTCGGCCGGCGTGACCTGGTACGTGAGAAACGGCATGTCCGCCACCACGAGCGCCCGCGTGGCGCCGCGCGAGACGGCGCGGGTGTGGTGGAGGATGTCGTCGAGCGTCACGCGGAGCGTGTTCTCGTACCCGAGGACCACCATGCCGACCGTGTCGCCGACGAGCAGGCCGTCCACGCCGGCCCTGTCCAGCAGGCGCGCCATCGTCGCGTCGTACGCCGTGAGCATGACGATCTTCTCGCCGCGCTGCTTGCGCGCCTTCAGGTCGGGGACTCGCACGCTCCTGTGCTGCATGGGTCTTCAGGATTCCAGGCCGTGATACGAGGATCAGCGGCCCGGGGCGAACGTCTTCGTCAGCCACTCGCGGATGGCGCTCGTCACTTCCGCGCTGACGTGTCGATCCTTCAGCGACGCGTATTCACTGACCTCGCCGGTGGAGGCCGGCACCAGGAGATGATTGACGCCGCGCACCGCGACGACAGCCACCGATCGCGATCGGCCTGCCTTGCGCGCCAGCTCGCCAAGCCGATCGAGGTGCAGGATCGGCACCTCGTCGTCGAGTTCGCCGTGGATGAAGAGGAGCGGCTGTCGGACGTCCTCGAGGGCGCGCGCCGGGTTGAAGCCGAGGAAGCTCTGGAACCACGGCGTGTCGGCCTGCTTCCGCAGGTCGGCCGGCACGGAGTCCCACCCGCGCCCCGTCATGACGGCGGTGTTGATGCGCTCCTGCAGCTCGATCTTCGCCACGCGCTCGGCGGGAGCGACCTTCATCTGTTCCAGCACGTGGCGCTGCTGCTCGAGCACGCGCTCCGACCCGGTGGCCGAGGGCGCCGCGATCGCGGCAACGCCGGCGATGCGCCGCTCGCGCGCGGCGGCGAGCAGCGCCGTCCAGGCGCCTTCGTTGTGGCCGACCAGGGCGATGCGCTCGCGATCGACGTCGCGCCGGTTCGACAGCCAGCGCACCACGGCGAGCGCGTCGTCGGCATGATCGCCGAGCGACGCCGATTCGGCGCGTCCGCCGCTCTGGCCGTGGCCGCGTTTGTCGTAGCGGACACCGATGAAGCCGGCGTCGGCGAGCGCGCCGGCCAGCTGCCCCAGAATGGGTACCCCCGCGACCACGCCGTCGCGCTCGTTGGCGGCGGTGCCCGCAAGCAGCACCACGGCGGGCAGCCGCGTGGCAGCGGCCTTCGCCGAGGCCGCCTCGCCGGAGCCCCTCGCCGAGGCGGGCCACGTGAGGGTGGCGCCGAGGTTGAAGCCCGCGCCGGCAATGACGACCGCTTCGTCGGTCGGATTCGAATAGACGACGGTTCGCGAGGTGGCCGCCGCGAGATCGTCGCGCATGATGTCGATGCGCTGCGCCGGGATGCTGACGCGAAGCAGCGACCCGGCGTCGTCGGCGTAGACGTGGACCGTCGCGGCGCCGCGCGGCCCGGCGTACGCCAGCGCGTACCGGCGGACGTTCAGCGTCGACGTGCCGATCTGCACCAGCTCCGCCGCCGTGCTGAGCAGCCGCAGCGATCCCTGCGCGCCGAACCCGACGAACACGTTCAGCTCCTGGGCGGGGGCGCCGGAGGCAAGACGCCGCGTCAGCGCCTCGTAGGCGCCGAAGAAGACGTTCGGCAGGACCACCGGCTGCGGCGGCACCGTATCGGTGTGCGCGACCTGCTGTCCCGCGTCCACGCCCTTGGTGACCGCCGTCGTGCCGGCAAACGACGTATAGAGCAGCGTGTCGCCGCCGTTGACCGACGCTTCGAGCTCGTAGACCTCCGGGGTCCAGTCGGGGCGGTAGCGCACCTCGGCGCGATTGATCACGAGATCCTGCGAGCCGGAGAGCCGGCCCTTGCCGATGATGTCGAGGCCGTCTGCGGTCGTCAGGACGGTGAGCTCTTCGCGGCCGACGACAGCGCCGCCGAGAAAGACGGTGTACCCGCGTGTGGTCGACGGTGGCGGCTGCTGTGCCGTGTCGCCCTGCGAGGGCGCGGCGGCCAACGGCACCGCCATGAGCAGCCAAATCGCCCAGATACAATAGCGACCAGGCATTGAACGAATCATATCGCGCCCTCGAGGAACACGCGGCGATCGGCGCCGTTGCGCCCAGGGCCCCGCTGGGCGTCGGCGGCCGGGACCGGGCCGGCTTCCTGCACGGCCTGCTGACCAACGACATCAAGGCACTGGCCCCGGGCCAGGGCTGCTATGCCGCCTGGCTCACGCCGCAGGGGCGCATGATCGCGGACCTGCACGTGTTCGAGACGGGTGACACGATCCTGCTCGACGTGCCGTCGGAGCTCGCCTCGGCCACGCTGGAGCGGCTCGACCACTGTCTGTTCGGCGAAGAGGTGCAACTGAGGGACCTCTCGGCCACGCTGGCGGCGCTCTGGATCCACGGTCCGGCCGCCGCCTCAACGGTCGAGCGCGTCCTGCGCGGCGCGACGGGCCTTGCCTCGTGGGGCGCGTACCGGCACGCGCGGATGGAGCTCGACGGTACGCCGGCCATGGTGGCGCGGGTGGATCAGCTCGGCGTCCCCGGTTTTGGCATCTACGTCGCCCCGGCCCGCGCCGCGGACCTTCACGCCAGGCTCGAGGCTGCCGGCGCGGTGGCGGCGGATCCGGCGGCCATCGAGGCCGCCCGCGTGGAGGCCGGCTACCCGGTGTTCGGCATCGACATGACGGACGACACGATTCCACTGGAGGCCGGGATCGAGGACCGGGCGATCTCGTTCTCGAAGGGATGCTACGTGGGGCAGGAAGTCATCGTCCGCGTCCTGCACCGCGGCCACGGCCGCGTCGCGCGCAAGCTCGTCGGCCTTCGCGTCGATGGCGACACGCCGGCGCGCGGCGCGAAGGTCTTCGCCGCCGGCCGCGACATCGGCGCGGTCACGAGCGCAGGACGCTCACCGCGGCTCGGCTCGATTGCGATGGGCTACGTCCAGCGGGATTTCGTCGAGCCCGGAACGCGCGTCGAGATCGACACGCCGGCAGGCCGTGCCGCGGCAGAGGTCAGTCGATTCCCGATAGACGGTCGATGAGCTCCGTGTCGGCGGGCGGGAATCCGAGCGATCGCAGTTCCGCCCGCCGGACCCAGCGCATCTCCTGTCCGAGCAGCGGACGGGGACGTCCCAGCAGGCGGCAGCGGTAGAAGTGCAACGCCACGGCGAGGTCGGGATACGAGTGGGTGGTCTCGTACACCAGCTCTCCGACGTCCGCATTGACGCCGAGCTCCTCGCGCAGCTCGCGCGCGAGCGCCGCGCCGTGGCTCTCCCCGGAATGGATCTTTCCGCCCGGGAACTCCCACAGCCCGGCCAGGTGCACGCCCGGCTGCCGGCGCGTCAAGAGAAAGCGGTCGCCCTTTTCGATGACGGCGGCAACGACGACCCTCACGCGGCGTCGGCGGGAGCGTCGAACGCCGCCCGCACCCGCTCGGCGAGCACGCGCATGCCGGCCGTAGGTGCGGCACAGGTTCTTCATCGGGCAGACGAGGCACCGAGGGGTGCGGGCGACGCACACCATCGCGCCCAGATCCATCAGCGCCTGATTGAAGTCGAAGACGCGCTTGCGCGGCACCAGCGCCTCGGAGACGGCCCAGAGGTGCTTGCGCGTGGCGTGCGCCCTCGCGTCGCCGCGGCCGACGAACACGCGGAAGAGCACCCGGGCGACGTTGGTGTCGAGGATGGCCGCGCGCTGGCCGAACGCGAAGCTCCGGATGGCGCCGGCCGTGTAGGCGCCGATGCCCTTGAACGAGAGCAGCGTCGCTTCGTCGGACGGCAGGCGGCCGCCGTAGCGCTCGACCGCCTCGCGCGCGATGGCGTGCAGCCGGCGCGGCCTGATGTTGTAGCCGAGCGGACGCCACGTGCGGTCGACGTCGGATTCCGGCGCCGACGCCAGCGCGCCGAGCGACGGGTACTTCTCCAGCCACTCGTGGTACTTCGGCAGGACGCGGTCGACCTGCGTCTGCTGCAGCATGACCTCGGAGACGAGGATGTGGTACGGGTCGGAGGTGCGGCGCCACGGCAGGTCGCGGCCGTTGGCGCCGTACCACGCAAGGAGCGCCCGGCGGAAACGGCGCCGGGCGGCCGCGTCGGGCAGAGGACGAGGCGACATCCACACCTATAATTCCACGGGTGCCCCTCGACTCCACTCGGGGCACCCTGAGATTCTCGAAGGGTGAAGATCTACACCAAGACCGGCGACGGCGGCGAGACGTCGCTCTTCGACAACACGCGCGTGTCGAAGGCCGATCCGCGCGTCGAGGCGTACGGCGACATCGACGAGCTCAACGCCTGTCTTGGCGCCGTGAGGGCGGCCGGCGTCGGCCCCGACATTGGCGCGGCGCTCGAAGGGATTCAGAAGGAACTGTTCGCGCTCGGCGCGCGGTTGGCGGACCCCTCCGCGCGCATTGCCGGCCGCGTGAAGAAGGCGGCGGTGGCGGAGGCCGACGTCGAATGGCTGGAGCAGGTCATCGACGACCTCGAGGGCGAGCTCCCCTCGCTCCGGCGGTTCATCCTGCCGGGCGGCTGTGCGGCCGGCGCCCTGCTGCACCTGGCGCGCACCGTCTGCCGCAGGGCCGAGCGGCGCGTCGTCGGCCTCGGCGCCGGCGCGGTGGAGCCGATCCTCATCGCCTACCTGAACCGTCTGTCCGATCTCCTCTTCGTCATGGCGCGCGTCGTGAATCGCCGGGCGGGCGCGCCGGAGATCGAATGGTAGGACCGTGAGCTCCGTCATCGTCCATTACCAGGAGATCGCGCTCAAGGGAAAGAATCGCCCCTGGTTCATGGGACGGCTCGTCCGCAATCTGCGCCGGGCGCTCGCGGACCTCGACGTCCGGGCGGTGCGGCCCCTGATGGGGCGGATCGAGGTCGTGCTGGGGCCCAACGCCACGCGCGAGGCGGTGGGCGAGCGCATCCGGCGGACCTTCGGCGTGGCCACCTTCTCGTACGCCGCGCGCACGGGGCTCGACCTGGAGGCGCTCGCCGCGGCGATCCTCGGCGATCTCGAGGGGCGCGCGTGCGGCAGCTTCCGGGTGTCGGCCCGCAGGGCCGACAAGCGGTTTCCCCTGACCTCGCCGCAGGTCGAGCGCGAGGTGGGCGGCCGCATCAAGGCGGCACGCGGCTGGAAGGTCGATCTCGAGCACGCCGAGCTCGTGGTCCACGTCGAGCTGCTCTCGGACGAGGCGTTCTACTCCTTCGGCAAGGAGCGCGGCCCCGGCGGGCTGCCGACCGGCACGGCCGGGAAGGTGGTCTGCCTGCTCTCGGGCGGCATCGACTCGCCGGTCGCGGCCTACCGGCTGATGAAGCGCGGATGCACGGTGACGTTCGTGCACTTCCACAGCTACCCGATCCTGTCGCGCGCGTCGCAGGAGAAGGCGCGCGAACTGGCGGCGCTGCTGACGACGTGGCAGCAGCGGTCGCGGCTGCACGTGGTCGCCTTCGGCGAAATCCAGCAGCAGGTCGTGCTCGCGGTGCCCGGGCCGATGCGCGTGGTCGTCTACCGGCGCCTGATGCTGCGGATTGCCGAGCGGATCGCCCGCGCGGCGGGCGCGCAGGCGCTCGTGACCGGCGAGGTGGTCGGGCAGGTGGCGTCGCAGACGCTGGAGAACCTCGCCGTGATCGGCCGCGTGGCGTCGCTGCCGCTGTTCAGGCCGCTCATCGGCATGGACAAGGAGGAGATCACGGCCGAGGCCATCCGCATCGGCACCTACCCGATTTCGATCGTTCCGGACCAGGACTGCTGCACGCTGTTCACGCCGCGCAACCCGCAGACGCGCGCCCGGCTGCCGCAGATCGAAGCGGCCGAGACGGCGCTCCCGATCGAGGCCCTCGTCGAGGGCGCGGTGCGCGAGGCGGCGGTGGAAGATTTCCAATTTCCTCTGTTAGGATCGAAGGTGGTGAACGGGAGGTCGACATGGCCACAGTAACCGGGATCGATCGCAGCGTGTCCGCCCTCGCCCGGATCGAAGCCATCCTCGCCGGGGACGCCGCTCTCCTCCGGCACGAGTGCAGGACGATCTCGAAGCAGAGCCTCCACCTGCCGGGCCCCGATTTCGTCGACCGCGTGTTCGCGCCGTCGGACCGGTCGCCGCGCGTGCTGACCAGCCTGCAGCGGCTCTTCGGCAGCGGCCGGCTCGCCGGCACCGGGTACGTGTCGATCCTGCCGGTCGATCAGGGGATCGAGCATTCCGCCGGCGCGTCGTTCGCGCCGAACCCGGCGTACTTCGACCCCGAGAACATCGTCAAGCTGGCGATTGAGGGCGGGTGCAACGCCGTGGCCTCCACGCTCGGCGTGCTCGGCGCAACGGCCCGGCGCTACGCGCACAGGATTCCGTTCATCCTGAAGCTCAACCACAACGAGTTCATCTCGTATCCCAATTCGTACGACCAGATCCGGTTCGCCGCCGTCGAGCAGGCGTTCGACATGGGCGCCGCGGGCGTCGGCGCGACGATCTACTTCGGTTCGGAGGAATCGAAGCGTCAGCTCCAGGAAGTCACCGAGTGGTTCCAGCAGGCGCACGAGCTCGGCATGTTCACGGTGCTCTGGTGCTACCTGCGGAATCCGGCGTTCAAGACGAAGGAGGCGGACTATCATCTTGCCGCCGATCTCACGGGACAGGCGAACCACCTCGGCGTCACCATCGAAGCGGACATCATCAAGCAGAAGCTGCCCGAGACCAGCCGCAGCGGATTCGACGCGCTCGGCTTCGGCAAGACGCACAAGAAGGTGTATTCCGATCTCACCTCCGACCATCCGATCGACATGACCCGGTATCAGGTGGCCAACTGCTACATGGGGCGCGCGGGCCTCATCAACTCGGGCGGCGCGTCGGCGGGGGAGAGCGACATGAAGGAGGCGGTGAAGACCGCCGTCATCAACAAGCGGGCGGGCGGCATGGGCCTCATCTCCGGCCGCAAGGCGTTCCAGCGGCCCCTCGAGGACGGGGTCGCGCTCCTGAACGCGATCCAGGACGTCTATCTGACGAGCGACATCACCGTCGCGTGAGGAACTCCCGCAGCGCCTCGTGGGTGCTGCGGAACGCCAGCGCGTCCCACGGAATCGCCTCGGGCTCGAAGAGGCGCACGTCGAGTCCCTCATCGTCACATTCCAGAGAGCCGCCGACGGCCGTCGCCGCGTAGACGACGATGACCGGCACGCGTCCCGGGTACGAGTAGATGTTCACGAGGCGGTCGATCTGCACGTCGAGGCCCGTTTCCTCCCGCGCCTCGCGCACCGCGGCGGCGCGAATCTCCTCGCCGCGATCCACGTACCCGCCCGGGAAGACCCACTTGCCGTAGCCGGGGCCGATGGCCCGTTTCACCAGCACGACCCGGCTGCGCTCCGCCGTGATGATGGTGCCGACGGCGAGCTTCGGATCGAGATAGAACACGAAGCCGCAGGCGGTGCAGACGAGCCGGGGTGGATCGCCGTTCTTCAGCAGGCGCGACTCGAGCGTGCCGCCGCACATGGGACAGAACCGGAACGGCGTGTGAGGATCGTGCGGGTCCACCGCCACTCTATAATCGTTGATCATGTCGATTCTGAAAGTCGCGCGCATGGGGCACCCGGTGCTCCGGCAGCGCAGCCGCCCTCTCGAGAAGTCCGAGCTGCTCTCGCCCGCCTTTCAAGGGCTCATCGACGACCTGCTCGAAACGATGCACGAGTACGCCGGCGTCGGACTGGCGGCTCCGCAGGTGCACGAGAGCGTCCGGCTCTTCGTCGCGCTGCTGGAGGAAGAGCCCGCCGCCTCGGCCCGGGCGACCGTCGTCGTCAACCCCGAGATCGTGCCCAACACCACCGTGAAGGGAGAAGGATGGGAGGGATGCCTGAGCATTCCCGACATCCGCGGGCTGGTGCCGCGCTTCACCGACGTCACCCTGAAGGCGCTCGACCGGGATGGGCGCGCGGTCGAGCTGCGGCTCAGGGACTTTCCCGCGCGCGTGGCGCAGCACGAGGCCGACCATCTCGACGGCGTGCTCTTCTTCGACCGCATGAGCTCCATGGAGTCGCTCACCTATCTCGAGGAGTACTCGCGGTTCCACGGCAAGGACGGCGACTGACGCGCCCCCCCGCCCGGCCGCATCGGGGCCGCGATCGGCGTGGGCAACCCGCCGACAGCACCCGCAGCGCTGTGTCAACGCACCTGACCTGTGGGACCAGCGAGGATCTCGCCCTGCGCGATCTCGTCTAGTACAGCTGGTAGAGCATCAGGTAGATGAGGACGCCGGTGACCGACACGTAGATCCAGAGCGGCAGCGTCCAGCGCGCGATCCGCACGTGCCGGTCGTACCGCGCCGCCAGCCCGCGGGCGGCCGTGGTGAGCGCGAGCGGCAGGATCACCGCGGCGAGCGTCACGTGCGTGACGAGAATCCCGAAGTAGACGACCCGGATCGGCCCCTCACCCGGAAACGGGCGCGATCCGGCGTTCGCGTGGTAGACGACGTAGGAGACGAGGAAGAGCGCCGAGGTGAGGAGCGCCGCAAGCATGCAGCGCTTGTGCGGCTCGACCCGGCCGCGGCGAATCAGCACGTACCCGGTCGTCAGGAACGCCGCGGCCGTTCCGTTCAGGATGGCGTTGAGGGCCGGGAGATCGGCAATCTCCACTCAAATCCAGAGCCGGTCGGCCACGAGCGCGCCCCAGAGCAGCGGCAGATACGTGATCGAGTACAGGAACAGCCGCCGCGCGGCGGCGGTGGAACGCTCGCGGGCGAACTGGACGGCCAGCCCCACCAGCACGCTGCCGAGCAGCATCGCCAGCACGACGTAGAAGCCGCCGGTCAGGCCGACGAGCGTCGGCATCAGGCTCATCGGCCAGAGCGCCGCCGCGTAGAGCAGCACCTGGCGCCCGGTGCGGCGTCCGTCGGGGTCGACGACCGGCAGGAGCGGGACGCCGGCGGCGGCGTACTCGTGCCGGTAGAGCCAGGCGATGGACAGGAAGTGCGGCATCTGCCACAGGAACACGATGCCGAAGAGCACGAGGCCCGGCAACGTGAGGCCGCCTCCCGCCGCCGTCCAGCCGATGAGCGCCGGCAGCGCGCCCGGCACCGCGCCGACCAGGGTCGAGAGCGACGTGCGGCGCTTGAGCGGCGTGTAGGCAAGGATGTAGGTGACGAGCGTGAGCGCGGCCACCGACGCGCACAGCGCGTTGACGCCCGCGGCCAGCTCCACGAGTCCGGCTGCCGACAGGATGAGGGCGAAGCGCAAGCCCTCGGCGGGCCGGACGCGGCCGCTCGGCACCGGCCGCGCGCGCGTGCGCGCCATGAGCGCGTCGCTGTCGCGCTCCCACACCTGGTTGAGCGCGGCGGCGCCGCCGGCGACGAGCGCCGTGCCGACGAGCGTGTGAACCAGGATTGACGTTGGAAGACCCTCGGGCGCCGCCAGATACAGGCCGGCCGCCGCCGTGACGAGCACGAGCAGGTTGAGCCGCGGCTTGGTCAATGCGAGGAAATCGCCCGCCCGCGACGCGAGCCTGACCGAGGAGGCATCCCACGAGGCGGGGGTGGACACCGGGCCGGCCGTCGCGGCGTGAGGAGCGGGCTTCATGCGCCGGCGCCTCCCGGAGACGGGATCCGGGATCCGGGATCCGGGACCAGGTGGGTCCCAGCTCGCGGGGTTCGCACTCCGGATCTCACGTCCTCAAACCCGAATTGCGGCCGGTACGCCCGTAGCGTCAGCACCAGCGAGGTGCCGAGCACGAATGCTCCCGTCACCACGTGCAGGGAATTGATCACGTGCTGTTTGCCGCTCAGCACGGTCAGCGCGCCGAGCGTGATCTGCACGGCCAGCAGCAGGAGCAGCAGCAGCGACGGCCGCCGCAGCTCCCCCCGCGCGCGGTGGTGATGGAGTACGTGGCTCACCGTGGCGATGGCGAGCGTCGTGACGGCGAGCGCCCCCACCCGGTGCGCATAGTGCGTGGCAATCTTCGCGGTCCAGACGGGCGGCACGAGCCGTCCGAACGCGAGCGGAAAGTCCGGAATCGCCAGCCCCGCGCCGATATGCCGCATCGTCGCGCCGAGGATGATCTGCAGGTAGACGGCGCCGGTGGCCGCCGCGGCGATCGCCTGCAGCCTCCGATCGGAGGAGGCGGCGCCGCGCTGCCAGCCGGGCGAGGTGACGAGCGCGATCGTCACGGTCAGGCAGAAGACCACCTGCGCGAGGCTCGCGTGGGCGATCGAGATCGGATCGGGCAGGAACCAGAGCACGGTAATGCCGCCGAGGATGCCCTGCGTCACCACGGCCGCGAGCGCCACGTACCCGAGCCGGCGCACCCATCGCCGCTCCTCCGCGCGCCGGAGCCAGACGGCGAGCACGATGATGAGCATGCCGACCGTGCTCGCAATCAGCCGGTGGCTGTGCTCGTAGAAGATGCCGCCAACCCACTTGTCGATCGGGAACGTGAACATCGACCAGCCGTAGGTCGTCGGCCAGTCGGGGACCGACAGACCCGAGCCGGTGCTGGTGACGAGGCCGCCCGCGAAGATGAGCAAGGCGGTGGCGGCCGCCACGAACGCCGCAAAGAGATGCAGCATCGTCCCTCGTGCCTAGGTGGTCGACTTGAACGAAAACGCGACGTTGCCCGTTTCTTTCGCGCCGATCGTGACCGTCTGCGTCTGGGTGCCGAGCGTCTCGTGCCACGCCTCGATTGTGTAGGTGCCCGGTGGCAGTCCCGTCAACTGGAAGCTGCCGTCGGCGCCGCTGACCGCGAAGAACGGGTGGTCGAGCACGCCGACCCAGGCGTGCATCCACGGATGCACGTCGCACTTGAACGGCACCATCACTTCACGGGTGCTGAACCGGTGGGTATGCTTCATGCCTTGAATCGGCTGGCCGGTGTTGAACTCGCTGTTGGACGCCGGCGCGGCGTGCACGTTGTGCAGCGTCGGGTCGCTGTTGAGCACCTCGACCCCCTGGCCGACCTGCACGCCGAGCACGTGCGGCACGTAGCGGCATCCCTTCTGATCGAGCACCACCGCCGCCGCCGGCACCGGGAACCGGAGAGTGCCCAGTCCGTCCTTCACGTAGACGAACACGTTCTGGAGCGCGCCGCCGCCGCCCACGACCACCGACTCGTCCGGGGCGGTCGGCGCCTGCGCCGCGCAGTTGGGATCGGAATCCATCTTCATCGGCGGGAGCGTTCGCGGTGTGCCTTCGAAGGTGACGCGGCCGGCGACACTGCCCGCCGTGGCGGGATCCACCGGGTTCTC
>MELF01000020.1:0-147731 GCA_001767525.1 Acidobacteria bacterium RIFCSPLOWO2_12_FULL_68_19 | reverse complement strand
GCCTGCGCCTCCTGCGATCCGCCGCCGCAGGCGGCGGCGAGACTTCCGAGCAGCACTGCCAGACCAAGAACCGTCGCATGTCGCCTCATTCGCCCTCTCTCCGACCGTCCATTATCCCACGCCCCCGCCTCCGCCGGCGGCACGGCCGGAGGCGCCGGTTTCCGCGATCTTCCGGAGTACGCGGTCCTGCATCCACTTTGGATCCCACCATTCGACCGGACTGACCGGATGGCCGCCCACGAGCATCGTGAAGTGCAGGTGATCGCCGGCGGCGAGGCCGGTCATCCCGCTGCGCCCGATCGGGCGCCCCTTCTCCACGCGGTCGCCGGTCTTCACCCCGATCGAGGACAGGTGCGCGTAGAGCGACTGCACGCCGAGCCCGTGGTCGACGACGACGGTGTTGCCGTAGATCCCGAGGTCGCCGGCGTGCACGACGACGCCGTTGTGCGCCGCGAGCACCGGGATGCGCTCGGTCACCGCCAGGTCGAAGCCGAGGTGGACCTGGCGGTCGATCTCCTTGCCCTGGTGGAAGTAGGTCCGGTTGTCGGCGAACCGCGCCTCGACGGCGGCGTTGGCCAACGGCTGGAACGCATCCGTCCAGAGCATCTGGGGCGCCGTCTTTCGCGCCAGTTCCGCCACCATCCGGCCGTTGCGCATGCGGAGCTCGCCGTTGATCCGGAGAAACGACATCAGCAGATCGTCTGGCGCCGTCGAGAGTCCCATGTCCGGCGTCGTGGCCGCGATCGCCGGGACCACCTGGCGCAGGAACCGATCGTCGATTTCGATGCGGCTGCGGGCGAACGGCTTGGGAAACGCCCGGTGCTCGAGCGGCGCGGCCGCCTCGTTGCCCGCCGCGTCCCGGGCATAGAGCGAGATTGGCGTGTCGAGATCCTGATCGTGCAGCAGCGCGAAGAACGCCACCTTCGTCGACGCGTCGGCGGCCATGCCGGCGCCCGACGCCGGGACGCCCGGGTACGTCCGGTCGCCCACGCGCACGCCCGATTCGACGTCGGCCGGCGTCGCGCGGTAGACGACGAACTCGGCGCCGCCGTGATTGACGTAGTGGAGCGTGGAGAGCACGGCCACGCGGGGCGGCTCGAGCCGGACCTCCAGCTCGCGCGTCACAGACGACTCGGCCTGGCGCAGGCCGAAGAGCAGCGGACGCGCCGCGCGCACGACGAGGCGGGCGGGCCCCGGCCGCAGCTCCGGGATCTCGCGGCTGCCGACCTTCCGCATGATGAAGAGGCGTTCGGCGCTCTCCTGGCGCACCTCGCCCTGCGCCGGCTGGGCGAGCGTGAAGATCGGGAAGCTGCGATCCCCCTGCTCGAGCGTGACGTCGACGCGGGCGAACCGGCCGCCCGGCGCCTCGACCCTGAGGTCGAGCGGCGTCGCCTGGCCGATGAACCGGTCGGGCTGGCGGAGGTCGATGCGGGGTCCTTCCGCCCGGGACGACCAGAGCCAGGCGGCCGCGCCGCCGGCGAGCGCGAGGACGAGGAGGACGAGGAAGAACTTCAGCGGCCCGCGCATCACCACATCATACTGAAGGCGGGGCGGCCGGGCCTTTACCTGCTCCCGGCCATTCGGTAACATGAGGACGTTCGTTCCCGCTGCGGTCGCACGTAGTCGCACGTAGGGCGGGTCCTTCCGGACCCGCCGGCCTGCACCATCTCCAGGGCCGGTATCGTCTAGGGGTCAGGACACGTGGTTCTCAGCCACGGGACCGGGGTTCGAATCCCCGTACCGGTACCAACATTCCCAGTCGGCACGGCACGACCCCACGGCGGCGCTGCTTTCGACCCGCTGCGGACCGATGCCTTGACGGTTGGATGTCGAGGCAAGGTGCAGCATCAGAAATGTTCGCAGGTCGATCGCTCCGCACTTGGCCCTTGCGTCGCCGCTTATGTACGTCGGCCGATATCCTTCAGGACTCCTTTGATCCACGCTTCAATCAATTCCGATAGTTCTGCCGTCACTCTCTGGTGCTTCGGAAGTTGTCGGAGCCTGAGAAGCAGCTCGTTCGGCTTGATGAGGTGTTCGAGAATCAGTACCCTGACGAAGCTCTTATCCTTGTCGCGAAAAGCCACGAGTTTGCTTACCGCGAGGTCGTGGGCCTCGACACACCATCCTGTGCTGTTGCGAGTGTTGTCGTTGCGAACTGCGATCGCCCTTTTCTGCCACCCCTCAGGCAGAACAGCGGCGCCAATTGATACACCGTGGACGTAGAATCCAAATGCAGCGTGGAAAGGCGATAGCTCTCCGAGTTGAGCATCAATCACATCCACCATATCGACGGCTGTGACCGGCGCGATGTCGGCCTCGGCGGACTGTCGCAGCGTCTCGGGAGCATCAGGATACTGTCCGAGAATCGCTTGCGAGCCAAACACGTAGACTTGGTCATCGCCCGCGACGTCACATGCGGCGCGTATGGCATGTTCTAACTCCGCCCTGGTCATCGCCGCGTCACGGCCGCTATCACATCTAGGTCCGTGTGGCTCCGGATGACTGCGTCTCTTTCCGCGGGCGAGAGAAGAATCAACGCCGGGAGTGATTGACGGAGTCTGATTGCCCGCTCGCTGTCTTCGAGGAGAAACCTTCGAAGTCGCGCAGGTGACATTGTCGAAAGGACACGCATCCACTCCGCCAACTCGCGTCTTTCGCCAGGGCTGGCTTTGCGGGCCCGACGCTTGATGCGATCCTCCGCGAGGTCGATCAGTCCCGGGTCTCTCTTGATCTTCGTCGCGATCGCGAGGGCCAATCTGCGGGAGCGCGCATCGTGTTCATTGTGTGACGTGAGGGTTGGCGTGGTCGCGTCCCGCCGCGATGGTTCCAACAATGCAACGGGCGGGACTCCATCGAGCAACGTCACCTCGCTGAGCGTGTTCCCCTGTCGGCCGTATAACGCCTGAAGTTCGCTTCGCGTGAGTCCGTTGACCACAACATGGATGTCGTATGCGTGTTCAACCTTTGCAAGACGCGCGTTGAGATAGTCCGTCAACTGTTCCAGTTCTTCCGGTCGCGCAACGAAGCACAGGCTGAGTGTGTCTTCGCTCTGAGCATCCTGTCCTCTCTTGTCGGCCCAGGCTGACATTGGACGGAACGGCAGTTCAGCAAGCAACTCGCGCAAAGCGGCGATGAGTTCCTCGAATCGGCGCGCCTCGGCTCGGAACAGTTCCTTCAGTACTCGTGCTAACGGATGCCGCTCACGCAGTTGCACCTGACGTTGCGATCCGGCGCCGATGAACTCGATCACTCCGGCGCGCTCGAGCTCGCGGAGGGCTGGATAGATCGACGTGCGGCCGAGCTGGGCCCGGTGTGCGAGCTCACCGGATGTCAGCGAAACCGCAGAAAGCGCCAAGGCTCGCAGGAGGCGGACATTGGCCTGGGTCCCGAGAATCTGGTTCAGCGGCCGCAAGAGCTCGTTCTGAGGATGTTTGGGGTAGCGCACATGTCTGCTCTTAGGAACAGATGTCTTATATATAATACACATGTATGATATTACATACAACACCCGGATCAACCATTCTTCGGCTGCGTCCATCTCATCCAAGCAACGGAGGGGCAGCCGAGCACCTTGACGAGCGTCATGGGGCAATTCCGGAGAATTTCAGCGTGCAACCTTTCGCAAATCCCCACGGCCAGCTCGTGGCGACCTACGCCAGCGATCTTCTGCAATCAGACGAATTCGAGCGCTTCTCTACGCGCACTCGCGCAACGATTGAGTCGGTCGCCAAGGAGTTCGGGCGCTATACTGGACGCAAATGAACAAGGTGGTGGACGTCCGGCCGTTGGAGAACTATCGAGTCTGGCTGCGTTTCGCCGACGGCACGCAGGGGGAGATCGACCTGAGCGACCTGGCGGGCAAGGGAGTCTTCACTGCGTGGGCCGACTCCGACCTGTTCAATTCCGTGCATCTCGAGGAGGGCGGCGGAATCGAGTGGCCCGGCGGCCTCGACATCTGCCCGGACACATTGTTCATGCGGTTGACCGGCAAGGCGGTCGAGGACGTCTTCCCAAGTCTGAAGCCCACTCCGGTGGATGCCTGAGCGCAGCCGGTTTTATGGAATCGTGATCAAGATGTACTTCGGCGATCACGACCCACCCCACTTCCACGCCGAGTATGCCGAGGATCGAGCCGTCATCAACATCGACACGCTCGCGGTCCTTGGCGGAAGGCTCCCACCGCGTGCGCTCGGGTTAGTGGCCGAGTGGGCAGCGCTGCATCAGGAAGAGTTGCGGCAGGCATGGCAGAAAGCGAAGAAGCTCGAACCAGCAGGCAAGATCGCTCCGTTGCCTTGAGGCCCTGATTCCGACCTGCGCGTCTGGAAACGACCGATAGATAATCCAGGCCTATACTGGCTGTCGGTCATGTCCGACGAACCGCGAGTCGTACACAGCGATCCCGAGATTCTCGGCGGCACCACGGTCTTCGTGGGCACATGAGTGCCCGTTAACCAGGCTCACGCCTTCCACGGATCGACCACCGGCAGGTCGAGCCCCGCGAAATACCTTGTGTTGCGAGTCGCGATCGTCGCCCGCCGTGCCAATGCGATGCCAGCGATGAGCGTGTCGCGCAGGTCGGCGATGCGGCCGCTTCGCTGGCGTTCGGCAGCGACCTGCGCCGCCGCCGCGGCTGCGGCCTGGTCGAAGTCGAGGACGCGGTTCGAGAGGTCCTCCTCCAGGACCCGGTCGAAGGCTCGTTCGAGCGAGGTGCGGCGGCGCCCCTTCGGCAGGAGCCCCAGACCGAAGCGGGCTTCGAACACGGTGAGGCTGGTCAGCCAGATCGAGTCGGCAGGCTGCCGATCCAGCCAGGTGACGACCGCTGCGTCGGGCGCCGTGCGCATGAGCGCCGACAGCACGTTCGTGTCGAGAATGATCACCGCTCGAACTCGGCCGCACGAACCGGCGCGCCGCGCAGTTCCGGCAGTTCCTCGGTCAACCCGGACCGCTCGAAGCGCCGGGAGATGCGGGTTCCCAACTTGTGGCTGCCGGATGCAGGTTCCTGTACCGCGGCTCGGAGAATGTGCCGGACCTCGGCCTCCGTGCTCCTCGCGTGCCGCCTGGCCCGCTTCTTCAGCTTCTCTGCAATGTCATCCTCGAGGTTCCGCACGACGAACTGCGCCATAGCGCCCTCCTCCCTCGACGCGATATCATGATATCACTCTGGCGAGGGCCGATCCTCCGAGCCGGTCGGCGCCAAGGGCCATCCCGACACCGACCAACGAGCCGACGTTCGGCGTGAAATATAGAGAAGTGCCCCGTCCCCCTTACTTTGCAACGGGACTCGGTCGCACCTGGAACTTCACCACCTTCGGCCGTGTGCCCTTGCCGCCTTCCTGGTGCCAGGGCGTGTACATCGAGTAGCTCGACCAGATCCCGCGGCCCTTCCAGCCGGCTCCCGGGTCGTCGATCCGCCCGGCGGCGTGACGAGCGGAGAATCCCAACGGGTACGGCACGCGCAAGGTCAGTGTCTGCATCCGACCGTTCTGCGGCATCACGACGAAGAACGAATCCGCGTTGAAGTCGCCGGCCAGCAGGACGTCCCTTCCGAGGCCGAGCGCGTCGTGGTGATCGATGTTGGTCAGATACAGCATGTCCGTGCTGAGCCCGGGCGCTCCCTTGAAGGTGGGACCGGGCTTGGTGTACACGGTCCATCCCTCCGGACACTGCTGACCGGTGGCCGTCGGTCCGTTCAGCACCTTGCACTTGCGGCGGTCGAAGCTCAGGATCTCGTGCACGCCCCGCCAGTTCTGCCAGACGACGCCGTGGCTGTCGATGGCCACCCCTCCCGAATAGGGCAGCGGGACCGTGGACGGCGGCGGTTGATAGACCTCGGCCTTGCACGACAGCGGCGGGTTGGCGCCTCGTTCGATGCGGACGAGCGTCGTGTCCTCGTGTTCGATGCCCGAGCACCAGATGCTCCCATCGGTCGGGCTGATGCCGATCGAGTAGCAGCCGAATTCGATCCGGTGGTCCTTCCCCGGATCGATCGGCTGATGGGGCTCGGTCCAGCCGGTGGAGATTCGGCCGTCGCCGCTCGTGTCCACGACGCCCGGGCACCATGCCTGCGCGGCGGCGCCGTCATGGGTCTTGTCGAACGCCACCGTGTCGATCCAGCCGACGGCGTTCTCCTGGCCGAAGACGAGCGCATCGTGCTCGTCGAACTGGTTGTGGTCCGCGGCGAAACAACTGTCGATCGCCGTGAACTGCTTCGTCTTCGGGTCGTACATCTGGATCTGCCGCGTGCCCGGGCCCGTCATCGGGAAGTACTTGGCGAACCTGTTCGCCGCTCCGTCCGTGCAGAAGGCCGGCTGCTGCTGTGGAGCGCGAGTCCGTGCCGCGACCCACACGCGTCCCTTGCCGTCCATCGCCACGCTGCGGGGGTCGGCCTGCCGTTGCCAGATCTTCTCGTCCCCCCACGTCGGCGAGCGCGGCGTGGCGGCGTCGAGCACGGGCCCGTTCGACGGAATCCTGATCTCGGTCGACGAGTTCGTCCGCGGATCGAGCACGGCCAGGATGTCCGACGTCTGGATGGCCCCATAGACGAGCCCGTTGGCGTTCAGCGTGGGAGCGCGCTCGTCGGTGCCGGCCGCATCGCTCCGCCGGCTGGTCGGCCGGGCCCAGTCCCACATCGAGATCACGAGGTTGCGCTCGACCCCGGTGGGGCGAGGCGGCGCTTCGGGATAGGCGCCGGCGGCGATCCGGTCGGCCCAGTCGGCAAACGCCTTGCGCTGCGCGCCGAGGCGCTTGAAGGCGGCGCCCATGTTGGCGCCGTTCGGGCCCATCGCCATGTGGCGATCCCAGGCCTCGAGCGTCGAGGCGAACGAGCCGACGCCCTTCGACAATTCACGGGTCGCCCGGGTGCCCACCTGATGGCACGAGAAGCACGCCTTGGTTTCGAGGGCGAACTCCTTGGCGGAATGTTCGCCTGGAGGGATCTCCAGCAGACTCAGCCAGTAGTTGGCCGGGTACACCTGCGCGGCGGCGCGTCCGTCCGGCGCCACGACCGCCGTGAGGTCGAGGCGCTGTCCAAGCCCCGCGCGGACCCGCGCCGAATCCACCAACCCGTACCCCCGCACGAACACTTCGTAACTGGCGCGGGGCAGATCCGGCAGGACGTAGCGCCCCAGATCGTCGGTGACGACGATCTTCGCGAACTTCGTCGGCAGGTCTGTTGTCTCGGCGATCACCCAGACGCCCGCCTCGGGACCGTTCGCGCTGGTGACGAGGCCGCCGATGTCATCGGGATCGAGCGCTGGCGCGGCGCCGCTGCGCTGCTGGGCGTTGACCCACGTGAACGAGGCTGTCAGTACGCCCGCCAGGACCAGCGACAGGACTCTCGGATTCACACGCCGTTCCATGTGCTCCTCCCATCCAGGATCTTCAGCGCGCCCACGAATGCGAGCCCGGGTGTGCGGAGGCCTCCACTGAGACGACCCCTGCCCACGCCCGGCCGGAACGGTAAGTCCGCCAGGAATGAATGTCAATCACCGGAGCAGCCGTTCGGCCGGCTGAACGAGACCGCGCCTGGGCGCGCCGGCGTGTGCCGGTTCTGGGCTATACTCCGCACCCATCAGGGCGGCCTGACAAGGAGATGACGATATGACGCGTCGTGCGCTCGTGCTGGGACTCGTTCTCGGGGCCGGTGCGCTCGCGGTCGCCGTGGCGCAGCAGCCTCCGCTCGGGAAGATCGAGAAGATGGCGGACGGCCTCTACCGGATCCCCGGCCAGGGAGGCGCGACGGCGGTCTACCTCGCCGGCAACGGAGTCGTCCTCGTCGACACCAAGCTCGCCAATAACGGACAGGGCATTCTCGACCAGGTCCGGACCGTCACCGACAGGCCGGTGACGATGATCATCAATACGCATACGCACGGCGACCACACCGGCAGCAACATGTTCTTCCCCGCCAGCGTCGAGATCGTGACGCACGAGAACACCAAGGCGAACATGGAGAAGATGCCGGTCTACCAGGACGCCGCCAACAAGAACGGGATGCCCGACCGCGCGTACAAGGATCGCCTGACGCTGCTCGGCGGCAACGACGCCATCGACCTGTATTACTTCGGAGCAGCCCACACCAACGGCGACACATTCGTCGTGTTCCGCAACCGGCGCGTCATGCACGCGGGAGACGTGTTTGCCAACACCGCGCAGCCGTTCATCGACGCGAGCAACGGCGGTAGCGGCCTCGCGTACGGTGAGACCATCGGCAAGGCGGCCTCCGCCATCAAGAACGTCGACACGGTGATCACCGGGCACACCGACGTGAAGACATGGCAGGACTTCGTCGACTACGGCGAGTTCAACCGGCTCTTCCTGCAGCACGCCCGGGCGTCGCTCAAGGCCGGCCGGACGCCGGAGCAGGCGATGGCCACGCTCCAGTTGCCCGACAAGTTCAAGGGCTACACGCTCACCGGCGGCCGGGGCGGTCCGGGCGGCAACTTCAACCTCATCTACGGGGAGCTGAAGTAAGGGCCAGTAACGAAGAGCCGCTCGGCGGGCGGGCCTCATGGTGTGGGAGTGACACCTGCCGCCGGCGGCGTCCCGGCACGATTCGAGTGACTTCCTCGCGCGGATCTCCTACCATGCACTTTTCGCCCGCTGCAGGAGGAATTCGTATGTTCAGCCGTTCAATCACGGTGGCGGTGGTCGCCGCCGCGTTCCTGGTCGGCTATCTCGCCGCCAACCGCGAGACGCCGGTCGAAGCACAGGGAGGCGCCGCCGGCGCCTTCGCCGCGGTGCCGAGCGCGGTCGGCTCGCTCGACGTCACCGGTCCCTACGACGTGGTGGCCGACTGGCCCAAGGACATCAGCACGCTCCCGGGCAACGAGAAGTGGACGTGGGGCGCCGGGCAG
The DNA here is from genome assembly GCA_001767525.1 of Acidobacteria bacterium RIFCSPLOWO2_12_FULL_68_19. Lineage (GTDB taxonomy): Bacteria > Acidobacteriota > Vicinamibacteria > Vicinamibacterales > UBA2999 > MELF01. The sequence continues at coordinate 138,876 of MELF01000020.1, read as the reverse complement.
GGCGTCTTCGCCGAGAGCCCGGACCGCGTCCTCTTCATCCAGCGCGGCCAGTTGCCGGTGCTGGGGGAGCTGCGGCCGGCGGCGCTCCCGCAGGTCGGCCCGAACCTCCAGTTCCCGGTCATGGGGCTGCTGCGCAACGCGACGCAGGCGAGCCCGCCGGGCGCGCTCGAGATCAACGGCAAGGTCGGAGACGACTCCGACGCGGGCCAGGCAGGCGTCGACTTCCTCTGGGCCAACTGCATCGTCGTCATCGGCCGCGACGGCACGATCAAGGAGACCTGGACGCAGTGGGACAAGATGCTGCGGCGGCCGCACTCGATCTACATCAGCCCCTACGACCCGGAGAAGAACATCTACCTGGTGGACGACTACCGCCACGCCATCTTCAAGTTCACCAACGACGGCAAGAAGCTGCTGCAGACGATCGGCGAGCCGAACGTGCACGCCTCGGACGACAAGCACTTCTACCGCCCGACGTTCATGGCGTTCCAGACCGACGGCAGCTTCTATGTGGCCGACGGGTACCTCAACACCCGGGTCGTGAAGTTCGACAAGAACGGCAAGTACCTGACCACGTGGGGCGAGCGCGGGAACGGCGGCAAGGAAACCCGCCCGAACTACTTCAACAACGTCCACGGCGTGGCGGTGGATCCGGCGACCCGCGAGGTGTACGTCAACGACCGCAACAACCGGCGGATTCAGATCTTCGACGAGAACGGCAAGTTCCTGCGGATGTGGACCCTCTCATGGGACCGGGCGAACCTGCACTTCGTGCACATCGACGCCGACCGCAAGATCTGGGTCTACGACCAGGTCGCGCAGAAGCTGGCGCGCTTCGATCGGGACGGCCGCCTGATCTATGCGTGGGGCGGCCTGGGGAACTTCCCCGGCGCGCTCTGGGGCGTGCACGGCATCAGCGTCGACCAGGAACAGAACCTGTACCTGGCGGCGGTCGGACGCGGCGGCGTGCAGAAGTTCCGTCCGCGGCCAGGCGCCAATCCGGCCTACCTGGTCGGCAAGCACGTGTATTCCGCCTGGAAGTAGCGCGGAGACCTGCCTTTCGCTCCCGGTGCCCGGCCTGGCGACAACGCCGGGCCGGGCGCAGGGGAGCCTGTCCAACGCCCAACGCCCAACGCCCAACGCCTGGATCTACCGCGTGCCGTCGCGGTAGCCGTCCTCGTATCCCTGGCGAAATCCTGTGCGGTAATTCGTGCGGTACGCCTCGCGCGGGCCGTAGCCATTGGCGTAGCCGCGATCGCCGTTCCGGTAGTCGCGGCTCTCCACCGGGTCGTAGCGCGCGCCGCGGCGGCCGTCCGCCAGCCCGCGTCCGTACCCATCGTCGTAGCCGCGCGCGAAGACGGGCTCACGGTAGCCGCGCGGCATGTCTCGGGCGACAGCGCCCGGACGCGAGGACGTCCCGTCCTGACGCCCTCGTCCGCCGCCGCGCAGCTGGGCGGCGGCGGCATCGGAGAGCGGCGCCGCCACGAGCAGCGCCGACACGACGCCAGTGAGCAGCAGCGACTTCCAGCCGGTCACGTGCGGGGTGAGCACGTGAGGGCAAGAGTGCAAGGGTCGAGCCCACGGAGCCGGCAGTTCTTCGAGCTGTTTCGGCTGTGACCAGCCAACGGATGTCCGCAAATCCGGGCACCCGGGGAGGTCACCCCGGATGGCGGTCCAGGAAGTCGAGCGTCAGTCGTTCCAGGAGCGCCGGCAGCGCCTCGCCTTCGAGCGCAAATGCCGACGCTTCGGCATTCCAGGCGAGCCGGTACGTGCGTCCGAGCGCTGAAATCCAGATCTGGCGGGCGGGGCCGTGCGGGCTGGCGACGAATTTGGCCGGCGCCGGCGAGTCGAAGACGAGCTGCAACACGCCGTCCTGCAGATCGAGGTCGAAGCCGCGACGCTCGGCGAGCGGCACCAGGGCGCGCAGCGCTTCGCCGAGCGCGCGGCCGGCTTCGAGCCGGAACTGCTGCTCCGTCAATCGATGGGCGCGAGGCGGTCGGGCGACGCGATGTAGGACCGCCGCGACCGGGCCGTCATGCCGGGCTGCTTCATCCGGACGGCGAGCTTGTGCTCCTTGCCGTCGAGCGCCGCGGGAGAGAAGCCGAGCGTGTACTGGCTGTGGAGCTCCTGGGCGACGCGCGTGAAGGTCGGCGCGAGCTCGTCGGTCTTCTTCAACTCGAAGTAGCCGCCGCCGGTCTCGTCGGCCAGGCGCCTCAGCCCGCGATCCGGCCGCGTGCGCACCTTGCGCTGGCCGTTGAAGTACTCGGACTCGAGCCCGATCGCGTAGATCATCGCCTCGTCGTTCTTGGCGCGATCGAGCACGTCGCCCATGTCCATCCGGCTCGCCGTGTCGTCGCCGTCGGTGAAGACGAGCACGACCTTGCGTCCCACGACGTCCTTGAGCATGGCGATGCTCTCGTAGGTGGCGTCGTAGAGCCGCGTCGGATTTCCGAACTGCAGATCCTTGAGGGCGAAGACCAGATCGTCGCGGTCGCTCGTGAAGGTTCCGCTGAACTGAATCTTGTCGCTGAAGGAACCCACCTGCCCCTTGTCCGCGGGCAGCATCCGCAGGATGAACTGCTCGGCGGCCGCCTGCAGCCGATCCAGGTTGGCCGTCATGCTGGCGCTGTAATCGAGCATGACGACAACGGTGAAGGGCTGCACGTCGTTCTGGAAGAAGGTGACCTCCTGCGGTTTGCCGTTGTCGAGAATCGTGAACTCGTCCCGGTCGAGGCCGGGGACCAGACGCCCCTGGGCGTCGACCACCGTGGCCACCACCGGGACGATGCGCGTGCTCGATCGGAAGACCGGCTCCTGTCCTTCGACTGCGCTCAGGGCAAACCCTTCGGCTGTGCTCGGGGCACGTGCCTGGGCGGCGGCAGCCAGCGCGGCGATCGCGAGCGCAGGAATCACGAAAGACCGCATAGAACGGAGCTTAGCAACGTTTGTTCCGACGGGCAAACCGGATCTCTTCCTCCAGCGCAGAGAAAGGGTTGTGGCGGCCCCGGGTTGTCGTAAGATTTCCGCAATGCGCACAGCCATTCTCGTCGCTCTCTCGTGTCTGGCCGCCGTGGGCGTCGAGGCCGCCCAGGTGGGAGGGATTGTCGTCGATGCGTCCGGCGCGCCGGTGGGGGGCGCGCAGGTCACGGCGGGCACCGCGTCGGCGACCACTGCCGATGACGGGTCGTTCTCGCTGGCGGACGTCTCCGACGCCGGGGCGGAGCTGCAAGTCACCTCCGCCGGCTTCGCACCGGCGACGCTGACCGTGCGGGGCGGCGCGCAGGATCTGCGCGTCGTGCTGCATCCGGCGCCGCTCGTCGATACGATTGTCGTCACCGCCTCGCGCGGCGCCGCGCGGCTGGCGACGCCCGAGGCCACGACGGTGCTGACGTCGGCCGAGCTGCTGACCTCGGCCGCCGGCGCCCTCGACGACGCGCTCCGGAATACGCCGGGCTTCAGCCTGTTCCGGCGCTCTTCCTCGCGCGTGTCGAACCCGACGACGCAGGGCGTGACGCTGCGCGGCGTCTCGGGATCGGGCGCGAGCCGCACGCTCGTGCTGGCCGACGGCGTTCCGCTCAACGACGCGTTCGGCAGCTGGGTGTACTGGAACCGCATCCCCCAGGCGGCGGTGGACCGCGTGGAGGTGGTGCGCGGCGCCACGGGCGATCTGTACGGCGCCGACGCGCTCGGCGGCGTGATCCAGGTGCTGACGTTTCCTCCGGGGCGCACGCGCTTTCGCGCCACCGCTGAAGGCGGGTCGCACGACACCGCGCGCTTCTCCGGCTTCGGCGGCACCGAGCGCGGTCCCTGGAGCGTCGAGGCGGCGGGTGAATGGCTGCGCACCGACGGCGTGGTCGTTGTCGGCGAGGAGTCGCGCGGCGTGGTGGACGTGCGCGCCGACAGCGACTACACGAACGGATTTCTCGGCGGCGGCTACAACGCCGGAGCGTGGCATGCGACGGCTCGCCTGAGCCTCTATCAGGAGGAGCGGGGGAACGGCACGCCGCTCACGGTCAACTCCACCGACTGGACGCAGGTGTCGGGCGAGGCGGGCGGCGCGGCCGGCGACGGCGCCTGGCAGGTGCGCGCCTCGGGCGGGACGCAGGACTACTACCAGACATTCAGCGCCGTGGCCGCCGGCCGCGCGACCGAGCGGCTCACGTTCGAGCAGACGATCCCGACGAGGTTCGCCACCGTCTCCGGACAGTGGACGCGCGGGACGGCCGAATCCGTCTGGCTGCTGGGCGGCGAATTCAAGCGGGCGCGGGGCAATCAGGAGGAGCTCCGCTATTCGGTCGCCGGGGTGCGGAGCGGACCGTTTCCCTCCGGAGGGACCGAACGGAGCGGCGCGATGTTCGCCCGGGTCAGCCTGACCCCGCGCGACCGGCTGACGGTGGTCGCCGGCATGCGCGGCGACTTCTGGCAATCGACGCCGACCGACGCCTCGTCGCCGGCGCATACGTCGCAGTTCTTCAGCCCGCGCGCCTCCGCCGCGTGGACGCTGTCGCCGGTCGCCTCGGTGCACGCCTCGGTGTACCGCGCCCATCGGACGCCGACGCTCAACGAACTGCACCGCCGCTTCGCGGTCGGCAACACGGTGACCAACGCCAACCCGCTGCTCGATCCGGAGCGGCTGACCGGCTTCGACGGCGGCGCCCTGTTCTCGTGGCGGCAGCTGTCGGCCCGGGTGACCGGCTTCTGGAACCAGCTCGACGAGGCGATTACCAACGTGACGATGACGCCGCCGCCCCTGCCGGGGCAGATCACGCGCCAGCGCCAGAACACCGATACGGTGCGCGCCCGCGGGCTGGAGATCGAGGCGGACTTCCGGCCCCACCCGCAGTGGACCGTCAGCGCACTCGCCGGCCTCACTCGTTCGACGTTCGCCGACGCGCCGGCGCAGCCGGCGCTCGCCGACAAGCGCGTGCCGCAGGTGCCGTCGTACCAGCTCGGCGCCACCCTCACCTACGTCGATCCGCGCGGCTTCACCGGGTCGCTGCAGGCGCGGCGCGTCGGCGCGCAGTTCGACGACGATCTGAACGTGTTCAGGCTGGAACCGTTCGGCGTGGTCGACGCCTCCGCCAGCCAGGCGCTGACGCGCGGCCTGCACGCATTCGTCGCGGTGGAGAACCTCGGCGACGTGGACTACGACGTCGGGCGCACGCCGGTCCGGACGATCGGATGGCCGCGCACCGTACGCGTCGGCGTTCGCGTGTTCCTGCCCTGACTTCGGTGGTAGCCGGTAGGTGGTAGCCGGTAGTCGCATATATGCCTGCAACGGTTCACGTCGTCGCGCGGTTCGTCGCCAAGCCGGGCAAGGAAGAGGAGCTCAAGACGGTGCTGTCGGCGCTCATCCCGCCGAGCCGGCGCGAGATCGGCTGTTATCAGTACGATCTGCTGTGCAATCCCGCGGATCCGCGCGACTTCTGTTTCGTCGAGCGGTGGGAACACGAGAGCGCCCTGGAGCAGCATGCGGCGACGGCCCACGTCAAGGCCGCAATCGAGCAGGCGCGCGAGCTCGTCGAAGCGCCGCCCGACGTTCGGCGTTATCACATTCTGTGACGCTGGTATGATCCGGGTCATGAGAGCTCTTGCCACCTGCGCCGTGCTCCTGGCGCTGGCCTGTGCCACCCCGGCCCAGCAGCGCACCACCGAGTCGTCTGGATCGAGTGTGGCGGCGCGCGTGGGCGACCGCGCGGTCACGCTGACCGAGGTGGACGAGCGGTGGCGCCAGACGCAGCCGGCGCAGCGGGCCCAGGCGGTGCAGCAGATGTACCAAGGGCGTCGCGACGCGCTCGACGCGATCGTCGCCGAGCTGCTGATCGAGCAGGCGGCCAAGGCCAAGGGGCTCGACGCGGAGAAGTTCACCGAGGCCGAGATCGCGCGCCGCGTCCAGCCGGTCACCGACGGCCAGGTGGTCGCGTTCTACCAGGAGAACCAGTCACAGATGCAGGGCCGGCAGCTCGCCGCGATGAGCCCGGCCATCCGGCGGTACCTCGAGGAGGAGCAGCGCGGCAACGCGTATCGCGCCCTCGTGGCCGAGCTGCGCAAGGCCGGGCCGAGAGTCGAGGTGGCGCTCGACGCGCCGCGCTACGAGGTCGAGGTCGCGCCCGACGACCCGGTCGTGGGCGGCGCGAAGGCGCCGGTCACGCTCATCGAGTTCTCGGATTTCCAGTGCCCCTTCTGTCAACGGGTGATGCCGACGCTCAAGCGCGTGCGCGAGGCGTACGGCGATCGCGTGCGGATCGTCTGGAAGGACTTTCCGCTCACCTCGATTCACCCGCAGGCGTTCAAGGCGGCGGAAGCCGGACAGTGCGCGCGCGAGCAGGGAAAGTTCTGGGAGTACCACGATCGGCTGTTCGCCAACCAGCAGGCGCTCCAGCCGGAGTTCCTGAAGAAGTACGCCGCCGAAGTGGGGCTCGACGCGGCGAAGTTCGATGCGTGCCTCGACACGGCGAAGTACGCCGAGCGGGTGCAGGAGCAAATGGGGATCGGCAACACGCTGGGCATCGGCTCCACGCCGTCGGTGTTCATCAACGGCCGATTGCTGAACGGCGCGCACCCCTTCGAGACGTTCGCCGGCATCATCGACGAAGAGCTCGAGCGCGCGACGCGGTAGCTGGCAGCGGCGGATGCCCCGGCAACCTGGCTGCCGAGCCGCCCGCCGGCCCTACGGAACCAGCACAATCTTCCCGTAGGCGCCCGGCTCGAGCACCGCCGTGTGCGCCTGGGGCGCCGAGGCGAGCGGCAGTTCGCGTCCAACCACGGGCACGAGCGTGCCGTTCTCCAGCCCGGGCGCGAGCGCGGCGTGGATCACCCGGTATTCCTCCGGCGTCGCGTTGAACATCGTCATCGCGAGGATCGCCGCGTCCCTGCTCATGATCTTCCGTGGGTCGATCTCCACCCGCCCGCGGTTGCCCACCACGATCACCCGTCCCCGCGGCGCGAGCAGATCCAGATCGCGATCGAGGTTCACGTTGGCGAGCATTTCGACGACCAGATCGACCCCGCGTCCGCCGGTCAGCGGGCCGATCCGCGTCAGGTACTCCGGATCGCGGTGGTTCAGGACGTCGTGGGCGCCCTGCTCGCCGACGAGCTGCATCCCTTTCTCGGTGCCGGCGGTGCCAATGACCCGCAGGCCGGCCGCCCGGGCGAGCTGGACGCAGGCGGTGCCGACGCCGCCGCTCGCGCCGTGCACGAGCACGGTTTCCGCCGGACGCGCGTGCGCCTGGATGAAGAGCGCGCGCCACGCGGTGCTGTAGGGCGTGCCGAGCGCGGCGCCTTGCGCGAAGGAGACCCGCCCGGGCAGCGGATGAATCTGGGCCGCCTCGCACAGCGCGGCCTCGGCATAGGCGCCGGTCAGCGTGCCGTGCGTGTAGACGCGATCCCCCACTTCCACGCCCGTGACGCCCGCGCCGATCGCGCCGACGACCCCCGCGGCGTCGCCGCCCGGTGTGTACGGCAGACTGGGCTTGCGCACGTAGGTGCCGGCGCGGACGTAGGTCTCGACGGGGTTCACGCCGACCGCTCTCAGGCGGGCGAGCACCTGGCCGGGCCCTGGCGATGGGATCGGCGCCTCTTCGAGCTTCATGACGTCGGGCGGTCCCCACTCACGAACGACGATGGCTCTCATCGACCACTCCTTGTCGGTGCAATTCTACTGACGTCGGTCGGTGCGATCAGGCCGACGCGCGGAAGAACCCGGGCGAGAAGAAACGGCGGTGCGCGTCGCTCGTCAAAACGTCAACCGGAACCCAATCTGGCCGACGCGCTGTTCCCCCTGCTGGAAGTCGCCGGCGAACGCGGTCGGCTGCATGAACGACGAGAGCGGCGCGCCGGTGGCGGAAAGCCGCTGGGTCGTGAGCGGGATGGACGGATTGCGGGCGTTGAAGAGGTTGAACACCTCTGAAATCGCCTCGAGCCGGACGCGGCCCCACAGCGGGAACGCCCGGCTGACGCGGAGATTCAGCTGCGAGAACGGCGCCCGCCGGCTGCAGTTGACCGTCTCGCACGCGCCGGCGTCCTCGACCTTCGCCGTGCCGTCCTCGTCGAGGCCGGCGAACCTGTAGGCCCGCCCGGTCTTGTCGTTCACGTTGCCGTCGCGGTTGAGGTCGACGCCTTCGAAGGTATGCACCGGCAGCGCCGAGCGGTACAGGAAGATCGGGGATACGCGGAAGCCCCACGGCGCATCGATGATGGCGCTCGCGGTGATGCGGTGGCGCGCGTCGGTCCGGGTGGATGGGCCGTCCTGCACCGGTGCGAACGGATTGGTCACGTCCTGCACCAGGTTCTGGACGATCTCGTCGTACGCGGTGCCGACGTCGCTCGTCGCTTTCCCCAGCGTGTAGGACGCGTTGAAGTCGAGCCCGCCTCGCAGTCGGCGGCGCCCCGCGACGATGAGCGCGTCGTAGCGGCTCGAGCCCTTGCTGAGGGCCGTTCGGAAGCCGATCGAGTTCGGCTGGATCGTCAGATCCCCGAGGAAGCGGCGGCCGCCGACAAGCGCGTTCGGCCGCAGCCGGAGGTTGAGGTCACGTCCGTCAACGCGCACGTAGTCGACGCTCACCGAGGTGGCCGGATCCAGCTCCCGCGCCCAGCCGAGGCTCGTCTGATACGTGAACGGCTGCTCGAGGCGGGGCGACACCACCTCCCCGGCCAGCGGCGGCGCGTCCGGGTTCACCTGGTTGAGCGCCGCAATCGTCGACAGCGGATCGCCCACCCGGAAGAAGGGACCGTTCGGCGGCCACCGGAGGCCGGCGGGCGCGCTTGCGACGAAGACCGGCCCGGCGCCGCCCACCGCGTCGATCGCCGCGGTCAGCACGTTCGAGTTCGTGTAGCCGAAGTCGGTGTAGATGCCCCAGCCGCCGCGGACGATCTCCCGCCCGTTCCCGCGCACGTCGTACACGAATCCGAGGCGCGGCTGGATGTTGTCGGTATCGCCCCGCGGCTCCTCGCCGAAGTCCTCGAGGGCGGTTCCGGTGAACCGGCCGGCGCGCCCCGCCGCCTGCAGCGCCTGGAAGTTCGCGTTGCGGCTCTGATCGAACGGAATGCCGTCCACGTAGTCCCAGCGCACGCCGAGATTCAGCGTCAGCCGATCGCTGGCGCGCCAGTCGTCCTGGAGGAACAGCGAGGACGAATCGATCGGCACGTTGAATTCGGTGTTGCCGCCGATCACGAGAATCGACGTGACAGGGCCGCTCACGCTGTTGGCGCCCAGCGTGAAGATGCCGCTCGTCCCCTGGCCCACCTTGACGAACAGGCGCGGCTCGTGGATCCAGTTCACGCCGGCCTTGAACTGATGGCCGAGTCCGCCCAGGGCGGTCGTCGTCCAGGAGAAGTCGTCCCGCAGCTGCCATTTCGTCTGTTCGACCCCCTGGTTCGCCAGCGGACTCGTGCCGGCGGTCACGCCGTTCGGGAAGCGGAGGTGCGGTCCGGCCCCGGTGTCGGGGATGTCGTTGACGAAATTCGAGTACTGAAAGACGAACTCGTTCAGCGTCGTCCCGCGGACCACCCAGGTGTGGTTCCCGTTGACCGAGTCGAACGTGTTGGCGCTCGTGGCCCACGACGACCGCGCCGCGCGCAATCCCGCTCCCACGGGCTGCGCGTTCCAGTCGCGCCCGTAACGCAGCGCGAGATAGTGCGCCGACGTCGCCGTGACGGTGATCTTCGTCGTCACGAGGTTCTCTCGGAACGGCACGCCGAAAGTGCCGTCGCCGGTGGGAAAGAGGCCGAGCGTGTTCACGACCTGCGTCGTGTCCTGCTGCGTCCGTTCGTAGGCGGCGAAGAAATGGACGCGGTTCTCGACCACCGGCCCGCCAAGGCTGCCGCCGAACTGGTAGCGGCGGTAGTCCTGCTTGTCGATCCGATTGATCCCCTCGCTGAAGGTGCGCGCGTTGAGGCCGTCGTCGCGGAGCAGCGTGAACCAGCTGCCCGCCAGGTCGTTGGTGCCGCTCCTGGTCACCACGTTGATGACAGCGGCCCCTCGGCTGTACTCGGCATCGAAGCGCTGCGTCATCACGTGGAATTCCTGGATCGCTTCGAGCGGAAAGAGCTGGAGCAGGCCGCCGGTGGTGTCGTCGCTGTTGTCGCCGCCGTCGACGACGTAGTTGACGTTCCTCCCGTTGCCGCCGCTGATCTGAGGACTGTACTGGGCGCTCTTGCTCTGATCCGAGTGAAAACCCAGGCCGACTCCGGGAACCGTCGCCGCCAGGTTGGCGAACTGGCGCCCGTTGAGCGGCAGGCTCTCGATGCGCGTCGTCTCGACGACCTGTCCGACCGTCGATGAGGTGAGGGACACGACGGGCGCCTCCGCGACGACCGTGACGGTCTCGGCGAGGCCCGCTACGCGCAGCACGATATCGAGATCCGTCGTGCGGGCGATGTTGACGACGACGCCCTGGCGCTCGAAGCGAGCGAGGGTCGCGCGCTCGGCGTTCACGTCGTAGGCGCCGACCGGGAGCGCGGCCAGGACGTAGAGTCCGCTCTCATCGGTCGCGACCGTGCGCGCGAACCCGGTGTCGGGATTGCGCGCGGTGACGATCGCGCCGGGAATGCCCTCGTTCTGATCGTCGGTCACGCGTCCGGCTATGTTGCCGGCGCTCTGCTGGGCGGCCGCGGGCAGTGCGGCGACGCTCAGCGCATACGCGAGGACGAGTCTCGCGATCGAAGTCATCGGGGATCTCCAATGGGGTACCGAATCGGACAGTACCGAATCGGACGTGTTGAACAAATTCGAAACGAACGATTACGATCGGCGAATTCGAGAGTGTAGCAGGTAAGATGCAGCGCGTGACTGCTGTGGACCTGCCATTGGCGATCACGATTTTGTATGTCGCTGGAGTCGTGTGCGGTCTGCTGGTGAGCGATGCGCGGCCGCTCGAGCGGGTCGTCCTGTCGCTGCTCTGGCCGCTCGGGCCGCTGGCGTTCGTCGTGACCGTGACGATCCTGCTGGCGGCGTCGGTCGTCGCCTATCCGCTGGTGATGGCGCCGGCGCTGGCGGCGATTGCGTTCTTCCTCTGGTGGATCCTGGCCTGAACGATGCGAACGATCTCCTCGCTCCCGGCCTCCGAGTCGTCGACCTGAACCGCTGCTGAACGAATGCCGTACTATCGTCCCAGGGATGCGCCGAATCCACGGTCGAGCGCTCATCTTCTGGGACCCGGGACGGGGAGACGCCGGAGACCGCCGCAAGCGCGACGCGATCGACACCGACCAGATCACGCCCGCCGCCGACTGCGTGTCTGAAAGCCTCGAGACGCTCGACCAACGCTGGAAGGCCGGTACGTTCCGCTATCTGATGCCCGACTTCCGCGACCGGGTCCATCGCGGCGAGACGTTCGTCGTTGCCGGCGACCGGTTCGCCATCGGCTCGTCCCGCGAGATGAGCCCGGCGGGGCTGAAGGGGATCGCCGAGGAAGCCGGCCTCGATCTCGTCGTCGTCTGCGGCCGCGCCATGGGCGACATCTTCCGGCGCAACGCGCTCAACCTCGGCTTGCACGTCGTCCAGAGCCCGGACGCGGTGGCCGACGCGCAGGACGGCGACGAGTTCGCGTTCGACCCGGACACGCGCCGGCTCGAGAACGTCACGCAGGGGAAGGCCTACGACCCGCTCCCGCTCACGCCGAAAGAGGAGGACATCCGCCGGAGCGGCGGCATCATCGCGGTCGGCCGCCGCGAGTTCCGCGAATCGGTGGGGCGGCAGCCGGCGGTCGAGTGGCCGGACGAACGGCTCGCCCGCACGATGACGTCCACCGAGCAGATCGTCTGGGCGCACCGGGTCGACAGAACCCGCCGCGTCGCGCCGGGCGAGACGCTGTCGGTGTACGCGGACCTGCTGCCCGCCTCCGACGGGACGGCGCCGTTTGCCATCCACACGTTCAACCAGATTACGGGCGGGGGCACGATCCGGCCGCGCCGCGCGGCCATCGCCAACGATCACTTCGTCTTCACGGGCCGCGACGACGACGAGCGGCAGACCGCGATTGGACGGGCGTTCGCCCGGCAGCACGGGATGGAGAAGCCGTTCTATGCGACGCCCGGCGACGGCATCTTCCACTTCTACTTCCCCGAGCAGGGCCTCGTCCTTCCGGGCCAGTTCATCGCCGGCGCCGATTCGCACAGCCGTGCCTACGGCGCCTACGGCGCCGTCGGCATCGGCGTCGGCTCCACGACGGTCGGGTTCGGGTGGGCGACCGGCTACGTGTACGTCACGCTGCCGCAGGCGCGCCGCGTCGTCTTTCGCGGCGCGCTGCAGCCGTGGGTGAGCGGGAAGGACATCGTGCTCGAGCTGCTGCGCCGCTGGGGCGCACGGCAGGCGCAAGGCATGTCGGTCGAGTTCGTCGATGCCGGCCGCCAGCTGCCCATTGCGTACCGCAACACGATCGCGAACATGATGGCGGAAGCCGAGGCGATGAACGGCATCTTCGCCGCCGACGAGGTCACCTCCGCGTGGTACGCGGCGAAAGGGATCGCCGCGTTTCCGCATCCAGGCGCTGCACCGGGCGAGGCCGCGCGGTATGCGATCGACGAGGAGCTGCCGCTCGACGATGTGGCGCCGATGATTGCGAGGCCGTTCAGCCCCGGCAACGCATATCCGGCCGTGGAAGTCGCGGGCGAGCGCCTCCGCTTCGACAAGGCGCTCATCGGCTCGTGCACCAACGGCAGCTACGACGACCTGCTCCAGGCGGCGCTCGTCCTCTTCCATGCACGCCGGAGCGGCGCGGAACGCGCCGAGCGGCCGCTCCTCGTCTTTCCCGGATCCGGCGGCGTGGCGCGGCGGATCGAGCGCCCCGACCCGCGGCTGGGCGGCGAGTCGGTCGCCGGGGTGATTCGCTCGGTTGGCGGCGAGATCCGCCAGTCGTGGTGCGGTCCGTGCTTCGGCCAGGGCCCCGACGCGCTCGGGGCAGGCGAGCGTGCCATCACGTCGTTCAATCGGAACTGGCAGAACCGGATGGGCGTCGGGGGCGAAGGCTACCTGGCGAGTCCGGCCGTCGTGGCCGCCTCGGCGCTGCTCGGCTACATGGGGCCGCCTTCGGAGCTCGGACTCCGCTGGGACCCGGACACGTTTGGAATCTGACGGGAGTCGGTCCGAGCTGCAACGTTCGTGGTGGGCGGCTTCAGCCGAAGCTGCGTCCCCCGGGCGTACGGACGAAGTTCTCGCCGCCGCCGGCATCGGGTGTTGCCAGGGAGTGAATCTGGATTTCACACCGTGGGCAGCACCCTACTTGAGAAGACGAGGCAATACAAAACGAGCCGGACGCTGGCGCGCCCGGCTCGCTCCGTTCGATCTCGCAGGTTGGCGAATCACCTGACGACTACAGACACCACGCCGCTGTCGACCGCGGTGCTCTTACGGTTGTGCGGCACGCAGACGCTCACAGCACCCGACGCGGAACCTTCGTAGTCGGAAGCGGTGAACGAGATGGTGTAGATACGTCCATCCCCGTGCCCTGAACGTTCGGCGCGCAGCAACACGGTGCCATCGTCGTTGATCACGATGTCGCCCGCGGTATCGCCGTCGCCCAACCCGTTGTCGGGTTCGTCCGACGTCACACGATCGATGACGATCGTCGCATTCGACTCGGGATCGCTCACACCCGTAATGCCGACGGACACGAGCTTGTGATCCGGGGGCCACATGCAATCGATTGTCGGCCGCGCGGCGGTGACAAGTGGTGGGTCGTTGGCGTTCTGGACATGAATCACGACGGTGTCGCTCGCGACGCCGCCGTACCCATCGTCAACGACGAGTTCGAAGACGAGGTCCTCTCCACCGGCGCTTACGAACGGCGTCGTCAGCGACGCCACCGGGTTGGTCGGGTTGGTGAGTGTGACCGGCGACCCCGCAATCTGCGACCAGCTGTGCGTCAGCGCGTCGCCGTCGGGATCGCTGCTCCCGGTGCCGTCAAGGACCACACCCGTATTCTCGTTACGCGTCTGATCCAGGCCAGCGGCAGCCACCGGGAGGTTATTGATGTTTGTGACCTCGATCGTGACCGTCGACGAGCTGGAACCGCCGTACCCGTCGTCCACGGTCAGGGAGAATTCAAGGGCTGCGACAACACCCGGATCCCCTCCGGCATCGACGAATGGCGCAGTAAACGTCGGCGTCGCCGAATCGGCGCTGCCAAGAACCACCGGTGGTCCACCCACCTGCGTCCACACGTAGCTCAGCGTGTCGCCGTCCTCGTCGAAGCTGGCGGTGCCGTCGAGCATCACGGGCGCACCTTCGGCGACCGGCTGCCCGTCGCCGGCATCCGCGACGGGCTCGTGGTTCACGTTGGCGACTGTGACACTGACGATATCCGTATCGCTCTCTCCGTGCCCGTCATCGACCGTTACCTGGAATGTCAGCGTCTCGCCGCCGAGCGCGACCGACGGCGCAGTGAAGGTGGCCTGCGCCGACGTGTCGCCGTACAGCGTGACCGTGGTCCCGGCAATCTGCTGCCACAGATAGGTCAGCGTGTCGCCGTTCGGATCGCTGCTGGCCGATGCGTCGAGGGTGACCCCCTGGCCTTCGTCGACCGTCTGATCCGATCCCGCATCCGCCGTCGGCGGCTGATTGGTCGGCGGCGGAATCGGCGGTCCGAGCATCACGTACTGACCGTTCACGTCGCTGCCGAGCGAGTTGTGGATGAGACCTGTCGTGGTATTCGAGTCGAGGAAGGCTCCGTTGATGCCCGATCCGGGTAACTCGAACGTCGTGTCGGGAGGGTTGGCGTAGCCGGAACGCGCCGAATACCCGCCAAGACCGTTGACCCCGCCGCTCGCCTGGCCGGCTTCCCACTCCACTTTGTCGTAGTTGAACACCATGTTGAAGTCGTTCGGCGACACGTCCGAGCGGTCGACGATCAGCAACTGGAAATTGTTCAGCTTCTCCGCACGACTCGCATAGTAGCCGACGCCTGTCGTCGTGACATCAGCCCACGTGACGCAGAACGCCGGCCTGCCGCGAAACGTCGTACTGCCCCAATGGACTTGTCCCGACAGAAGGTTTCGCGTGTCGACGTCGGCCCAGAACGGCGCAATGAGCCTCACGCCATTCGTGATGAGTGGGAACGGGGTATAGGACCAGTACGGATAGTCGAAGGTTACGTTGCCGTTGTTGTTGACGTACAAGCTGCTGTACGGCACGCCGAAGAAATCGATCGTGAAACCGATTGAGACCAGTCCGGACGACCCGTCGTCATTGCGGGCCAGCGTGTTCACGAAGCAGCTGGGCGAATAGTCAATCGCCCCCGCCGACGCCGTCGTGCCGGTCGACAAGAACCCGATGACTCCTGTGATTGCGACAATGGCGCGGACGCTGGCCGACAGTACGTGACGCATCGGACCCTCCCTTCAACCGATACTTTCCGATTCGAAGGCCGTCAATCGGCTGCAGTCTACACCAGCCGGAGAATCAAGCCCACGTGGCGTGGGAGGTCACACGCGATCCGTGGATCGCGATCTTCAGAAACCCGTCGAACGTGAACTGGAACGGCTCGGATTCCTTCTCACCCACAGGGTGTCACCTTCCGTGGCAGAGTGCCTTGCGTCAAATCCCGGGAAGATCAAGGCACGATCATGTGGCGAAACCCGCGTCACACTCCCAAGTTCCCGACTTCCACGCTCCAAGAGGTCGGGTCTTTGGGGCGTTGGGCTGTTGGGAGTTGGCGGTTGGGAGTTGGGAGTCGGACGCCGCGACGTGCTTGCCTTTTGGGCCGGGTTGATTTGAGATTGTCCCGTCGTCCCCCGGGGTCACTACCGCAGGAGCGCTCATGAATCGGCCGCTCGGCACGTCCGTGGTCCTGGTGGTGGCGGTTGCCTCGCTGGCGGCGCAGGCGCCGGCCCAGTCGCCACCCGAGCCCCAGGTTCAAGGACCGACCTTCCGGACCGGCGTCGAGGTGATTGCCGTCGACGTGGCCGTCGTCGATCGCAACGGACGCCCCGTCGAGGACCTGAGGCCCCCCGACTTCGCGGTGAAGATCGACGGCGAGGCGCGCCGCGTCGTCTCGGCCGAGCACGTCAGGATCGACGTCGAGGCCGCGCGCCGTGAGGCGACCGACCCGTTCGAGTCGCTCTTCACGACGAACCTGAAACCGCCGAACGGACGGATGTTCGTCGTTGCGGTCGACCAGATCGGCACGCGGCTCGGCTCGGCGCGCGCGCTGTTGAGCACGGCGGCGAAATTCCTCGATCGCCTGAGCCCGGCCGACCGCGTCGCGCTCGTCGCCTACCCGCCGCCGGGCATCCAGGTCGGCTTCACGAGCGACCACCTCCGCCTGCGGCAAGCCATGGAGCGGATCGTCGGCCGCAACCAGGCGTTCCAGGGCCGCTACAACATCGGCCTCTACGAGGCAATTGCGATCGCCGAACGCGGCGACGGCCGCATCTTCGCGCAGGTGGTGCTGCGGGAGTGCCCGAGGCTGGCCGGGCCGTCGCTGGAGCAGTGCGAGCGCGACGTCGGGTCGGAGGCGGACACGATGGTACGCAGCGCGCGGCAAGACACCACCGAGGCGCTGCGCGGGCTGTACGACGTGCTGATGGGGCTGTCGGTCATCGAGGGCCAGAAGACGCTCATCCTCATCTCCGAAGGGATGATCCTCGAGAACCCCAGCGACCTCGACTTCGTGATCCGCGCGGCGGCCTACGCGCGCGTGAGCATCCACGTGCTGGTGCTCGACGTTCCGCGGCACGACATCTCGGTCAGCCGCCTGGCGCCCACCGCCACCGAAGATCGCGACATGCAGGTGCAGGGCCTGGGCGACCTCGCGGCCGCCACGCGCGGCACGCTGTACTACGTCGCCGGCACGGGAGAGGGAATCTTCGAACGTCTCGCCACCGAGACGCTGGCGTACTACATGCTGGGCGTCGAGCAGATCCCGGGCGACCGTGACGACCGGCAGCACCGCATCGACGTGGAGGTGCGGCGGCAGAACGTGACCGTGCGCTCGCGCCGCGCGTTCGTCCTTTCGTCGGCCACCACGACGCGGCGCAACGCGGAAGAGACGCTGATGGACGCGTTGAAGTCGCCGTTCGGCGTCGCGGAGATCCCGCTCCGGGTGACGACGTTCACACAGAAGGACCGCTCGAGCGACAAGGCGCGGATCATCGTCGCGGCCGATGTCGGGCAGCCCGGCGGCGCGCCCGAGGAATTCACCGTCGGCTACGTGCTGCTCGACGGGGAAGGGAAGGTCGTCACGGGCAACGTCGACAAGCGCGTGCTCTCGGTGCCGAACGGCGCCGCAAACGCCCCGCGCGACTACCTCACGGAGCTGCTCGTCGATCCGGGCACGTACTCACTGCGCTTCGGCGCGGTCGATCCCACCGGCCGCCGCGGCGGCATCATCCGCGAGGTCAATGCGTGGAAGCTCGACGGCGAGGAGTTCGCGCTCGGCGACCTGCTCATTGGCGATGCCGGCCGCGACGGCAACGGGCGGATCCGGCCGGGCGTCGAGCCGCGAGTCGGCGCCAACGTGGGAGCGTTCCTGGAGCTCTACTCGACCAGCTCCGCCGTGCTCGACGCCACCAGGGTGACCTTCGAGATTGCCGACGACCAGGACTCGCCGGCCCTGCTCGAAGTGCCGGCGCCGCTCGCCCCGGGCGCCGGACCGTCCGACCGCGTCGGCCAGGGGGTGATGTCGGCGGTCCTGCTGCCGCCGGGACGCTACGTGGCGCGGGCGCGCGTGGTGCGCGGCGGCAAGGTCGCCGGCCTGCTGGCCCGGCCCTTCATCCTCGACGCGCCCGCCGACGGCGCGGTCCCGGTCCCGTTCCTGCGCGGCGCCGTCGCCCAGTTCAACCGGGCGGCGACGCTCGCGCCCGAACTCGTGCGGGGCATGCTGGACGCGGTGGAGAAGCGGTCGCCTGCGCTCGGGGGGCCGCTGACCGAGGCGCGGGCGGGCCGCTATGGCGCCGCCGCGCTCGAGGCGCTGACCGGGGGCGACGAGATCGCCGCGGCGTTCTTCAAGGGACTGGAGTGGTACGCCAAGGGACAGTTGAACGAGGCGGCCACGCAGCTGAACCTCGCCGCGGGCGCCCGGCGCGAATTCTTCCCCGCGGCGTTCTACCTCGGCGCCGTGTTCGCGGCCGCCGGCCGCGACCGCGACGCCGCCGGCGTCTGGCAGATGGCCATCGGCAAGGAGCCGCGCCCCGCGGTCGCGTACCTGCTGCTGGCCGACGCGCGGCTGCGCGACGGACAGCCCGATTCGGTCATCGACGTGCTGAAGCCGGCGCACGAGCAGCAGCCGGCCGACGACGAGATTGCGCAGCGGCTCGCGTCGGCGTACCTGATGACCGGCCGGTACCAGGAGGCGCTGCCGGTGCTCGAGCGGTACGTGTCGCGCCACCCGGCCGACCAGATCGCGCTCTTCGCCGCCGTGTTCGCCCAGTATCACGTCGTCACGCGCGAACGCCTGGCGGTGTCACCCTCCGATCAGGCGCGGTTGGCGAAGTACGTGCAGGCCTATACCGGCCCGTACAAGGCGCTGCTCTCCAAGTACCTCCAGATCATGCGCGGGCGATGAAGCCGGCACCAATGCTCGACGCCGATGGGTGTTGGGCGTTGGGTGTTGGGCGTTGGGCGTTGCTGACTGTCGAACCGCCGCGCACGGCGCGGGTCACTCACTTCGAATCGAGCGCCTCGATGGTGGCCCTCGACGGTTCGCGTTGCCGCTGCAGCCGCGCCGCCACCTGCTCGGCCCGCCGCATGACACGGAGGATGTTGAGGCCCAGCGCCTTCCGCACGTCGGCTTCCGGCCAGCCGCGCCGCAGTAGCTCCGAGGTGAGCGCCGGGTACTTCGAAACGTCCTCGAGGCCCGCCGGCAGCGTCTCCACGCCGTCGAAGTCGCTGCCGATGCCGACGTGGTCGGCCCCGGCGACCTTCCGGACGTGCTCCATGTGGCTGGCGACGTCGGCGAGCGTCGCCCTGCCGCCTGGGACGAGGAACGCCGGCACGAAGGTGACCATCACGATGCCGCCGTTTCCCGGCAGCAGCCGCAGCACGTCGTCCGGCACGTTCCGGCCATGGTCGTTCAGGGCCCGCGTATCCGAGTGCGAGAAGATCACCGGCGCCTCCGACACGCGGAGTGCGTCGAGCATCGTCTCCGACGAAGTGTGGCTCAGGTCGACGAGCATCCCGAGCCGGTTCATCTCGCGCACGACTTCTTCTCCGAACGGCGACAGCCCGCCGAGCCGCGGCACGTCGGTGCCCGAATCGGCCCAGGGCACGTTGGCGCTGTGGGTGAGCGTCATGTAGCGCGCGCCGACAACATGGAACATCCGCAGCGTGGCAAGAGAGTTGTCGATGGCGTGTCCCCCTTCCATGCCGATGAGCGATGCGATTCGCCCCGCCCTGAAGATGCGCTCGACCTCGGCGGCGGTCGTCGCCAGCTCGAAGGTGTCGCCGTACTTCCTCGCCATGCGGTGCACGACGTCGATCTGCTCGAGCGTGGCACGCACCGCGGCGGCGCCCTGCAGCGTGGCCGGGACGTACACCGACCAGAACTGCCCGCCGACCCCTCCCTGGCGGAGGCGCGGGATGTCGGTGTGAAGCGTCGGCTGGGCGGTCCTGATGTCGAGCGTGTCGAGATCGCGCCCGGCGCTATGCTCGCGCAGCGCCCAGGGGTAGTCGTTGTGGCCGTCGATGAGCGGCACCTCCCGGTGGAGGGCCCGGGCGCGGGCGAGCAGATCCCCGCCCTGCTGCGCCTGCAGCCCAGAGGCGAGAGTGAACATCAGCAGGAGTGCGAGACGTCGCATGTGCCGTTACCGCGATTCTAGGAGCCTGTCCGAGTAATAGCGACCCATGCTATTACTCGGACAGGCTCCTAGCGGGGGAACGGTATGATTGACGCCCAGGAGGCTTCAGGCACATGTCACGTGCTGCTGTGGTGTGGTTGACGGCGGCGCTGGCGGTTTCGGCCGCCGCGGCGCAGGCGCCCGGGGGCGGACGCGGCCGTGCGATTCCCGTCAAGCCGGGCGAGGAATGTCCCTCCGGCACTACCCTCGTGAGAGTCGGCCAGTGCCAGGCCCCGGAATGGCCGGCGCCAAGCATTGTCGACTACCGGCCGAAGTCGACGCTGGTCGTCGATGGACACCCGGTCCCGCGGGCGAAGTTCCCCGTCGTCGACATTCACAGCCACACCGGCCCGACACCGCAGTCGATCGACCGGCTGATCCGGGAGATGGACGCGCTCAACATCCGCGTCCTGAACAACCTGAGCGGCGGCTTCGGGGCCGAGCTCGAGCAGCGCGTCAGCTTCATTCGCAGCAGCAAGTACGCCGACCGATTCACCGTCTTCGCGACCGGCCTCGACGGCTTCCGCGACGTCGAGCCGGGGTTCGGGCGGAAGGCGGCGGCGCAGCTCGAGGCCGACGTCCGCCACGGCGCCATCGGCTTCAAGATCTTCAAACCGACCGGGATGGACACGCTCAGGAAGGACGGGACGCGCCTGAAGATCAACGATCCGGAGCTCGCGCCGATCTGGGAGACCGCCGGGAGGCTCGACATTCCGGTCATCATCCACACGGCGGAGCCGCAGGAGTTCTTCAAGGAGCCCGACCTGCACAACGAGCGCTGGCTGGAGCTGGCGCTCTTCCCGGACCGCCGGCAGTTCCTGAACCCGAACAAGGTCACCTTCGAGCAGCTCATGACCGAACGGAACGACCTGTTCGGGAAGCATCCGAAGACGCGCTTCATCGCGGCGCACTTCGGCTGGCACGCGAACAACCTCGCCCTGGCGGGGAGGCTCCTGGACGAGCATCCGAACGTGGTCGTAGAGCTCGCCGCCATTCTGTACGACCTGGGCCGCCAGCCGCGCGCCGCCTACGACTTCTTCGTCAAGTATCAGGACCGGGTGCTGTTCGGCAAGGACACGTACGCCCCCGCGGAATTTCCCTACTACTGGCGCGTCCTCGAGACGACCGACGAGTACTTCGACTACTACCGCGACTACCACGCGTTCTGGAACCTGTACGGGATGGGGTTGCCGGACGGCGTGCTGCGGAAGGTCTACTACCAGAACGCGCTCCGGGTGACCCCGGGGCTGCCGCAGACGGGGTGGTAAGCGCCGGGTCCAAAGGACCCGGCCTACGCCGTCCCGTTTCTTTGGGTGGTGCTCTGCGCCTCTGTGTCTTCTGTGGCCCGTCGGAGGAGGAGCGACTTACGCGGTCACGAGCCGTGACGACCCGCGCTCGCAGACGAAGGCGGCGCCGCGCGTTTCCTCGGCGGTGCGTTCCTGCACCGTCGGCACGAAATACCACTCGGCCAGCAGGCGCTCGGCCGTGACGTCGATCAGCACGTAGCCGCGGCGCTCGCCGTCGAGCAGCTTCAAATGCGGGAGTGCCGCCCGGAGCAGCGGCGCCATCTCGCGCGCCCCCGGGTTCACGAAGAGCGGCGGCGAGCTCACGGCCGGCGTCAGCAGCTCTACCGCGAGCGCGCCGGCGCCGGTCGACGCCTGGTACCCGTCCCACGGATTGCGGGTCACGTCGAAGGCCCACGAGCTGTGCAGGTCGCCGCTGACGATCGCGAGGTCCCGCACGCGCTCGGCGGCCAGGAAATCGAGCACCCGGTCCCGCGCCCCCTGGTAGCCGTCCCAGGTGTCGGGATACGGCACCGGCCACTGCGGCGGCGTCACGCGCGAGAACATCACCTGCTGTCCGAGCATCCGCCAGGCGGTCCCCGCCCGCTGCGAGGCACGCAGCTCGTCGAAGAGCCATCCTTCCTGCGGGGCGCCGAGCAGCGTGCGCCGCGGGTCGGCAATCGCCGCCAGGTCCTTGCCCGGCGCCTGCCGATCGCGCACCCCGCGCGTGTCGAGCATCAGCAGGTCGACGAGGGTGCCGAACCGGAAGCTGCGGTACAGGTGGATGCCGGCCCCGGCGGCTTCCCGGATCGGCATCCATTCGAGGTACGCCTGGTATGCCGCCGCCTGGCGCACGGCCCAGTCGCCCTCGCCCCGCTCCGGGTTGTGGTTGGCGGCGCCGCCCGCCCATCCGTCGTTGGTGACCTCGTGGTCGTCCCAGACGGCGATGAACGGGTGCACGCGATGGACTTCCTGCAGGTCGGGATCGGATCGATACGTCGCATACCGGATCCGATAGTCGCTGAGCGTCACCGCTTCCTTCCGCGGCTCGGGGATGCGCAGCAGGCCGCTGCCGTCGCCGTAGACGCCGTTCTGGAACTCGTAGATGTAATCGCCGACGTGCAGGACCGCGTCGAGATCGGCCCGATTCGCCACGCCCCGGTACGGGTTGAAGAACCCCGCGGGATAGTTCGAGCAGCAGACCGAGGCCAGCCGCACCCGGGCGGTTGGTCCCTCCGGCAGCGTCTTCGTGCGGCCAATGGGCGAGCGCTCACCGCGCGCGCCGAACGCGTAGTAGTACCGACGATCGGGCCGCAGAGGGCCGGCGTCGACCTTTACGGTGAAATCGCGAGCGGCTCTCGCCTGGACCGTTCCGCCCGCGACGACCTGGCCGAGCGCCGGGTCGGCGGCGATTCGCCAGTCCACATCGATAACGGCGCGGGGATCGGCAGGCGTGACGCGCGTCCAGAGGATCACCCGGTCGGCGAGCGGGTCGCCGCTCGCCACGCCGTGGCGGAAGAGCCCGGCGTCGGCGGGCGCCGGCATCTGCGCCGCGGAGGTCCGCCAGGCGGCGCCAACGAGCGATGCCGCACTAGTCCAAATGAACTGGCGGCGGGTGAATGGCACGGCTCGCGATCGTACACGATTGACCGCTTGACAGGCGGTCCCGCGCCTCACTAGGCTGGATCTCCCGTCATGCTGCAGTGGTTTCGATCCCGCGCATCGTCAATCGCGGTGTGCGCGGTCGTCGCGATGGGCGTTGTCGGCGGCTCGGCCGTCGTCCCGCACGAGGACGACTGCCACGACGCCGCGTGCCAGTCGGTGGCCGTCGTCCATGATGCCGCCGCGCATGCCGTCCGCGCGCCCATCGCGCCCGAGACCGAACACCCGCTGCACTGCCTCGTGTGCCACTGGGTCCGGGCGTTCCGCCCGCGCACCGAGGCGCGCGTCGTGTCCGCGCCGACCTCCGATGCCGGCGCGGGGATGCCGGTCCAGTTCTTCGCGATTTTCAGCCGCGCGCCGGTCGCGCAGCCTCCGCTCCGCTCGCCGCCCGCATAGTCCTTCCAGCCCGTTTCATCACGCGCGAGCCGTGTCGTGATCCGTGTCACGCGACGACCGCGCTCATTGGTGTGGAGGACTCATGCGACGTGTGTATGTGCTGTGGCCGGTGCTCGCCGCCGGCCTGCTGGTGGGAGCCGTCAGACCCTCGGCCGCCCAGACGGTCGACGTCGAGGGCCTGCGACGGGAGATCGAGCAGCTTCGCAAGGAACTCGAGACGGTCCAGCAGCAATACGGCGAGCGTCTCGCCGCGCTCGAGGCGCGGCTCGGCGCGGCGCAGGGGGCTCCTGCCGCTGCCCCGGCGCCCCAGGCGCCACAAACGGCGGAGGTGCCGCCCGGTGCCCCCGGCGGCGGCGCCCCGGCGGGACAGTTGCCCGCCTACGGCGTTGCGACCGCGGGGTCCAAGATCTTCAACCCCGACATCGGCATCATCGGCAACTTCCTCGGCTCCTCCGGCAGGGACCGGGGCGGGAGCGGGACGGTGGCGCCAACGCCGTTCATGACGCTGCAGGAGAGCGAGGCCAGCTTCCAGGCCATCGTCGATCCGTACGCGCGGGCCGATTTCTTCTTGGCGATTGGAGAGGAAGGCATCGAGGTCGAAGAGGGCTTCGCCACGTTTCCCGCGCTGCCGGGAGGGCTGCTCGTCAAGGCCGGGAAGATGCGGGCGAACTTCGGCCGTTTGAACGCGTTTCACAATCACACGCTGCCGTGGATCGACCGCCCGCTCGTCATGTACAACCTGCTCGGCGGGAGCGTCGAGGATCCCGACACCGGCATCAAGGATGCCGGTGTCTCGGTCAGCCGTCTCATTCCTGCCGGCAGCGTCTTCCTGGAAGCCACCGGCGAACTCTATCGCGGCGATTCGGGCACGCTCTTCAAGTCGAGTCGTCGCCGGGATGTCGCAGCGCTCGGCCGGGTGCGCGGCTACGTCGATCTGACGGACCAGACGAACGTCGAGGCAGGCGCGTCCTACACGCGAGGACACAACGACCTCGGGAGCGACTTCGTCACCGAGCTGTACGGCGCCGACCTGACGCTCCGATGGAGGCCGCTCGGCCGCGCCATCTACCGTTCGCTGGCGGCCCGCACGGAGCTCGTCTGGAGCCGCCGGGAAGAGGTGTCGGCGTTCGAGCGCGCGTTCGGGCTCTACGGATCGCTCGACTACCAGTTCGCACGGCGGTGGTTCGCGGGTGGACGCTACGACCAGGCCGAGCGCGGCGCGAACGCCTCGATCCGCGACCGGGGCTTTTCGACGGTGGTCACGTACTGGCCCAGCGAGTTCAGCCAGCTCAGGAGCCAGTACCGGCGGACGCGCTACGGTGACGGGGACCGGGTGGCCAACGAGCTGCTGTTCCAGTTGCTCTTCACCATCGGAACCCACGGCGCGCACCCGTTCTAGGGGCGGGGACATCCATCATGCGCATGACGAGATCGATCATCACGGCGGCCGCCGTTGCGCTCCTCGCTGCCGGGGAGACGCAGGCCCAGAACAGACTGAATGTCGTCGCCTCGACCGAGGACCTGGCGTCGATCGCCCGCGAAGTCGGGGGGGACCGGGTGAATGTCACCGCCCTCGCGAGGGGCTACCAGGATCCGCATTTCGTCGAGCCGAAGCCGAGCTTCATCCTGACCGTCAACCGGGCGGATCTCTATGTGGCCGTCGGCCGGGAGCTCGAAATCGGCTGGCTGCCCCCGCTCATCACCAGCAGCCGCAATGCCCGCGTCCAGCCCGGCGCGGCCGGGTATCTGGACGCCTCGCTGAACGTCCGGATTCTGGAGATCCCCACCGGCCAGATCACGCGCGCCATGGGCGACGTGCATCCGCTTGGCAATCCGCACTATTGGCTGGAGCCGGGCAACGGGCGACTCATCGCCCAGGCCATTCGCAACAAGCTGGGCGAGCTGTCCCCGGCCAACCGATCCTATTTCGGGCAGCGATACGACGATTTCAACGCGCGCCTGGCCGCGGCCGAGAAACGGTGGGACGCCGCCATGGCGCCGCACACGGGCGCCAAGGTGGTCACCTATCACCGGTCGTGGCCGAACTTCATGGAGCGCTTCCGCCTCGAGGTGATCGGATATGTCGAGCCCAAGCCTGGCATTCCGCCGTCTCCCTCGCACACGCTCGAGCTCATCGAGGAGATGAAACGGCAAGGCGTGAAGTTCATCGTGGTCGAGCCGTACTTCAGTCTGAGGACGCCCCAGGCGATTGCGAGCCAGATCGCCGGGGGACGGGTGCTCGTGCTCGCCCCGTCGGTTGGCGGCGCGAAGGAGGTGACCGATTACATTCAGTTGTTCGACTACAACGTGAATCTGCTGGCAGGGGCGCTGAAGCCGGTCACCGGAAAGTAGGGTGTCGTGGACTGGGCGATCCTCCAATTCCTGGCCCCGGCGATCACGGCCAGTCTGATCATCGCCGGCATCCATGCCTATCTGGGGCTGCACGTCGTCGAGCGCGGCGTCATCTTCGTCGATCTCTCGCTCGCGCAGATCGCCTCGCTCGGCGCCGCGATCGCCGTCTGGCGGGGCGACGATCCGCAGAGCGCCGCGGTCTACTGGATGAGCCTCGCCTTCACGCTCATCGGCGCCGCGATCTTCGCCTTCGTCAAGGGGCACAAGGCGCGCATTCCCCAGGAGGCGATCATCGGCATTTCCTACGCGGTGGCGTCGGCGGCGGTGATTCTCACGCTGAGCATGGTCACCGGCGAAGCCGAACACCTTCGCGACATGCTCGTCGGCAACATCCTCGCCGTGCAATGGGCCGAGGTGTGGCTGACCGGCGCCATCTACCTGGTGATTGGCCTGTTTCACTTCGTCTTCAGGCGGCGGTTCCTCGAAATCTCCATCGACGCGGAGGCGGCGGCGGCCGGCGGGATGTCCGTCCGGTTCTGGGACTTCCTCTTCTACGCGTCGTTCGGCTTCGTGGTCACACGGTCGGTGGCGATTGCGGGCGTGCTGCTGGTCTTCTGCTATCTCATCGTGCCGTCGGTTGGCGGCATGCTGTTCTCCAGGAACATCGGACCGAGGCTGGCCATCGGGTGGGTCATGGGGACCGTTGTCTCGATGCTCGGCATGTACTTCTCGGTCGAGTTCGACCTGCCGACCGGCGCGACCATCGTCTGCACGTTCGGTGTCGCGCTCGCGGCGATGGCGGCCGTCCGGCCGCTGTTCCGCCTCCAAGCGCACGGCGCCGCCAGGGTCGCGCCCACGGAGGCGCGGCGGCCGGCGGGCCAGGTGAACCCTTAACCGATGATCGCCCGCAGATCGGCGGCGAGCGGCGCCTCGATCGTCAGGATCTCGCGGGTGATCGGGTGCGGCAGCGTCACGCGCCACGCGTGCAGCGCCTGGCGCGCGAGGCCGGGGTACGCGGCGCCGTAGACCGAGTCGCCCAGCACCGCCCATCCCCGTGACGCCAGGTGCACCCGAATCTGGTGCGTCCGGCCGGTCACCAGCTCGCACCGGAGGAGCGAACGGTCCGCCTCGCTCGACAGGACCTCGTAGTCGGTCCGGCTCGCCCGGCCCGCGTCGTCGACGACCACGCGGCGCCGATCCGCGGCGCTGCGGGCGAGCGGCGCCTCGATGGACCCGGCCGGCGGACTCGGCGTGCCGGCGACGACCGCCAGATACTCCTTGCGCAGGCGCCGCGCGGTGGCGTCGCGCTGGACCAGCCTATGGACGTCCGGCGTCAACGCCACCAGCACGACACCGGAGGTCCCCTTGTCGAGCCGGGTGATGATCCGCGGCTGGACGGCGCGTCTGACATGGGCGAGCAGCCCGTTGAGCAGCGTGCCCGACCAGTTCCGGTACGTCGGGTGCACCACCATTCCCGCCGGTTTGTCCGCCGCGAGCAGCCACTCGTCCTCGTAGAGCACGGCGATCGGAATCGGTTCAGGCGCGGGCGGAGGTCTTCTGGCGAGCAATTGAATTGCGCGGCCGTTTTCGGGCATCGTGTACCTCATGGCCTATTCACCAGCCTCGCTCGGGACGCGCCTGCCGCGCCCGGAGGAGGCGCTGCCGGGACGCGAGACCCCGATGCCGGTGCCGGACGCGCACGCCGTCAACGGTCATCGCCTGGCGCCGCCCTTTGCGGCTGGGCTGGAGCCGGCGATGTTCGGCATGGGGTGCTTCTGGGGCGCCGAGCGAAGATTCTGGGAGGCCCAGGGCGTCTATACCACGGCGGTGGGATATGCCGGCGGGTGCACGCCGAACCCTACCTACCGCGAGGTCTGCGGCGGCATGACCGGACATGCCGAGGTGGTGCTCGTCGTATTCGATCCGGCGCAGACGACCTACGACGCGCTGCTGAAGATCTTCTGGGAGCACCACGATCCGACGCAGGGCATGCGGCAGGGGAACGACGTCGGGACACAGTACCGCTCGACCATCTACACGTGCTCGCCGGAGCAGCGGCGCGCTGCCGAGGCATCCCGCGCCGCGTACCAGGAGCGGCTGACGGGGGCCGGCTACGGGCGCATCACGACGGAGATTGCCGAGGCGCCGCCGTTCTACTATGCGGAGGACTATCATCAGCAGTACCTGGCGAAGAACCCCGGCGGCTACTGCGGCCACGGCGGTACCGGCGTCAGTTGTCCGCTCGGCGTGCGGGCGGATTGACGATGCCGTGACGCCGCATCCGCCCGTCGGTCGATACGGACGTTCGTCCATGCGAAGGTGCACATGAGCAGGGTTGTCTACACCACGTTCACGGATACGGCCGATCAGGAATCGCTGCGGGCGGCGCACGGGGTCAGGCCGGTCGCCGCCGCCGAGGAGGGGACGGGCGTCAACGCCCTGCCCGGCGGCGTCTACGGCTTCACGTACACGCCGGGGCTGCCGAATGCGCCGCTCTTTGCGACGCGGCGCTTCCGCAACTACGAGATTCACAAGCTGGCGAGCGGGGAGACGTTCGTGATCGCGTTTGCGGACACGGAGACGGCCCGCCGGATCGAGTCGGCCTCGAGCGACCTCGGCGTGCGCCTGAAGCCCGAGCCCGCCGGCGATGCGGCGACGCTCGTCGCGATTCCGTATTCCCGAATCCGGCAGCACCGCCAGTACGCGGCGCCCAATCAGGACGGCTTCCTGGTGACGCTGGGGCCGGTCTCGACGGGCCTGTCCGGGTTGCCGGACCACTCCGACCAGGAGCCGGGATAGAGCTTCGTCCCGTGCAGGCCGGCGTGCGCCATGGCCAGCAGGTTGTGGCAGGCGGTGACGCCGGAGCCGCAGTACATGACCACGTGGTCGGGCGATCGGTCGCCGAGCGTCTCGGCGAACTGCTCGCGCAGGCGGTCGGGCGGCAGCATGACGCCGTCCTCGGTGACGTTGCGGCGATAGAAGTGGTTGACGGCGCCGGGAATGTGCCCCGGCGTGCGATCGATCGGCTCGTTCGTCCCTTCGAAGCGATCGGCGGCGCGCGCATCGACCAGCAGCACGCGCGGGTCGTCGAGCATGCGCGCCACCTCGTCGACGAGCACGCGCAGCTCCTTCCGCCGCCGGCCGCTGAACACCGCCGCCGGAGGCGTCTGCTCGCCGGCGCGAGCCGCGCGCCCTTCCCGCACCCACTTCGCCCACCCGCCGTCGAGCACGGCGACCGCATCGTGCCCCATGTAGCGGAGCATCCACCAGAGGCGGCTTGCGTACGCGCCGGCGTCCTGGTCGTAGGCGACGACCTGCGCGCCCGGCGCGATGCCCAGCCGTCCGAAGGTTGCCTCCATCTCCTCGGCGCACGGAAGCGGATGGCGGCCGTTGCTGCCGCTCGGCGGCGCGGACAGGTCGTGTGACAGGCTGGCGTACACCGCGCCTGGCACGTGTCCCTCGAGGTACTGCCCGCGCCCCCACGCCTCGTTTTTCAGATCGTACCGGCAGTCGACGACGACCCACGTGCCATCGAGCTGCTCGGCGAGGATCTTGGTCGAGACGAGCGTTGTGAACATCTCGGACGGGAACGATCCGAACGACCCGAACGGTTCACACCTGGGCGAATTGTTCGAGCGCCGCGATGCGCGCCTCGAGCGGCGGGTGGGTGGAGAAGAACACCATCCAGCCGCGCGCGCCGTTGATCTTCAGCGTGGCCAGCGCCTGGTGTCGCGTGTCGACGAGCTCTCGGCCGGCGGCCAGGCGGCGCAGCGCCGCCAGCATCCGGTCGCGGCCGGCGAGCGTGGCGCCGCCGCGGTCGGCGCGGAACTCGCGCTGGCGCGAGAACCAGGCCGTGACGAGCGACCCGAGGATGCCGAAGACGATCTCCAGCATGATGACGGCCATCCAGCTCGGACCGGTGCTCCGGTCGTCGCGGCCGCCGCGCGAGGCGAGCGCGAAGGCGAGGATCCGCGCGAAGAACATCACGAAGGCGTTGATCACGCCCTGGAGCAGCGTCATCGTCACCATGTCGCCGTTGGAGATGTGCGCCACTTCGTGCGCGAGCACGCCTTCGACCTCCTCGCGCCGCATCGTGCGCAGCAGGCCCGCCGACACGGCCACCAGGCTGCGGCTCCTGCTCGGGCCGGTCGCGAAGGCGTTGACCTCGGGCGAATCGTAGACGGCAACCTCCGGCATCGGCAGGTTGGCCTGCTGCGTGAGCCGCGAGACGGCGCCGTACAGCCAGTCGAGATCCTCGCGCCCGCTCTTGCCGTCGATGAGCCGGGCCCCGGTGGCCTGCCTGGCGATGAAGCGCGACATCTGCAGCGAGATGAACGCGCCGCCCATGCCCCACACGAAGCAGAAGACCGCCAGCGCCCGGATGTCCAGCCCCGCTGGACCGACGTAGCGGCCGACTCCGAGCAGGCTCAGGACGATCGAGAGCGTGACGACGATCGCCAGGTTCGTGACGAGAAACAGGAAGATTCGCTTACCCATACGTTTCAGCATACCACCAGTCGGAAGGGTGCGACGGTGCGACGTTCAGCTTCTCAGCCGTTCGGCGAGCCGGTGCAGGAACAGCCCCACGTCGGTGAC
Organism: Acidobacteria bacterium RIFCSPLOWO2_12_FULL_68_19; assembly: GCA_001767525.1. Lineage (GTDB taxonomy): Bacteria > Acidobacteriota > Vicinamibacteria > Vicinamibacterales > UBA2999 > MELF01. The sequence goes on along the minus strand of MELF01000020.1, from coordinate 108,817 downwards.
GACGCCCACCGTCTGTGCGGAGCCGCGGTCCGAGAGCTTGGTCACGACGGCCGGATTGATGTCGACGCACACGACGCGCACCCACGACGGCAGCATGTTGCCGACGCCGATGCTGTGCAGCATCGACGACAGCATCAGCACGAGCTGCACGTTGCCCGTGAGCGCCTCGGAGTAGCGGTTCTGCGCGTCCACCAGATCCATCAGCGTGTCGGGCAGCGGCCCATCGTCGCGGATGCTCCCCGCCAGGACGTACGCCACGCCGCGCTTGACGCATTCGTACATGACGCCCGAGGTGAGCACGCCGGTCTCGACCGCCTGCCGGACGCCGCCGGCGCGGTTGATGGTGTTGATGGCGGCCATATGGTTGCGGTGTCCCTGCTCGACCGCGGCGCCGACCCTGAGGTCGATGCCGAGAGAGGTGCCCGACAGCGCGTACTCGATGTCGTGCACCGCCAGGGCGTTGCCCGCCAGCAGCACGTCGACGTAGCCGCGCCGGATGATCTCGGAGAAATGCTCCACGCCGCCCGTGTGCACCACGACCGGGCCGGCGACGACGGCGATGCGGCCGCCGCCGTCCTTCACCTGACGCATCATGTCGGCGATCCGCGCGACGATCCCCTCGACGCGCCGCTCCGACGAGACGTCGTTGCTCATGAAGGCAAAGCCGAGGCGGTCGCGCTCCTTGAATTCCGGCGTGACCCGGATGCCTTCGTGGCCGCAGACGATCGGGTCGCCGGCGCGCACGTCGCGCAGCTTCCGGCACACGGCGCGGCCCCCGGCGGCGACGATGACGGCGTCCATCCGCTGCTGCTCCACCTCGACCCAGCGCCCCCCGAGCCGCACGTGCGTGCGGTGGTTCGTCGTCGAGTAGAAGTCGTCCGAGACGCAGCGGTCCTTTTCCGCCGGCTTCACCGCGGCGTCGCGCTCGCGCTTCGGGTGGCACCCGAAGGTGGTGAGCTGCTGGAGGAGCTCGTCGAGGACCGCGGGGTCTGACCCCGTGACGCGCATCTCGATGCGCGACGGGTCGTCGTTGGTGCGCCCGATGTCGAACGTCAGGATTTCGTAGGACGCCTTCGCCTCGATGATCTTGTCGAAGATCGCCGAGAGCAGTCCCGAGTCGATCAGGTGGCCTTCGGCCTCGATCGTGTCGCTGGCAGCCATGGCAGCCATTCTATAAGTGGAGAAGTGGAAAAGTGGAAAAGTGGAAAAGTAGAGAAGTGGAGAAGTGGGTGGTCACTCAAGCGTGCCGGGCGCTCGCACCATCGCACCCCGCACCGTCGGACGCACCCTCGCACCCTCGCACCGCTGTCCCCGTCTACGTTCCCGGCACGAACCGATACCCGACGCCACGGACCGTCTGCAGGAACTTCGGGGCGGCTGGCGGATCTTCGATGTAGCGCCGGAGCCGGACGATGAAGTTGTCGATCGCCCGCGTATCGAGGTCCGGAGGCAGCCCCCACACCTCCTCGAGGATCGCCCGGCGGGAGACCGGCTGCCCGGCGTTCTTCACGAGGTACCGCAGCAGGTCGCATTCCATGACGGTCAGCCGCTGTGTCCGGTCGCGCACGCGCACCTCCATGGCCGAGAAGTCGAGCGTGCGGCCGGCGAACGTGTAGACGTCGGGCACGGCGGCGTGCGTCACCCCGGCCGCCGGCGTCTCCTGCTCGTTCCACTGGCGGCGCCGGAGCAGCCCCTTGACGCGCGCCATCAGGATCGACAGCTCGAACGGCTTCGGCAGGTAGTCGTCGGTGCCCGCCTCGAACCCGCGCAGCACATCGGCCGCGCTGCCGCGGGCGGTAAGCATCAGAATCGGCACGTACTGCCCGGCCGCCCGCAGCTCGGCCGCCACGGCGAAGCCGTCCTTGCCCGGCAGCATGATGTCGAGGATCACCGCGTCGAACGGGCGCTGCTCGCCGAGCAGCAGGGCGAGCGCGCGTTCGCCGTCGGCGGCAATGGTCGCGTGGTGTCCCTCGGCTTCGAGGTTGAAGCGCAGCCCTTCGGCGATGTGTTGTTCGTCCTCGACGATGAGAATCTGGCTCATCAGGCGACGGGTCTGATGCCCGAGACGGGCCTCGGGTCCGGGGTCTGGGGCCTGAGGCCGGCCGCGTCGGGAATGAGCCGCGGCAGCTCGACGGTGAACGTCGCGCCGCGCCCTTCCCCTTCGCTCTGGGCGAACACGCGCCCGCCGTGCGCGCGGGCGATCGTCTTCACGATGTAGAGCCCCAGGCCGGTGCCCTTGATCTGCCGGAGCCCTCGCGCCTGCACGCGATAGAAGCGGTTGAAGATGCGCTTGAGCAGCTTGTGCGGGATGCCGATGCCGCGGTCCTGCACGCGCACCCAGATCGTGTAGGGCGAGGGAGCCGCCACCGACGCGGTGACGCGAACCGTATCGCCGGAGTACTTCACGGCGTTGTCGAGCAGGTTCGCGAGCACGGTGCGCAGCTCCTCGACGTCGCCGCTGACCACGAGGGGCCGGTCGTCGTGGGTTTCGAGCGTGATGGCCGCCGGATCGAGGTGGTGTCTGAGGAGCGCCAGCTCGACGCATTCACGCGCGAGCGCCGCCATGTCGACCGGCGCGCGCGCCAGCGTCTGGCGCTTCTGCCCCGCGGCGCCCGCCTTGAGCACTTGATCGACCGTACGATGCAGGCGCTCGGCGTCGGCGAGCATCACGTCGTAGAACTGCCGCCGGCGGGCCTCGTCGACGTCCCTCGACTGCAGCGTCTGCAGGTAGAGGCGGATCGAGGCGATGGGCGTCTTCAGCTCGTGCGTGACGGCATTGATGAACGTCTGGTGTTCCTCGTTGCGCTTGATCTCGAGGACGAGGAAGACCGTGTAGACGATGAGGCCGGCGATGATGAGCGCGAAGGAGACGATCCCGAGGACGAGCAGCGTGAGACGGCGGGCGTTGATGACCACCCAGCCGATGTTCAGCGAGATCGCCGCCCCGACGAGCAGCACGCAGAGGGCGACGAAGAAGGCGATCGCCTGCTGGCGCCGAGTCACCCACTGATTGTAGTAGGCCTCGGGCCCCGGGCCCCAGGCCTCGGAGCCGTCCCGGCGTTCAAGGCCCCAGGCCTCGGGCTAGGCGACTGCCTCGTCGACATCGCGGGCCGGCGCGGCCGCAAGCGAGGCCACCTTGACGTCCCACGCGAGCCCGAGCCTGTGCAGCGCGCTGATGCACATCCAGTTCAGGTCGAGCTCGTACCACGCGAGCCCGTGGCGGGCGGAGACCGGATGCGCGTGATGGTTGTTGTGCCACCCCTCGCCGAAGGTCAGCAGCGCCACCCACCAGTTGTTCGTCGAGTCGTCTCGGGTCGTGAACCGGCGCGAGCCCCACAGATGCGTGGCCGAGTTGACCAGCCACGTCGAGTGCAGCCCCCAGGTCGTCCGGAAGAAGATGCCCCAGAGGACGTACGGGATGCCGCCCAGCCCGAGCAGCGCGAGGCCGACCACGACGTTGCTCGTCCAGTGCCAGCGCGACAGCCAGACGTGGAACCGGTCGCGCGACAGGTCGGGCACGTACCGCGCCAGCAGCGCCGCGTCGTGGTGCAATCCCTTGCCGAAGAAGATCCAGCCCATGTGCGCCCAGTAGGTCCCCTCGCGGGGCGTGTGCGGGTCGCCGTCGTGGTCGGACTTCTGATGGTGGACGCGGTGGACGGCGACCCAGAAGATCGGCCCCCCCTCGAGCGCCAGCGTGCCGCAGAGCGTGAGGAAGTACTCGACAAAGCGCGGCGTCTTGAAGCCGCGGTGCGTCAGCAGCCGGTGGTACCCCATGCCGATGCCGAACATGCCTGCCAGAATCCACAGCAGCACGGCGACGAGCATCGCTCCGACGTCCACGTAGAAGAAGGCGGCAACGGCGCCGACGTGAAAGCCCGCCATCGCAGTCGCCGTAATCCAGTTCATCCCGTGCTGGTACTTGCGCCCGAACATGGGCGTTGGCATCACCATCGACGTCGCTCTGCCTCCGTTGTTTCGTGGACGTTCCGAACGTGCCGGGAACGCTCGTGCACGATACCAACTGCGGGGGCGCCAGTTCTGTAATACTTCTGTAACCCTCCAACCTGTTGATGCCGTTCGCATTGAGCATCCACGCCGACTACCGGTGCAGCCACTCGGGCCTCTGCTGCACCTCCGACTGGGACATACCGGTCGAGCTGCCGCTCTACCGCACGCTGGCCGACGCGCTGGCCGCAGGGCGGCTGGCGTCGGCCGCCGACCCGGCAGACGGCAGTCCGGTGTTGGTGACCGGACCGGACCTGCCCGAGGACGCCGCGGCGATCGTGGCGCGGACCGACCGGGGCGACTGCGTGTTCTATCACCGCCGGTCGGGCTTGTGCGTCATCCAGCGCGACCGGGGCGAAGCGTCGCTGCCGGCCGCCTGCCGCCACTTTCCGCGCCAGGTCCTGCGCGACCGCCGGGGAACCTTCATCACGCTGTCCCACTACTGCCCGACGGCCGCGGCGCTGCTGTTCCGCGACGACGTGCCGGCGGCAATTGTCGAAGGGCCGGCGGCGTTTCCGCCGGCACAGTATGAGGGGCTGGACGTCACCGCGGACGAGTGGCCGCCGCTGCTCCATCCGCGGATGCTCATGGACCTCGACGGCTATTCCGCATGGGAGCGCCACATGGTGGCGCGCTCGGCCGACGAGCCTCTGTCGCCCGAGAGCGTCGTCGCCACGCTCGACCGCGACGCCCGGCTGCTGCGGCAGTACCGGCCGGGATCGGGTTCACTGGCCGAGGCCGTCGGGCGGCTGCCGGCCGGTGCCGTCGCCGCCGTGCCGCCGGTGTCGCTCTCGGCGAGCCTCGAGCGGTACGGCGAGGCGATGGGCGCGGTGCCCGACGACCTCAGGCCGCAACCCGATGAGGCGGGCCTGGAGGAGGCGTACGCCGACGGGGTCCTGCCCGAGTGGGGACGCTGGACGGGACCGCTGAACCGCTATCTTGCGGCGAAGGCGTTCGCCTCCTGGACCGCCTATCAGGGCCGCGGGGTGCTGACGATCGTGCGCGGCCTCGACGCGGCGCTGTCGCTCGTCCGCGTGGAAGCCTCGCGCCAGTGCCGCGACCTCGGACGGCGGCTCGACGCGGAACTGGTGTGCGAGGCGTTCGGCCAGGCCGACTACCTCCTCAATCACCTCGCCGCCGGCGCGGATCTGGCGGCCGCCTGGTCACAGGTCGAAGACCGCGACGACGGGACCGTGGTCGCTGGTCCCGAATTCGCGCTGGACCGTGCATGACACCGTGCGCCCGGCAACCGGAGGCGACGCGAACACGTAGTCGAGCCGCCAGCCGATGTTCCGCTGCTTCAGGTTGCGCCACGGCGCCCACCAGGTGAACAGCTCGGCGCTCGTCGGCTCGACCTGCCGGTGGACGTCGACGAGCGCGCGGCTCAGGATCCGCTCGAGGAGCGCGCGCTCTTCCGGCAGCTGGCCGATTGCGCGCGGCCGGCGCTCTTTGGGGTGGACGTCCATGTCGGTGCGCGCGACGTTCATGTCGCCGCAGAGGACGAGCGGCAGCCCCGCGGCCTGGAACTCCGCGGCCCAGGCGTCGAGCGCCTCCAGGAACCGCATCTTCGCCGCGAAGTCCTTGCCGCCGTTCGGCACGTAGATGGAGGCCACCGTCGCCTCCCTCAGCCGTACCGTGACGATGCGGTGCTCGTAGTCGAAGTCGGGATGGTGGAACGTCGGCCGCTCGGGGCAGCTCGTCTTCCGTACGTGCAGACCGACGCCGGAGTAGCCCTTTCCGCCGTGCCAGCAGCACCAGTAGCCCTCCAGGTCGCAGAGCCATACCGGCAATTGGTCGATCGATGCCTTGATCTCCTGCAGGCAGAGGACGTCGGGCTGCTCCCGTTCGATGAACTGCTGCAGCTCGGACTGGCGCGCGCGAATCCCGTTGACGTTCCAGGTGGCGACTTTCACCGCTCCCGTCCCGCCGCGCAGGCGTGCGCGGTGGAGGCTCCGCTCGTTCTGGATATCATACGAGCTCGATGGTGGTTCGAGGGCGCCAGCCGATCCTTGCCTCGGCGCTCGCCGTTGATTCGAGCGCGCGTGGCTGTCACGGCCCACAGGGACACAGAGTTTAGAATCGCGTCCACCATACGCCTCGCGAGGTCTCCAGAGTAGCAAGGACGAGCACACGCGGACGCCCGGGCGCGCGCCGCGCCGGTGTGCGTGCCATCCCGGATATCGCAGCTATTCGATTCCGTATCCGAGCGCCCGTGCGTTCGCGCGGACTCTCTCGTCGCGCGTGACGATCGTGACGAGCTGCGGCGGTTCATCGAGCAACTCCGCCGTCGCCAAGTGGATCGCGTCGAGTGTGCGAATCGGTTCGACGGGAAAAGGCCGACGAACGCGGTCGAGCACGGCTCGATCGAGGTCGAGAAGGAAGCAGCGCCGTTCGAAGGTTCGAAGGGCGCGTACCGCAGCCTTCTCGTCTTCCGCCGTCAACCGGCCGGTCGTTCGCGCGCGAATGATTGCTCGTCCGGCCTCTGAGAGTGTCAACACCGACGTGACCTGTCGCGTTCCAGCCGGCAGTCGCTTCGAGACAGCCGTGTCGTGCTCGAGGAGCGCAGCGACCAGCGCGCTCGATTCCACGTACCTCACCTGCGTTGTCGCAGTGGCACCCGGGCGCGAACTCGTCGCCGCCGTGGACGACGAGCGCCTCTTCGCAGTGCTAGGGTTTGCCACGGTCTGCGTCGATGAGTTCGGCGGCCGTGCCACGCGGCAGGCGGATGTCAGGCCAATCCTCGAAAGGGTCGCCGGCCTCTAGCGGCGGCCGCAGAATCCCTGCCGCAATCAGCTCGTCCCACCGACTCCGCCGTGGATGACGCCCAGCTTCAGGCGGAACCAGCTCGGCGACGACGCGGCCATGCGCGGTGACGGCAATTCGTTCGCCCGCCTCGACACGCCGGATGTACCGGCTCAGATTGTCCTTGAGTTCTCGAATGCCCGTGGCACCCATGAGCCGATTATAGCCACATGTGGCCACTATCTTGAAGAGCGACGTATCCGAGAGATGCCGCACAGTCCGGACAAAGCTGAGCGGTTCGTGCCGAACCTGGCCCGCAACTCGCTCTGGTCGCTGCCGAAGCACAGCGCGGAGCTACGCGCTGGTGCGCAAGGTCACGGATGTTGGGTCGGTGCTCGAGCGCGTCGTCTCGTCCCTCCCTCGGCCTTCGATTTCCGCGTCGTATTCGTGAATAATTCGATCTCTGTGTCTCGGTGCCTCGGTGGCCCGCCACAGCTTGGACTCAATCCATCGCCATGCTCATCGTCATGAAGTTCGGCGGCACCTCCGTGGGGTCGGCCAAGCGTATCGCCCAGGCCGCGCAGCTCGCGGCCGATACGGCCGCCAAAGGCCACCAGGTCGTCGTCGTCACCTCCGCCATGAGCAAGGTCACCGACGGCCTGATTGCCGCCGCCAGGCAGGCGTCGACCGGCCAGTGGGACCCACGCCAGCGGCAGGATCTCTTCGATCGGCACAAGGCGGTGGCGGACGCGCTCGTCGCCGGCAACGACACGCGCCACGGCGAGCTGCTCGACATCCTGCGCCAGCGCCTCGATCGGTTCGAGAAGCTGTGCTACGGGCTCTCGATGGTGCACGAGCTGACGCCGCGGCTGCTCGACGCCATCTCCGGCATGGGCGAAATGCTGGCGGCGCCGCTCGTGGCGGCGGCGATCGCGGCCCGCGGCCGCCCCTCCACCGCCGTGGATGCCACCGAGCTCATCGTCACGACCGATCAGTTCGGCGGCGCCGAGCCGCTGATGGACCAGACCCGCGCGAAAACCGCGGCCAGGTTGAAGCCGGCGATCGCCCGCGGCGAGATCCCCGTCGTCACCGGCTTCATCGGCGCCACCGCCGACGGGGTCACGACGACGCTCGGCCGAGGCGGATCGGATTATTCGGCCTCGATCGTCGGCGCCGCCCTCGACGCAGACGAGGTGTGGATCTGGACCGACGTGGACGGCGTGATGACGGCCAACCCGGCGGAGGTTTCTGAGGCGCGGACGCTGTCGGACATCTCCTATAGCGAGGCGTCCGAGCTCGCCTACTACGGGGCCAAGGTCCTGCACTACAAGACGATCCTGCCCGCGTTCCGCCGGCGCATCCCGGTGCGGATCCTGAACAGCTTCAACCCGGCGCACCCGGGCACGCGCGTGAGCGTCGACGGCGATCCGTCGGCGAGCGGCGTCAAGGCGGTGACCTCGATTCGCGGCGTGATTCTCGTCGCGATCAACGGCACGGGCATGCAGGGGATTCCGGGGATCGTGGCGAAGGCGTTCGACGTCGTCGCCGAACAGCAGGCGAACGTGCTGATGATTTCGCAGGCCTCCTCCGAGAACAACATCTGCTTCGTGCTGAGCGCCGCCGAGGCGCCGCGCGTGGCGGCGGCGCTCCGTTCGGCGCTCGAGGTGGAGCTGATGCGCGGAAACATCGACGAGATCACCGCGGAGCAGCAGGTGGCGATCGTCGCCGCCATCGGCGACCGGATGCGGGGAACGCCGGGTATCGCGGCAACGGTGTTCGGCGCGCTCGGCAGGGAAGGCATCAACGTCATCGCGATCTCCCAGGGATCGTCCGAGCGCAATATCTCGCTCGTCGTGACCGAAGACGACGCGACCGCCGCCGTCCGTGCGATTCACCGGGCGTTTCGCCTGGAGCAGGTGTGACGAGTGACCTGAGGGCGCTCGCCACCCGCCTCCGCAATGCCCGCCGCCTGACGATTCTCACCGGCGCCGGTGTGTCGGCGGCGAGCGGCGTGCCGACGTTTCGCGGCCAGGACGGGCTGTGGCGGCAGCATCGTCCGGAAGACCTCGCCACACCGGAGGCATTCGGCCGCGACCCGCGCCTTGTCTGGGAGTGGTACGCCTGGCGGCGCGAGAAGATCGCCCTCTGCCGGCCCAATGCGGCCCATGAGGTCATCGCCGCCTGGTCCCGGGCGTTCCCGGAGTGCCAAGTCGTGACGCAGAACGTGGACGACCTGCACGTAGGCGCCGGCACGCGGAATCTGACCAGGATTCATGGATCGATCTGGGAGCTCTCGTGCTGGGACGGCTGCGCGAAGGGCGCTCCTGGCTGGCGCGACGAGCGCGTGCCGCTCGGCGAGTTGCCGCCCCGCTGCCCGCACTGCGGCGGCCTGGCCCGTCCCGCCGTCGTCTGGTTCGGCGAAGCGCTGGGCGGCGGGAACCTGCGTGCGGCGATCGAGGCCACCGCGTGCGACCTCTTCCTGACGGTCGGCACGTCCGCGGTCGTCTATCCGGCGGCCGGCCTCGTAGAGGAGGCGCGCCGGCAGGGCGCGTTCACCGCGGAGATCAACCTCGAGGAGACACCTGCGTCCGGGACCGTCGATCTCACCGTGCGCGGCGGCGCGGAGGTCCTCCTGCCACGCGTGGCCGAGCTCCTGTAGCGCCAGCCCCTGTCCATTGCCCACCGGCTCCTGCCGGGTGATCTAAGATTCCGCCCATGCACAACCCGTTCGTTCCCGAGACGCTCGAGGGGTGGGCCATCCTGCACCTGATGTACCGCGTGCGGTGGGAGCGTCTGCGCGGTCGGTCCGCCGCCGAGCGCGAGCGCCTGGCGGCCGGCGCGGCGCGGGCGCTGGCGGTGCCAGATGCCGGGTCGACGGCCCTCGTGCAGGTGCTGGGACACAAGGCGGACCTGATGGTGATCTGCTTCCGCCGCAGCTTCGACGAGCTGGCGCGAACCCAACTGGCGCTCGCGCAGACGGAGCTGCACGACGCGCTCGAGGCCACCACGTCGTACGTGTCGGTCGTCGAGCTCGGCATGTACGAGATGACCGCCAAGATTCACCAACAGCTTGGCGCGAAGCTCACGCCGGGGAGCGCCGAGTTCGAACGGGCGTTCGACGAGGAAATGGAGAGCCAGCGGCAACGCGTCATGGGCCGGCTGTTCCTCGACATGCCCCGCGGGCGGTACGTCTGCTTCTATCCGATGAACAAGCGTCGCGGCGAATCGCTCAACTGGTACGCCGAGGCGTTCGAGCGGCGCGCGGCGATGATGCGCGAGCACGGCACGATCGGCCGCCACTACGCGGGCACGGTCACGCAGGTGATCTCGGGCTCGATTGGCTTCGACGACTGGGAGTGGGGCGTCGATCTCTTCGCCGAGGATCCGCTCATCTTCAAGAAGCTGATCTACGAAATGCGCTTCGACGAAGCGAGCGCGAAGTTCGCGGAATTCGGGCCCTTCTACACCGGCCTGCAGTTCAGCGCCTCTGATCTCCCGACATTTGTGAATGGCGGTGTGCCCGCCCTGACCTGAATCCGGCGCGTCCAGTGTCGAATATGGAACCTCCGCCACGGTGTGCGCGGGTGAATTCGAACACAGACCCCCGATTACAGATGTGTGCTGTGGCGCTAAGTGCTGTCAGGTGAAGGCGAAGCGCCCACCTGACCAGCGAGGACGCTGAGGCGCGGAAATTGCTGGGCTTCCCTGGGGACTGGAGACTCAAGGATGACCCAGCAAGACATTTTCGTCACCCGGCTTCGCCGCCACCGCGAACGCAACACGATCGCCCTCGACGAGATCGCCCGGGCGACGTCGGTCAAGCGCGAGCTGTTCGAGGCGTTCGAGCGCAATGATCTCGACCGGTGGCCGCGCGGCGTGTACGCCCGCGCGTGGGTGCGCGCCTACGCCAGCCTGGTCGGGCTCGACCCGATGGATACCGTCGACGAGTTCTGCCGTCTGTTTCCGCAAGGCGATCGCCGGGCGGGCCGCACGCTGCAGGCGGTGGCGGCCATCGTCGCGCACCCGTCGGAGTATCGTGACGAGTTCAGCGGCGCCGCGGATCGACGGCGCGGCACGCCGGTACGCGGGTGCCCCGCTGCGCACGCGTGCACGGTAGGGGCCAGGATCAATATGCTGCGGCCGCCGGCGTGGCACGTTCCGCTGACCCGTTCCCTGCAGGCGCTCTGGCTGCGCTGGACGCTGAAGCCGTCGCCGGTGCGGGTGAAGCGGACGCCCCGTGCCATTTCCTTGAGCGTACGCTACAAATAGCGTAGACTGTGAGCTGACGTGGGATATCTAGGGGCGTCAAGCCTCAGACCGTTCCCCGCCCGAACCGACGAGCGCCCGAAATCGGCCCAGGCGCTCTTTGCATTCCGTCTTCGTCTGCACCGGGAGCGGCATCGTCTGCCGCTCTCGGAGATTGCCACGGTCACGCGAATCCGGCGCGAACGGCTCGAGGAGCTCGAGAGTGGAGACCTCTCGCGATGGCCACGCGGGCTCTTCGCGCGTGCGTGGGTACGGAGCTATGCCGTACTGGTCGGACTCGATGCGGACGACACGCTCGACGAATTCTGCCGGCTCTTTCCTCACGGGGATCGCCGCGCACGCGAGGCGCTGCGCGAGATTGCGGCCATCGTCGGGCAGCGGTCGGAGTATCGGGAAGAGGCCCGGGAAGCCGACCGGCGGCGGCGCGGCGCCGTGCATCCCGAGGCGGCGCCGCCGGTGCGCGCGGCGCTGCGGCCGCTTCAGTGGGTCTTTGGCGTGGGATCGCGGTAGCCCGCGTCGGATTCGAGCACCCGCTTCTCGAAGCGCCCGAGCACGACGAGCGTCAGCAGCACCAGCAGCGACGCGCAGACCGCCAGGAGCGGGAACCCGGCGCCCGCCACCAGCCCGATGCCTGCGACGACCCAGATGGTGGCGGCGGTGGTGAGGCCTATGACGGCGCCGCCGGCCTGGATGATCGAGCCTGCTCCGAGGAAGCCGATGCCGGTGACGACCTGCGCGGCGATGCGCGCCGGGTCGCCCGGCTGCCCTCCGGCGTTCACGACGAGCAGTCCCACCGACATGTAGATCGCCGCACCGACGCAAATCAGGATGTTGGTCCTGAACCCGGCCGGTTTGCGCTTCAACTCCCGCTCGAGGCCGATCATCGCGCCGCACAGGGCGGCCGTACCGCAGCGCACGAGAAACGGCGGCAGCACCGCAGCCAGTTGCTCCCAGGTTTCGATGAGCGGCAGATCGTTCATGGTCTGGCAGTCCCCTTCATCCGACTCGCCCTACCAACCGACGTCGCTCCGACACCCGGCCGCGGTCAGCGCCGCGAGAGCCGAGGCAGCAACCAGTCGCGAGGTGCTCATGCCCGGATCATAGGCCCGGGCCGGAGTTCAGGGAAGGAGCGGCCGGTTCGTCTCGAGGTAGTGGCTGTGCAGGATCGACCCTGAGCCGGACCTGGGGCCTCGGGCCCGAGGCCTTGTATAATCCGCGAACCCACCTATTGTGAGGGAGGCTCATGAAACTACGCACTTGTGTCCTGTCACTCGCCATCGTTGCGGGCCTGACCGCCCCCGCGCTGGCGCAGACCGCGCCGGCGCCGCTCCGTTCGCCTGACGTCATCTTCGTTCCGACGCCCCAGGAGGTGGTCGACGCGATGCTGAAGCTCGCGAAGGTCACCAAGAACGACGTGGTCTACGACCTTGGCTCCGGCGACGGGCGGACGCCGATTACGGCGGCCCGAACCTACGGCGCCCGGGGTGTCGGGATCGATATCGATCCGCAGCGCATCAAGGAAGCGATGGAGAACCTGAAGGCCGCCGGCGTCGGCGACCGCGTGCGGTTCCTGAATCAGGACCTGTTCACGACCAATATCAGCGAGGCCACCGTCGTGACGCTGTACCTCCTGCCATCGCTCAACCTGAAGCTGCTGCCGAAGCTCAACGCCGAGCTGAAGCCCGGGACGAGGGTCGTGTCGCACGCCTTCGACATGGGGGACATCAAGCCGCAGGAAACCCAGAACGTGAACGGCCGCACGATCTACCTCTGGACGGTGCCGATCAAGTGAGCCGAAGCATGAGATAGGGACGAGCTGTCAGGGTTCGGGGTCAGGGGGTCGCGGGTTCGCCCCCCTGTTCCCCCGCTCTCCTGAGACCCCTCTCGTTCTTTTGGCGTTTGTTCGCCTTCCGGTCCCTCGGCTTCTGGCGTCTTTTCCCTCTTCCCCCAGACCCCTCGATCTTGATAATGTTGGTACTGCGACTCATTCTCATTTTCGAGGTCTCCCATGTTTCAGGCGTACGTGATCACGCTTCGTGAAGGGCTCGAGGCGTTTCTCATCGTCGCGATCAGCCTGGCGTACCTTCGCAAGAGCGGCAGGTATCAACTCGTCCCGGCCGTCCATTGGGGCATCGGCGTCTCGGTGGTCCTGAGCATCGCCGCCGGCGTGCTGCTGCAGCAGGCGTCCAACCAGGCGCTCTGGGAGGGGGTGCTGGCGGTGGCGGCCGCGGTGCTCGTGACATCGCTCATCGTGCACATGTGGCGCCACGCCCGCCGCATGAAGCACGAGATCGAGGCGCGGCTCGAGGAGTCCGCGCTCAAGACAGGCGCGAAAGCCTTTGCCGGGGTCTTTCTCTTCACGCTGCTCATGATCACGCGCGAAGGGATGGAGACCGCGATGTTGATGGGGACGCTCCTCTTCCAGGTGCGTGCCGCCGACGTGTTCGGCGGCGCCGCGGCTGGAACCCTCTGCGCCGCCGCTGTCGCGTGGCTGTGGTCGCGGTACGGGCACCGCGTGAACCTGGCGCTCTTCTTCCAGGTCACCGCCGTCTTCCTGGCGGTGTTCGTGGTGCAGCTACTCATCTACGGCTTCCACGAACTGACGGAGGCGAATATCTTCCCCTATAGCGAGCCGCTCCACTGGGCGACCGAGCCCTACGGGCCGGAAGGACGATACGGTCAGTACCTCACCTACATGCTCGTGCTGCTGCCCGTAGGCTGGCTGCTCGTCGCCGGGCTTCGCGGCGGGAAGAAGACGACGCCGGCGGTGCAGACAGCCCGCTGACGAAGCGTCACTGCGGCCTCATGGCCGATGCCACACCGCCTCTGACGGCCGACGCTCCCTCCGCGCCTCGGAAGGGGTATCTCGACTGGCTGCGTGGGGTAGGCGTCCTCGTCATGATCGAGGGACACGTGATCGACGCGTGGACGCTCGACCTCGATCGGAGCCGCGCCGCCTATCACTGGATTTGGTTCGTCGGCGGGCTGGCCGGCGCGCCGGTCTTCCTCTTTCTGGCCGGCGTGGCGATGGCGCTCTCGGCGGGCGTGCGCCTGCGGCGCGGCGGCTCAGAGCGGGAAGCGACGAGCCGGGCGCGCCGGCGCGGCTGGGAGATCTTCGGCCTGGCGTTCCTGTTCCGGCTGCAGTCGTTGGTGGTGAGCGGCGGACCGCCGAGGACGCTGCTGAAGGTCGACATCCTCAACGTGATGGGCGTGTCGATGCTCGCTACGGCGCTTCTCTGGGGGATCTCGCGCCGTCGGGCGTGGCGCATGGCGCTGCTTTGCGGGGCGGGGGTCGCCGCCGCCGTGGTGACGCCGCTCATTCGCGCTTCCACGCTGCTGTCTCTGCTGCCGGATCCACTGGAGCGGTACCTCCGCCCGGCGACGGCCACGGCTTTCACGCTGTTTCCGTGGGCCGGGTTCGTGTTGGCGGGCGCCGCCGCCGGCCTGTGGCTCGATGGCGCCAGGACCGAGCGTCAGGAGCGGCTCGTCAACCTCGGGCTGGCCATCCTCGGCCCTGTCGTGGCGCTCGGCGGGTACGCCGCATCGTATCTGCCGCCGATCTATGCCGAGACGGACTTCTGGACCAGCTCTCCCACCTTCTTCTTCGTCCGCCTCGGCGTGGTGATGGCGCTCGTGCCGCTCGCCTACGGGTGGAACGGCCTCGGTGGCCGATCCTGGCTGTGCGAGTTCGGCCGCTCGTCGCTCTTCGTCTACTGGATTCACGTCGAGATGGCGTACGGCGTGGTCAGCGCGGCGCTGCACCGGCGGCTCCCGCTGGAGCAGGCCTATCTCGGGTTCATCCTCCTCAGCGTGCTGCTCTTCGCGCTGGTCCGGCTGAAGAACCGGGTAGGCGAACCGGCGACCGAGCGCGTGCGCATCCCGGCGCCGGGGGACCTGGCTCAGAAGGCCATCAGGTAGGTCATCTTGGCGATCACCGCGCGGCTCTGGAGGATTCCCGTGCGCTCGTCACGGCGCTCGTTGTAGACCAGGAAGAAGTCGCTGAGGGGCCGGTGGATGATGTTGAACCGGAGGTTCGACGTCCACTGGTGATTGTCGCTGTTGTACTGCACCAGCGCGTTGAAGAACATCTTCGTGTTGAAGTTGTAGTTGACGCGCGTGGTCACCAGCTTCGACACGAACGCGCCGGTCGGGAGCGAGATGTCGTTGAGCTGCAGGTTCAGCGACGCGTTGAACTTCTCGTTCAGCCGCATCGAAGGCCCGAAGTTGAGCTGGCGCCTGTACCCGTCGTAGAAGTTGCCGACCGCGTACCGCGTGTTGAACGACAGCAACGCCGCCTCGTTCGTGCGCCAGAACGCGAAGTGCTCCGTGTACTCGTAGCGGCCGGGGTTGACGCGCGTCCCGGTCGCGTTGCTGATCGTGAACGCCTCCGGAACGTCCTCGATCATCGGGTTGAAGCCGATTTCCGCGTTCGAGCCGTCCTGGAAGTTGAAGTTCCAGTGGAAGCCGTTGTACGAGGTCTCGAGCCCGCCGTCGCGCTGCCGGGTGAAGACGTCGAATTCGTAGTGCGGCTGCATCTGGCGCAGCCAGTTCGAGAACACCGCCGGCCGGATCTGGCGGCCGAACCGTCCGTCGAAGTTGTGAATCCCCCAGCGCGGGACGAACCCCATCTCGTCGTTGAACCGCTCGCCGATCCCGCTGTGGCCCGCCTGCGCCTGCCACGTCCGGCTCTGGTAGTTGAACCCGGCGCGGCTGGCGAACTCGTTGCCCCTGGCCGGCGCGCCCGTGTCGCGGGAGAACGACTTGGCGAGATAGGCGTTCACGTTGAGATCGCCGAAGCGGAAATTGGCGTCGACGCCCGCGACCCGGTTGAACTGCGGCCCGCCCTGCTCCTTGTTGAGCAGCATCGCGCCGATATCCGAGTTCGCCAGGATGTCGCGCCGCAGCCGCAGGGCGGTGAAGTTGGAGGCCGCGACCGCGTCGGCTTCGCGCTGCTGGATGTTGATGACGCCGAGCGAAAAGGCGCCCTGGCGCCCGGTCAGCCGGGTGCCGCCGAGGATTGGCACCGGCTCGCCGGCCTCCGACAGGCCGATCCGGCGGCTGAAGAAGAGGCGCATCTCGCGGCCGCCGCCGCCGCCGCCCCCCTGGCCGCCCCCGCCGAACTGGCCGGCATTGGTGCCGAACTGAAAGATGCCCGAGTTCTCGAGGAAGAAGTCACGCTTTTCTGGAAAGAACAGGCTGAAGCGCGTCAGGTTGATCTGCTGCTCGTCGGCCTCGACCTGCGAGAAGTCGGTGTTGACGGTGAAGTCCCAGACCAGGCCGCTCGTGACGCCGTACTTGACGTCGAGTCCCGCATCGAACTCGCCGCTCGTCCGCCGGCCGAGGATCGTGCTCGAGGTCGTCGCGGCGTACGGCTTGAACCGCAGGTTCATCCCCGGGCGCAGTCCCTGGAACCCCTCGACCGTGCCGGCCATCGACACGCGGTCGAGATCGTAGATGCGGGGGAGCGGCGACCAGTAGCTGTCCTCGTTTGCGCGCCGCAGCTTCCGCTCGAAGTTGAGCCCCCACGTCTGATCGTCGCGGTTCTCGAACTTGAGCGTGCGGAACGGGATCCGGATCTCCGCGTACCACCCCGTTTCGGCCACCTGCGTCGCCACGTCCCAGATGCCGTCCCAGTCGGCGTTTCGTTCGCGCCCCTCGTTCGCCATCTGCGCGTCGTACTTGGCGCCGGCGGGATTGGTGGCGAACACGTAGCCGTTGCGCGCGTCGTGGAAGGTGTCGAGAACGATGCGGAAGCCGTCGCTGTTGTTGGTGTTGAAGTCCTTCTTCAGGTCGTTGATGGTGAGGCGTCCCGGTTCTTCGTCCCGGGCGAACACGCCGAAATAGATCGCCTCATTGTCGTAGAGGACGCGCACCTCGGTGTCGTAGGTCGCCGGCTCGCCCTCGCGGGGATCGTTCTGGACGAAATGGGTCGCCATCGGCGCGTCGCGCCACGACGGCTCGTCGAGCCTGCCATCGAGGGCGACCGGGCCGGAGGCGCGCACGGCGTCGAGCCGCCGTTCCAGCCGCGCCGTGTCGTAGTCAATCGGCGGCGACGAGGCCGCCCGCGTCGGGCTGTTCTGTGGCCGAGTCTGCTGCTGTCCTGCCGCGTTCGACGGGGTTCCCAGATACACGAGGATGAATGCCGATGCCACGGTGCATGACGTGGCATGCCAACCGACCATGCGTAACTCCTTGTGCCGACGCCAGATACACCAACCACACGGGTTTCGCCCTCCCGAAGTTCGAAAAAAAACCGAAAAACGGGTTGAGGAACGGGACCGCAGGCCGATACAATTTCGCCTCTTCCCTGCGCCCCGCACGAGGAGCCGGAGGGGACCCTACATGATAAACGTTGCTGCCATCCGAATGCAGCAGTTTGGTGTTCAGTTCTACCAGGCGTCGCTGACCGCGGAAGACATCGACAAGCTCGTCCGGTTCGAGGTGCTGAGCTACGGCGAGACGGGCCAGCCGGTGCGTGGATCCGCCAAGAAGGCCCCTTCGAAGGTGAACTGGGACCTGCTCGAGCGGCGCATCGCCGCTAACGAGAAGGCCTATCAGCGGCAGATCATCAGGCGAAAGATCGACGAACTCACGCAGTATTACGAGCAATGCCGGCAGGCGCGAGACTTGCCCTCGATTCCCGGCGCCGTCATCATTTCCTGCGATGAGAAGCTGGCCTTCGAGCCGGTCGAGCCGGGCGCGGTCGTCGGCCGACTGAAGGTGCCCGAGCGGGAGGGGGTCCTGCGCGCCATCGACGGGCAGCACCGGCTGCTCGCGCTGCATGCGGATATCGACAACATGCGCGGCCACGACTTCACCGTGCCCGCCATCATCTTCGACCGTCTGCCCGAGGACCACATCGTGCAGATGTTCGTGACGATCAACGCGAAGCACACGCGGCTGAATCCGTCGCACCTGGTGAGCCTCTCGGGCCGGCAGCTCTACCGCGACGAGGCGCTGGCGGTGGCGCACGACGTGGTCCGCGCCCTCAACGATCGAGAGGACTCGCCGCTGCAGGGGGAGATCAAGCTGCTCGGCGTCGGCCGCGGTCGCGTGGCGCAGGCGCCGCTCGCGCAGGAGCTGAAGAAGCTGTTCGCCGGCGACGCGTTCGGGGGGCCTCGCAAGTCGGCCGACTTCCGCGAGGATGCCAAGAAGTTCTTCGTGAACTACTTCAAGCAGGTGTCGCTCGTGTTCGGTGCGGCGTGGGGCGGGCGCAAGTACAGCATCAAGTCGGCCACGGCGCTTCGCGCCTTCATCCGTGTCTCACCCGACGTCGTGCGCCGGCTCGACCAGGAACACGCGGACCGGAGCGACTACCGCGCCATCGGGCGCGTCATCGCCCCGTGGGGACGCCGCATCGGCGACCAGCGTTTCGAGACCGAGGGGGCGTGGAAGCGGCAGGGGACGACCGCCGATACGCTCGCCCGCGAGTTGAAGCTCGCCCTGGAGTACCCGGAAGGAGCGGGGGTCTGACCCCAACCGGGCCCGGCCCGGTTCTCCCCGGCGTTCACGGCGTCCTGCCGTGAACCAGGGACCGACACCGGCCTCCAGATCGCTCAGCTTTCGGGACTGTGGCAAGCATTACAGGCGTGTCCTCATGCGTGTCGACCTGAATGCTGACGTAGGCGAGGGGCGCATTGGGGCGCTCGGCCACGACCCGGCGCTGATGGGGTCGATCACGTCGGCCAACGTGGCGTGCGGGTTCCACGCCGGCGACGCGGGGATGATGCGCGCCACCGTCGCGCTGGCGCGGGAGCACGGCGTGGCGGTCGGCGCCCACCCGGGGTTCCCGGACCTGGAGGGATTCGGGCGCCGCGAGCTGCAGGTGTCGTCGCGCGACGTCGAGGATTTCGTCGTCTATCAGGTCGGCGCGCTCGGGGCGATCGCCGCGGCGCAGGGCGTCCGGCTGCAGCACGTCAAGCCCCACGGCGCGCTCTTCAACATGGCGGTGCGGGACCGTGCGCTCGCCGACGCCGTGGCACGCGCCACGGCGACCATCGACCGCGAGCTCATTCTGTTCGGCCTTCCCGGCTCCGAGCTCGTGGCCGCCGGGGCGCGCGCGGGGCTGCGGACCGCGCACGAGGGGTTCGCCGACCGGGCGTACCGGACCGACGGCACGCTCGTGCCGCGGTCGCAGCCGGAGGCGGTCATTCACGATCCGGAGATGGTTGTCCGCCGCGCGGTGCGTATGGTGCGGGAAGGCAGCGTCGACGCCATCGACGGCAGCCGCGTGGGGCTCGCAATCGATACGCTCTGCGTCCACGGCGATACGCCGGGGGCGGCGGACCTGGCTGCCCGCATTCGCCGCGCGCTCGCCGATGCGGGTGTGGAAGTCAAAGCGCTGGGTGCTGCCTGACCAGGGCCGGGCCAGGTTCACGTCGAGGTCATTTGTAAGAGCGGGTTGCGAAATTAGGTGACGTCGGCCGGGTCCCTTCGGACCCGGCTGGGAGGCGGGTCTGAAAAGACCCGCCCTACTGCCGGTGTTCTGAGACGAGCACGCGCCTGAGCACCTTGCCGACCATCGTCTTCGGCAGGTCCGTGCGGAATTCGATTGCGGCGGGTACCTTGTACGGGGCCAGACGCTCGCGACAGAAGGCGCGCAGCTCGTCCTCGGTGGCGCTCTGCCCGGCCTCGAGCACGACCCACGCCTTCGGCACCTCGCCTTTGAGCGGGTGGGGGATGCCGGCCACACTCGCTTCCATGACCGCCGGGTGCGCCGAGAGCACTTCTTCGATCTCCCGCGGCCACACCTGGAAGCCGCTCGTCTTGAGCATGTCCTTCTTGCGGTCGACGAGAAAGATGTAGCCCTCCTCGTCCATGTAGGCGAGGTCGCCGGTGTGGACCCACGGTCCGCCCTCGCCGTGGAGCTGCAGCGCCGCGGCCGTCTCGTTGGGGTTGTTCCAGTACTCGGCCATGTGCTGCGGCGCACGCAGGAGCAGCTCGCCGACCTCACCGAAGGGCAGCTCGCGCTCGCTCCGCTCGGGATCGACGATGCGTGCTTCCACATCGGGGAGCGGGAGGCCGATCGACCCGATCTTGTTCGGTCCCTTCACCGGGTTGACGCAGCACGCCATCATCCCCTCGGTCAGCGAGTAGCCCTCGATGATCCGCGCGCCGGTGGCCTCCTCGAACCGCCGCTTGGTTTCCTCCATGAGCGCCGCCGCGCCGGAGAAACACAGCCTGATCGAGCGGAGCGACACCTTCCCGGCCCGCACGTCCGGGTGGTTGAGGATGGCCGTGTAGAGCGTCGGAATGCCGTTGAAGAAGGCCGGTTTCACCTGGCGGATGGTCTTCAGCAGGTCGCCGATGTCGCGCGGGTTCGGAACGATGGCGAGCGGTGCGGGCGCGATGAAGGCGAGCGGCTGCACGCCGACGTTGGCGTAGACGTGGAAGAGCGGGAGCGGCAGCATGATGACGTCGCTCGGCGGCGTCAGCGCCGATTTCGTCCATTCGTAGAGCTGCCGGCCGGCGGCGACGTAGTGCCGGTGGAGCCCGACCGCTCCTTTCGGCGTGCCGGTCGTCCCTCCACTCGAGAGGATGACCGCGCGGTCGTCGGGCCGCACCGTGACGGCCGGCTTCTGGGACGACCGGTGGGTGTCGAGCAACGCGTGAAGCCAGACGTCGCCCGCCGCCAGCACAATGCGATGACCGTCCTTCTTCTCCCTGAACAAGCCGAACAGCAGGCGCAGAACGGGCGGCAGGTATTCCTTGATGGAGGTGGCGATCACCAGGCGCACGCCGGCGCGCGCCTGGATGTTCTTGATGCGGCCGTAGAACGGCGTCAGCGCGACGACCGTGGAGGCGCCCGACGAGGTCAGCGCGCTCTCGAGCTCACGTTCCGTGTAGATCGGGTTGAGCGGGACGACGATGCCGCCGGCCTTCCAGGTGCCGAACTGCGCGATGAAGAACTGCGGGCAGTTCGGCAGCAGCAGCGCCACGCGGTCGCCGGGGCGCACGCCGAGCGCGGCAAGGGCGGCCGCACAGCCGTCGCTCAGCACCTCGAGCTGTCGGTATGACATCGAAGCGCCCTTGAACAGCAGCGCCGTCTCGCTGCCGTGCTCGCGGGCGAGCGTCGACAGGTAATCGAGGAGGGTCTTGTCGGGATAGGGCGCGACGCTCGCGGCCACGTCGGCGTCGTAGTGCGCCAGCCACGGTTTCACGGACGCATTCTACCCGGCGGACCGTAAAGGCCCGCCCTGCGAACACGTAGGGCGCCCCTGATTACGGAGCGCCGAGCAGCATCAGCAGCAGCGCCTTCTGCGTGTGCAGCCGGTTTTCCGCCTGATCGAAGACGATCGACGCCGACGACTCGAAGACGTCCGCGGTCACCTCTTCGCCGCGATGCGCCGGCAGGCAGTGCATGAAGAGGGCGTGGGGCGCGGCCGCGGCCATGAGCGCGCCGTTCACCTGATACGGCCGGAACGTGTGCCGCCGCACATCCGCCTCCCGCTCCTGGCCCATCGAGGTCCACACGTCGGTGTAAACGGCATCCACGCCGGCCACCGCCTCGCGCGCGTCGGTGAAGGCGCGGATCGACGCGCCATGGTGCGCCAGGCGCGCGGCCTCCTCGACGATGTGCGGTGGAAGCGCGTAGCCCGGGGGGGAGGCCAGGCGCACCGAGACGCCGAACTGCGGCACCGCCTGGACGAGGGAGGTTGCGACGTTGTTGCCGTCGCCCACGTAGGCGAGCGTCCGGCCCCGGCACTCTCCCCAGCGCTCGCGGAGCGTGAGCACGTCGGCGATCGCCTGGCACGGATGTTCGGCGTCGCTCAACGCGTTGATGACGTGCAGCGTTCGGGCGGCGGCGGCGATGGACTTCGCCTTCTCGTGCGCGAACGTCCGGATGACGAGCGCCCGGACCCACCGCTCGAGGTTGCGGGCCATGTCCTCGATCGGCTCGCGCGCGCCGCTGGCGAACTCCGGCGGCAGGTGCAGCGGATGGCCCCCCAGCTCGCGAATCGCAATTTCGAAGGTGGAGCGCGTCCGGAGCGACGGCTTCTCGAACAGCATGGCCACGTGGGCGCCGCCGAGCGCGTGCGCGGTCGGCGCCTGCTCGCCGAGGCGGCGGTCCGCCTTGAGCTTGGCCGCGAGCTCCATCAGGTTGGTCAGCTCGCCCGCCGACAAGTCGAGGATGGAAAGAAAGTCCTTGGCCGGCAGCGCCGGCGGCGCCGCTCCATTCATGTCCGGTACTCGCCGTTGATGCGCACGTACTCGGCGCTGAGGTCGCACGTCCAGATGACGGCCGACAGGCCGCCGCCGGTGCCGAGGCTCACGTCGATCCGGACATTCTTTCCCTCGAGATGCTTCGCCGCGAGCGGGGCCGACTCGTCGTGGGGTAGCCCGTCCTCGAACAGCAGCGTGCCGCCGACGCGTACGGTCAGACGGTTGACGTCGAAGGCGGCGCCGGACCGCCCGGCCGCCGCGACGATGCGGCCCCAGTTCGGATCGGCGCCGTGCACGGCCGTCTTGACGAGCGGTGAGTTCGCGATCGTGCGCGCCACCTGCCTCGCCTCGTCCACGGAACGAGCGTCCGCGACGGTGACGGCAATGACCTTGGTGGCGCCTTCGCCGCCGCGCACGATGCCGACGGCCAGCTCCCGAGACACCGCAAGGAGGCCGTCGACGAGCGCGGGATAGGCGTCTTCATCGATGGCGACGCCGCTCTTGCCCGATGCGAAGGCGAACAACGAGTCGTTGGTGGAGCATTCCCCGTCGACGGTGATCGCGTTGAACGTGTCGCGCGCCGACAGCAGCAGCGCCCGCCGCAGCAGCGCCGGCGGCACCTCCGCGTCCGTCGTCAGGAAGCCGAGCATGGTGGCCATGTTCGGCTCAATCATGCCGGACCCCTTCGCCATGCCGCCGACGGTGAAGCGCCCCCGCGGCGTCGACACGGTGACCGCGTGCTCCTTGGGAAACGGATCCGTGGTCATGATCGCGCGGGCCGCCTCCACGCCGCCGCCGGGGGCGAGCCGGGCAGCGGCCGCGCGAATGCCGTTCACGACGCGGTCGATTCGGAGCGTGACCCCGATGACGCCCGTGCTGGCGACCAGCACCTCTTCGGGCGCGCAGCCGAGCGCGACCGCGGTCTCCGTCGCCATCTGCTTCGCGTGGACGGTTCCCTGGGCGCCGGTGCACGCATTGGCGCATCCGCTGTTGACGACGACGGCGCGGGCCACGCCGCGGGTTCGATCGATGTGCTGTCGCGAGACGGTCACCGGCGCGGCCTGCACCAGGTTCGTCGTGAAGAGCGCCGCCGCCGAGGCCGGCGCGTCGGCGGCCAGCACGGCCAGGTCGAGCGCCGCCGGTGAGGGCTTGATGCCGCAGTGGACGGCGCCGGCGGAAAACCCCCGCGGCGCCGTCACGCCCCCCTCGACGGGAGCGATGTCGGCGCGGCCGCCCCGACCTCCGGCCACGGCTCGGACGTCAGCCATGCAGGGATGCCAGCGGCACCAACGCCAGGGTCGGGCGGCCGAGCGGGAGAACGACCGAATACTGGCCGCAGCGGCGGAAGTGCGCGCAGCGGTGGCAGTCGGTCACAATCTTGTCCGGCAGCCACACGTGCGGGACGATCGAGAAGCCGACACGCACGAAATAGGACGGCGCGTGCGTGAAGGCGCACACCGTGTCGAAGGTGGCGGCGGCCGCCTGGTGGACGAGTTCGTCGATGATTTCGGCGCCGACACCAAGGTGTCTCGCCTCCGCGGTCACGACGAGCGACCGGACCTCCGCGACGGTACGGCTGAGCGGCGCCAGCTCGGCGCAGGCGACGATCCGGTCGTGCCACGTGCCGACGATGAAGCGACGGGCGTGCGCCGCCACTTCCTCCAGATCCCGGGGGAGGAGATGTCCCTCGGCGAGGTGATTCACGACGAGCGCGTGAATCGCCCGCGCGTCGGCCGCCGTGGCTGCGCGGAGAAGCACCGGCGCCGCCGCAGGCGCCGGCAGGGCCCGATCAGGCGGAGGGAGCGATACGGCGGTCGCCACGCTCACGCCCGTACCTCCGAGGCGACCGCCGCAAAGACCGCATCGAGCACGTCCACCGCGCGGTCGATGTCCGCCGCCTCGATGGTCAGCGGCGGCAGCAGCCGTACGACCTTCTCGTCGGTCCGGTTCACCAGCAGGCCCCGTTCGCGCGCCTGGTCGACAAGTGGCGCCGCGTCGACGCTGAGCTGCAGCCCTCGCATGACCCCGACGCCGCGCACTTCGGTCACCACCGGGTGCCTGAGCGCCAGCGCGCGCAGCCGGCGCTCGAAGTGAACGCCGACCGTCTTCACGTGCTCGAGCAGACCGCCCTCCATCAGCTCGGTCAGGAACACCACGGCGGCGCGGGTGCCGAGGAGGTTGCCGCCGTACGTGCTGCCGTGGTCGCCCGCCGAGATCGCCTGGGCCACGCGCTCGGAGACGAGCGCGGCACCGATCGGCACGCCGCCGCCGAGCGCCTTGCCGACCGAGACGAGGTCCGGTCGAAGCCCGAGGATCGGTGCGTAGAACGGATGTCCCGTGCGGCCGAGTCCACTCTGCACTTCGTCGGCAATCAGGAGCGTGCCGGTGCGCGTGCAGACGGTGCCGAGCGCCGCCGCGAACTCGGACGACAGCGGCCGGATACCGCCTTCACCCTGAATGGGCTCGGCGATCACCGCCGCCGTGCCGTCGGTCACCGCCGCGGCCAGCCCGGACGGATCGGAGGGACTCACGAACGTCACGCCGTCGAGCAGCGGCGCGAACGGCGCGCGGTAGTGCTCGTCGTGGGTGACCGAGAGCGATCCGAAGGTTCGGCCCGAGAAGCCGCCTTCGAGCGCGACGAAGCGCGTCCGCTCCTTCGCTCCCTGGGTGTACCAGTAGCGACGGGCGAACTTGAGGCACGCCTCCACGGCTTCGGTGCCGCTGTTGCAGAAGAACGCCCGCGGGAGGCCCGAGAGCTCGGCCAGCCGCGCGGCCGCCTCGGCCTGATACGGGTGGTAGTAGAGGTTGGAGGTGTGCAGCAGCGTGGCGGCCTGTTCGGCCAGCGCCGCCGTGAGTCGAGGATGCGCGTGGCCGAGCGAGGTGACGCCGATCCCGGAGATGAAGTCGAGGTACTCCCGGCCGGCCGTGTCGTACAGGCGCGCGCCGCTTCCACGGACGAACGCCACCGGCTGCCGCTTATAGGTCTGCAGGATATGGCGCGCTTCGCGCGCCTGAATGTCCGCCAGCGTAACCGTCATCGCACCACCTGTGTGCAGCCGGCCAGCGGTCCGCGCGCCTCCGCGAGCCGCTCGAGCCGCACCTCCCGTCCATTGGTGATCAGCACGTCGCCCACCCCCCGGCGGAGGGCCGCGCGGCACGCTTCGAGCTTCGCGACCATGCCCTTGCTGGCCGTGCCACTCCGAATGAGCCGTGCGGCGGCCCGCACGGTCAGCCGCTCGATCGTCCGGCCCTCTTCGTTCAGCACGCCCGATGTCGCGCCGGCGATGACGAGCCGCGACGCGCCAATCGCGGCCGCCAGATGCGACGCCAGCGTGTCAGCGTTGACGTTCAGCAACTGTCCCTTCCGCGTGGCGCCGATGCAGGCGACCACCGGCAGGTAGCCGCGGGCGAGCAGATCCGTCAGCAGTTGGGGTGTGCCGTTGCTGACCGGGGCGCCCACCAGCCCGAGATCCACCGTGGTCCCCGAGACCGTGGTGATCGGCGAGGCGCGGCGAACGGTGGCGACCGCCGCATCCGCCCCGGTGAGACCGACCGGCCGCGCGCCGGTTCGGCGGAGCGCCGCCACCAGCCGTGTGTTGATCGCGCCGGCGAGCACGCCGACCACCACGTCCAGCGTCGGGGCGTCGGTCACCCGGAAACCGTCCACCTGCTGCGTCGGAATGCCGGCGGCGGCCAGGGCCGTGTCGATTTCGCGCCCGCCGCCATGGACGACCACGACCGCGGTGCGCCGCGCGAGCCGTGCGATGCCGGCGGCGACCCGCTGGAGGTCGTCGGCCTGCTCGAGCAATTCACCGCCCAGTTTGAGAACCAGCCGGGATCCCGGATCCCGTCTCATAGCAGCCCCGTCCGCTCGTCGATGCCGAGCATGATGTTCATGTTCTGCACCGCCTGCCCCGCGGCGCCCTTCAGCAGGTTGTCGAGCACCGCGACCAGTACCAGCCGTCCGCGCCCCTCATCGATCCGCCATCCGATATCGCAGAAGTTGGTGTGCGCGACGTGCTTGATCTCGGGGAGCTCGGCGCCGGTGAGGCGGACAAACGGCGTTGCGGCGTATGCCTCCTGCATCGCCGCAGCGACGTGTGCCTCGGCGGTGCCTCGGCGGAGCGACACGTACAGCGTCTCCAGGATGCCGCGGTCGAGCGGTACGAGATGGGGAACGAAGGTGACGGAGGTGCGGAGCTCCTGCTCGATCTCCGCCGTGTGGCGGTGCGAGAAGACGCCGTACGCGGCGACGCTCCCGTGGTTCTCGCAGAAATGGGTCCGCTCGCTCGGGGCCTTGCCCGCGCCCGAGATGCCGGACTTGGCGTCGATGACGATCGACCCTTCGAGCAAGCCGGCGGCCGAGAGCGGCTCGAGCGCCAGGAGCGCCGCCGTCGGGTAGCAGCCCGGACACGACGCGAGTCTGGCGCTGCGGATCGCCCCGGCGTGACGCTCCGGAAGGGCATAGACCACCCCGTCGGGGAGCGTCGCCGTGGCGGGATACCACCGCTGGCGGTCGGCGCCGCTGCGGATTCGGAACGCGCCGGACAGGTCGATCACCCGTACGCCGCGCTGGAGGAGCGCCGCGCCGATCTCCGCCGAGGCGGCCTCGGGAAGCGCCAGGAACACGACGTCCGCATCGGAGGCCAGCCGCTCGATGTCGAGCGGGGTCGCGGCGCCGTCCCAGATGCGCCTGAGCGAGGGCAGCGGCCGGGGCGCGCTGGAGGCGCCGGAGGACATCGCCGCGGTCAGCGTCACGGCGGGGTGCCGGGCGAGGAGCCGCACGAGCTCCTGGCCGGCGTAGCCGGTCGCGCCGGCCACGGCCACGCGCGTCGGTCGAGCGGGAGCCGCGGCGGCGCGCTCGGTGGCCCGAGAGACAGGGATCGCCATTCTGGTGAAACCGAAAAGAGAATATTTATACATGGCCTGTATAAACAGTCAAGCCCGTTGAGGTATGCTCGTAGGGGCGACCTACGGGTCGCCCCTACCGCCATGAAGGTCAGGCGCCAGTCGATCATCGTCGAGACGATCCAGCGGCAGCGCGTGCGCAGCCAGGAGCAGCTCCGCCGGCTGCTGCGGGCGGCCGGCTTCGACGTCACGCAGGCGACGCTCTCGCGCGACATCCGCGAACTCGGGCTGGTCAAAGGGGGCGCCGATCGCGCCTACCAGCCGCCGGCCCCGACCGCCGCCAACGGCAACGCCGCGGCGCTGCTGAACCGCGCCGTCGCCGAGTACCTCACGCGTGTGGCCCGGGTGCAGCAGTTCGTCATCCTGCGGACCGGCCCCGGCCAGGCGCCGCTGCTCGGCGTTGCGCTGGACGGCGCGCGGCTTCCGGAACTGGTCGGCACCATTGCCGGCGACGACACCATTCTCGCCGTCGCGCCCGACGTCCGCCGCGCACGGGCGCTGGTAAAGCGTCTCGAGAGGCTCTCGCGGCCGTGACGGACCGTCTTGTCTTCGCGTACTCGGGCGCGTCTGAGGCGTGGGCGGCCATCGCCCAGGCAGCCTCGGTTCACGCCGCCGACATCGTGACGCTGACGCTCGATCTCGGGCAGGGCGCCGGCCTCGAGGACATTCGCGACCGCGCGCTGGCGGCCGGTGCGGTGCGGGCGCACGTGCTGGACGCCAGGGAAGAGTTCGCTCGCGACTACGTCCTGCCCGCCCTCCAGACGAACGCGCTCCAGGACGATCCCATGGGGCTCGCCCTGGCCGCACAGCTCGTCTCGAGGAAGCTCGAGGAGATTGCCGCCATCGAGAAGGGGACGCCGGTCACCGACTCGGTGGTGGTTCATGACACGTTGCTCGGGCGGCGAGGCGCCGCCTATACGCTGACGAAGGCACCCTCCGGTGCGCCGAAGACCCCGGCGCACGTCGAGATCGCGTTCGAGCGCGGGGTGCCGGTGGCGGTCAATGGCGTGCCGATGGCGCTGACCGAGCTCATCGAGAGTCTTTCGATCATCGCCGGACACCACGGCGTCGGGCGCATCGCCATCAACGGCACGTGCGCGGAGGCGCCCGCCGCCGTGGTCCTGGTCGCCGCATACACGGCACTGGCCAGCACCCGTCGGTCGGCGGCGCCGACCGGTGCTGTTCGGATGAGGTTGCTCGAAGGAGGACATTCGGTCACACATGTCGATCCCGGATCCCCGATCCCGGATCTCGGATCCCGCCTCACGGTGGCGCCACCATGACGCTCTGGTCAGGACGGTTCGAGACCGACCCCGATCCCGCGGCGTTCGACTTCGGCGTCTCGTTCGGCTTCGACCGGGCGCTCTTCGAAGACGATGTCGCCGGCAGCCTCGCGTGGGCGGAGGCGCTCGGCGCCGCCGGCGTGCTGTCGCCGGACGACACCCGCGCCATCATCGACGGCCTGAAGGCGATCCTCGACGAGGGGCGTCGCGACCGGTCGTACGTCTCCGGTCCGGACGAAGACATTCACAGCTTCGTCGAGCGGAAGCTCGTCGAGCGGATCGGCGACGCGGGCCGCCGCCTGCACACCGGGCGGTCGCGCAACGAGCAGGTCTCGCTCGACCTGCGGCTGTACCTGCGACGGCAGATTCCCGCGCTCCGGCAGGCCGTCGCGGCGCTCGTGGCCGGATGCGCGGACCAGGCCGAGCGTGCCGGCGCGGCGCTGATGCCGTCCTACACCCACTTGCGGCGGGCGCAGCCGGTGCTCGTGGCGCACTACTTCCTGGGGCACGCCGCGGCGCTGCGCCGCGACCATGGACGACTCGCCGCCGCGGCCGAGGAAGCGGACTCGCTGACCCTCGGGTCGGGAGCGATCGCCGGTACCAGCTATCCGATCGACACGGCGCTCCTGGCCCGCCGCCTCGGCTTCTCCCGCGTCGTCGGCAACAGCATGGACGCGTCCTCGGATCGGGACTTCGTGGCGTCGTTCCTGTACGCCGCGTCGATGGCGATGGTGCACCTCAGCCGGCTGGCGGAGGACCTCATCATCTTCACCGGCGAGGAACACGGATTCTTCGAGTTGGCCGACGCGTCGGCGACCGGCAGCAGCATGATGCCGCAGAAGAAGAATCCTGATCCGCTCGAGCTGGTACGGGGGAAGGCGGGGCGCGCCATCGGTCGGCTCACCGGCTGGCTCGCGACCGTGAAGGGGCTGCCGAGCGGCTACAACAAGGATCTGCAGGAGGACAAGGAGGCGGTGTTCGACGCCGAAGCGACCCTTGGCGCCTCGCTCCGCGCCGTCCACGCGGTGGTGGCGCGCCTGTCGCTGAACGCCGAACGAACCGAGCGCGCCGCGTCCGGCCTCCTTCTTGCGACCGACGTGGCCGAATACCTGGTTGCGCGGGGCGTGCCGTTCAGGCGCGCGCACGAGGTTGTCGGTGCGCTGGTCCGGCGGCTGCTCGCGCAGGGGCGGGATTTCGGCGCGCTGACGCTCGAAGAGTGGCGCGAGGCCAGCGAGCTCTTCGGTGACGATGTGCCGCAGGTCGCCACGGCCCTGGCGTCGGTCCAGGCGCGGCGGACACCACAGTCGACCAATCCGCAGGCGGTCCGGACCGCCCTGCAGGAGTGCCGGGGGTGGCTGGCCGCACAGGAGAGTGGCGTGGGGCGGGAGGGGACGACGGGATAGGCAGCCGGACGGGCTTTTGCTACACTCTCAGAACCTGCGCCCCCTCACATCCCACCTGACAGGAACCGGCTCCGGGGGACACCGTCTCAACTGAGGGCGTACGGCGTACTAGGCAGAAGAGAGCCGTAGAGCGACTGAATGCAGCAACGCCGGGTTCGGCTCGGTGACGTTCTCGACGACTACTGTCCGCGCGAGCGCCGCATCACCAATCACGTCGTGGTCGCGATGATCGACGACGAGGTGAAGCAGACGCGATGCACGACGTGTGACGCGGACCACGAGTACAAGCACGCGAGAGTACCCCCGCAGCGCCGCAAGCGGGCCGGGGTTCCCGCCGGCGGTCCGCCCCAGCCGCTCGAGCCGCTCGAGGAAGAGGCTGAGTCGAGCGAGGAGATTCGGAACGCCGAGTCGCCGACCGGAGACCTCTTCGAGCCGCCCGCAGTGGCGGCCGAGGCAGACACACCGCTGATGGATGCGGCTGCGGAGGAGGACGGCCCGGTCCACCGTCGCCTGATTCGCGCCACACTTCCCCGGCCCAACGGACAGACACCGGAACGCCGGGAGCCGGAGTTCACCGTCCGACAGACCGACGTGCGCGGCCGTTCCTTCGACCAGAAGAACGGCCCGCGGCACGGACGACGTCCGATGCGGGCGCACGACGGCCAGCCCCAGCGCTTCGCTCAGGCTCCTCGGCACGGCTCGGGACACGGGTCGCGGCCCGGGCCCGGCGGGCCGGGGCACCGGCCCGCCGGTGATCGGCCTGGCCAGCCCGGCGGCCAGCGCCACCGTCGCGGCGGCCGTAAGCGCGGCCGGTAGACCAACCCAACACATCCGAACGCAAGGCTCGAAGTTGGCGGAATTCTCCGGGAAGACGGGGCTCATCGTTGGCGTTGCGAACAAGCGCTCGATTGCGTGGGCCATCGCCCAGGCGACGGCGGCGCGCGGCGCGCGGCTGGTGCTGACCTACCAGGGACGTTTCGAGGATCATGTCCGCGAGTTGTCCGAGGGCCTGGCGGAGCGGCCGCTGGTGCTGCCGTGTGACGTTACCTCGGACGCGGAGATCGACGCGGCATTCGCCCGGGCGGATCAGGAGCTTGGCGGGGTGGATTTCGTGGTCCACGGCGCCGCGTTCGCACTGCGCGACGAGCTGACCTCGCCGTTCACCCAGACGACGCGCGAGGGGTTCCGCGTCGCCCTCGATGTCTCGGCCTACTCGCTCATCGCGCTCGCCAGAGCCGCGGCGCCGCTCATGGAGAAGCGCGGCGGCGGGAGCATCCTGACGCTCACATACCTCGGCAGCGAGCGCGTGTTTCCCAACTACAACGTGATGGGGGTGGCCAAGGCGGCGCTCGAGGCGACGGTGCGCTACCTGGCCGCCGATCTGGGCCCGAGGAACATCCGTGTGAACGCCATCTCGGCCGGACCGATCAAGACGCTGGCGGCCGCCGGCATCGGCGGGTTCTCGACCATCCTCAACGTCTACCGCGATCGTGCTCCACTCCGGCGCAACGTGGAAGCCGCAGAAATCGGCGACGCGGCGGCGTTTCTCCTGAGTGACGCCGGCAAGGCGATCACGGGCGAGGTGCTCATGGTCGATGCCGGATATCACATCGCGGGCATGTAGACGGCGAATCTACCTTCCCCAACTCTCGGTTCGGATCTGGGTATCGAGTACGCCGAGCTGCGTGAGTGTCGCAACCGACTCCTCGACGAACGAATCGGGTCCGCAGACGACGCAGAGCGTCGATGAGGGCTCGTGCAGCACCGCCTCGAAGTGATCCCGGCCGATCCGGCCGCGCCGCCCCGTCCACGCTGCGCTCTGGTCGCGGGTCACCGTCTGGTGCAGTTCCAGACGTCCCGCCTCCGCATGAACGCGGATCTCGTCAATGAACGCGAACTCGTCGGCGCGCCGCGCGCTGTAGAGCAGCGACAAGTGCTGGGGCGGTCGCCGCCGGAGCAGGTGATCGAGCATCGATCGCAGCGGCGCGATGCCAGCGCCCCCGGCCACGAACAGCATCCAGCGGGCGTCGACCCAGACGGGAAGGGTGAGGGTGCCGACCGGCCCTTCGACGTCGACCAGCATGCCGGGCGTCGTGCCGAAACCGATCCCCGTGTCGTCGGCTTCCGCCGCAATCAGCAGCTCGAGACGTCCGGTTTCCGCCGTCCGCTCGGGCGAGCACGCGATCGAATACGGACACCGCTCCGCCTGGCGGTGCGCTCCGACGAGCACGGCCTGCCCGGGCTGGAAGTCGAACGCCTTGCCCCGAAGGTCGAGCGTCACGAGCCGGGACCGCGGCGTGGCCGCTTCGGTCGTGAAGACGGGAACGGTCAGGACCGGCACGTTCGCGCAGTGTACTTCAGGGTGTGGATCGTCCTCCGCGCCCCGGAGCCGGTATGATGGAGGTCCGTACACCGTCACATGTCCGTCATTCTCGAGAGCGTTCCGGCCGGCCAGAAGGTCGGCATCGCGTTTTCCGGCGGTCTGGACACGAGCGCCGCGCTGCACTGGATGCGCCGCAAGGGAGCGATTCCGTACGCGTACACCGCCAACCTCGGACAGCCGGACGAGCCCGACTACGACGAGATTCCGCGCCGCGCCCTGCAGTACGGCGCCGAGCGGGCTCGGCTCATCGACTGCCGCACCCAGCTCGTCGCCGAGGGGCTGGCGGCGCTGCAGTGCGGTGCGTTCCACATCTCGACCGCCGGCGTTCCGTACTTCAACACGACGCCCGTCGGGCGCGCGGTTACCGGCACGATGCTCGTGGTCGCCATGCGCCAGGACGAGGTCCACATCTGGGGCGACGGCAGCACGTACAAGGGGAACGACATCGAGCGCTTCTACCGGTATGGGCTCCTCGCCAATCCGCATCTACGCATCTACAAGCCGTGGCTCGACCAGGCGTTCATCGACGAGCTCGGAGGCCGCGCGGAGATGTCGGCGTACATGGAGCGCGTGGGGCTGCCATACCGCTCGAGCGCCGACAAGGCGTACTCCACCGACTCGAACATTCTCGGCGCGACGCACGAAGCCAAGGACCTCGAGCGACTCGACGCGGGCATCAAGATCGTGCAGCCGATCATGGGCGTGCCGTTCTGGCGCGACGAGACCGCCATCCGGGCCGAGGAGGTGACCGTGCGGTTCGAGGAGGGGCAGCCGGCGGCCCTCAACGGGATGACCTTTGGTGATCCGGTGCAGTTGATGCTCGAGGCGAACCGGATCGGCGGCCGGCACGGACTCGGGATGAGCGATCAGATCGAGAACCGCATCATCGAGGCCAAGAGCCGAGGCATCTACGAGGCGCCGGGGCTGGCGCTGCTGTTCATCGCCTACGAGCGGCTGGTGACCGGCATTCACAACGAGGACACGATCGAGCAGTACCGCGACAACGGCCGGCGCCTGGGGCGTCTGCTCTATCAGGGGCGCTGGTTCGATCCGCAGGCGATGATGCTGCGCGAGACGGCGCAGCGCTGGGTCGCCCGCGCGGTCACCGGCGAAGTGACGCTGGAACTCAGGCGCGGCAACGACTACTCGATTCTCGATACGCGCAGTCCGAACCTGACGTACCAGCCGGAACGGCTGACGATGGAGAAAGGCGAGTCGTCGTTCGCTCCTCGCGATCGCATCGGTCAACTGACGATGCGCAATCTCGACATTGCGGACACGCGCGACAAGCTGCTGGCCTACCTCAGGAACGGGGTGCTCGGCCCGGCGGCATCCGCGCTGCCGCGCCTCATCGAAGGCGGCGATCCGAAGCGGGACTAGGAAAGGAGCGGCGGGCCGGCGACCGGCGCGCCGGCGCCCATGCGCCGCGACGACTCGCTCCTGCGCCGGCTCTTGTCCTGGTACATCTGCCGATCGGCCCTGGCGACGAGCTGGTCGTAGTTGTCGCCGTCATGCGGGAACACCGCCATCCCGGCACTGATCGAGAGCGGGACGCGCCGGCCCTCCACCTCGAGGGCAATCCGGCTGACGGCCGCCTGGAGCTCGAGCCGCTTCGTCTCGGCCTCGCCTCGCCCGCACCCCGAGAGCACGACAATGAATTCGTCGCCGGCGTACCGCACGCACATGTCGTAGGGGCGGATGGCGCCGCGCAGCACGCGCGCCGTCTCGCGCAGCGCCCAGTCACCGGCGCGGTGCCCGAAGGTATCGTTGATGTCCTTGAAGTCGTCGAGATCCATCACGACCAGCGAGACGTCGGACTTGTGGCGCTCGGCGCGCGCCAGCTCGCGCGCCAGGTGCCCGAAGAGCGACCGCGTGTTCGGCAGGCCGGTGAGCGGATCGGTCAGTGAGTCTTCCTGAGTCTGTTCGAACACGACCGCATTGCTGATGACCGCGGCCGCCTGCTCGCAGACGCGGTCGAGCAGCCGGGCGTGGTCCTCGTGGTAGAAGCCGGCCTCGGTGTGGTACACGCCGAGCGTGCCGATGAGCCGATCGTTGAACATCAGTGGGCAGACGAGCGCCGACTGCAGCACGGTCGGCGCCTTCGAGCCCATCGCCTCGAGATCGGTGCCGGGCCGCGCGTTCACGAGCGGACGACGGTTGCGCGCCACCCACCCGGTGAGCCCCTGGCCGCTGCGGAGCGTCAGCTGCTGGATCAGCTCGGAATCGGCCCCGGTGGCGAACCGGCACTGCAGATGCTCGCGCGACGGCGAATACAGGAACAGCGCGCACGTCGAGAACGGCACCAGGTTCGACAGCTTCGCGGAAATGAGCGTCATCGTGTCGTCGACCGTGAGCTTCGTTCCCATGGTCTGCGCGACCTGGTAGAGCGCGTGGATTTCGCGGTGGGCCACGGCGATGTTGTCGAACACCCGCGACGAAGGGACCGGCCCGGGGTGTGTACCCATGGTCCGGCGGCCCTCGCCCGTCTGGAGCTGCGGGGCCGCTCTTCCTACCGGCGGGTCGGCGGTCTCGATCTCGGTCGCCAGCGTTGGCAGGATAGTCAGGAAGAGCTCGACCAGACGGGGATCGAGCGCTCTTCCCGCCTCCTGCCTGAGGACCTCCACCGCGGCCTCCTGCCCGGCCGCCCGGTGATACGGACGATCGGAGGTCAGCGCCTCGAAGTAGTCGGCCACGCAGATCACACGGGCGCCGAGCGGAATGTCGTGCTCCTTGAGGCCGGCCGGATACCCGCGGCCGTCCCACCGTTCGTGATGGCTCAGGATGAGCGATGCAACCGGATACGGGAACGGCACGCCGCGGAGGATCTCGGCCCCGACCTCGGGATGCACGCGCACCTTCTGGAACTCCTCCGGCGTCAGCGGGCCTGGCTTGGCGAGAATGTAGTCGGGAATCGCCAGCTTGCCGATGTCGTGCAGGAGCGCCGCCGTCTTGACGGCCTCCACCTCGCCTTCCGACAGGCCGAGGCCGCGGGCGAGGCCGGTGGCGTAGGCCTGCACGCGCCGGATGTGGTTGGGGGTCGTCTCGTCCTTGGCGTCGATGGCGAGCGCGAGCGCTTCGATGGTGGCCAGGTTGAGCTCGGACATCTGCCGGGCAGTCCGGCGTTCATCCGCGACACGCCGCAGCCACGCTTGGTAGGCCAGCAGCAACGCCGCGGCAAGCCAGATCACCAGCCAGGCGGCCGACGCCGAAAGGACGGAGACGATCACCGCCGCTCCTGCGGCGGCAAAGGCGCCCCCGGCGTAAGCGCGGGCGGCCCACGGCCGCTTCGTCATTGGGAAGTCTGTAACGGCCCCCCGGTTCGATCAGGGCAGCCAGATAATGGTAACTCGCGTTCTCATCTTCCTGTCCTTTCAGTGGCTGGCGTAGGTGCTCCAGACGATGTTGTCGCCGCGCACGGTGCTCCAGACGATGTTCGTGCTCCAGACAATATTGTCGCCGCCTCCGCTCCAGGCGACGATGCCGTCAGGTGACGCGGTGCCCCAGATGAACCCGTTGTCGCCCCGCGTTCCCCAGATCACCCCAGTGCAATCGGCGCCGCCGCACTGGGTGCTCCAGACGATGTTGGTGCTCCAGACGATGTTGTCGTCGTGACCGGTGCTCCAGACGATGTTGTCGCCATGACCGGTGCTCCAGACGATGTTGTCGTCATGACCGGTGCTCCAGACGATGTTGTCGTCGTGGCCGGTGCTCCAGACGATGTTGTCGCCGTGACCGGTGCTCCAGACGATGTTGTCGCCGTGACCGGTGCTCCAGACGATGTTGTCGCCGTGGCCGGTGCTCCAGACGATGTTGTCGCCGTGGCCGGTGCTCCAGACGATGTTGGTGGCCTGTACACCCCAGACGATCGGCTGACCGGCGCTCGTCGCTTCCGTGCCCCATGTGACGTCGAGCGACCACGCATTGGCGCCGGGCAACGGAATGCCACTCGTCATCCGGCTGTTGCCCCAGATGATGTGTCCGCTCCAGGCGACGTACTCGTCCTCGACGATATCGCCCGGCTCTGGCAACCCGCCTTTCGGCTTGGCGAAGAAACGGGCCATCCGGATCGCGCCGAGTGCGTTCAGCAGGCCGGCGCCTTGGGCGAGCAACGACTCGCCCTCGCGTACTTCCGCGGTGTACTGCAGGATCGCCTTCACGGCGTTGGGTGTGAGCCCCGGGTTCGCTTCCAGCATCAATGCCACGGTGCCCGTCACCACCGGCGCCGCCATACTGGTTCCGGTCAGGCTCAGGTACGGCTTGTACGGTGTTTCACGCGAGCCGTCGAGGAGGTAGTCGGCGTACTGCGCATAGAGCGTGCTCTGCGGGTCCGACAGCGACTCGGTGCCGACTCCGGGCGCGATGAGGTCGGGTTTGGCCGCGAAGTCGATCCAGGTCGGTCCCCGCGAGCTGAAGGACGCCAGCGTGTCGTTGCTCCGTGCGGCTGTCCCCTCGTGGCTCGCCGCGCCCACCGTGAGCACCCACGGCGCATTGCCGGGGCACGTGATGCCGCCGTGCTGTGTCTGGCCGGCGTCGTTCATGCCGAGGTTGCCTGCAGCCGCGACGACTACGATGCCCGCCTCGACGGCGCGCCGGGCGGCAAGCGCGAGTGGATCGGTGTTGTAGGACTCGAAGACGCCCGAGGCCACCGACAGATTGATGACGCGGATGTTGTAGCTGTCCTTGATTGCGATCGCGTAGTCGATTGCCGCGATCACGTCGCTGATGTACCCGAATCCCTGTGCGTCGAGCACTTTCAGACCCACCAGGCGCGCACCCGGCGCCATGCCGCTCCGCGCGCCGTCGGAGTCGTAGCCGTTGCCGGCGATGACGCCCGCCACGTGCGTGCCGTGACCGTACTCGTCAATCGGCTGATCCGACATCCAGATCCGAGGGTTCGGTGTCACCGTGAAGTCGCGGAAGTGAACGACGCGCGGGTCCGTTCGCGCCGGGTCCGCGCCGGTCAAGTACAGGTCGTCGTGCCAGGCCGTGATTCCCGAATCGATCACGGCGATGCCGATCCCGCTGCCGGTCAGGTCGTAGGTGTCGCGGGCGACCGCCGCCGCAATCGCGGCGCCCGTTCGCTCCAGCGTCGGGAACACCGGGTGGTCGGCGCGAATCCAGGCCACCTGGGGATTTCCCGCGAGACCGGCGAGCGCCGTGTTGTCGACGTCGGCGACGAGCGCTCCTACCTGCGGGAGTTCGCGTCCCGAAATGCCGCCGCCGCCCGTGACGACGCGCGGGTCCGGGCTGCCGCGAAACTGCACGATGACACGTGACCGGCCGACCAGCTGCAGCGACCGTGCCCGCAGGACCCGATCGAGCTTGTCTGTGGGGACGCGCTGGCTCCAGGCCGGTGTCGCGCTCCAGGCCGCGCAGGCGGCGACCAGGAGCAGCGCCACACGGAATCGGGAGGCAAGAGTTGAGGTCGTCATAGGGAGAAGTGAGCGGCGTAAGGCAAGAATGCTGCCGAGAGTACACCTCTCTCGCCGCCTATCGATTAAGTGGCTGTTATGTCAATCAGTTCCACTCATCCAGCGTCTGCCTGTCCGACCGTGGCTGGTGCAGTTCCGCGCACCGGATGTGCGGAAACTGCACACCCCACTCACCAATTCGAAGGCAAAAATGTAACTGACGCGCTGTTGCCTGTAATGGGCGCGGCTACGACCCGATTGACCGTTTCGGGTGGTCGAGACCGTATTCGACGATCTTGCGGTAGAGCGTCCCACGGCTGATTTCGAGAATGCGCGCCGCTTCCTTCTTGTTCCAGGCGGTGGCCTCGAGCGCGCGAAGGATGTGGGCGCGCTCGGCCTCGCGCAGTGTCGGCAGGCGCGGCGGCGCGAGCGCCTCCGAGGCGGCAAGTTCATGCAGGAACTCGACATCGGTGTGCCGGATGATCCGGCCGGGCGCCGACAGCGCCGCCCGCGACACGGTGCTCTCGAGCTCGCGGATGTTGCCCGGCCACGGGTACGCCTGGAGCATCGCGACCGCTTCGGCCGAGAATGTCTTGGCGTCGAGCGGCAGCCCGTTGGCGGCGCAGTAGCGCGCAAGGAACCGTGTGGCGAGCACGGGAATGTCGACGGGGCGTTCGCGGAGTGACGGCAGCCGGATCGCGAACGCGTTGAGCCGATAGTAGAGGTCTTCCCGGAAGCGGCCGTCGCGGACGAACAGATCGAGCGGGCGATTGGTGGCGGAGATGAGGCGGAAGTCCACGTGCACCGATTTTTGCCCGCCGAGGCGCTCGAACCGCCGCTCCTCGAGCGCGCGCAACAGCTTGGCCTGCGCCAGCGGCGACAGATCGCCGATTTCATCGAGGAAGAGCGTCCCACGGTCGGCCAGCTCGAAGCGGCCGGGCTTGCGGTCGTGCGCGCCGGTGAACGCCCCTTTCTCGTAACCGAAGAGCTCCGACTCGAACAGCGTATCGGGGAGCGCGGCGCAGTTCACCGCCTGGAACCGCTCGCCGTTGCGGCGGCTCAGCTCGTGAATCATCCGCGCGACGACTTCCTTGCCCGAGCCAGTCGGCCCGAGGATGAGTACCGAGATGTCGGACTTGGCCGCCGTTCGGATCCACTCGAAGACGATCAACATCTTCTCGTCTCGGCCGATCGTTTCGCGGAACCGCTGTACCGACGGGGCCTGGTCTTCGGCGCTGATCGTGGCGCGCCGCTCCAGGAACTGGTCGAGCAGCACCACATGGTCGGTTCGCTCCGGGCGTTGCGCGGCATACCGGAACGGGGAGCCCGGCAGCTGACGGACCACGCCGAAGTCCACGAGCTCAGCGAGGCAGTTCTCGACGTCGCCCCGCATCCGGCCGAAGACCGCCATCAGCGAATCGACGTCGAAGGTTTCCTCCGAACCGGCGTTCAGGAACCGCAGCAGCCCTGCCCGGAGCGGCGACTGCACCAGCGTGCGGAAGCGCAACTCCTCATCAGCGGGCGAGTCCGGCCGGAACGCCGTTGCGCCGGCACGACGGGAAGACAGGGTGCTCTCGTTCACTAATCCGCTTCTGTTATCGGCCGCGAGGCCCTGCTGCGACAGTCGGGGTAAGCTAGTCCCCGTGCCCCACCGATCTCCGAGTGCGCCCCGCCAGCGACGCGGCGACTACCTGACCGGCAAGCCGATCCGCTACTACCGGCCGCGCGGCAGCGCGGACATCCGACACCTGATCGACGAGGGTTTTCAGGCGTTCAATGCCGCCCGCCTGGGCGAGGCGTGTCGGGTCTTCACCGAGAAGATGCTGCTGCCCGAGCACGATACGACGATCGGCCTTACGATGGCGGGCGCGATGACGCCGGCCGGTCTCGGGGGGTGCGTCATCGAACTGATGGAGCGCGGACTGGTCGACTTCGTCATCAGCACGGGCGCGAATCTCTACCACGATCTCCACTACGCGCTGAACTTCACGCTGCACCGCGGCTCGCCCTTCGTCGACGACGTGGAGCTGCACGACGAGGGGGTCATCCGCATCTACGACATCCTGTTTCCCGCCTCGGTGCTGCTCGAGACCGACGCCTACATTCGTGAGTTCCTGGCGCGGTGGGGCGTGAACGTCCCGGTGTCGACGGCGGAGCTGCACTACGCGCTCGGGTGCGATCTGCTGACACGGCAGCCTGGATGTCAGGACCATTCGATGGTGGCGGCGGCCGCCGCCTACGGCGTGCCGATCTACACCTCGTCGCCGGGGGACAGCTCGATCGGGATGAACCTCGCCTTCCATGAGCTGATGAACGGCGGCCGGCTGATGGTCGATCCGAACAAGGACGTCAACGAGGTCTGCGCGTTCATTCTCGCGGGCAAGAAGAACGGCTGCGTGATCCTCGGCGGCGGATCGCCGAAGAACTTCTACCTGCAGGGGCAGCCGACGCTCTGGGAGGTGTACGGCATTCCCAAGGGCGGCAACGATTACTTCATCCAGATCACGACCGACCAGGTGGTGTGGGGCGGGTTGTCGGGGGCGACCCCATCGGAGGCCGTGAGCTGGGGCAAGGTCAATCCGGGCGTGCTGCCCGACACGGTGGTCGCCTACTGCGACTCGACCATCGCGTTTCCGCTCTTCTGCGAGTACGCCGTTGGCTCCGCCCGCGGACGGCGGACGCGCAAGGAGCTGGTGCACAAGCGCAACGAGCTGGTGGCGGCGTTGAAGCGCGATGCCGGCCTCGCGCGGCGCGAGCCCCCGGCGCCGGCAGGTCCCGTGGAGACGATGCCCGACCTCGAGCAGCACCGGTAATGGGCACCCTCGCATCGGAACTGGGTCCCCACGCCGGCCGCATCGCCGGGCAGCCGCGGCTGTACGTCGACGCGAACGTGCCCGCGGGGCTGGTGGAGTTCATGCGCGCGCGCCTGCGCTGGGACGTGTTCTTCGTCCTGGAGCACGAGGATCTGCGTCGGGCCCGCGACGGCGAGCACTACCGCCTCGCGCGACAGCTCGGACGCACGCTCATCACGCTGGACCGCGACTACCTCGACGACGAGCGGTTTCCCCCTGCCGAGAGCGGCGGCGTCATCGTCCTGGCCGCGCCGACCGAGCAGGGGTTTCTCGGCTTGCTCACGCGTCTCGACGGGCTGTTCCGCGGCGCCGTCCCCCCTCGCGAAGGATCCGGCGAAGAAACGGTTCTCGGCGGCCGGAAGCTGCACCTGCACGTCGACTGGACGGGCCGGCAGGAAGAAGGCGAAACCTACCGATGATCGTCCTCGCCGGCGGCGACCTGGTCCTGCCGGACCGGGTCCTGTCGGGCGCGTCGCTCGTCATCGACGCCGGGCGCGTCGCCGCGATCGAGCCGCGGGGCCGCGTGGACGCGGGCGGCGCGACCTTTGTCGATGTGCGCGGCCTCTGGGTCGTCCCGGGGTTCATCGACGTGCACGTACACGGCGTGGACGGAGTCGATACGCTCGACGCCGGCGACCCGATCGCGGACATGGCCGCGCGACTGCCACAGTACGGCGTGACCGCCTTCTGTCCGACGACGGTCGCTTGCCCGCCCGCCGCGCTTCGGGCGGTGCTCGGCGCGGTGGCACAGGCGCGCGCGGCGCGTCTGCCGGCCAGCGCCCGCGTCCTGCCGGCGCATCTCGAGAGCAATTTCATCAACCCCGAGTACCGCGGCGCGCAGCCGGCCGAGTGCCTGCGGCTTCCGGATCCGGCGTCCGCCTTCGCGAAAGCCGGGACCAGCAGGGAGGCCGGACGCCACGCACCGGACGGCGAGTTCTCCGGGCGTGACATCCTCGACGTCATCGCGGCGGCGCGCCCGGACGTCGGCATTGTCACCCTTGCGCCGGAGCTGCCCGGCGGCCTCGATCTGGTGCGTTCGCTGGTTAGGTCGGGGCACCGCGTGTCACTCGGTCACTCGGGCGCGAGTCTGGACGAGACGATGGCGGCCATCGATGCCGGCGCGCGGCACGCGGCGCATCTGTTCAACCGAATGACGCCGATCACCCACCGCTCGCCGGGCATCGCCGGCGCCATCCTCGTCCGAGACGAGGTGGCGGCCGAGCTCATCAGCGACGGCTACCACGTGCACCCGGCGATGAGCCGCGTGGCGATCGCGTCCAAGGGCACCGACCGCATCATGGCGGTGACCGACGGCACGGCCGGCGCCGGCCTGCCGGTCGGGTCGGAGGCCCGCCTCGGTGGGCGCCGCATCCGCGTGACCGGCACGGGAGCGGTCTTGGACGAGGGCACGCTGGCGGGGAGTACGCTGACGATGGACCGCGCGTTCGGGACCATCGTGTCGGTGTTCGGCTTTTCCGTCGTCGAGGCGGCCATCATGTGCTCGACTACCCCCGCCCGCGAGCTGGGACTGACGGGACTTGGCCTGATCGCCGAAGGCGCCGTGGCGGACGTCGTCGTGCTCGATCGCGGCTTTCGCGTCGTGCGTACCCTCATCGACGGCCGGGACGTCTTCAGCCGCTAAGTGCCAGCTACCGACTCCCAATCTATAATCGGGCCACCTGTTGCGAGGAGGCCTGATGTCCCCAATCTTCGTGCGCGTCATCTGCGCGGTTGTCGCGCTGGCCCCGGCTGCCGCGGTCGTCCGGGCCCAGGAGGGGGGGCTCCGGCTGCGGGCACTCTCGGCGCGCCCGGAGCTCGTCACGGGTGGTGACGTGCTCGTGGGAATCGAGGTGCCGGCCGGGACGAGCGCCGAGAGCGTCCTCGTGACGCTCAACGGAGACGATGTGACCTCTCGCCTGCGCGTCGACGAGGGCGGGCGATCGCTGACAGGAGTGGTCAGCGGCCTGGCGATCGGCGCGAGTCAACTGGTTGTGACGAGCGGCAACGCCTCGGCGCGGCTGACCCTCGTCAATCATCCGATCACCGGTCCCGTGCTGTCCTCGCCGCAGGAGCAGCCGTTCGTCTGCATGACCGACCGCTTCAAGCTGCAATCGGGCGCCACGCTCGGCCGGCCCCTCGACGCGAACTGCTCGATTGCGACGCGTGTCGACTACGTGTACCGGACCGCCGCCGGCCCTGGGCTGAAGGCGCTGTCCGACGTGAAGGCCGTCCCTGTGGACGCCGCGACGGTTACTGTCAACGGCCGAGAGGTCCCGTACATCGTCCGGATCGAAACCGGCACGATCAACCGCGGGATCTATCAAATCGCGATGCTGCACAACCCGGCGGCCGATCCGGCGCCGGATTTCGCCGTGCGCTCGCCCGGATGGAACGGGCGGCTGATCTACGCGTTCGGAGGCGGCTGCGAGCCCGGCTGGTACCAGCAGGGCGCCTCGACCGGCGGAGTGACCGACGATCACCAGCTGCGACAGGGATACGCAGTGGCCGCCGCCTCGCTCACGGTGGCGGGGAACAACTGCAACGACCTGATCTCCGCCGAGACGATGATGATGGTGAAGGAGCGATTCGTCGAGGCGTACGGCGTGCCGCTCTTCACGATCGGGTGGGGTTCGTCTGGCGGCGCGATCCAGCAGTACCAGATTGCCGACAACTATCCCGGGCTGCTCGACGGGCTCGTCACGGGGCGCAGCTTCATGGACACGCCGTTTGCGAGCGCCACGAGCAGCGGCGACAGCCGGCTGCTCCTGACCTACTTTGCCAAGAGCGCCGGCGTCCCGTTCACCGACGAGCAGAAGCGCGCGGTCGCCGGCTTCGGCACCCTCGAGACGATTGAGAACCTCTCGCGCGTGCGTGCGGGCCGCTTCAGTGCCACCGAGCAGTGCCCGGACGGTCTCGGTCCCGAGCTGCGCTATCACCCGGTGAACAGCCCCACAGGGGCGCGCTGCACGATCTGGGACCACGGCGCGTCGGTCTACGGCCGCGACACGAAGACCGGCTTCGCCCGGCGGCCGCTCGACAACGACGGCATCCAGTACGGACTCGAGGCGCTCGACGCCGGCGTCATCACCACGGAGCAGTTCCTGGATCTCAACGAGAAGATCGGCGGGTTCGACATCGACGGCAGGGTCGTCCCACAGCGGATGACCGCCGATCCCGAGGCGACGCGGGCGGCGTACCGAACCGGCCGGATGGCGAGCGGCGGCGGCGGCCTGCAGGCGACGCCGGTCATCGACTACCGGACGTACTACGACGACCTGCCCGGCGGCGACGTCCACCTGCGCTTTC
Source organism: Acidobacteria bacterium RIFCSPLOWO2_12_FULL_68_19 (assembly GCA_001767525.1). Classification (GTDB taxonomy): domain Bacteria; phylum Acidobacteriota; class Vicinamibacteria; order Vicinamibacterales; family UBA2999; genus MELF01. The sequence continues at coordinate 65,095 of MELF01000020.1, read as the reverse complement.
ACTCGTTCTCGACGCGGGCGCGGCTCGAGAAGGCGAACGGCTACTCGGACAACATGATCATGCTGCTCGAGGATCGGCGGTACGGTGACTTCGGTACGAGCAGTCCGGTGCTGAAGCAGGCGCTCGCGCAGATGGATCTGTGGCTGACGACCCTGGCGCGCGACGGGTCTGCGGATGCGCCGATCGTGAAGCTCCGGCGGGCAAGACCGGCCGATCTCGTCGACGCCTGCTGGACAAAGGACGAGGCGCCGCAGAAGGTGGTCGAGACGCTGCAGTACCGCGCAGGGCGCTGCCATGAGATCTATCCGGCCTACTCGTACCCGCGCGGCGTCGCGGGCGGGCCGATTTCGAACGACATCGTCAAGTGCCAGTTGAAGCCTCTCGGCGCAGCCGATTACCGAGTGGCGTTCACGGCCGACGAGATGGCGCAACTGCGGCGGATCTTTCCGGGCGGCGTCTGTGACTGGTCGAAGCCGGGCGTCGAGCAGCAACCGCTCGTAGGAACGTGGCTCGTGTTCCGCGGCGGGGGCAGCCCGACGAGCACGCGGTAGAAGAGGCGGTAGAAGAGATCGTTACGGATCGTTCACGCGCTCCGAGAAGATCCGGTTGTCGCGCTCGGCGAGCCGCTGCTCTTCAAGGGCGGCGCTTTCGTCCACACCGACGTCGAGCCGGTCGATTCGAGCGCCTCGTCCTGACGCTAGCGGATTGGAGGGACCGAGTAGGCGGTCGGATCGGTGACGCCCGCCTCGCCGAACGCGTCGCGCCGCTCCCGGCACTTGCTGCACCGGCCGCAATGCAGCGCGTGGCGCCCGTTCTGCGGGTTCATGCACGAGAGCGTCAGCGCGAGCGGCACCCCCAGCTCCATGCCGAGGCGGATCACCTCACTCTTGTCCATCGAGGCAAACGGAGCATCGACGACGATGGCGTGCGCCAGCCCGAGCGAGAGCGCCCGCGCCATCGCGTCGAAGAACTGCGATGTCGCGTCGGGAAACGGATTGCCCGCCAGCGGGCCGAGCGCAATGCGGCCGATGCCGCGCCCGGCGCAGTAGATGGCCGCCTTGCTGAGGAGCGCCACGTTCCTCCCCGTCAGGTAGACGTCCTGGTCCGGTGTGTCGAAGGCGGGCGGCTCGCCGCGGAGCGCCCAGTGGGTGGCCGGATAGAGGTCGGCCACGGTGAACGAGAGCCGCGCGAGCGGCGCCAGCGCGCCCGCGAGCGGCGCCGCCGCGAGGAGCCGCTCCAGCGCCGCCAGCTCGCTCGCCTCCCACGCCAGACCCGCGCTGACGTAGATCGGGTGGACGCGCCCGGAGCGCGCCTCCGAGGCCGCCAGCACGGCGCTGTCAAGGCCGGCGGAGAGCAGGACGGCGGTATCAGGACGATCTACGCTCAACTCCCAATCTCCAACTCCCAATCTCCCAACTCCCAACCCCCAACGTCCAACTTGCCGGTGCGACGCCCGTTCGGGAGTTGGGAATTGGGAGTTGGGCGATTGATCGTTAAGATTACAGGCCGATGTACTCGGTCACCAAGCGCATCGAGTTCTGCTACGGCCACCGGCTGCTCGACTACGACGGGATGTGCAAGCACCCCCATGGCCACAACGCGGTGGCCGAAATCGAGATCCAGGCCGACGGGCTCGACGCCCGGAACATGGTGGCCGATTTCGGCGACATCAAGCGAATCGTCAAGGGATGGGTCGATCGCGAGATCGACCACCGGATGATCCTGCGGCACGACGACCCGCTCGTGAAACCGCTCCAGGCGTTGGGCGAGCCCGTGTACCTGCTCGACAGCAACCCGACCGTCGAGCGCATCGCGCGGCTCCTGTTCGACATCTCCCGCGAGCAAGGACTCCCGGTCGTCCGCGTCACCGTCTGGGAAACGCCGACATCGTGGGCGACCTACGCCGGCTGATCGTCTTCGATCTCGACGGCACGCTGGTCGATTCCCGGCGCGATCTGGCGGATGCCGCCAACGCGCTGATTATCGAGCGGGGCGGTACGCCGCTCCCGGAGGAGGCGATTGGCCGCATGGTGGGGGACGGCGCCGCCATGTTGGTGCGACGCGCGCTCAGTGCCGCCGGCCTGGCGCCGGGGGACACGAGCCTGCCGCGCTTTCTCGAGCTCTACGACACGCGGCTCCTCCGCACGACGCGCGCGTATCCGGGCATCCCCGAGGCGCTGCAGGCGATACGGCCGTACGGCGTGCTCGCGGTGCTGACGAACAAGCCGCGCGCCCACACACAGAAGCTCCTGCATGCCCTCGACCTGGCACCGTTGTTCGCCACGGTGATCGGCGGCGACGGGCCGTTCCCGCGGAAGCCCGACCCACAGAGCCTCCAGCATCTGGTGACCGAGCATCACGTGTCGCCACGGCACACGGTCCTCGTCGGCGATTCGCCCATCGATGCCGCCACTGCGCGGGCGGCAGGCACGGTGTTCTGTCTCGCCCGCTACGGGTTTGGCGCACAGGCAACGCCGCTCGAGGCGGACGCGGCCGTCGATTCCCCGGGCGCTCTGCCGGTGGCGATCGCCAAACTCTTGACTCAGGTCGGCTAGCCTAGTATTTTTGTTATTCAAAATATGAACTCAGCACATCAGAAACTATGGTTTCTGTTGCCGGCGATTGTCGCCGTGCTCGCGCCCTCCCCGGCCGCCGCTCAGGAAACGGACCAGGGCTATCCAGCGACGGGACCGATTTCCGGCTATATGGATTTTCATTTCAACAAGGCGGACGGCGAGAACGGTGTGCTCGACTTCCACCGCTTTGTCCTGATCCTCAACCACGGCTTTTCGCCGCGCCTGCGCTTTGTCGGCGAGCTGGAGCTGGAGCATGCGTTCGTAGAGGGACTCGAAGAAGGCGGCGAACTGGAGCTCGAGCAGGCGTACATCGATTTCCTGCTGTCGCGGGCAATGAACGTGCGGGCGGGGATGCTGCTGATGCCGGTCGGCATCATCAACGAGCGTCATGAGCCGCCGGTCTTCAACGGCGTCGAGCGGCCGTTCGTCGACACGGTCATCGTGCCGAGCACCTGGTTCGACGTGGGAGCCGGCGTGCACGGCGAGCTTGGCGCGGGCTGGCGCTACCGCGCCTACGTCGTAGCGCCGCTGAATGCGCTGGAGTTCACCGCCGAGGAAGGCATTCGTGGCGGCCGGCAGAAAGGGTCCGAGGCGAACGTCCGGAACGTCGCGTACACGGCACGAGTGGAGTACCGCGGTATTCGCGCGTTGACGCTCGGCGCCAGCATGTGGGCCGGCGAGGGCAGCTTCGTGGCGCCCCGTCTGGACACCGGCGTCACGGTCGGCGAGTTCGACGCCCGCTTCCGCCGCAACCGCCTCGAGCTGCGGTGGCAGTTTGCTCAGGTCGAGATTGCCGACGCGGTCCGGCTCAACGACGTCCTCTCGCGCACGTCGGGCGTCTCGCCGAACATCGCCAGGACGCTCCGCGGGTTCTACAGCGAAGCGGCGTATCGCCTGTGGAACGCCGGCCCTCCGCGCGACCTCGTGGCGTTCGCGCGATACGAGAACTTCGATACCCAGTTCCGGATGCCCGAAGGACTGGTGCCGCTGAAGCAGTTCGACCGCGATGCGTGGGTGACGGGCGTCACCTACTATCCCGACCCGGACATCGCCGTCAAAGCCGACTACGTGTACCTGCGCAACCGGAGCGGTCTGTTTCCGAACCGGCATCTCGTCAACCTCGGCCTCGGCTGGTGGTTCTGAGGCACATCGTGTCTGCACGCGCGCTCTTTGCCGCGATCGTGCTGCTCCTCCTCGTGTCGGCGCCCGGCGCTGCCCCGACGCAGGGACAGACGCCGCGTGTCGTCGAGATCACCGCGGAGCGGTTCGAGTTCTGGCCGTCGGAAATCACGGTTGCCGAGGGCGAGGCAGTCGAGCTGCGCATCCGCAGCGACGACACGATGCACGGCTTCCGTATCGTCGGCGCCGGTACCAACGTGCTCGTCCCGAAGCGTGGAAAGGGGTATGCGGTCGCGAGGTTCACCGGCAGCCGTCCCGGCCGCTACACGTTCGAATGCAACCGCATGTGCGGCGCCGGCCACAACTTCATGCGCGGCGTCCTCGTCGTCGGTGCCGCAGGAGCTGACGCGCCATGAGACGGCCGCTGCTCGTGGCGCTGGGCGGCTGGATCTGCATCGTGGCCCTGCAGGTCGCCGCGCGCACCGAGGACATCCCCGCACTGCCGGGCGGTCCGCTCCCCGGCCTGACGCCGGCCGAGTTCGCCGAGTTCCGGCTCGGCCTCGACGACTTCACCGAAGTGGAGACCGCAGAAGAGGGGCTCGGGCCTGCCTTCAACGGCACGAGCTGCGCCGTCTGCCACGACGTGCCTGCCATCGGCGGCGGCGGGGTCATTCTCGAGGTGCGCGCGGGGTACCGCAACGGCGCGGGCAGCGCCCGCGCCCTGAACGCGGCTGGCGACACGCTCATCCACATGCTGTCGATACCGTCGCACAGCTGTCAGCCGCTGATTCCCGACGACGTGAACGTGATTGCCAGACGGGCGCCGATCCCGGTATTCGGCGCCGGGCTCGTCGAAGCCATCCTCGACGAGACGATCCTCGCGCTGGAAGACCCGGAGGACCGCAACCGCGACGGCGTGAGCGGCCGCGCGGCCCTCATCGTCGACGTGGCGACGGGAGAGCGCCGGGTCGGACGCTTCGGCTGGAAAGCCCAGCAGGCGACGCTGCTCGCCTTCGGCGCCGACGCCTACCGGAACGAGATGGGCATCACCAACGATCTGTTCCCGAACGAGTCGGCCTTCGGGATTTCCGCAGCGCAGATGCGGTCCTGCGACCCGATTCCGGATCCCGAAGATCGAAGGGACCCGGCGACACGGCGCCGCGGCATCGACAACTTCGAGTCGTTCATGAAACTCCTGGCGCCGGTGGCTCGCGCGCGGGTCGACGCGACGACGCTTGCCGGGGAGCGCACGTTCGCGGCCATCGGCTGCGCCAGTTGCCATGTGCCGGCGCTCGCGACGGGACCGGGCCGCAACCCGCTGTTCGATCGACGGCCCGTGCCGCTCTTTTCCGACCTCCTGCTCCACGACATCGGCACCGGCGATGGGATCGAGCAGGCCGCCGCTGCCGCTTCGGAGATCCGGACGCCCGCGCTCTGGGGGCTCCGTTTCCGCCGCCCGCTGCTGCACGACGGCAGCGCCGCCACGATGATCGAGGCGATCCTGCGCCACCGCGAGGAAGCGGAGACCGCGCGACGCGGGTTCGATCGCCTGTCGCAGGCGGATCGGGAGGAACTGCTGGCGTTTCTGCGGTCGTTGTGAACAGTAGGCGACAGGCAGTTCACAAGTGGCGCGGCCATGCAGCGGGCGTTGCTCTCGTGCCTACTGCCTACTGGACCAGGAGCTTCGACGCGGCGCGCGTGCCGATGGTGATCCGCCGATCGCCTCTGCCGCGCACCCGAACGCTGTCGGCCGCGGCGTCGCGATTCTCCACCTCAATCGATTCGCCCGGCTTGAGGTCATGGCTCTCGATGAAGCGGAGGAAGCCCTTGTCCTGGTCGACGACGCGCGTGATGGTGACGCGCGTGTTGAGCGGGCACGTCAGCAGACTCTGCACGGCCTGCGGCTTCTCGACGCCCTCGGCGTTCGGGATGGGATCTCCGTGCGGGTCGACTTCCGGGCGGCCGAGCATCTCGTCCATACAGTCGATCAGACGATCCGAGACGACGTGCTCGAGCTGTTCGGCCTCCTCGTGCACCTCGTCCCACCCGTAGCCCATCACCTGCACCAGGAACATCTCGACGACCCGGTGGCGGCGGACGACCATCGCCGCGAGCTTCTGGCCAGCCGGCGTGAGCGCCACGCCCGTGTACGGCTCGTACTCGACCAGTCCCGACTCGGCCAGTGTCTTGACCATCGTGGTGGCCGTCCCCGGCGCGACGCCGAGCCTCGACGCCAGCTGTCCCATCGGGAGGAGGCGATCGGGTTGAGGCAGCGCGCTCGAACCGAGGTAGATGGCCTTGAGGTAGTTCTCGACGGTGCTCGACGCCAGCATCTCCGGGAGTGTCTCTCCAGACTACGGCTAGTGTAACGTTGCTTTGCACGGCCGTAATTCGAATTCCTGCTGTGCTTCGAGGCGATGTGGAGCGCTCGAGGCTCGGCGGCTGTCATGGGACGTACGAATCGGCGTCCCGTAGCCCCATTTTCGCGCGCAGTCCACTCGTTGAGGACGCCTGCCGTGACGCTTCGTTCGGCGATTTCTACGCCTGAGGGCAAACGCCGGCACGTCGGCCGGCTGTTTGCGACGATTGCCGAGCGCTACGACTTCGTCACGCGCGTGCTGTCGTACGGCCGCGACCAGCACTGGAAGCGGCGCCTGATCGCGCTTGCCGCGATCGGCCCGCGAGACCGCGTGCTCGATCTCGCCTGTGGTACGGGCGACCTGTTCTTTGCGGCGGCGGCGCGGGCGGGTGTCGCGGTGGGCGTTGACATCACGCACCGGATGCTCGAATTGGCCGGGAGCAGGGGGCGAGCGGACACGGGCGTCCCCGTGCCGCCTCGCCCCCTGCGTCTCGTCGAAGCCGACATGCTGACCCTGCCGTTCGAGAGCGCGCGCTTCGACGTAGTGACGACCGGCTACGGCCTGCGCAATGCGTCCGACCTCCCACGTGCGCTCGCTGAGATTCACCGTGTGCTGGCGCCGGGCGGGCGCCTGCTGTCGCTCGACTTCAACCGGCCCGGGCACCCGCTGGTTCGAGCGGCGTACTTGACCTACCTGACCGTGGTCGGCTCGGTGCTCGGGCTCGTCCTTCATGGAGACCCCGACACCTACCGCTATGTTCCCGAATCGATCCGCCTGTACCCCGGCGCGGCGGGGGTGGCGAGTCTGATGGCGCGGACAGGCTTCACCGACGTCCGCGTGGTGCCGCTGCTCGGCGGATTGATGGCGATTCACCTCGCGCGCCGGTCGTCAGCGCTCCAACCACGGCTGCAGCGCGTCGAGAAGGAACGCGAGGACCTCCTCCTCGGAGATTGATCCCGGGGCTGCGTCGGGCTTGATCGGCCGCTCGTCGGTGAGCGTGCGGGAACCACGGGTACGGCTGATGCGGCCGACGACTTGTGGCGGATCCGCGGTCGTGTCGAGCACGAACTCGACGTAGTCGTCGCGCCCGCGGTCGGCGGCGAGCCGCAAGCCGTCGCCGGGTGTGAACATCGTGAAGAGATACCCTTCGGCCTTGAGTGCATTGGCGACCTGTCTGGTCACCGGTGTTGCCACCTGCTCGAGAAACGCCGCCCAGGCCTGTTCCGCCTCGGCGGTGTGCTCGCGGCGGCGGCGGGCACGCTCGCGCGCCGCCGCCATCGCCCGCGTCAGCCGGTTCCGGACCTCTGAAATCTCCACCGCGACATTGTGGCACGCAGACCAGCCTGAACGGGCCCTGCCGCGTCAGAATAGGGAGTGTCCGGCGGCAAGGGAGGAACCCCTATGACTCGACTGAACATTGGGCCGGCGATCGGCCTTGTCCTGCTGCTCACGGCCGTCCAGGCCGCGGCGCAACAGCCGCGTGACGACGCGCTGGTCGTGACCTCGGGTGAAGGCGTGGTGCAGGCGCCGCCCGACCGCGCGTTTGTCGCGATCACCGCGGAGTGGCGTGCCGGCAGCCCGCGCGACGCGCAGCGGCGGAACGCCGACGCGATGTCCGACGTGCAGGCCAAGCTGCGTGCGGCGGGCGTACCCGCCGACGCGATTCGGACGGTCGCGTACGACCTCCAGCAGGAATGGGATTTCGTGAACGACCGCCGCGTGTCACGAGGCTACGTCGCGCGCAACACCATCGAGGTCCGCATCGATGCCATCGAGCGCGTCGGGGACCTGCTCGAGATCGCGGTTGCCTCGGGCGCCGCCGCCGTCGGGGGTGTGCGCTTCGACGTGAAGGATCGCGGTCGCCTGGAGCGCGAGGCGTTGCGGCTCGCGGTTGCGGACGCGCGCGCGAAAGCGGATGTCGCCGCGGCTGCGGCCGGGCGTGTCGTCGCGCGCGTGCGGCGCGTCGAGGAGCACGGCGTGATCCTGGCGCCGCCGATGACGATGGCCGCCGCGCGTGAGGCGCTGCCGGCGTCGGACGGGCCGCCGATTGCGGGCGGGCAGCTCGAAGTGCGCGGGCGGGTGACGCTCACGGCGGAATTGAAATAGGCTGTGGGCTCCAGACCACGGGCTTGGGTCCAACGCCCAACGCCCAATGTCCAACGCCCAAGGCCCAGTATGCTGATCGACTACGCCAGAGCCCGTCGCCTGCTCGCGCGCCGCGATCCGGTGCTGCGCGACCTGATGCGCCGCTTGGGACCGTGCGGATTGGCCGACGCGCAGCACGCGGACCCGTTTCGGGCGCTCGTCCACGCCATCATCTCCCAGCAGCTCTCGACGCGAGCCTCGGCGACGATCGAAGCGCGGGTCGCCGCACTGTTCGGCGGTGCGCCGACGGCGGCCACTTTGGCGGCTACCGCCGACGCGCAGCTCCGCGCCGCCGGCCTCAGCAGCCAGAAGCTCGGTTACCTGCGTGACCTGTGCCGCCACGTCGGCGACGGCGTGCTGTCGCTCGCGACACTCGACACGATGTCCGATGACGAGGTGATTGCATCGCTGACGCGCGTCAAAGGCATCGGCCGATGGACGGCGGAAATGTTCCTGATGTTTCGTCTGCACCGGCCGGATGTGTTGCCAGTCGACGATCTGGGCATTGTCAAAGCGGTACAGCGGGCGTATCGTCTCCGGACCGCCCCCTCGGCGACCCGACTCAGGCGCCTGGGCGAGTCGTGGCGCCCCTACCGGTCCGTGGCGTGTTGGTATCTGTGGGCAAGCCTCGATACCGTTCCGCTGAAGGAGTGAGTCGATGCGTCCGCGCGCGCCTCTTCGCATACTGCTCGTCCTCGTGGCCGTGGTGCTCGGCCCGGCTGAGACCGAACGCTCCGTACACGGACAAGGCGAGGGTCCGGGGTCCTCATCTCGCCCGCGCGATGAGGTGGCCATCCCCCGTCTCGACTTCGAGAAGTACACGCTGCCAAACGGGCTCGAAGTGATCCTCCGGCAGGACCGGCGGCTGCCGATGGTGGCGGTCAATCTCTGGTATCACGTCGGACCGGCCAACGAGGAGCCAGGCCGGACCGGGTTCGCGCACCTGTTCGAGCACATGATGTTCCAGGGGTCGAAGCACGTGCCCGCCGACGGCCACTTCCAGCTGCTCGAGGCGGCGGGCGCGACAGGGTTGAACGGCACCACCGACTACGACCGCACGAACTACTTCGAGACGGTTCCCGCCGACCAGCTGGCGCTCGCGCTGTGGCTCGAATCCGACCGCATGGGCTATCTGCTCGAGAAGGTCGATCAGCCCGCGCTCTCGAACCAGCAGGACGTCGTCCGCAACGAACGGCGCCAGAGCGTCGAGAACCAGCCGTACGGACTGGCCGAGGAGGCGCTGGTGCAGACGCTGTTTCCTCCAGGCCATCCGTATTACGGCAACGTGATCGGGTCGCACGACGATATCCAGGCAGTGCGGCTCGAGGACGTGAATCGGTTCTTCCGGCAGTACTACGCCCCGAACAACGCGAGCCTGGCGATCGTGGGCGACATCGACACCGCCGAGACGAGAACGCTCGTCGAGAAGTACTTCGGCACGCTGCGGCGCGGGCCGGCGGTCCCGCCGATCAAGGCCGAGACGCCGCCAATCACCACCGAGCGGCGACGCGTCGTGCCGTCGCGCGTCGAGCTGCCGCGCGTGTACATGGCGTGGCTGACGCCGGCGGTCTTCACACCGGGCGACGCCGACGCCGTTGTCGCCGCTGGTGTGCTCGGCGGCGGCCGCGCCAGCCGCTTGTACAAGAAGCTCGTCTACGAGAAACAAATCGCGCAGACCGTCAATGTCTTTCAGGAATCGCAGACCCTCGGATCGATGTTCCGCATTCAGGCGACCGCACGGCCGGGGCACACGGCCGAAGAGCTCGAGCGCGCCATCGACGAGGAGCTCGCCGCGCTGCGCGCCGGGCCGCCCCTGGCGGCGGAAGTCGAGCAGGCGCGCAACACGCTCGAGACCGCCGTCATCGGCGGCCTGGAGCGGCTCGGCGGATTCGGCGGCGTCGCCGACCGGCTGAACATGTACAACCACTACCTGGGCACTCCCGACTACCTGGAGAAGGACATCCAGCGATACCGGGCGGCGGGACCTCTGTCGGTGCACGCATTCGTCCGGGACTACCTCACGACCCCCGCGCGGGTGGTGGTCCACGCCGTGCCAGGTCAGCCGCAGGGGTCGGTGCAGGCACCCGCGCCGACGCCCGCGCAGGCGGCACAACGTAGCGAAGGCGGCCAAGCGATCAACGCCGACGAGCCGTGGCGCAACGAGGTGCCGATGCGCGGTCGGCCGCGTCCGCTGCAGGTGGCCACGCCCGCCTCCACCGTGCTCCCCAACGGGCTCACGCTCGTGCTGAGCGAGCGGCGCGGACTTCCCATCGTGGCGGCCAGTCTCGTGATCAAGACCGGGAGCGACGCCAACCCCGCCGATCGGCCGGGCCTCGCCAACTTCGTGGCGGCGATGCTCGATGAAGGCACGGCCACGCGCAGTGCACTGCAGATCGCCGACGAGGCGGCGCAGCTCGGCGCCTCGCTGACCACCGGCAGCAGCATGGATGCGACGACGATCAGCGGGCGCTCGCTGTCGAAGACGTTCCCGGCCACGCTGTCGCTCGTGGCCGACATCGCGCTCAACCCGTCCTTCCCGGACGATGAAGTGGAGCGGCAGCGCGCGAGCCGTCTCGCCCAGCTCGTGCAGCAACGCGACAGCCCGGCGCAGGTGGCGGGCGAGGTGCTCGCAGCCGTCCTCTACGGTCCGCGCCATCCGTACGGGTATACGGAGCTCGGCACGTCGGCGTCGAACAAGGCGATGACGCGCGACGAAATGCTGGCGTTCTGGAAGGAGCACTTCGCCCCGAACAACGCGGCGCTCGTCGTCGCCGGCGACATCTCCATGGGCGAGCTCCGGACGCTGGCCGAGCGGGCGTTCGGATCGTGGCCCCGCGGAGCCGCCGTGCGGCCGGCGTTCGGCATGCCGGAAACGACCCGCGCGCACGTGGTCATCGTCGACAAACCGGGCACCCCGCAGACGCAGGTGCGGGTCGCGGGCATCGGCGCGCCGCGATCGTCGCCGGACTTCCGCGCGCTCCAGGTGATGAACAACGCGCTCGGCGGCTTGTTCTCGAGCCGGATCAACATGAACCTGCGCGAGCGCCGGGGCTACAGCTACGGCGCCTACTCCCAGTTCATGTTCCGCCGGAGTGCAGGACCGTTCGTCGTCGCCGGCGGCATCAGGACCGACGCGACGGCGCCTGCCGTGACCGAGATCTTCCGTGAGATCGCCGGCATGATCGCCGAGCCGATGCCCGCCGAGGAGCTCCGCAAGGCCAAGGACGCGCTCATCAACTCGCTGCCGGGAGCGTTCGAGACGAGCGTCAGCATCGTGAACAGCTTCTCGACCGTCTTCATCTACGACCTGGGGCTCGACTACTACACCCGGCACGCCCAGGAGGTTGGCGCCGTCACGGCCGAGCAGGCGCTCGAGGCGGCGAAGAAGTACCTGGTCCCGGATCGCCTCAGGGTCATTGCGGTAGGCGACCGGAAGACGATCGAACCCGAGCTGCGGAAGCTGAACCTCGGGACGCTCGAGGTCCGGGACGCCGAGGGGCGGCCGGTCGGCTGAGCCGCCGCGCGGGAGCGCGTGCGCGGTTCTGCAGCGATTCCGGCGGCGTGTTTCGTGCCGCGCCGGAGAGTTGATAAAATCGGACTGGAACAGTCGGACATGCCTGCCGTCACCCCCGGGATTGCGCGAAGCTCGCAGTCCGTCCTCGACTTGATCGGCAATACGCCCCTGGTCCGCCTGTCCCGCTTCGAACGCGATCTCAGGCACGTCGAGCTGTGGGCGAAGGCCGAGTGGCGCAACCCGGGCGGGTCGGTGAAGGATCGCCCCGCGGCGCGGATGATCCTGGACGGCGAGCGATCGGGCGCACTGACGCGCGACAAGATCATCCTCGACGCCACCTCCGGGAACACGGGGATCGCCTACGCGATGATTGGGGCCGCCCGGGGATACCGCGTGCGGCTCTGCGTCCCGTCGAACGTCACGCCGGAGCGGAAGCGGATCCTGCACGCCTTTGGCGCCGAGATCGTGTTCACCGATCCGATGGAAGGGTCCGACGGCGCCATCCTCGAGGCGAAGGCGATGTATGCGGCCGACCCGGCGCTCTATTTCTACGCCGACCAGTACAACAACGCGGGCAACTGGCTGTCGCACTACGACACGACCGGGCCGGAGATCTTCGAGCAGACCGAAGGACGCGTCACGCACTTCGTGGCGGGGCTCGGCACGGGCGGGACGTTCATCGGCACGGGACGACGGCTGCGGGAGCTGAGCCCCGCGATCCGGTTGATTTCGGTGCAGCCGGACTCGCCGCTGCACGGCCTGGAGGGGCTGAAGCACATGGCGACCGCCATCGTGCCGGGCATCTACGATCCGGGGCTGGCCGACGAAGACATCGGGGTGAGCACCGAAGAAGCGTACGAGCTGACGCGGCAACTGGCGCAGTCGGGACTATTTGTCGGAATTTCGAGCGGCGCCAACCTCGCGGGCGCGCTCCACGTCGCGCGGCGGGTGTCCGACGCCGTCATCGTCGTCGTGTTCTGCGACGGCGGCGAGAAGTACCTGTCCGAACGCGTCTGGGACGAGAAGGGCTGATGGCGCTCGTGCTGCAGCCGGGCGTGGCGGATGCGATCCGGAGGCACGGAGCCGAGACGTATCCGAACGAGTGCTGCGGGGCGCTGGTCGGCCGCGACGGGGCCGTGTGGGCGGCGTACGCGCTGCCCAACACCACCGAGGAGGGGCCGCGGCGCCGGTTCCGGGTGCGGCCGGAGGATTACCAGGACGCCGAGCGTCAGGCGTCGGCGCGGGGAGCCGAGCTGCTCGGGTTCTACCATTCGCATCCCGATCATCCGGCCCGCCCGTCGCAGTACGATCTCGATCACGCGTGGCCGTCGTTCTCGTACGTCATCGTGTCGGTCCGCGCCGGGGTGCCGCAGGACATGGCCTCGTGGCGCCTGCGCGAGGACCGGTCCGCGTTCGACGAGGAAGAACTGCTGGACGCAGGCCAGCAGATGGGAGTAGTACCGACAGCAGGCCTGAGATGACGGGTGTTCGGGCCGCGACAACGGCTCGACCCTTTGTTCGAGGAAGATTGCCAGAATATGCCGAACACGATTCACATTCCGACGCCGCTCCGGCCGTTCACCGACCAGAAGGAGTCGGTCGAGGTCGACGGCAGGACCGTCGGCGAACTGCTCGCTGACCTGACCCGGCGCTACGAAGGACTGCGCAGGCATCTCTACGCCGACGACGGCCGGCTGCGGAACTTCGTCAACGTGTATCTGAACGACGAGGACATCCGCTACCTGCAGCGCGAGCAGACGCCGGTCAAGCCGGGCGACTCGCTCAGCATCGTCCCGTCGGTGGCGGGCGGCGCGCCGGCGGTGACCGCGCCCCCGGTGCCCGATCTGTCGCAGGACGAGATCAAGCGATACAGCCGGCACCTCATCATGCCGGAGGTCGGCATGGACGGGCAGCGCCGCCTGAAGGCGTCGAGCGTGCTCTGCATCGGCGCGGGCGGCCTCGGGTCGCCGGCGGCGATGTACCTGGCCGCGGCGGGCGTCGGCCGCATCGGTATCGTCGATTTCGACGTGGTCGACTTCAGCAATCTGCAGCGGCAGCTGCTGCACGGGACGCCGGACGTGGGACGGTCGAAGCTGGAGTCGGCGAGGGAGCGGCTCCATGCGCTCAACCCGCACGTGCGGATCGACACCTACGAGACGGCGCTCTCGTCGGAGAACGCGCTGGAGCTCTTCGAGCCGTACGACGTGATCCTCGACGGCACCGACAACTTCCCGACGCGGTACCTCGTCAACGACGCGTGCGTGCTGAGCGGCAAGCCGAACGCCTACGGCAGCATCTTCCGGTTCGAAGGGCAGGCATCGGTGTTCGCCGCGAAGAACGGCCCGTGCTACCGCTGCCTCTATCCGGAGCCGCCGCCGCCCGGCCTCGTGCCGAGCTGCGCCGAAGGCGGCGTCCTCGGCGTGCTGCCGGGCATTGTCGGCGTCATTCAGGCGACCGAAGCGATCAAGCTGATGCTCGGCATCGGCGAGCCGCTCATCGGGCGGTTCCTGATCTACGACGCGCTGAAGATGCGCTTCCGCGAGTTGCGGCTGAAGAAGGATCGGGAGTGCCCGGTGTGCGGCGACAGGCCGACCGTCACCCGACTGATCGACTACGAGCAGTTCTGCGGCGTTCGGCCGGAGCCGCAGCTCCAGGCGGCGGCCGGGGTGAACGAATGGGAAATTACACCCATCGAGCTGAAGCGCCGGCTGGACGGGGGCGAGGGGCTGTTCATCCTCGACGTGCGCGAGCCGAACGAGTACCAGATCAACCGAATCCAGGGATCGACGCTCATTCCGCTCGGCGAAGTCCCGCGCCGCCACCAGGAGCTCGATCCGAAGCGCGAGATCGTCGTGTACTGCAAGGTGGGCGGGCGCAGCGCGAAAGCGGTAGACTACCTTCGGACGGTGGGCTTCGCGAAGGTGAAGAACCTGCGCGGCGGTATCCTGGAGTGGATCGACAAGGTCGATCCGTCGCAGCCGAAGTACTGAGCGGGTCCGGAGGATCCGCCCTGCGGGGCGTCATGCTGAGGTTGTCGAAGAAAGCGGATTACGCCCTAATGGCCGTGACGCACCTCGCCGTCCGATCGTTGCCGTCGACGAGCGCCCGCGAGATTGCCGAGCATTACGACATTCCGTTGGAGTTGATGGCGAAAGTGCTCCAACGGCTCGTCCGGACCGGGCTCCTGGTCTCCAGCCAGGGCACCCGCGGCGGGTACGCGCTGGGGCGCCCCGCGTCGGCGATGACCGTGGCCGATGTGATCCAGGCGATCGACGGTCCGTTCACCATCACCGCGTGCTCCACGGCGAAGCACGACTGCGACCAGTTCACCAAGTGCAGCATTCGCGATCCGCTCTGGCAGATTCGCGAACGCATCGCCGCGGCGCTCCAGACAGTCACGATTGCGGAGCTCGCCGTCGAGCCGGCCGACGATGCGCCGGTGGTGATACCCGCACGAGTCCTCCGACGATGAAGCTGCCGATCTACATGGACCATCACGCGACGACCCCCGTCGACCCGAGGGTGCTCGACGCGATGCTGCCATTCTTCACCCAGGAGTTCGGCAATCCCGCCAGCCGCAATCATGCGTTCGGCTGGGCGGCGGAGAAGGCGGTCGAGCAGGCCCGGCAGCAGGTGGCGGATCTCATCGGCGCCACCCCGAAGGAGATCGTCTTCACGAGCTGCGCGACCGAGGCGAACAACCTGGCGCTCAAGGGCGCGGCGGCGATGTACGGCGAAAAGGGGAATCACATCGTCACCTGCGTCACCGAGCACAAGGCGGTCCTCGATCCCTGCCGGCAGCTCGAGGAGCAGACCTTTCGCGTGACGTACCTGCCGGTGCAGAAGGACGGCCGGATCGATCTACGGGAACTCCGCGCCGCGCTCACCGACAAGACGATCCTGATCTCGATCATGACGGCCAACAACGAGATTGGCGTCCTCCAGCCGGTGGCCGAGATCGGCGCAGTCGCCAAGGAAAAGGGAGTCATCTTTCATACCGACGCGGTCCAGGCGGCCGGCAAGGTTCCTTTCGACGTCAACCAGGTGCAGGCCGACCTCGTATCGATGAGCGGGCACAAGATCTACGGCCCAAAGGGGATTGGCGCGCTGTTCGTGCGCCGCCGCAACCCGCGGGTGCTGCTCGCCGAGCAGATCAGCGGCGGCGGGCACGAGCGGGGCATCCGCTCCGGCACGCTGAACGTTCCGGGAATCGTGGGCCTTGGCAAGGCGGCGGAGCTCTGCAGGACGGAGATGGCAGGCGAAGCGGCGCGCCTCGCCAGGCTGCGCGACCGCCTGAACGAAAAGCTCCACCAGAGCCTGGACGGCATCTATGTCAACGGATCGCTGGAGCACCGGCTGCCGCACAGCCTCAACGTCAGCTTCGCCTACGTCGAGGGTGAGTCGCTGCTGATGGGCATCAACGACGTGGCGGTCTCGTCGGGGTCGGCGTGCACGTCGGCCAGCCTCGAGCCGTCGTACGTACTGAAGGCGCTCGGCACCGGAGACGACCTCGCCCATTCGTCGATCCGCTTCGGCCTGGGGCGGTGGACGACCGAGGAGGAAGTGGACTACGTCGCCGATAAGGTGGCTGCGGTGGTTCGACGCCTCCGGGAGATGTCGCCGCTCTACGAGCTGATGAAGGAAGGCGCCGACCTGTCCAAGCAGAGATGGACGGCGCACTGACATGACCTACTCGCCCAAGGTCATCGACCATTTTCAGAACCCGAGGAACGTCGGATCGCTGCCGAAGGACGACCCGCACGTCGGCACCGGGCTGGTCGGCGCCCCCGAGTGCGGCGACGTGATGAAGCTGCAGATCCGGGTGAGTCCCGGCACCGGCGTCATCGATGACGCCAGATTCAAGACGTTCGGGTGCGGCTCGGCCATTGCCAGCTCCAGCCTGGTCACGGAATGGCTGAAGGGACGAACCCTCGATCAGGCGCTCGCGATCACCAACGGCGACATCGCCCACGAGCTGCAACTGCCGCCGGTGAAAATGCACTGCTCGGTGCTCGCCGAGGACGCGATCAAGGCGGCAATCGCCGACTACCAGCGCAAGCGCGAGGCCAACGCGGCCGCCACGCGGTGACCGCCCGCTGGCACGAAGAATGGATGAGAATGAGCAACGGGGAGTCCCGTCTCGACTGATATGCGGGGACACCGGATGGCGATCGCGCTGTTGGCGCTCGGGCTCGCTTCGCCGGCGCTCGCCCAGACCGGCGTCGACGTCAGCCGGCTGCCGATCGACCTGGACCGGATTCAGCGTGGGCTGCGTGAGTCGGCCGACCGGGAGGAGCGCCAGGGGCTGACTCTGCGCTACCGGGTTCAGATCTACGGCCAGGCGCCGCCGATCGTGCTCTTCGGACCGGACGCGCACCTGGCGAGCGGACCGGTGCCCTACGGCGCGCCGACGCACCGGGAGATGATGGAGCAGGCCACGCCGAAGGAGTTCCGTGCTCCCGCCGCCGATCTCGGCGCCCTGATTCGGTGGCTCGCCGAGCGTGCCAGGAAGTAGGCCGGGTCCTTTCGGACCCGACGCAATCTCGATGAAAATCACCGTCGCCCACAGTCCTGATTCCGACGACGCCTTCATGCACTACGGTCTCGCCAGCGGCAAGGTGCCGACCGGCGGGATCGAGTTCGCGCACCTGCTGGCGGACATCGAGACGCTCAATCGCGCCGCGTTCGAGGGGACGTACGAGGTGAGCGCCGTCTCGTTCAACGCGTACGCCTATCTCACCGACACCTACCTGCTGCTGCCGCACGGCTCCAGCATGGGCGACGACTACGGCCCGATCGTGGTGGCCCGCGCCGAGGGCCCCTCCTCCCTCGACGGGGTGAGGGTCGCCGTGCCGGGTACGCTGACGACCTCGTTTCTCGCACTGCAGCTCTACGATCCCGGCGTGCAGTACGTGGTGATGCCGTTCGATCGCATTTCTGATGCGGTCCGCGCGGGAGAGGCGGCGGCGGGGCTGCTGATTCACGAGGGGCAGCTCACCTACGCCGACGAGGGGCTGAAGAAGATCGTCGATCTCGGCCAGTGGTGGGGCGCGCGCACCGGCGGCCTGCCGTTGCCGCTCGGCGGCAACGTCATCCGCCGCGACCTGGGCGCCGGCGTGATCGCAACGGTATCGCGGCTGCTGCGCGAGAGCATCGCGTACGCGCTCGCCCACCGCCAGGAGGCGCTCGACTACGCCCTGCAGTTCGGCCGCGGTCTCGACCGCGCCAAGGCCGATCGATTCGTCGGGATGTACGTGAACGAGCTGACGCTCGACTACGGCGAGCGCGGCCGTGCGGCCGTCCGGCGGCTCTTCGACGAGGCGTGGGAGAAGCGCCTCGTGCCGAAGCCGATCGACGTCGAGTACAGCGCCTGAGGCACCCCCACGCGCAAGGTCCGCGCGCCGGGGACCCCCGCTAACCGTGAACCGCGCGGCTGTCGTCCGGTGCCTGCCGGCGGTCGGCCATTCCGTAGTCGCGGATGATTCCAGCCACGCGCAAACGGTAGTCCCTGAAGATTCCTCCCCGACCCTTCGCCTGGACGACGCGATGCGCCTCGAGCGCCCGCCATCGCGCGACCGCCTCCTCGTCACGGAAGAAGGAGAGCGAGAGGACCTTTCCGGGCTCGTACAGGCTCTCGAAGCGTTCAATCGAGATGAAGCCGTCGATCTGCTCGAGCAGCGGACGAAGCGAGGCGGCCAGGTCGAGATATTCCTGCCGGCGCCCGTCGGCGGGCCACACTTCGAAGATGACGGCAACCATGGCGACCTCCGTCAACCGGCAATGGAGAGCGCGGCAATCCCCTTGCCGAGCGTAAAGCTCGATCCCACGGCGCCGACGACCGCCGTCCGCCGAGTGAGTCCGGCCAGGCTGCGAATCCGGTAGACGGCCTCGATGCCGGTGCAGTGCGCGCCGACGAGGTGCCGCAGACCGAACTCGCGCAGCTTGCCGGCGGTCCACTCCAGGGTCGCGTCGGTGGCGGCGAACAGATGGAAGCCGCCGATGGCGGCTTGCAGGGGCGCCGCGCGGACGACCTTGCGCGAGTACTCGATGGTGTTGACGATCCCGGCGTGCCCGCAGCCGCTGACGAGAATCAGACCGTCTGCGGTATCGACGACCACGGAGGCGTCTTCCGGCACCGTGTCCTCGACGAGGCCGGCGGGGGTGCGAACCTGGCCCCGTGGAGACCAGTTGCGCTCGGGGTAGGCGCGCGGAACGGGCCCGGTGAACCAGACGCCGGGCAGAATCTGCGTCGGCCCGTCGTGCTCGACGAAGGCGCCGCCGGTGGCCTCGTACGCCGCTCGGGTCGGCAGCAGGCCGTTGTCCTCTCCGCCGCCTTCACGCGGCCGGGGAAGGAAGATGCCCCGGGCCACGTGCACGCGGGACAGCGCCCGAGGGTTCTTCCGGGCCAGTTCCCGGCGGAGCGTGAGCAGCCCGCCGGTGTGATCGCCGTGGTTGTGCGTCAGCACCAGGTCGGTGATGTCGGACAGGTCGATGCCGAGCTCCGCGGCGTTCCGCAATACCGTCTCTGGCCGTTCGCCCGTGTCGATGAGGAGCCGACGGCCGTCCACTTCCAGCAGCGCCGCAAATCCCCATTCGCCGATGCCCGCGTCACGGTTGCCGGCAAGCATCGTGGAGAGCACCGTCACCTTCACCGCTCGCGCGGTCTGCGCGGCCGCCACGCCGCCGCCGAGCGTCGCCGTCATCACCAGCGCAATCGAGACCGCGACCCTTCGCCGTCGCATGAGGTTCCTCCTGTTCATGGCTCTCGAGCGCGGGCATTGTGCCACAACGGGCGCTGCCAGCGACTGATGGCGCGAAGGTGAACGGCCTGCTCCGAACGCGTTTCTCGTCGAACGCGCCCCTTCGCTCTCGAGATGCATGAACAATCCGGGTTAATCCTAATCTTGATCAGCGCGCCATCACGCGCGTGCTCTGGGTCGAGACGCACTGCCACCGGCCATCGCGGAATACCCAGACGTCGGTGTAGCGCAGCGTGAGCGTCGAGCGCTCCCCCTGCTTGATCCCGACGATGTTCAGCGTGAACCAGACGACGGCGGTGTCACGGTACACCTTGACGGTGAAGTCGTCCTGAATCGCCGACTCGACCCGCTGGTCGAATCCGGCGGCGAGCGCCAGCTCCTTCTGCTTGTCGCCGCGCGTGCCATCGTCATAGGTGGCGATGAACTCGTCGGCAAGGAGGTTCTCGATGAACGCGATGTCGCGCCTGTAGAAGGCGTCATTCCAGCCTCGCTCGATCGCGATGAGGATGTCCTGGTCCGACTGCACCGGGCCGCGCTGGACCGGAAACGCCGTCGAGGTGTAGACAACCGCGAGGACCAGCCCGACCAGGCCAGACGTTCTCATCTCAGACCTCCTCGCCCGCTATCAGCGACGAATTGGAGTCAACGCCATGTACCGACTCCCCGCCGGCGCGAGGCGCGCCAGCGCGCTGAACCAGGCTCCGGCGGGTCCGAAAGGACCCGCCCTACAGTCGAACCCGGCATCACGGCTTCGCCGCTGCGGCAAACGGCCCCGCGTCCGGCCTCGCCTGCGTATGTGCCAGCGGGCCGAGCTCGGCCGCCGCACCGCGTGCGATCGCCGCCAGCTCGCTTCCCGCCTGGAAGCAAGTGAAGTCGGGGCGATCGCGCCACGCGAGCGGGCCGCACAGCCGCGCGCCCGCCTTCAGCGCCGCGTCGTGGACGATGTTGATCGCACGTTCGTAGTCGGGCGTCCCCTGGCGGTAGCCCGTGAAATTGCCGAGATCGCCGCTCGCGGCGAAGAGCGCCGTGACGCCGGGCACGCGCGCGATCGCGTCGGCGTTCTTCAGGCCTTCGAGCGTTTCGATCATCAGGATGAGCACGATGTTGTCGTTGATGGTGTTCCGGTAGCCGCCCGGCACCCCGCCCCACATGCCGGCGTCGAACGCCTGTCCGCCGCCGGCGCTGCGCCGCCCGAGCGGCGGGAAGTACGTCCAGTTCCGCGCCGCAATCGCCTCCTCGACGGTGTCCACGGTGGGCACCACGACGACGAGCGCGCCGGCATCGAGGGCATGCTGGATTTCCCGTTCGTCGGCGTACGCCACGCGGACGCCCGGGACGGCCCTGGCATGGGGGCAGGTGCGCCACATGCGCGCCGCCGCCTGCCAGTCGCGCTCGTTGTGCTGCATCTCGGTCCAGATGAAGTCGTAGCCGGCGTTCGCCATCGCGCAGTACACCGCGGGATCGGTGGCGCCGAACAGCGTGCCGCCCGTCACCTTGCCGCCCTGCATCAGCTTGAGGCGCACCGGATTCCATGTCCTGGCGCCGGCCGGCGGGTCGAAGGCCGGACCGTACTTCCAGGCCGCCGGGTCGAACGGTCCCTGATTGACGGCGCCCTGCGGCGGGGCATTCCTCGCGTTGCTGTCCGTGCCGGCGGGCGCGGCCAGCGGAAACGCGGTCGTGCCGGCGGCGGGATTGCCCGCGTACGGGTCGGCGCCCTGGGCCGGCCGGGTCTGGCCGCCCTGCGTCTGCGCCGCCGCCACGGCGATACCGAAGATCCCACAAGCGATGACGAAGAAACGGATGTGCCTCATGGCCAGGCTCCACCTCCTGTTCACGCGAGAGGCCTTGTAGTCTACGCCGAGCGGCGTCATGGGGCGACCGACGTCGCCTCCGGCGTTCGTACCCGCGCGAGGATGCCGTGGAGCTGCCGCAGCCCTTCGGTCAGCGCGGCCGGGCCGGGCTGCAGGACGTAGGCGGACTTGATCTCGTAGATGTGGCCGTTCCGCACGGCGGCCACCTCGTTCCAACCGACGCGCGCGGCAATCCGCTCGGTGCGCACCGCCTTGCCGCACCAGGATGCGATGATCACCTCCGGATTCCGCCGCACGACCTCGTCGGGCGTCACGATGCGCTCGCGACCGAGCCGCGCGTCGCGCAGCTCGGGAAAGATCGGCGCGCCGCCGGCGGCCTCGACGAGCTCCTCGACCCACCGGATCCCCGAAATCAACGGGTTGTCCCACTCTTCGAAGAACACCCGCGGCCGAGGCAGTCCGGCGGTGACCGCGCGCACGGCGTCAATCTCGAGCTCCAGTCGCCCGGCAAGCGCCGCCGCGCGTTCGCCGCACCCGACCAGGCCGCCGACGATCCGAATCATCTGAAGGATGTCGGCAAGGCTCCGCTGATTGAACACGGTCACGGGGTATCCGCGGCGGATCAGTTCGGCGGCGATGTCGGCCTGGAGATCCGAGAACCCGAGGATCAGGTCGGGTTCGAGCGCCTCGATCCTGCTGAAACGCGCGTTGAGGAAGGCAGATACGCGAGGCTTCTGGCGCGCTTCCGGCGGCCGGATCATATAGCCGGATACTCCGACGACGCGGTCGCCCTCGCCGAGCAGGTAGAGCGTCTCGGTCGTCTCCTCGGTCAGGCAGACAATGCGCGACGGGTAGGTGCCCATGGGCGGTTGAAGCCGGCCGTCAACAGGCTCTCGCGGCGTCGAGGCCGCGAGGCACCAGGTCGGCCCAGATGAAGGGCTCGCGCGTGACGGTCTCGCCGCGCTCCAGCAGCAGTGGACTGCTGAACATCGGCCCGGCGTACACGCACGTGTGGAACTCGCCGTTCTCGCCGCACGGGTCGATGCCGGCCGGCAGCTCGCCGAGCAGGGCGCGGTCCCAGTCGCGGCCGACGAACGACCCGTCGAGGACGCGCGTGTCAACGCAGGCAATCCTCGCCCGGAGTCCGGCGTCGATCATACGGTGCGCCAGCTCGCGCGTCGGGACGCCCCAGACGGGGAACAGCGGCGCCAGGCCCGTACCGGCGAGTCGATCCTCGCGGTAGCGGCGCACGTCCTCGAGGAACAGGTCGCCGAAGGCCGCATGGGTGAAGCCATCGGCAACGGAGGCGGCCACCGCGTCGCGCATGCGCGCCTCGTACACGTCGTTGGAACACGGATGGGGAATGGGCACGATCCGGAGGGGCAGTCCCGCGGCCTCCGCCTGCGCCTCGAGCACGTCGCGCCTGACCGCGTGCATCGCGACGCGATCGACCGCCTCATTGACCGTCGTCAGCAGCGCCGCGACGGCGCCGGGGTGGGTCTGGTTGAGCACGTGCAGCGCCCACGCGCTGTCCTTGCCGGAGCTCCACGAGAGCAGGATCTTCACTGGAACGCCTCGGGGTGAATCGCCCGGGCGAACGCTTCGGTGACCGCGCCGATCCTGGGACCGGGCACGACGAGGTGGTCGCCGTTCAGGAAGTGGATGCGGCCCGTCCGAACCGCCGGGACGGAGGGGAGCGCCGACCACACCGCGCGCTCGCGACCGACCTCCGTTCCGAGCACGGGCCGTGTGGCGCGGACTTCGAGAATCACGTCGGGCGCGCGCGCGAGCAGCGTCTCCTGCGACGGCTGCACCGACTCGCGGCGCACGTCGCCAAAGACGTTGGTGCCGCCGGCAATGTCGAGCATCTCGTGCAGGAATCCGGCTCCGCCGCTCACGTACAGCTGCCTCAGGGTCTGCGGTTCACGGCCGAACACGAGCAGCACTCGGGGACGCCCGCGCCCCGCGACGCGCGCGCGGACGGCTTCGAGCTGCTGGCGGATCTCCTCCGCCTTGCCGGCCGCCCCGGCGGGATGCCCGGTGGCCGCGCCGAGGTCGTGCATCGTCCGGAAGAGCGCGTCGAGGTTGCCGTGCCGATAGCTGAACGTCTTGATGCCGGCCCCGGCGAGCTGCGCTTCGAGAGCGTCCTGCGACTTGTAGGTGATGACGAGATCGGGGCGCAGCGCCAGGATCCGCTCCACGTCTGGATCCAGCAGCGCGCCGACGTGCGGCAGCGTCTTGACCTCGGGCGGGAAGTCGTCATAGTTGCTGACCGCGGCGACCTGCGGCCCGGCGCCGATCGCAAACAGCATCTCGGTCAGCGCCGGAACGAGCGAGACGATACGTGCCGCCGGTTGCGCGCCAGCCGCCGCGCCCGCGGCGAGGGCGACGGCGAGGATCAGGCCTTGCGCACGAGCAGCCATAGGAAGAACGGCCCTCCAATCATCGCGGTCACGATGCCGACCGGCATCTCGACCGGCGCCAGCACCGTGCGCGCGACCAGATCGCAGCCCACGAGAAACGCGGCGCCGAAGAGCGCCGAGGCAGGGAGCACGACGCGATGGTCGGCGCCGGTCATCAGCCGGACCAGATGCGGCACCACGATTCCGATGAAGCCAATCGGTCCGGCCAGCGCGACGGCGGCGCTGGTGGCGAGCGCCGCGCTGAGGAACGCGCGGCGCTCGGTGCGCGCCACGTCCACGCCGCGCGTGGCCGCGATGTCGGCGCCGACGCTGAGCAGGTTGAGCGAGGACGGGAGCGTCGCAAACAGCGCGAAGGCGACAAGGACGAGCGGCAGGATGCCGGCGATCGGTCCGAAGCCGCCGACGTCGAGGTCGCCCATCAGCCAGCGCACGGTCCGGTAGGCCTCGGCGAAGTCGGCCATGTACTGCACGAAGAGAATCAGCGCGGAGAAGAACGAGTTGAGCGTCACGCCGGCCAACAGCAGCACGGCGGTCGACATCGGGCGTCCCGGCCTCGTGGCCAGCGCGTAGACGAGAGCGGTGGCGAGGAACGCGCCGGCGAGACTCGCCAGCGGGACGGAGGAGATCGGGCCCAGCGCCACGGCGGCGCCGGCCGAGATCGCCAGCATCGCTCCCAGGGCCGCGCCGGCGGAGATGCCGAGGGTGAACGGCGTCGCGAGGGGATTGCGTAGCAGCGCTTGCAGCACCACGCCCGCCGATGCCAGGGCGGCGCCGACCACCGCGCCGGCCAGCACCCGCGGCATGCGCGCGAGGAAGAAGATCTGCGCGTCGATGTTGTCCGCGAACGGGACCGACCGATCGAACGCGCGCGACACGCTGATCGGCGTGCTGCCGACGAGCGGCGCCACCAGGCACGCCAGCAGGGCGAGAGCGCCGTAGCCGAGAAGCGTGAACGTCAACCGCAGCCGAATCGGCTGCGGCGCCGCATCGACGCGGACGACGGCGGAGGATGGTCCGGTCATTGCGCGCGTCCGATCGGCACGACCGTCAGGTGGCCCGATCGGTGGTGGAATCGAACGTCGGCCTCGACGTCGTACAACTGGCGGATCATGCCGCTGTTCAGCACCTCAGTGGTCGCCCCCTGCGCGAGGACACGTCCCTCGCGCACGAGCACGAGCGTGTGGCACAGCGAGGCCGCGAGGTTGAGGTCGTGGGTGGCGAGCACGATCGTGACGCCGCGCTCGCCCCGAAGACGCGCCAGGAGAGCGGCCACCTCGAGCTGGTAGGCGAGGTCGAGCGAGGCCGTCGGTTCGTCCAGCAACAGCACGTCGGGCTGCTGCGCGAGGGCGCTGGCGATGATGACGCGCTGCTTCTCGCCGCCGCTGAGCGACATGTACGAGCGGCCGGCCAGGTGCGCGGTGCCGGTCGCCGTCAGCGCGTCGGACGCAATCGCGAGGTCGTCGGGGCCTTCGAGCCGGAACGCGCCGAGATGGGGGTGCCGGCCCATCAGCACCATCTCCAGCACGGAGTAGTCGAACGCCGGATGCGTCTCCTGCGGCACGACCGCGACATGCCGGGCGAGCTCGCGGCGGGGAATGTCGGCGATGGCGCGGCCGTCGAAGAGGACCGTGCCGGTCCGCGGCCGCAGCACGCCGGCCATCAGCTTCAGCAGCGTCGTCTTGCCGCAGCCGTTCGGGCCGAGCAGGCCGGTCAGCGATCCGCGTTCGATCGACAGCGATACGTCACGCAGGGAGAACCCATGCGGACCTGCTCCGCGGGAGCGGCGCGACGGCGGGTCGTACCCGAAAGAAACCTGCTGGAGCTGGAGGAACATCGTCTCCTCCCGGCGTCCCTCGCGCCGGACATAAGGGGACAAGCGCCGGGGCAGGTTTCCTGACTCGCGCGCCACGCCGTAGCCCGTTAGGGCGAAGGCGGGCGCCGCTCACAGTGGCGGGACCGTGTGGGCTTCGCACCCACTTCCCCTGATCACCCGGCGGTGTCAGTTTGGCCACCGCAGTATAGCACGCTAGAATTTCGTGAGGTTCTCGCGTGCATCCGCGTGTCGAGGCGGCGGGTCTGGCCGACATCGGCCGCAAGCTCGAGGCGGGCGACCGGCTCGACCTCGCCGCCGGCGTTCGTCTCTTCGCATGTCCAGACCTGCTGGCGGTCGGCTGGCTCGCCAACCGCGAGCGTGAGAAGCGGCACGGCGCGCGCACCTATTTCAACTACAACCTGCGGCTCGAGCCGACCAACGTGTGCATCGCCAGCTGCCTGTTCTGCTCGTTCGCGCGGCTGCAGCCCTCCGATGCGGCGGCGTACACGATGCCGCTCGAGCAGGCGTGGGACAAGCTCCGCCAGCGCGCGGATCAGCCGCTCACGGAAATCCACATCGTCAACGGCCTCAATCCCGACCTGCCGTTCGACTACTACACGGAGCTGCTGCGCGGGTTCAAACGCATCCGGCCCGACATCCATCTCAAGTGCTTCACGGCCGTCGAGATCGCATTCTTCTCCGATCTGTACGGGATGACCGACGAGCAGGTGCTCCGCGAACTGAGGGAAGCGGGGCTCGACTCGCTCCCAGGCGGCGGCGCGGAAATCTTCGCCGAGCGCGTCCGCCGCAAGATCTGCCACGACAAGTGCGACGCCGATCGGTACCTGGCGATCCACCGTCTCGCCCATCGCCTCGGCATGAAGACCAACGTGACGATGCTCTACGGGCACATCGAAACCGACGAGGAGCGGGTCGACCACATGCTGCGGGCGCGGGCGCTGCAGGACGAGACGGACGGGTTTCAGGCGTTCATCCCGCTGGCGTTCCATCCCGACAACAACCAGATGCGGAAGCTGCCGGCGCCGAGTGCGGCCGACACGCTGAAAGTGCACGCCGTGTCGCGCCTCGTGCTCGACAACATTCCGCACATCAAGGCGTTCTGGGTTGCCACCGGTGTCGAGACGGCGCAGGCGGCGCTCTGGTTCGGCGTGGACGACCTGGACGGCACCGTCCAGGAGGAGCGGATCTACCACATGGCGGGCTCACCGACCCCCGACGGGTTGACGATGGCGCAACTGTCGCGGCTCGTGCGGGCGGCCGGGCGGGAGCCGTTCGAGCGCGACACCTTCTACAACATCCGGCAACCGGTGGCTGGGTAGCGCGGGCGCAGCTACCGTATACTGAAAGCAGGTCCAAGCTCACCCGGGCGACAGCCGAATGGGGGGTTTGGCCTTTTTCACGTCCTGAGATTGAGAAAAGTTTCACAAGGTCGAGTGCCATGGCGTCGATGACTCCCCTGCTGACCGAGTTCGAGAAAGAGCACATCACCGAGCGCCAGGCGCTCCCCGACCGGTACCTCGGTTTGTCGGAGGACGAGATGGACGCGCGCATCGCCGAGGCCCGGCGGTCGCTCGGCAGCCGCCTCGTCATCCTCGGCCATCACTACCAGCGCGACGAGGTCATCAAGTTCGCCGACTACACCGGCGACTCGTTCCGCCTGGCGCGTCACGTGGCCGCGCGCCCCGAGGCCGACTACATCGTCTTCTGCGGCGTGCATTTCATGGCCGAGAGCGCCGACGTGCTCGCGGCGGAGCATCAGCGGGTGATCCTGCCGGACCTGGCGGCGGGCTGCTCGATGGCCGACATGGCCGCTCCCGACCAGCTCGATCGCGGCTGGGACGAGTTGATGGAAATGGAGGTGGCCACTCGGCGGGGCTCCGGACAGGCGGGCGTGGTCCCCGTCACCTACATCAACTCTGCCGCGGCGATCAAAGCGTTCGTCGGCGAGCGGGGCGGGACCGTCTGCACCTCATCGAATGCCGCCGCCGCGCTGCGCTGGGCGTTCTCGCGCGGCGAGAAGGTGCTCTTCCTGCCCGATCAGCATCTGGGCCGAAACACGGCCTACCGCATGGGAATCGCCCTCGACGAGATGGTGGTCTGGGATCCCGACGAGATCGTCGGCGGGGTCGATCCCGACCGGCTCGTGCGCGCCCGGATGATCCTGTGGAAGGGGTACTGTTCGGTGCATACGCGCTTTTCGGTGCCGCAGGTCGAGGCCGTTCGCCGACAGCATCCGGGCGTGCGGGTCATCGTTCACCCGGAGGTGCCGTGGGAGGTCGCCCAGGCGGCCGACGACATGGGCAGCACGGAGTACATCGTCAAGGCGATCACGACCAGCCCGGCGGGGTCGGTCTGGGCCGTGGGCACCGAGGTCCACCTCGTCAACAGGCTGGCGCGCTCGCTCGCGCCCGAGCGCACCGTGCTGTCGCTCGACCAGTTCGGCTGCCTCTGTTCCACCATGTTCCGGGTTTCCCCGAACCACCTGCTCTGGATCCTGGAAGAGCTGGTCGAGGAGCGTGTCCACAACGAGATCGTCGTCCCCGATCACCAGAAACACTGGACGCGGGTGGCGCTCGATCGCATGTTGTCTATCCAGTAGCGACCCGAGTACGATTGGCGGGTTCTGGCGCCCCGTAAAGGGGCACCCTACGATTTCCGCGCGATCCATTGCGCGCGTAGGGCGGGCCTTTACGGCCCGCCGCCTCGCGAGGAGGACTTCATGGCGCACGAACTCCCCAAGCTCCCGTACGACTTCGGTGCCCTCGAACCGCACATCGATACGCAGACGATGCAGATTCATCACGGGAAGCATCACCAGGCGTACGTCAACAACCTGAACGCCGCGCTGGAGAAGCATCCCGGTCTGCAGTCGAAGAGCGTCGAGGACCTGTGCCGCGGTCTCAACAGCGTCCCGGAGGAGATCCGGACCGCCGTCCGCAACAACGGCGGCGGTCACTGGAACCACAGCCGGTTCTGGACGTGGATGGCGCCGAATGCGGGCGGCGCGCCGGCCGGCAAGATTGCCGACGCGATCAACGCGTCGTTCGGCAGCTTCGACGCGTTCAAGGATCAGTTCGCGAAGGCCGCGGTCGGCCGCTTCGGCAGCGGCTGGGCCTGGGTCGTCAAGGACGGGAACACACTCTCAATCGCGAGCACGCCCAACCAGGACAGCCCGCTCATGGAGGGCAAGACGCCGATTCTCGGGCTCGACGTCTGGGAGCACGCCTATTACCTGAAGTATCAGAACCGACGCCCGGACTACATCTCGGCGTGGTGGAACGTCGTGAACTGGGCGGAAGTGAACAAGGCGCTGTGACCGTCAGTTGGGAGGCGGTAGCCGATAGCCGGTAGCCGGTAGCCGGTAGCCGATAGCCGGTAGCTGGTAGCTGGTAGGCGGTAGCTGGTAGGCGGTAGCTGGTAGGCGGTAGCCCCGCCAGCTACCGCCTGCCTCAGTGTGCGCCGGCTCCCGCCGGCACCGGGGCGGCCATCGGAGGCGTCACGGCCGGTGGCGCGGGTTTGTGTCCCGCCGGCGCGGGCATCCGTTCCTTCAGCAGCAGCTCGGCGTGGGCGAAGAAGTGCTCCTTCGAGACCTTCCCCGCGTCGACGTCGGCCAGCAGTGACCGCTGCGCCTTGTACTCGCGGTTCTCGATGCCCGCCTTGCTCTGGAGCATGCGCCACGCCTTGCGGCGCTCCACGCAGAAGAGCACGAGCTGGCGCGAGATCGCCCGGTACTCCGGTGCGCCGCTCGGCCCCTGCACCCGGATGTAGACGCCGAAGTCGGGCACGTACGATCGGTGCTCGTGCCGCAGATGGCGCCGGTAGACGACGTCCTGCTGGGTGATGCGGACGAGCATGTTCTCCAGCGGCACGAGCTTCTCGGCCTCTTCCTTCCTGATCTTCTTGAAGTGGTCGCGGAAGCGCGCCTCGGTCGTGCACCATTGGGCGACGGTGTACCGGTACGGCTCGTTGGTCGCCTTGAACTTCGTCTCGTACCAATCCAGGTCGATCGACGGGTTCCCCTTGATGTCGAGCGCCTCCTGGTAGGTCTCGCCCAGGCGCGGGTTGAACACGAACTCCGGCGCGCCGCGCGAGTCGCGCACGCGCTGCGCCTGGACGAGCGCCATGTCGTCGGCGACTCCGTGCTCCGGCTGGCACGTGGTGAAGCACTGCAGGAACGCCGTGCCGCGGTACTCGAGGGCGTCGAGGATCGCCCGGTAGAGCTTCGGCGCGTTCGCGATCGAGATCTGCGCCACGAACGGCGAGCCGTGCCCGGCCATGAACGTTTCGGCCACGGTCTTCTTCTCGTGGATCTTTCCCTGCGTGGCGGCGCCGAACACGTTCATGTCGTTGCCGCCGAGCATCGGCGTCGAATCCGAGTTCTGGCCGCCGGTGTTCGAGTAGACCTGCGTGTCGAGCATCACCGCCTTCACGTTGGGCCGGTTCTGCAGGATGACCTTCGACACGTTCTGATATCCGATGTCGCCCATGCCGCCGTCGCCGCCGACGACCCAGACCTTCGGGAGCTCGAGGACCTCCTGGTCGGTCATCAGCGTGTCGGAGAAGTGCACGAACTCGTAGTATTCGCGCGGCGTGATCACGTGCGTCTCGCGCTGCAGCAGCGCATCGGCGAGCCGCTCCGGGATGACCGACCGGCGGCCGTGGTCGACGATGAAGCTCTCGCCCATCAGCCAGCCGACCGTGATGCCGTCCTGGAAGAGCGAGTTCATCCAGGGGTACGGGTGCGGGTTGTTGGGGGGCGTCGAGCCGTAGACGGTGTTACAGCCGGTGTGCGCCGCCATCGCCATGACCGACATGCCGTTGGAGAGCCGGCCGTCGATTGCCTGGAGACCCTTGTGGTTGAATGCCTCCTGCCGCATCGTCGCGGCGATCGCGGCGATGACGTCGCGATCGGCGATCGGGCCGTGGGCGGCGATGCGCGCCCTGGTGTCCGTCTCGTCCTCGCCGCCGAGCCCCATGATGAGGTGCGCGACCGCCTGCGTCAGCAGCTCGTGCTCCTCCGGACTGCGCTCGCGCAGCGCGGCGAGCCCCGCCACGCCGTCCCTGTCGAGCTGGTCGGCCTTGGCGCGCAGACGCTCGGCCTTGCCGTGGTAGATCGGGCGCATGAACGCCTCGGTGACTGCGGTCGCCGAACGGAGGATGCTCTTCTCGCCGCAGCCGGCGCAGGCGCCGTCGCCCGACACCAGCGCATCGTAGTTGCGCCGTACCATCAGCATGTTACGCAGCGTCGCCGTCTTCGAGTCCTGCGGCCGCGAATCGTTGTACAGGCCGAGGTACTTCGGCGGCGTGTCCGGGAGCAGATTCAGGAAGGCGGTGCCGGTCTCGTGCTCGGCGTTGACCTCCTCGGATTCCTGCACCATCCTGAGCGCCTCGTGCTCGCCGCACGCGGTGACGCACGCGGCGCACCCCTTGCACAGGTCGGAGACGAAGATCGAGAACACGCCGCCGCCGCCCGGTGCCCGCTTCTCGGGCGTCGCAAAGATCGCGTTCACCTTCTGGTACGCCATCGGGACGCGGCGGATGATGTCGTAGAACTGCTCCTTCGCCTCCAGCGCCACCAGTCCGTCGATCTCCTGCGTGATCGACCGGATGATGTCCGGGAGCGGCCGTCCCTCCTTGCCGGCCAGCGACTCGCGCATGATCGCGCGCGTCCGCTTCTCGATCTCCGGCACCAGTCCCAGGAGCTTCCGGCGCTCGCCGGCGTCGCTGACGTAGTTGAGGACGGCGGTCCGCAGGATCGTGAGGAGGTCCTGCGAGCAGTTGGGAAGCGCCGTGTCCGGGCAGACCGCGATGCACTCCATGCACTGCGTGCAGTTCTCGGGGATGAAGAGCGGCGTCTCGCGGCGCGCCACGTACTTCGACGCCGTGTCGCCGCTGCCGGCGGCCATGATGCCGAGCGACGCATAGGCGTTCGCCGGCTGGTTGTAGCCGTACTGCGACCGGAAGAGGCGGTCGAACTCGGCGATCCGCGTGAGCGGCGTCCGCTCCCCCTGTCCGTCGGGCGGCGGCACGGTGCGGCAGCCGGTCCCGCAGCCCTCGCTCGCCGCGATGCTGTCCGGCATGACCACCGGCAGCAGCGCCTGGCCACGCAACGTGGACCGATCGGGCGCTTCGAGCTCGCCCACGTCGATCTCGCGTACCAGCTCGAATCCCTCGGTCATCACCTGCATGTTCGACTGCACGACCGCGTCACCGAGCTTGCCGAACTTCTTGACGTACTGCTTGTGGACCGCGTCGCGGAACTGTTCCCGTGTGATGCGGAACTCGTCGAGCATCGGCGAGACGGCGAAGAAGGCACCGAGGAACGCGTTCCCCTGCATGCGCAGCTGCAGGTCGCCGCGGTCGGTCGCCTCGCGGGCGATCTTGAAGCCGGGCAGCGTGAACACCCGAATCTTCTTGTCGAGGATCTGCTTGCGGGCCCAGATCGGCAACCGCTGCCACGCCTTCTCGCCCTCTTCCTCGGACTCCCACACGAGGGACCCCCCCTCCGACATGCCGTCAAGGGGATTGGTGTGGGTGAACGCTTTCGGATCGCAACAGAGGACGACGGTGACGTGCCGGAGGTCGCAGTTGACGCGGATGCGCTCGGGCGCCGCGATCATGAAGTACGCCGTCGGCGCTCCCTTCTTCTCGGAGCCGTACTTCGGGTTGGCGCTGACATGGATGATCTCCTTCGGATTGCCGAACTCGTCGACGACCCTGTCGCGCTCGTAGAGCAAGTCGTTGAGGTCGCCGATGATGGCCCCGAGGTTCTTGCCGGTCGTGATCGCGCCCCAGCCGCCGACCGAATGGAACCGAACGGCGATCGCGCCTTCCGGGAGGAGCGACGGCGTGTCGTCCGATTTCACTTCGTACGGATGATCGACGCCGAGCACCATGAACGAGGCGCCGTCGGCGACGCGCTTCCCGTCCTTCCGCGCCCGTGTGCCGGTGGCGAACTCGTAGGCGCCGATGGCGTGCTCGGGCCGGAAGTCGCGCGACCCGAGGCCGTAAACGCCGCCGACGAGCCGCGGCATCCGGTCGGCGGTGATCGCCGGCAGCCCCTCGACGCCCTGCAGAGCCTTGTTGAGCGCGGTCCGGATGTCTCGCCCCATCGGATTGTCGCCGGCCATCGGCTCGTCGGTGCGCTCGAGAATGATGACGTTCTTCTTGCCGGCGAGCGCCGTGACGACGGCCGCTTCCGGGAACGGACGGAACACGTTGATGTGGATCGACCCGACCGACGCGCGGCGCGTCGCCCGGAGGTAGTCCACCGCGGCCTCGATGTTCTCGGCCGCTGATCCGAGCGAGACGAACACCGTCTCGGCGTCCTCGCACCTGTACTGGGTGACCAGACCGTAGTAGCGGCCTGTGAGCGCCGCGAAGTCGCGATACGCGGCCTCGAGGAATTCCAGGATCGGTTCGACGAAGTTGTCCCGGCGGGCGACCACCCCCTGCATGTAGTGCTCCTGGTTCTGCACGGGCCCGAGGAGCACGGGGTTCGTCAGGTCGATCATCTTCGGCACCCGCCGGCGGCGGGGGCCGAAGAGCGTGCGCTGGCTCTCGGTCGGACACTCGATGATGTCGTCGGGCGCGCCCAGGTACTCCCGAATCAGCTCCGATTCGTGCTTGTAGAAAGTGCGCTCGAGGTGCGACGTGAGGAAGCCGTCCATCACGTTCATGCCCGGCGTCAGACTGAGCTCGGTGACGCGTCGCAGGATGAGCGCCTGGTCGGCCGCCTGCTGCGCATCCTTGCCGAAGGCGATGATCCACCCCGTGTCGAGCGCGCCGTAGACGTCGTCGTGACCGCAGTGGACGTTCAGCGCATGCTTGGTCAGCGCGCGCGCCGCCACCTCCAGGACCATCGTCGAGCACTTGCCCGGGGCGTGGTAGTACTGCTCCACGCCGTAGACGACTCCCTGCCCGGAGGTGTAGTTGACGACGCGCTTGCCGCAGACCGAGTGGGCGATGGCACCGCCTTGCGCCGCGTGTTCGCCTTCGGCTTCAATGGCAATCGTGTTCTGGCCAAAGACGTTGAGCTTTCCTTCGGCGTACGCCTGCTGATACAGCTCGCCACCCTCGGTTGACGGCGTGATGGGATAGAAGACGCCTGCGTCCGCTATGCGGGCTTCGGTATGGTATGAGACCAGTTGGTTACCGTTCGCGGTAACCCGGATCCCGGGGTAACGAGGTCTTTCCTTCATTACACGACCTCCCCGACAGGGTTCGATGGGAAAAATTCCGCTATGCCTAGCATAACGTGCCCGGGCGAGGTTCGGGCGCCTCATTCTAGCCGAAAAGACCTGTAGACGCCGGGATCCGATCTCACCAACAATGGCTGGAAACCGGCCGTTTCTGGCCTGGAGGGGGCCGTTCGTGGGGCTACGCGCCGCCTGCCTGCCGACGCGCCGAAACGGGGTTCCGCGCTCTTCGAGGCGCCCGGCGCCGCCTGGTCAGCGCGTCGCCGGCACGCGCGGTACGTCCGGGAGCGCCCAGGCGGTCAGGTTCGTGCCGGCCGGCACGAGCACGTGCTGCCGCCCGTCCAGCATGTAAGTGATCGCCGACGTGCCGTGCAGCGCCGATCCCATCGGAAAGCGCCAGAGGAGCTTCCCGCTGCGCGAATCGAGCGCCAGGAAGTTCCCTTCGGCGTCGCCGCTGAAGATCAGCCCCGACGCAGTCGACAGCAGCCCCGACGTGGACGGCGAGATGTACTCGAACTCCCATTTTCGCTGGCCCGTCGTCGGATCGATCGCGCGCAGCGCGCCGTAGGCGCGGTAGTCGGGGCCCCTGGCGCGCTGGCCGGCGCCGCCGGTGTACCGCTCGCCGGGCACGAACTCCTGTTTCCACGCGTAGTAGGTGGCGCACACCTCGCGCGCGTTCACGAAGAACAGGCGCTGCGCCGGATCGTAGGTCGGCGGCCAGAAATTGGTGGCGCCAGTGACGTCCGGGCACGTCGTCGAGCCCTGCTCGTCCGGCACGTTGCCGGGGAGCAGGATGGGACGCCCATCCCGGTCAATCTCCTTGGCCCATGTCGTCACGACGTACGGCCTGGCGACGAGGATCTGGCCGGTCGCCCGGTCCAGCGTGTAGTAGAAGCCGTTGCGGTTGGCGAACATCACGACCTTCCGGAGCTGTCCCGCAATCGTCACGTCCGCGAGGACCGGCACCTCGGTGGCGTCCCAGTCGTGCAGGTCGTGCGGCGTGAACTGATAGTGCCAGCGGAGCGTCCCGGTGTCGGCGTCGAGCGCGACGATCGAGTCGCTGTACAGGTTGTCGCCCTTGCGGCTCTCGCTGTGATAGTCGGGCCCGGGGTTGCCGATGCCGTAGTAGACGAGATTCAGCTCGGGATCGTAGGCGCCGGTCACCCACACGCTGGCGCCGCCCCGCTGCCACGAGTCGCCCGCCCAGGTCTGGTTGCCCGGTTCGCCCGGGCCCGGAATCGTGTAGAAGCGCCACGCCAGCTTGCCCGTGTTCGCCTCGTACGCGTCGATGAAGCCGCGGATCCCGTACTCGCCGCCCGCCACGCCGACGATCACCTTGTCCTTCACGACGAGCGGGGCGATGGTCGAGGCGTAGCCCTTGCGGAAATCCTCCAGCGTGGCATCCCAGGCGACGGTGCCTGTCTTGATGTCGAGCGCGAGGAGGTGCGCGTCGAGCGTCGTCATGAAGAGCTTGTCGCCGAGGACGCCGAATCCCTTGTTGACCAGACCGCAGCACGCCGTCAGCGAGCCGGTCGGCGGCAGCTCGCGCACGTAGCGCCAGATCTCGCGCCCCGTGCGGGCGTCGATCGCCCACGCCTTGTTGAGGGGCCCGGTCACGTACAGCACGTTGTCGCGCAGGAGCGGCGTCGTCTCGAAGCGGCCGAGCGTGTCGGTCTGGAACACCCACTGCGGCACCAGCCGGGCGACGTTCTGCGGCGTGATCTGCGTCAGCGGGCTGTGCCGCTGGTTGTGGTAGCCGCCGCCGAAGACGAGCCAGCTCGACCCGTCCGGCTTCAGGCCGCCGAGCAGCTCCTGGTTGCCGACGAGCGGCGGCGCGTTCTGGGCGGCCAGCGAGACGGCGAAGGCGGCGGCCCCGAGTGCCACGACGGCGAGGCGGGCGATCGTTCGATACATACGCATGTCCTCTAGCGATTCTCGTTGGCCGCCTGCGGCTCCGGACCCTGCAGCGCCGTGAGATAGGCCAGCAGGTCGTCGAGCTCCGCGTCGCTCAGCTTCTCGGCGCCGAAGGTCGGCATCGCCGAGATCTTGACGTTGGTGACGCCTTGGAGGTCCTCGCGGAGATACCCCTGAATCCGTTCGCGTGTGTCCATGATCTGGACCGAGAACAGGTCCTCGTTCTTCTTCACGCCCTGAATCTCCTGCCCGCCCGGAGTGGTCAGGACGACCGGCTCGTAGCCGGTGCGGAAGTCAGGCACGCTGCCCCGGATCTGCCGCGCCATGTGCGCGCGCGTGCGCGCCACGCCGATGCGCGAGAGGTCCGGGCCGAGCCGCCCGCCGCGACCGTTGACGCGGTGGCACGCCAGACAGTTGGTGGCAAAGACCCGTTCGCCCACGGCGCCGTTGCCGCGGGACGCCTCGGCGACCGGCGTCGCCATCGTCTTCAGGTAGGCGAGGACCCGCCAGATATCCATGTCGGAGGTGCGCGGAGCTGGAAAGGCGGGCATCTCGGTGTTCGGCACGCCGTGGCGAATGGTCCCGAACAGCGCGGCGTCGGTGCGCCCGCGCGCCCAGACCTGCGTGATGTCGGGACCGCGGATGCCGCGCGCGTCCATGCCGTGGCAGTCGGCGCAGCGGACGCGATACGCGCCCATCCCCGCCTTGACGGCGTCGGCGTCGCCCTCGAGCGGGTTCTTCGTCCCTTCGGCGGGAATCCGCACGTACACGTCCTGGGCCGCCTGAGCGGCCAGATGTGTCGCGCCTAGAACGACGACGGTCAGAGCGATGTAGATCGATTTCATGCCTCTGTCCTCGCTGCGGCGCGGATTATAGCGTAGTTGCTGCCGTTGTTCGTCGCGTCTGCCGATAGTACGATGCGCCGGTTGAACGCCCAACATCCGGAGGGTGCGTGCACTGTATTCCTGTTGTCGCGCTGCTGTCGGCCTTGTTTTGCGCATCCGTTCGGCCCGCCGAGGCTCAGACCTGGGCGGCTGGCCTGGCGGTGGCGTCCATTGAAGGCGGCCGGGTCGGATCGACCGCCTACCGGTCGTCGTCCCGCCTGCAGGTGAGCTGGACCGCGCCGGCCGAGGCGGTGCATCGCTACGTTCTCACGCTGACCGACGGCGTGACCGGCGCGTCGGTGGGCGTCGAGACGGCCGAGACGCGCCTGACCGTATCGGGCCTCAAGTCGGCCACGCCGCACACGGCGGCGCTGCGCGCCTGCCTGGACGAGGCGTGCGCGACCAGTCTCGAGGCCGACGCGGCGGCGAGCGGCCAGACCGCGGAGGAGTACTGGCAGGTCCGCGGCACGGGCAGCTCCTACACCGGGGCGACGCGAATCGTGACCGACGGCAACACGTATCCGTACGTGATCCTCTACGGCGCCTGGGCGGGCGCGGCGCTGAGCGGAAAGGCGCAGCTCTATTACAACCCCACGATCGCCACCGAAAAGGGGATCAAGATCGCCGAGCTGTCGAGCGGCACCAACGACTCGGTCGCCGCGCTTTCGTCGTACCGCGGCGTCTCGGGGTTCGGGCTGCTGCGGGCGTGCGAGTTCCGACCGGGCCAGCCGTTTTCCTGTCCTGGCGACAGCGTCGCTGGCTTGGTGACGACGACGCAGGCCGTGCCGCTCGACCTATCGATGGGCGGCGGCATCCGGCTGTTCTTCGAGGCGATGGGCACCGATCAGCGGACGCGCATCATGTATCTGGACAGCCGAGACGGGTACGTGGGGCGCGACTTCAACGGCGGCGCCAAGACGATCTGCAACACGCTTGCGGACTATTCCGCCGGCGGCGGCTGCGTGCCGGAGGTGATCGTCGGCGTCGGCGGCGACACGCTCAATGGTAATCCTGGCCTGAGCAACGCGCGGCAGTTCAAGGTCGGCTACCCGACGCGACGCGACTGGCGCTGGGACGGCGCAGCCGGCGCCTTCATGGTGATGACGGCGGAGTTCCAGCCCCCCTGCTCGAGCAACTCGTTCTTCAATGCCGCGATGGCGATCTGGGACGGGATCCGGTGGGGCGTCCAGACCGACGCCGCCGGCTGTCCGAAGTACCTCGCGGAAGTACAGGCGCCGATGCCGGTGCACATGGGCGGGGCGCGCTACAAGATGTACTTCTCGCACAACCCGATCCCGAGCACGGGCATGGCCAATCCGCTCAGCGACATCAAGCCGCTGAAGGTGATATATGCCGACGGCGGTGTGGCTGGCGATCCCGCCACAATCGACTTCGAGGACTGGGAGCAGGTGGCGCAGGCGCGGGAGGTCCACCTGCTGTGGCCCGACGGCTCGATGGCCGACGCGGTCAACGAGAGCCAGCTCGACGACTACGTCATGTTCATGCCGACGGGGAACCCGCTGGTGCAGGTCATGTACTCCAACATGGCGGTGCCGGGGCAGGTGCCGTTCATCGGCATGGCCGTGCTCGTCAATCCCTGATTACCCTTCGCCTAGCGGTGGCCGCGGCCGCGGCGGCTCGCCGTCGACGATGGCGGGGAAGAGCGGCTGGAGTTCGCCGTCCCCTGTCCGGTGCACGAGGCCGCGGCTGCGGACGTGCGCCGACGCGACGGCCTCCGGCAGCTCCCGCACCGGCGCGAAGCAGCAGTCCGCCGGCCCGAATCGCCGCTCGCACTCCTCCAGTGTCAATCCGCCGAACATCGAGGCCACTTCGCCGATCAGGGCGCGCTGCGGCAGCGGATCGGCGTGGCGCGCGACCCAGTCCGGCCGGCCGGCGGCCGCACAGAAGGCGTGCCAGAACTTCCCTTCGAGCGCCGCCAGCGCGACGCGGCGTCGATCGCCGGTCTCGTAGACGCGGTAGCACGCGGCGCCCCCGTTGATCGGTCCTTCGCCGGCCCGCGGCGGGACGCCCGCGGCGCCGAGCTGCGCGAGCGGAAGGATCTGGAGCGGCAGGACGGCGTCGAGGAGCGCGAGGTCGATGTGGCACCCCTGACCGTCGCGCCCGCGCCCGTACAGCGCGGAGACGAGGGCCAGCGCCGCAAAGAGGCCGCCGGCGCAATCGGCTAGCGGCGTATCCGGCAGACTCCCGTCGGCGCCGAGCGGTGGAAGCGCGCCCGCCAGCGCGACGTAGTTGAGGTCGTGTGCGGCCATCTGCGCCAGCGGACCCGTGCAGCCGAAGCCGTTCAGCGAGCAGTAGATCAGCCGGGGATTGACCCCTTTCAGCACGTCGTATCCGACCCCGAGCCGCGTCAGGATGCCCGGCCGGAACGATTCGATCAGCACGTCGGCAGACGTCGCCAGGTCGAGCAGCGCCGCCCGTCCCGCCGTGGACTTCAGATCGATTCGCCGCGTCGTCTTCCCGGCGTTCACCGCGCTGAAGCAGGCGGAGCTGCCGTCGGCCTTCCGGGGCCCCATCTCCCGCATGCCGTCGCCGTCGGGCGGCTCGATCTTGAGCACCTCCGCCCCCATGTCGGCGAGCAGCAGCGTGGCGAGCGGACCCGGGAGATGGCGTGTGAGGTCGAGCACGCGGACGCCGCGCAGGAAGCCGTTGAGCCGGGACATCACCGCTTCCGCAGCGCTTCCTCGATGATCTTCTGGAGGCTGGAAGACGGATAGGCGCCGGCGAGCGCGCGCCCGTTGATGAAGAAGACCGGCGTGCCGAGGTTGACGATGGTCCAGGGCGCCCGGCTCCAGAGCTCGATCGGCACCAGCGGATTGTAGAGCACCGCGAAGCCGACGAGCACCGACTTCTCGGCGTCGCGGACGCCGGGCGGGCGTGCGGCGTTCAGAATTGCCACACGCCTCGCCGTTCAGCGTGGCAGGAACTGCGTACGTCGGCACCCGATCGCCTGGTTTCCTTCGACATTCGCGCCGGCATGCCCTTCGCAGCTACCAGGCCGAGCGACGATGCTACGATTGAGGCCCGGTCCGCGCGCGACGTTCGGGGAGAAGGTCCTGGACCTCGCGAACCTTGCAGCGGCCTCCATGGTGTTCGCGCAGTTGGTCGGAACAGAGCCACTGTCCTGGACGATTATCGTCTTGGGCGTGGCGTTCTGGTTCGGATGTGCGGCGTTCGGCCTCTGGCTGATGGGAGCCTGGTGATGGAGAACGCATTCGGCATCCTGTTCGGTATCCTCCTGATTGTGGCGATCATCGCGGTGCTCGATTGGTGGGGGCGCCGGAAGGACCGCAAATCGCACAATCGCGCGGCATAGAGCCGCGCCGGGTCCGCTTCGCGGAACCCGGCCTACGTACCTACGTACAACGTCTTCACTACCTGCCTACCGGCCACCAACCTATCGGCTACCGGCTACCGGCTACCGGCTACCGGCTAGGAAAACAGCGTCGACGCCACGCGCTGGGCGAGCGTGACCCACGGCGCCGGGTAGAGGCCCATCCCGACCACCCCAATCACACACGCGACAATCGCCACGCCAAGCAGCCCCGGCACCTGCACCGGCTCGGGGCGCTCCGGCGCATCGATGTACATCCGGCGCGCCACGAGCAGGTAGTAGTAGAGCGCCACGACGGTGAGGACGGCGCCCAGGAAGACGAGCCCGTACATCCCGCGCTCGACGGCGGCCCAGAAGACGTAGAGCTTTGCCCAGAAGCCCGCCACGAACGGAATCCCGCCGAGCGACAGCAGGAAGAGCAGCATCGCCAGGGCGAGCAGCGGCGACCGCTGCGCCAGACCGCGGTAGGCGTCGATGCCGTCGGACTGTTCCGACTGCGCCACCGCCTGCACGACGAGGAACGCGCCCATGTTGCCGAACGTGTACGCGACGAGGTAGAAGAGCATCATCGCCACGCCGGAGCTGGAGAGTGCGGCGAGGCCAACGAGCATGTAGCCGATGTGCGCGATCCCCGAGTAGGCGAGCAGCCGCTTGATGTTCCGCTGCGGGATCGCCATCAGGTTCCCCGTGACCATCGTCATGCCGGCGAGCACCGCGATCACCGGCGTCCAGACGAGCGCGGCGGTCCCGACGCCGGCGAGGTAGAGGCGGATGATGA
This sequence comes from Acidobacteria bacterium RIFCSPLOWO2_12_FULL_68_19, assembly GCA_001767525.1. GTDB lineage: Bacteria > Acidobacteriota > Vicinamibacteria > Vicinamibacterales > UBA2999 > MELF01. Next base: position 24,427 of record MELF01000020.1, on the reverse strand, counting down.
CGACGAACCCCGCCGCCTTCGGCGCGACCGAGAGCCACGCGACAAACGGCGGACTCGCCGCCTCGTAGGTATCCGGCGCCCACATATGGAACGGGAAGGCGGCGATCTTGAAGCCGAGGCCCGCCAGCAGGATCGCCATGCCGAGCATCAGCAGCGGCGGACCGTCGCGCAGAGGCGGCGGGATGTCCGACAGCATCGTGCTGCCCGCCACGCCGTACACGAACGACATGCCGTAGACGATCATCGCAGACGAGGCCGTGCCGACGAGGAAGAACTTGAGCGCCGCCTCGGGGACGACCGCCTCGCGCTTGAGGAACCCCGTCATCAGGAAGAGCGGGATCGACATCAGCTCGAAGCCGACGAAGAGCAGGACGAGCTCGCGCGCCGAGGCGACGACCGACATCCCGAGCAGCGAGGCGACGAGCGCGAAGTGGTACTCCGCCGAGCGGCGGCTGAACGCGCCGGTCCGCAGGGTGAGCGAGCCGAGCAGGCTGATTGCCGCCGAGGCGAGGAACAGCCGCTTGGCGAAGAGCGCCAGGCTGTCCTGGACGAACGCCCCGTCGAGCAGCGACGCGCCTTCCCGGACGGTGAACGTCAGGATGAAGGTTGCGCCGAGGCCGAGGAGCGTCGTCCAGCCGGCGGGTCCGCGGCTCACTTCGGCGAGCGGACCCCGCCCTACGTACGCTGAGCTACGGACGGCGCCGATGAGCAGCACGACGACGGCGAGCGCGAAGAGCGCCAGTTCGGGCACGAGAAGGGTCAGCGTCTCGAACGTCATTGGCCGATCAGCCGCCGCAGCAGCGGTCCGGTGGCGGTGTCGACCGGCCCAATCGCGATCGACGGCGCCACGCCGAACAACACGAGCACGAACACGAGGATCCCGAGCGCGGCCCATTCGGGCCCCTGGGCGTCGGCGAGGTCCTGGAAGTGCGGATCGGCGCTCTTCGGTCCCCAGAAGATCTGCCCGGCGACGCGCAGCACGTAGACCGAGGTCAGGAACGCGCCGATTACCGCCGGGAACAGCCACCACCGGTAGTCCGACGTCCAGGCGCCGAGAAACGTCAGGAACTCGGCGACGAAGCCCGCCGTCGCCGGCAGGCCCAGCGAGGAGAGCCCGCCAATGGTGAAGGCCGTGGCGATTCCGGGCATCATCGTCCCGAAGCCGCTCATCTTGAAGATCTCGCGGGAGTGCGCCTTCTCGTACACCAGCCCGACGAGCGCGAAGAAGAGGCCGGTCATGATGCCGTGGGCGAACATCTGGAAGACGGAGCCGTTCAGCCCGTTCGGCGTCAGCGTCGCCGCGCCGAGCATCACCACACCCATGTGCGAGACCGACGAGTACGCGATGACGTACTTGAGGTCGGTCTGCGCCATCGCGCTCAGCGCGCCGTAGACGATGTTGATGCAGCCGATCGTGCCGACGAGCCAGGCCCAGTCGACCGCCGCGTCCGGCAGCAGCCCCATGCCCACCCGCACCACGCCGTAGGCGCCGAGCTTCATCAGCACGCCCGCGTGGAGCATCGACACGGCGGTCGGGGCCGAGGCGTGGCCGTCGGGCGACCACGTGTGCAGCGGCCAGATGCCGGCGAGGATGCCGAACCCGACGTAGAAGGCGAGGAACACCCACGACTGCAGCGCCGGATCGAACCGCATCTGCTGCAGCTCGAGGAACGAGAAGGTCCGCGAGCCGGTGGCGACAAACAGCGCGAGGACGCCGACCAGGATGAAGGCCGACCCGAAGAGCAGGTACAGCGTCAGCTTCATCGCGGCGTATTCCTTGGTGCCGACCCCGGTCCGCCCCATCGCCCAGCCGAAGATGCCCTGCGGCCGGACGTCGCCCGAGGAGCCCCAGATGCCGATGAGCAGGTACATCGGCAGCACGGCAATCTCGTAGAACAGGAAGAGGACGAACAGATCGAGGGTGACGAAGACGCCGTACACGCCCGTCACCAGCACGAGCAGCAGCGCGTAGAACTCCTGGCTCCGCTGCTTCGTCGTCCACGAGGCGAAGACGCCCGCGAAGATGATGATCGAGGTGAGCAGCGCCATCAGCGCGCTGATGCCGTCCACCGCCGCCAGGTACGAGATGCCGAGCGACGGGACGAGGGAGAACTCCTCCTGGAACTGGAAGCCCGCCCGGACGCGGTCGTACGTCCAGTAGACCCAGATCGAGGCGACCAGGGAGACGCCGGTGCCGGCGACGGAGGTCCACCGCACGAGCAGCGGCCGCCGGCGCGCGAAGAACATGATCACGAGGGCGCTCGCAAACGGCGCCCACGTCATGATCGAGAGAATCGGAAGTCTGTCCATCAGTTGAACTGCACCCAGAGGAGCAGCACGAGCAACCCGACGGCGATGCCGTAGACGTAATCCTGCACGCGGCCCGTCTGCATCGTCCGCAGGTCGTCGCCGGCCTGGACCGTCCACGCGCTCAGCACGTTGAGCACGCCGTCCACCAGGTAGCGATCGATCCAGCCGACCAGGCGCGAGAAGCCGAGCAGGGCCAGCCGGTACGCGCGCTCGAACACGGCGTCGATCCAGAAGCGCGCGAGCGCCCCCCGGTAGATCGGCCCGAAGGCGGCCGCCAGGCTCGCCGCGTCGATCGCGCGGCGCTGGTAGGTGGCCCACGCCAGCAGGATGCCCGCCACCGCCGACCCGACCCCGACCGGCATCAGCCACGCGGGGCTCTCGAACTCCGGTTCGGGATGGACGACGGTGAAGAAGACGCCGGTCGCCACCGAGAGCAGCGCGAGCACCCAGAGCGGCAGCAGCATCGACGAGGGCGGCTCGTGCGGCTCGTGCGCGGCGGCGCCGTGCGAGGCGTGGTGGCTGGCATCGGCGACGTGCGGCGCGCCGGAGGCAGCGGCCGCGCCGGCGTGTCCCGCCGGCGGCGCCGCGAAGAACGCCAGGAAGACGACGCGGAACATGTAGAAGGCGGTCAGGAAGGCGACGAGCACGAGCATGGCGAACGGCGCGGCGAATCCGCCCGCCAGCACGGCGCCCAGGATCTCCTCCTTCGAGAGGAACCCCGCGAAGAGCGGCAGGCCGGCCAGCGAGAGCGCGCCGACCGTGAAGACGATGGCCGTCTGCGGCATGCGGCGGGCGAGCCGCCCCATGTCCGGGAGATCGTTGCTGTGAACGGCGTGGATGATCGCGCCGGCCCCGAGGAAGAGCAGTGCCTTGAACACGCCGTGCGTGAGCAGGTGCAGGAAGCCGGCGCCGGAGAAGCCGGCGCCGATCGCCGCCATCATGTAGCTGAGCTGCGAGATGGTCGAGTAGGCGAGCACCCGCTTGATGTCGTTCTGCACGCACGCCAGCACCGCCGAGAGCAGCGCCGTGAAGGCGCCCACCCACACGACGATCGCCAGCACGTCCGGCGTCAGGGCGAAGAGCCAGTCGGTCCGGTGCAGCAGGTACACCCCCGCCGTCACCATCGTCGCGGCGTGGATGAGCGCGGAGACCGGCGTCGGGCCCTCCATCGCGTCCGGGAGCCAGATGTGCAGCGGGAACTGCGCCGACTTGCCGACCGCGCCGAGGTAGATGCAGAAGGTCATCACCGACAGCCCGGCCAGCGGGATGGCGCCGTTGCCGGCCAGCACGCGCATCTCGGTCAGGTCGAAGGTGCCCGTGTGCCGCCAGATCAGGACGATGCCGATGAGCAGGCCGACGTCGCCGGTTTTCGTGATCCAGAAGGCCTTGAGCGCCGCCCGCGCCGCCGCCGGCCGCTCGTACCAGAAGCCGATCAGCAGGTACGAGCAGAGGCCGACGAGCTCCCAGCAGATGAACAACTGGACGAAGTTCGGCGCGAGCACCAGCCCCATCATCGAGAAGGCGAAGAGCGACTGGTAAGCGTAGTAGCGGCCGAGCGACGGCGCCCGCTCGTCGCTCAAGTAGCCGAGCGAGTACACCTGCACGAGGAGCGCGACCAGCGCCACCAGCGTGAGCATCACCGTCGAGTCGGCGTCGGCGAGGACGCCGACGGTGGCGAGCGTCTGTCCCTCCGACGGCAGCCACGTCCAGACGAGCCGCGAGATCGCCTCGCCGGTGTGGGCCCGCCACGAGAGGACGGCCGCGGCCAGCGAGCCCGCCGCGCAGAGGATGGAGACGTAGGCCGCCGGGCGGCCCAGGCGGCGCAGCGGCGCCGCGATCGCCAGCACGAGGAAGGCCGTCGCGTGCAGGAGCAGCGCGGCGAGTGCGAGGGTGCCGTCGCCCGCCATCATCCCTTGAGCAGATCCAGGTGATCCGCGGTCACGGTCCGGCGCACGCGGAAGAGGAGAATGACGAGGGCGAGGCCGACCGCGGCCTCGGCCACGGTGATGCAGATCGTGAAGAGGGTGAACACCATCCCGGTCACGTCGCCGCTGTAGCGGGCGAACGCCACCAGATTGATGTTGACCGAGTTCAGCATCAGCTCGATGCCCAGCAGGATGCCGATCGTGTTGCGACGCGTCATCACGCCGAACAACCCGATGCAGAAGACCACCGCCGCGAGTGTGAGATATGCCTGAAGACCCACGCGACTACACGCTCCATTGCCCCAACGGAACACCGAGACGCCGGGACACCGAGGCCAATGTGGCAAGAACTCCTCGGTGTCTCAGTGCCTCGGTGGTACGTGGAGGTGAAGAAGGCATTACTCGTCCGGCCTCGCGAAATAGATCGCGCCCATGAGCGCCGCCAGCATCAGCACGGCGAGCAGCTCGAACGGCAGCACGAACCGCGTCAGCACCGTTTCACCGATCAGGCGCGTCAGGTCGCCCGCCATCTCCGGACGCGCCGCCGGGAACGGCTGCCCCCGCATGGCGTTCAGGAGGAGGGCGAGCACGCCGCCGGCCACGACCGCGCCGCCGCCAATCCGCCGGCTCGTCTGCGAGAGGCGCTCGCCGACGAGCCGCTCGGTGACGACGATCGCGAAGACGACGATCGTGACGATGCCGCCGGCGTACAGGAGGAGCTGGACGGCGGCGAGGAACTCGGCATCGAGCAGCAGGAAGACGCCCGCGGTCCCGGTGAGCGCGAGCGCGAGCCAGAGCACGGCGTGGAACAGGTTCTTCGTCAGCACGACGGCCAGCGCCGAGCCGACGAGGACGATCGCCAGGAACCAGAAGGCCAGCACGTCGGCGCTCATACGCCCGGGGGCCCCTCCACGGCGTGCTCCACGGCGCGCGCCAGCTTGGGCGGTCCCTGCATGTCGCGCAGCTTGCTGCCGGTGGCCCACGACTGCTCGAACTGCCTGCCGATGGCGTGGAGCTTGTCCTTGTCGAGCAGCAGCTCGCGGCGGTCGGTCGTCGACAGGTCGAACGACTTCGTCATCACGATCGCGTCGGTCGGGCAGACCTGCACGCACAGCTCGCAGAACTCACAGGCGTACAACTCGAGCGTGAACGTCTTGGCGTAGTTCCGCTTCTCGCTCTTGAGCATCTCGACCTTGATCACCGCCGGCGGGCAGACGTACTCGCAGAGACGGCAGCCGATGCACGCCTCCTCGCCGGTCTCCTTGTCGTAGGCGAGCGCCAGCAGGCCGCGGTAGCGGGAGGGATAGGCGCGCTCCTTGTCCGGATAGTGCACCGTAACCGGCGTGCGGAACAGGTTCCGCAGCGTCACGCGCATCGCCGCCAGAATCGCGCGGACGATGACGCGCACCTCCGTCGGCGGGCGGGGTGCGGCGTCGCGGAGCGCGCGGACGTCGGCGGCGATCTGCACGTCAGACACCGGGCGTTCCCCTCCAGACGACGACGATGGCGGCCGCGATGAGCAGCACGAGCGTCGCCGGCAGCAGCACCTTCCACGAGAGCGCCAGGATCTGGTCGACGCGGATGCGGACGAAGCTCCATCGCACCCAGGTGACGAGCAGGAAGACGAACATCGCCTTGAGCAGGAACCAACCCGGTCCGAGCCACTCGGGGCCGGGCCCCGCCCAGGCGCCGAGGAAGAGCAGCGCGCCGAGGAACGACGCGCCGACGACGTGCGCGTACTCGGCGAGCTGGATGATGGCGAACTTCATCCCCGAGTACTCGACGCGGAACCCCGCCACGAGCTCCGACTCGGCCTCGAGGATGTCGAACGGCGCGCGGTTCTCCGCCGCCACCGTCGAGACGATGAAGGCGATGAAGGCGAGCTGGCCGACGACCGGGTAGAACACGAACCAGAGCCCCGCCTGCGCGGCGGCGATGTCGGAGAGCCGCAGCGATCCGGCGAGCAGCACCGGCACGAGCGCCGAGAAGATGAACGGCAGATCGTACGAGATCACCTGGTTGACGGCCCGCATCGCCGACAGCAGCGCGTACTTGTTGTTCGATCCCCAGCCGGCCATGAACAGGCCCACGATCTCCATCGCGGAGACCGCCAGGAAGAACAGGATGCCGATGTTCAGGTCCGCCACGCCGAGCCCCGGCGCGAAGGGGATCGTGGCGAAGATGAGCATGCAGGGGACGAGGAAGACGATCGGCGCCAGGTTGTACACGGGGCGGTCCACCGCCGTCGGCACCACGTCCTCCTTCATCATCAGCTTGATCGCGTCGGCAATCGGCTGCAGCAGCCCGTGCGGGCCGACGCGGTACGGGCCGACGCGCGACTGCATCCGGGCGGCGAATTTCCGCTCGAGCAGCGTCACGTAGGTGACGATCCCGATGATCGCGTTGAGCACGATGAACGGGGCGACGAGGGGTGTGAGCCACTCCATCACGATTCGACCGCTCTCCGCCGCCACGGGCCACGGAGACACAGAGGCACGGAGACGAATTGGCCCATGTTCGCTCCGTGTCTTCGTGCCTCCGTGGCTCGCGGGGACAAGTGACGGCTCACCGATCCACCTCGCCGAACACCGGATCGACCGACCCCATGATCGCGACGACGTCGGCGACCTTGTGTCCGGGAATGACGTGCGGCAGGATGGCCAGGTTCGAGAACGACGCGCCGCGCCATTTCATCCGGTACGGCTTCGCGCTCCCGTCGGCCACGAGGTAGCAGCCGACCTCGCCCCGCGCCCCTTCGACGCGGGCGTACGCCTCGCCCTTCGGGATGCGGACCTGCGCGACCGACTTCAGCCCGGGCCGCGACGAGATCGGACCCTCCGGCAGGCCGTCGAGCACCTGGCGGACGATCCTGAGCGACTCCCGGAACTCGACCATTCGTACCCGGTACCGCGCGAAGCAGTCGCCGCCGGGCTCCACCGGCACGCGGAAGTCGAAATCCTCGTACGACGAATACGGCTCGGTCCGGCGGAGGTCGTAGGCGACGCCGGACCCGCGAACGAGCGGCCCGCTGATGCCGACCTCCTGCGCCAGCTCGCGCGAGACGACGCCAACTCCCTGCGTGCGCGCCAGGAAGAACGGGTTGTCCTCGAGCATCCGCTCGTACTCGCCGATGCGCTGGTCGATGAGGTCGACCGTCCGGCGGCACGTGTCGGCCCAAAGGGGCGGCAGGTCGTAGCGGACGCCCCCGACCTGATAGAACCCGTAGAGCAGCCGCGCGCCGACGAGCGACTCGAACAGGTCGAGAATCAGCTCGCGCTCGCGGATGCAGTAGAGGAAGATCGTCGCGCCGCCGCCGAGCGCGCCGCCCATGTCGAGACACCAGGTGCCGAGCCAGAGCAGGTGCGACGCGACGCGCTGCAGCTCGGCCGCGAGCACCCGCAGGTACTGCCCGCGCTTGGGCACCTCGATCTTGCCAATCGTCTCCGCCGCGCGGACGTAGGCGAACTCGCTCGTCATCGCCGCCACGTAGTCGGTCTTCGAGGCAATCGACGGATACTGCGCGTAGGTCAGCGTTTCGGCGAGCTTCTCGTGGCAGCGGTGGAGGTACCCGATGACCGTGTCGATGCCGACCACCTGCTCGCCCTCGAGCGTCAGGATGGCGCGGAACACGCCGTGCGCGGACGGGTGCTGCGGCCCCATGTTCATCGTGAGCCGTTCGCTGCCCGTGTACTCGAGATCGACGCGCGTGGCGGGGGCGGCTGTGCTCATCTGAACGGAGGATGTGGGGCGTCCATGGGGTACGACTTGAGCAGCGGGTACCCCTCCCAGTCGTCGCCGAGCAGGATGCGCCGCAGGTCCGGGTGGCCCTCGAAGCGGATGCCGAACATGTCGTAGCACTCCCGCTCCATCCAGATCGCCCCGCGGTACACGCCCGAGAGCGACGGGCACGCCGAGGCGCCGGGACCGAGACGGGCCTTCACCAGGAGCGAGAGTCTCTCGTCGACGTTGTCGATCTTGGCGACGACTTCGAGTCCCTCGTCCTTCCAGTCGACCGCCGTGAGAAAGGAGAAGAACCAGCAGCCGAGCGTCTCCTTGGCGAACCGCGCGAACCTCGCCCAGGCATCGACCGGCACCGTGACGGCCATCGGGGCGTCGCCGGCGGTCTGGGCGCCAGGGAAGCGTTCGGCGATGAGCGTGCGGGCCTGGTCGGAGGTCATCGATTCTCCCCGCCTCCCATCCCCGACGGAACACCGAGCCACCGTACCACCGAGAAAAAGTCGATTACCGGTTCTCGGTGTCTCGGTGCCTCGGTGGTACGTGGGGGCAACAGATGCATCGACTAGTCCACCTTCCCGTTCGGCTCGGCGCGCCGGCCGGTGCGCCGGAAATGGGCAATCTGGTCCTGGAGCAGCAGCAGGCCGTTCAGCAGCGACTCGGGGGGCGGCGGGCAGCCCGGCACGTAGACGTCGACCGGGATCACCCGGTCGACCCCCTTCACCACGTGATAACCGTGCCGGAACGGGCCGCCCGAGTTGGCGCAGGAGCCCATCGACACCGCCCACTTGGGGTCCGGCATCTGGTCGTAGATCCGCTCGAGCATCGGCGCCATCTTGATGGTCACCGTGCCCGACACGATCATCAGGTCCGAGTGGCGGGGCGAGGCCCACGGCACCATCCCGAGGCGCTCGACGTCGAAGCGCGACGCGAAGGTCGCCATCATTTCGATGGCGCAGCAGGCGAGCCCGAACGTCACCGGCCACACCGACGACTTCCGCGCCCAGTTCAGGAACGCGTCGGCGACGGTCGTCAGGGCGAAGCCGCCGGGGAAGTTGTGAAGGCCGTCGGTGAGGCTGACGAAGAGATCGGAGTGCTTGTCGCCCTCGGGGCGCGTCTGGTGGAGGGCTTCCCATTCCTGGAGGTCCTTGAAGTTCCTCCAGACGGGAACGATCCGGGGCGCGTCCTTTACTGCCATTCGAGCAACCGCTCCCGGAAGGCGTAGAACCAGCCCAGTCCCAGAATCGCCAGGAACACCACCATCGCCACGACGGCCCACATCCCGAGGCCGCGCAGGGCGAGCACCCACGGGAAGAGGAACACCGCGAGGGCGTCGAACACGATGAAGAGCAGCGCCACCAGGTAGAAGCCGACGGGGAACTGCACCCACGCCTGGCCGAACGGCTCGGCGCCGCATTCGTAGGTCTGGAGCTTCGCCGCGAACGGACGCCGGGGGCGCAGCACGCGCGCCACCGCCAGCGAGACGATGGCGAACGCGACGATCATGACCAGGTAGATGACGACGGACAGGTACCCACCCATGTCAACTCCCAATTCCCACCTTCCAGCTTCCAACCCCTGCATCCTGGGAATGGGGAGTTGGAGGTTGGAAGTCGAGCATCAGCGAAAGCTCTCCATGATTTCGTCGAGCGCAGTCTTCCCCGGCCGGGTCCTCGTCTCGGGGAGCGAGGCGAGCGGCTCGTCGACGATGCCGAGCAGGTCGATGAAATCCTGCTTGTCGGGCTCGATGTACAGGATCCCGGTGGCGTACTCGCCGCGGCTCATCGTCTCGTGCAGGAGGCGCAGCGCGTTCATCTTGTCGGTCGGCCGGTAGTCCTCGGCCATCTTCGTGAGCCTGATTCTCGATCCGCTGTGCAGCATCACTTCCGTGGTGGCGCCGGGATCATACTCGACGTTGACCTCCTCGAAATAGGGGATGAAGCTGACGTCGGCGAGCGGCTCGTCGTGGTCCTTGACGTAGGAGTAGCTCTTGGTCGATCCCTCGTGGTCGTTGAAGGTGACGCACGGGGAGATGACGTCGATCATGGCGGTGCCGCGGTGGCTGATGGCCGCCTTGAGGATCGCCTTGAGCTGCTTCGTGTCGCCCGAGAACGACCGCGCCACGAAGGAGGCGCCCAGCTCGATGGCGAGCGCGCAGGTGTCGATCGGCGGCAGGTCGTTGACCACGCCCGACTTGAGCGTCGAGCCGAGGTCGGCGGTCGGCGAGAACTGCCCCTTGGTCAGGCCGTAGCAGCCGTTGTCCTCGATGACGTAGACGATGGGCAGGTTGCGGCGCATCAGGTGCACGAACTGGCCGATGCCGATGGCGCCGGAGTCGCCGTCGCCGCTGATGCCGACGGCGATCGTCTTGCGGTTGGCGACGACGGCGCCGGTGGCGATCGACGGCATCCGGCCGTGCACCGAGTTGAAGCCGTGCGCGCTGTTCAGGAAGTAGGCGGGCGCCTTGCTCGAGCAGCCGATGCCCGAGAGCTTGATCACCTGCGTCGGATCGACGCCCAGCTCGAAGAACGACTCGATGAGGCGCTCGGTGATGGCGTTGTGGCCGCACCCGGCGCAGAGCGTCGTCTTGCCGCCGCGATAGGCGATCGGTTCGAGGCCGATGCGGTTCACCTTCTTGCCGGGCGCCGGCGGCTGGACCGTGGGTTCCGTGGACATCTACCGACCCTCTTCCTGCTTCACGAGTTCCGTGGTCACCGAGCGCCCGTCGATGGGAAGCCCGATATAGTGCCTGATGCTGCCTAGCTTGGCGAATTGCGCCGGCGTGCACTCCATCTTGAGGAGCCCCAGCATCTGCGCGTCGCGGTTCTGCTCGACCAGGTAGACCCGATCGCACCGGTCGATGAAGTCGAACACCTCCCGGGTGAACGGAAACGCCCGCAGGCGCAGGTACGACACGTCGAGGCCGTGCTCGGCCTTCAACTCGTCGCGGGATTCCACGATCGCCCAGTGCGTCGTCCCGTAGGCGATGACGCCGACGCGCGCGCCCCGGACCATGTCGATCTCGGGCTTCGGCACCAGCGTCCGAGCCGTTTCGAACTTGCGGGCGAGCCGGTCGAGGTTGTTGGTGTAGTCGTCGGCGCGCTCGCTGTACTGCGCCTTCTCGTTGTGGCCGGAGCCGCGCGCGAAGTACGCCGGCAGGCCGTCGCCCGGCACCGTGCGGTACGGAATCCCGTCGCCGTCGACGTCGCGGTAGCGGGCGAACTCGCCGATGCGCGCCAGCGTCGCCGCGTCGAGCCGCTTGCCGCGGTCGAGCGGCTTCTTCGGATACTCGAACGGGTGCGACATCCAGGTGTTCATGCCGAGATCGAGATCCGACATCACGAACACGGGCGTCTGGAGCCGCTCCGCCAGATCGAAGGCGTCGATCGCCATGCTGTAGCATTCCGACACCGACGAGGGGAGCAGCAGCGGATGCTTCGTGTCGCCGTGCGAGAGCACCGCCACCGACAGGATGTCCTGCTGGGCGGTGCGGGTCGGCAGGCCCGTCGAGGGTCCGACGCGCTGGACGTCGAAGATCACCGCGGGCGCGTCCGTGTAGTAGCCGAGCCCGGCGAACTCGGCCATCAGCGAAATCCCCGGGCCGGAGGTGGAGGTCATCGCCCGCGCGCCGACCCAGCCGGCGCCGATGACCATGCCGAGCGCGGCAATCTCGTCCTCCGCCTGGACGACGGCGTAGGTCGCCTTGCCGGTTTCGGGATCCTTCCGGTACTTCTTCAGGTAGTCGATGAGCGATTCGCACAGCGAGGACGAGGGCGTGATCGGGTACCAGCCGACGAAGGTGACGCCCGCCATCAGGCAGCCGATGGCGGCCGAGACGTTCCCCTCGATGAGGATCATCCCCTGCGTCTTGTTCATCGGTTCGATGGCGAACGGATCGAGCTTCGGCAGGTTCGCGTCCGCGTACGCGTAGCCCGCCTGGAGCGCGCTCATGTTGAGCGCGATCGCCTTTTCCTTCTTCCCGAGCTGCTTCCGGAGCGCCTTCTCCATCTGCCCCATGTCGATCGACAGGAGCTTGGCGAGCACGCCGCCGTAGATCATGTTGCGCACGAGGCGGCGCAGCTTGGCGTCGTGCGTGATCGGCGTGATTAGCTTGTCGAAGGGAACCGGGTAGAAGGTGACGTCGCGGCGGAGCGCCTCGAGCTTGAGCGGCTCGTCGTACACGGCCGCCGCGCCCGGCGGCAGCGTCAGCACGTCCTCGCGCGCCGTCTCCGGGTTCATGGCGACCAGGAAGTCGACCTCCTTCTTGCGGCCGATGTACCCCTTCGAGCTGGCGCGGATCGTGTACCAGGTGGGAAGGCCCGCGATGTTCGACGGGAACATGTTCTTGCCCGAGACGGGCACGCCCATCTGGAAGATGGAGCGCAGGAGCACCAGGTTGGCGGTCTGACTTCCGGATCCGTTGACGGTGGCGACCTGGATGGCGAAATCGTTGACGACGCGCTCGGGGCGCGCCTGCGGGAAGCCTTCCCGAACGGCGGACGCGGTCACTGACATTGTTCTACCCAGCTCCGAGGCTCAATAGGGAACCTGCAGAGGGAATGGCGGTGAACTATAAGGTCGGAGTCCTTACAGGTTTGAAGCCTATCAATCATATCCCTTACGTCTCTATTATCTCTAGCTCTGCGGGTCCAGCGGGTGCGCCTCGATCAGGTGCTCTGGCACGAGGCGGCCGCCGACGAGGTGCTCCTGGATAATCCGTTCGAGCACCGGCGGGTCGCACTGCCCGTACCACGCCCCCTCGGGGTAGACCACCGCCACCGGGCCCCCTTCGCAGATGCGCAGGCAATTGGCCTTGGTGCGCAGGATCCCGCCCTGGTCGGACAGGCCGAGCTCGGTGAGCCGCCGCTTCAGAAACTCCCACGCCGCCAGTCCCCGTTCCCGGGCGCAGCACTTCGGGGTGGTCTGGTCGCAGCAGAGGAAGATGTGCCGCCGCGCCACCGGCACGCCAATCGCCGCCGCCACCTGCCTCTGAGAGTCGGTCATGGGTCGCCTGAGTCCGGCTGGTTCCACCCCGACGGGCCACAGAGACACAGAGGCACAGAGAACGATTGGACGTGGCCTCTGGGTCTCTGCGCCTCTGTGGCCCGTGACGGCGGAGGGCGCCTCAAAACAGCTTCACCTCGACCATCGTCCCCGTCTCGACGAGGTCGGTGTCGGCCGGGATTTCGATGTAGCCGTCGGCCAGCGACATGCTCGTGATGTCACCAGACGACTTGAACGCCGGCATGGCGGTGCCGCTCACGACCGCCACGGTGTAGATCTGGTGCCGGCCCGGCGCCGACCTCACGCGGCGGCCGAGCGGCAGGGTGATCGAGCGTGGGACGTGCGGCGGGAGCCGCGCCATCGCCCGCAGCGCCGGCACGAGCAGCACGTACGCGTTCGAGAGGCACGAGGTCGGGTAGCCCGGCATGCCGAAGAAGAGCCTGCCGCCGACGCGGCCGAACGCCGTCGGCTTGCCCGGCTTCAGCGCGATGCCGTGGAAGATCAGCTCGCCCCGCGCCGCCAGCACGTCGAGGATGAGATCGCGCTCCCCGACGGAGCTCCCCCCCGAGAAGACGAGCAGGTCTTCCTGCAGGCACTCGTCGATTGCCCGCGACAGATCCTCGAGCGTGTCGGCGGCGGCGCGACGGGGCACCGGCACCCCCCCGTGCCGTGCGACCACGGCGGCGAGGGTGAAGCGGTTGATGTCGTAGATCTGCCCGGGGCCGAGGGGCGCGCCCGGTTCCACGATCTCGTTGCCCGTCGAGAGGATCGCCACGCGCGGCCGCGCCCACACGGCGATATTGGCGCGTCCCGATGCCGCGACCGCACCGATGCGGCTCGGCGTCAGCAGCGCGCCGGCCTGGAGGATCTGCTGTCCCCGCCGGATGTCGGCTCCCTGCGGGCCGACGTTCTGGCCCGGCGACACGGGTGAGTAGACCTGCACCCGGCCGGACGCCTCGCCGTCGGTCTCCTCCACGATCACGACCGCGTCGGCGCCGCCTGGCATCGGCGCGCCGGTGGCAATCTCGATGCACTCGCCCGGGCGGACGGCGCGGCCGGCCACCTGCCCGGTGAAGACGGTGGCCACGCGCGTCAGAGCGCGCGGGCGGTCTCGCGTGGCGCCGGCCGTGTCGGGGGCGCGCACGGCGTAGCCGTCCATGGCGGCGCGGGAGAACGGCGGGACGTCGGCGGTGGCGACGAGCTCTTCGGCGAGCACCCGGCCGTCGGCCTCCGCCAGCTCCACGCGCTCGCTGCGGTCGATCCCGCGCACGGCCGACTCGACGAGCGCCCTGGCCTCGTCCAGCGGTATCGTGCGCCGGAACGGCCGCATCTTCGTCGTCATCGCTCGAGCTGCTGGACGACGTGCCCCAGCTCGGGCAGGATGAGGCGGGTCATCGCCAGCCGCACGGCGTGCGGGGAGCCGGGCAGCACGAAGATCGCCTTTCGCCCCGCGGTGCCCGCGGTGGCGCGGCTCATCATCGCGGCGGGGCCGATCTCCTCGAAGCTGAGCATCCGGAACAGTTCGCCGAAGCCGTCGAGCCGCTTGTCGAGCAGCCGATCGACCGCCTCGAAGGTGCCGTCGCGGGAGGTGATGCCGGTGCCGCCGGTGGTGATGACGACCTGCGTGCGCCGGTCGTCGAGCCCGGCGCGCACGCGCGCGGTCACCTCGGCGGGTTCGTCCTTCACGATCGCGTGGCCGGTGACGGTGTGGCCGGCTTGCTCGAGCAGCTCCCGGATGGCGCGCCCGCCCGTGTCGGTGTCGGGCGTGCGCGAGTCGCTCACCGTCAGCACGTAGCAGGCCACCGAGGCGGGCGCCTGCGCCTTGTGCTCGACGACGCTCGCACCAGGGTGCTCGGCTGCGCGCGCACCGGGGCGCTCGGCCTGGCTCATACCGCGATTATAGTGGTCGCCCTTCGGCGCGCCGGCTACCGTAGGCGGCGCCGGCGGAATGCGGCAGCGGCCGCCGCCGGCTCGGGGCAGCGGGCGAGGTTGATCGTGCCGCCCACCTGCGGATCGAACTGTCCGTAGTAGACGACGAGCGTTCCGTCCGACAGCCGCAGCGCGTCCGGGTCGTTGCCGAAGAACACGTCGTAGGTTTCCTGCTCGAAGGTCAGCCCGTCGATCGACGTGGAGTGGTAGAGCCCCTCGGGCGAGGTGCCGCCGCCGCCGGTGAACTTGCCGTAATAGAGCGTCATCGATCCATCGGCGTTGCCGAGGGCGAACGGGTGCTCGGCCGACTCGGTCAGCGCCGGCGCGCCGGGGCCAATCCGGATTCCCGGTTCGACCGTCCATGTGAGCTGGTCGGCGGAGACGGCGCTCTTGATGCGGTGTCCGCCCGGGGGGTCGCCGGGCCGCGGCAGGTCGCTGAAGTACATCCGGTAGCGCCCGTCGGCCAGCCCGATCACGGTTGGTCCCGTCGTGGCGCTCACCGTGGTGCCGGTGAAGCCGGCGGCCTCCTGGGTGAGGCGGAAGCCGTTCTCGATGGTGAAGGTCAGGCCGTCGGGGCTCGCGGCGGACTTGATGCCGCCGCCGCTGCTGAAGTAGAGGCGCCAGCCGCCGGACGGGTTGGCCACGACTCTCGGCATGCCGGAGCCGTCCGGCAGGCGCGAGCCCGCTTCGGCCGCGAAGCTCGCCCCCTCCGTCGTCAGCGAGACGGCGCTGACGACGCCGCGCCCCTGGGCGTGCATGTACAGGCGCACGCGCCCGTCGGGCAGGAGCGCGGCCGTGGCATCGGCCACCGGCTGCCCGGCGGGGATGCCGAAGTCACTGGGGCCGAGCAGCGGGCCGACCACGGTGCACGCGCCGGCGCCCATATTGGGAGGCTCCATTTGCGCCCCCGCCGGACGCGGCAGCAGGACGAGCGCGGCCAGCACGACGAGCGTTCGGCGGAGCATTGTCGGCACGAGTGTCCGATCATGACATGTCCCGGCGCGGCCCGCGAGGGTGAAAGTGCGTGAAGCGGCGCGCAGGACGTGTTGACATGCTTGGATTTGCGCGTCCGGCGCCGGAGGCAGCCGGGCGCGCGCGTCTGGTGTCGCGAGAGACCCCGTCGCCGCCCGTTCGTCTGCTTCGACGGCCGGCTGACCGGAGCCGCAACTGCGGCGGGGGTTTCGGTTCGCGCGTAGCGACCGTTCGCCGTGGCTGCGCGGCGTAACAGGCCGGTTCGGCCGCTGGAACGACGATCGAGGTTTTGGTATCGTTCGAATCGGACAGGGCTTCACCATGAAGAACTTTACGGCGGTCATCGAGCGGGATGCCGAGACGGGCCTGTATGTGGGGTGGGTGCCGGGCTTTCCTGGCGCGCACAGCCAAGGCGCAACACTCGACGAGCTACGGTCGAACCTCCAAGAAGTAATCGAAATGCTTCTCGAGGGAGGCGACGCTAGACTCGAAAGCGAATTCATCGGGACTCAGACCGTCGAAGTGGCGTAGTGCGTGGCGAAGCTGCCGGTTCTCAAACCTCGCGAGGTCGTGGCGCTTTTCGGGAAGTTGGGGTTCGCGGAGGTCAGGCAGCGAGGCTCTCACCGACAGTTTCGACATACCGAGGGTCGGGGAACGACCGTACCGTTTCATCAGGGGCGCGACATCTCGCCGACACTGCTTCGCCAGATCGCAAGAGATACTGGCCTGTCGGTTGAGGACTTTCTGGCGGCACAATCAGGCCAGCAGCCGAACCCGCCGCAGCCGACGGCCGACGAGGATGCGCCACAGAAGCCGCCCGAATCCGGCCGCGGCTGAGCGCGCACGATCTACCGATGGAAATGAAGCCGACTGGCATCGTCAGCGTTCGCGGCGCACTTCTCGGACGCGGACAAGGCTCGCGAGCACGTCCTGCAGCAGCAGCGCCGCCGGACGCGCTCGAGCTGAAAGCGCTGCGTGCCCGGCTCCAGGCCGGAGTCGATGCGTCCGGGCGCGGCGAGGTCGTGCAGATCGACGAATCGGATCTCGACTGTTGGGAGGCTCCATCTGTGCCCCCGCCGCTGGCGGGACGTGTTGATATACTTGGATTTGCGCGTCCGGCGCCGGAAGGAACCGGGCGCGCGTTTCGTCCGCCCCTCGCGCCCTTAGCTCAGTTGGATAGAGCGTCTGGCTACGAACCATCGTCTCAAGCCCGCCGCTTCTTGCCTGTAAGTTGTTGATTCTGCGTTCAGCGTTCTCCTGAAAAATTCCAGGTTATCTGCTCTTTTCAAAACTACGTTACGCCTGTTTCCTCAGCGAAACAACGGCCTCGCCAGACGCACAATACGCCCGTTTACCGGCTTTCTGAGCTGCCGTATACTCCGGCTCATCCAGGAGGCAGACATGGGACTTTTCGGAAAGCTCGGCGGCGGCGAAACCCCCGAAGCACGCAAGGCTCGTGAAAAAGAGGAACTTCGGAAGAAGAACGAAGAGTACCTGAACAGCCAGGAGTATCGCGACCGCATGGAGAAATTTAAAAAATTTGCCGAAGACCATTACGTTGCCAAGGTTGACGGGAACATTGTTATCAGGAAATGACCGTTAAAGACCTGAAACCTTTTTAAGTCTATGGAATTGGTACCGGTCGTTTTGGCAGTCCTGCTGGTAGTTCTGATTGTTGGTGGCATCGCTTGGTTCGCTATCGCACGGCTCCTGCGCTTCGAGAAATCCTCGCGAGCGGATCTGAAGGCACAAGAGGCTGACTTAGCAAAGCTGAAGGCTGACATCCTGAAGTCGCCATTGGGACAGAGATGGCTAGATATGGGAGCCGACCGCTTCAAGACGATGTTGGTAGATAAGCCGGGAACGTTGGCGCTTGCCGAATTCAAATCTGAGTTCGAGAGGCACTTCCCCGACTTCAAATCTGACCCGGCGCTCTATCCGGCCAACGATGAATCTTGGGCGGACATATACGGGCAGTACTTGGATCTGAAGACGATGATGAGAACACAGAAGCCTGATCCATTGAGGATACGGTCATGACCTTCGATGAATTCGGACGCTTGGCGAAGCAGAGCCCGGAGTTCTCCATGTATTCTGAGCAAGAGCTGGCTCGAATCCCGAACAGGATTTTTGCATTAAAGGTGCTTGAGAAACATCCTGAGTACTGGGACATGATCTCGCCTACCGCAAAACGGGTGAAGCAAGTCTCCGACCGAGACACAACGCCTAGCTACGGGCCGATTGAAGATTTTTTCACCGGCACCACCAAGCGCCTTGAAGACGAGCGAAGAATCATCGACAACAATCTCGCGGAAGCCCAGAGCTTGAGCGAAATGGACGCCATCATCGAGGCGGCGTCACGGAATGTCCCGCGGGAAGCACTTACTGATTACATCCTCAACGAGCAACAAGCAACACTTCAAATACGTGTTGCTGCGGCTTTAGCAGAAATCCAATCTGCAACGGAGGAACGCAACGCTACGAAAGTCCTTGAGTTTGCGCGCAGGCTGGCGTTGGTCGAAGCGGAGGTAGCGGAGATTCGCAGTGGACGACTTCAGCAAAATGCTCTTCCGGAGGGTGACGGGCAAGAATCTTGATGATGTGCTGGCGATTCCTACGCTGCAGGGCGTAGTAGCCAAAGCGACATCTGACCTTGCTTCCCGTCTAGGGCCGACCCGTTTGCTGGGCTATGACGCCCAGATGATGCCTGTCGTGTTGTCGGAGGAAGAACGCGAAGCGCACATCCACATCCTTGGAGCTCCGGGCGAGGGAAAATCCAAGTTTATCGAGCTGCTTGTCCGGGGCGACATCGAGCGCGGATATGGAGCCTGTCTCCTGGATCCATCGGAAAATGGCGACACAGCCAACAAGATCCTCAAATACTGCGCCTCTATCGGTTTCAAGAAAGTCTGCTACATCAACCCCGTCGATTTTCTTGAGTTCAGTAGAGTTCCAGTTATTCAGCCCTTTAAGTACAAGGCCCCACCAGAGGTCTCGGTTGGAAACTTGATGGATGCCCTCAAGGTCCTGTGGGCAACGAAGGACTTTTCCGAAACGCCGAGAATTCAACGATACGTGTCAGCGGTGTTGCACGCATTATTGGCTGCCGGCTTGACTCTCCCAGAATCGAAGTATTTCTTGTCGAGGCAGTTTGTTTGGCAGCGCGAACACATCCTCCGTTCGCTGCCTGCCGACAACAATCACCGGTTTAACCTCGACCAAGCGTACACAGACCGCTTTACTTTTGAGGCCTTCCAGTCGTCCGTAAACCGGATGAACGTGTTTCAAGATTCCACCATCCAGATGATGCTGGGATCCCAGAAGATAGCTATTCCCTGGTCGACAATGATTTCAAAGGGCTGGCTGGTCTTAGTGAACCTGGACCCGCAGTCAGTCTGGGGAACCGAGCAAATCCAGCAGCGGTTGCTTGGCACACTGATCATCAACGAGATTGTTCACAGCATCCATCGCCTGCAATCGAAGGGATGGAAGGGCGTGTACTACCTTTACATCGACGAGGTCGGGGACTACGCCACAAGCAAGCTCGCGTACATTCTCGACAAGAAACGAAAAACGGGACTCAGGTTTACCTTCGCACATCAGCGGTTTGAGCAAATCGAAGACCGCGGGGTTCAGTCCTCCATTCGAGGTTCGGCGAAGACGAAGGTTCTGTTTTATACGCCGAACGTTCAAGACCGCCAGTTGATGATGAAGGATATGGGCTACGGCGGCAGTTTGCCTGACCGCTCCGTATCCTACGAACTGGGGCAGACTGCCAAGCAATCTGCCGCTATAAGTATCGGCAAGCGAAATCCTCGAATTACTCGCTTGGTAGATGTTCCGGATATTCAGGTGTCCGGCAAGGCGCTCGCGGAATTCAAGAAAGAACTTTACTCGTACGAGTGGTTCCACCATCCCAAAGAAATTAACCAAGAAATAAATGCTCGATTTGCAAGGCCGGCATCAACCGCCTCAATTAATCCAACTAACCAACCTGGAGGCTACGATGCCGGAAGACCCGCGAGAACTCGTAAAACGGCTGTTAGGCGTGCAGCCAAGATTGACAGCGGAGCATCTCGCCAGCCTCGACCAACAGCCGCGAAAAGGCGGCCAGTTAAAACCGTTTTCTCCGAAGAATAAAGCCAAGACTTACCCCGGCTCGATTGTCCGCACCTATCGCCTGCTCCGCAGGATGAAGGCGGATAAGGAAATCGACAGCTTCCGCGAACACAACAACGAGCCTTACGTCTGGTATCTTCCTGACCGCTTCACGCCGCCGCCGACGAATTGGTACGGACGAAAGCACGAGCTCGATATTGCCGACCTGTTCGTCTCGTATTTCCCGCACATCACGCATTGGGACACCGAATGGGGCGTCCTGGAGCGGGACCAACTGAACATTCCCCGCTACCGAGTGAACTATGACGCCCGCATGGTCCTGAGCGGGAAGGTCTACCTCTGGGAAGTCGACCGCGGAACTGAGGATATGGACGTTCAGCTCGAGCCGAAAATCGACAAATACATCGAGCTCGCCAAGTCACTTCCGTATGGAAGCTTCCAGGTGATCCTGACGCTCCAGAAGTACCGTCGCATGAACGTAGGCAATCGTGCCGGCCGTCTCGTCGCCATGCTCCAGGAGAAGGAGCGCGGCAATCAGTTCCTCGTGGCCCTGCACTCCGACGTCAAGGCCGACCCAATAGGAGCTGTCTTCGTCTCGCCCCGCTCGCCTGAGCGCAAAGCCCGTCTCTCTGATTTCCCTTACGGGAATGTATAAACCCCGTGTTTAAACTCTGTATTCAGCGGTTTATACATATCGCCTGACGGCTTGAGCCTGGCTTTTTGGCTAACGATAGCCAAACCCTGGCTATTCCTCGCTACCTCTAACGAGGTCAGCCACCCTTCCCAAGTTCTTACGAACCCACAGCTTACGCTTTGGCCCTGATGGGTTGGTTCAGGGTGGCTGACCTCTCGTCAGCTCGGAATCTGGCTGTCCTGCCGGACTGAATTAGCCTGCCAATTCGACTTCCGGTTCGCTCGACTACTGGGGAAAAAAGCGTTCTGAGAGCTTCGCTCACGCCTCGCAAGCTTCGCCCTCTGGGCTCGCTGCTGGACTGCTGATGTGGCCTGTCAGAGACAGGCTGGGCACCCCTGTTTGGGGATGCTTGTTTTGGTTTAAGGCAGTCTCCTCCAAGGAGAAGGTAGAAAGCTGAACGGTCGTGAGACTCCCTCCGAGGTGTGGCCTTACGGCCTGGTATGAGTGTGCCTGAATTTGGATTTCATAGGTTGTGAGATTCGGACGCTAGGTGCCCCCTGTCTCGCTTCGCTCGTTCCCCCCCGAAAGGCGGGGGGACGTTTTTGAATTTAGGAGGCTCTATGTGCCTCGGAGCTTGGCTGTCCAAGCTCTATTGTGATGTTGGGGAGTTCAGAAGTTGTCGGAGAATCTGGCGTCGGTTCGTATTTTGGTTCCGGCTTAAGGGCTGGTGTTGAGTGTTTTGAGAAGAGTTTTAGATGTTGTGGGGAACCCAGATGAACGAACGTCTTGAGATTCTTGCGATGGCTCTGGTGTTGGGAATTTTGGTCTTGATAGTCAGTCATTTACGTTTATGAATTTGACAGATGAGAAGCCAAGCTCTCGCCCTGTAGTTGCCAGCCCACGATAGGAGCCTCTTGGTAGTACAAAAAGGCACCGATTTGATTTCGGTGCTTTAATTATTTCGGTTTATGGAAAGGGTCAGGATGCTCTCTTGCGAGAGCTTGATCCAGGGGTGCTTAGATTGTGAGTAGCGGATGTCTAGATTTTGCTGACAAGGAATCCGATGATCAGAAGCTGGCCGATGATGATTGAGGCCAGGATGACGTTCAGGCTTTGTGCGGTGTTGAGCGGTGCTCTGTAGGGTGATGGTGGATATGTTTGTCTATGGTCGTTCATAGAGGTTGTATGCTAATTACTTCTTCGGCTGGGTTGTCTACGTCGTCTTCTTCGAATGTGTCCCAGTCTCCTTCAGCGAACTTGTCTTCGGCTTCTTCCTTGTCTTTGGCTTCGACTGTGTAGCGACCGAGCTTGATGAAAGTGGTTTCAATTTCGAACTTCATGCACTCCTTTCTGTTAACTATAGGTTCACTGTACCAGTACGGTACGAACGGTCAACGTCCCCGATTGAGGCTTAGGTTAGCCACTGGGTCCTTTTTTATCCACACCGAACTGCTACACTTATATTGAGTGGCGCGAGGCAAGTCCTGACACACACTGTAAGGCACGGGAGTGCTCCACAACACTAGGGTCCGACCTAGCGGAACTTGGGGATTGAGCTTGGAGTAAGTTCCAGGTTCTCTGCTGAAGGGCAGGATCAGGATATTCCTGCTCTGCGGGCAGTCGGCAACGTCCTTAATGCCGGAATTGCTTTCGCTTGCCTCGCCGCCCTCCTGAAAACTTGTACTGATAGCTCGTGATTGCTACACTTCAGATGTCAACTAGCTTTCACGTCCATGAATAAAAAAAGACGGAAGCTTAGGAAGCTCCCGTCAACGAACGAATTGTTTTCTCGTCTAAATGTTCTGGGTCGTCGCATCCGAGCGGTAATGCCGGAGCCTTCACCCACATTACGTGAGCGAGTTCTGCGACGTATTGCCCGGCCTCTTCCGACTTGTTTCTGTCGGGGAGAAAAACGACGCCACGAGCGAGGCTCCGAAGGATGTCGATTTGCTCCGACGACACAGACCAACCGAACGGCGAAACCGCGGGCAGACCGAGTTGGGCGAATTTCAATACCGCGAATGGCGACTCCACCAGATAGATCAGCCGAAGAGGTTGAACTTGACGGGAGTCGTTTTTGATTTGCCAGGCTCCATACAGTTCCAGCCCCTTACGGAAGTTCGCAGGGAAGCGATATTTTGGCTTCTCGGGGGTGATCTCGCCAATGTTGCGACTCAGATAGCCTACGCACTCTCCGTCGCTGTAGCGCGAGATTCTGAGCATTACGGAGCCGTTGTATTGCGACCTCCGCTTGTCGTTGCGGTACTCGAAGACTTTGTAAAGGTCTAGCGTGTCCTTTGTAAACCCCCGCGCTGTGAGCCAGGCCGATTCGACCTGGAACTTTTCGTAGGTGCTGGCGAACGGAGGATTCTCGGTAGCCTGTTCGACTGGCTCCTGGATCTGCTTGATCTCAGGCTTGCGAGCCTGGGCGACAAACGTAGGCGAACCGACGTAGGCTTGCAGGAATTCGACGGCCTCCTTAAAGCCAACGCCCTTCACGGCCATGACTAAATCCAGGCAACCCTTACCCTTTGCACCGCATGAAAAACAGGCGTATCTCCCGTCCTCATGGATACTGAAAGCCGTGTTGTTCTTCTGACTGCCGTGTATCGGACACTTCCCAGAATGCTCCTGGCCTCCCTTACGGGCTTTCCAGGGGCCGTCAAATCCCAGATGCGCCAAAACAGCGATGGGCGACAGGTTCCTGATTCCCTCGTACTGGTCAGGCATTTTATTTCCTCCTTTTTCCTTTGCTCACCCGAGGAGGTGTGTGCCAGAAAGTCTGACAATCCTTGCGGACACTTTCACACCCTGCCTGCCGAGTTGAACGGCGGACATACCCTCTACAGGCAAGCAAACGAACGTTGTGAAGGAACGGTTTACATCTCACAAAGACTACACCCGCTGCAATTCTCTAAGTGTTCTATCCACTGTTCTTCCGACCCCTGCTTTCTTTGTAGTTCCGCTTCAGATTCACCGAATGCTTGTTTAGTAGTTATCATGCGGCCTCCTTCCTAATCAGCTCAGGATTCTCGTGCAGATTGCCAACAACGGCCACTCGCTCGCACCAATGAGCTACGGGAAAGTCAAAGCCTGGGTATTGGTCATCAGGAAGTGCCGTCAGTTCCCATGTTCCGTCTTTCATCTGAATTTGGTACAGGATGTCCTCTTTATTAACGATATCCCCTTCAAATATCTCAACGCTTTTGGTGTCCTTGAAGCCGGTGAATTGCATCAGCTCATAATCTACAAAGTCTCCGCCTAGACCGCCCTCCATAGGAGTACCCATGATTTCAAAACACTTATTCTCTCCAGCGAGCATCCCTTGATGCATTTTGGCTTTCTTCTTGTCCCACGCCCTGAATTTCAAATCTCTCATAAATGCTTTTGCTTAATGATTTTCTAACCTCCATGCTTTCCGCTGACGAATACCTCTGGTATCGCCAGTACTTTTTGCTGGGCGACAGAAGGGACAGGCGGGAGGAACTGATAGCCCTGGTGCAGGACTACGCCCTGTGGTGGAAGGTGATTACTGAGGTACTGGAAGTGAGCTTGCGGAGGCCACCAGAAACGCCAGGATCAGCAGGACGGCCACTGTCAGAAGGCCACGGCCGAATTCCTTCAGCCAGCTTTGCTCAGGCTCCAGAGGCGAATTAAATGCTTCACGTCGTGCCTGATTGTGGGAGGACAGGCTTGCCCAGGTGTGTCAGCGCTCACCTGAAAACGCGTAAATCTCGACGGTTGTCGTCGTAGGTGTTCTTCGTTCTTCTCTTCTGAAGGAAAAAGAGACGGGCTGTGG
>MELF01000019.1:16159-63591 GCA_001767525.1 Acidobacteria bacterium RIFCSPLOWO2_12_FULL_68_19 | reverse complement strand
CGCCTCTCAAAACCCCTGCACCTTCGGTAACACCATTAATGGCGCGACGATGCGCCGCTCGGTAACACTTACTTATGGCTCGACACGGCCGCCGTATCATAGGCGCGCATTTCCATGCACCGGGTTCTCCCCGCGTTCCTCGCGCTCCTCTTGTCGACCGGAGCACGCCTCGTCGCCGAGGACTGGCCGCAGTTCCTGGGGCCGGCGCGCGACGGCGTCTACCGCGGACCGGCGCTTGCCGAGTCCTGGGGCTCCCAGGGACCGCGCGTGGTCTGGCGCAAGGGGGTCGGCGCAGGCTTTGCCGGCCCGGTGATCGTCCAGGGCCGGGTGATCCTGTTCCACCGCGTCGGCAGCGAGGAAGTGGTCGAGTCGCTGGATGCGCGGACCGGCGCTGCCCAGTGGCGGTACGCGTATCCGACTTCGTACCGCGACGATTTCGGCTTCGACGAGGGGCCGCGGGCGGTGCCGGTTGTCGCGGGCGGCGTCGTGTTCACATTCGGCGCGGAAGGGCAGCTCCATGCGATCGACCTCGCGAAAGGCACCCGGATCTGGAGCGAGGACACGAAGGGGCGCTTCAAGGTGCCGAAGGGGTTCTTCGGCGCCGCCGGGTCGCCGCTCGTCGAGGACGGACGCGTGCTGGTCAACGTTGGTGGGCCGGGCGCGGGCGTTGTCGCCTTCGACGCAAAGAGCGGGAAGGTGCTCTGGACGGCCACGAGCGACCAGGCGAGCTACTCGTCTCCGGCGGGTGCGACGATCGGGGGCCGCCGGCTCGCCATCTTCCTGACGCGCGCCGGGCTGGGGGGCCTCGATCCGGCGACCGGCGCCCTGCTGTTTCAACGACCGTGGCGCGCGCGAATCGCCGCATCGGTCAATGCCGCCACGCCGCTCGTGATTGGCGATCTGGTCTTCGTCTCGGCGGAGTACGGACCGGGGGCGGGCGTGCTGCGCCTGCAGGGCTCCACCCTCTCGGAGCTCTGGACGTCGAACGACGTCCTGACGAACCACTATGCGACGAGCGTGCACCATGCGGGAAACCTCTATGGGTTTCATGGACGCCAGGAGTTCGGCCAGA
This sequence comes from Acidobacteria bacterium RIFCSPLOWO2_12_FULL_68_19, assembly GCA_001767525.1. Taxonomy (GTDB): domain Bacteria; phylum Acidobacteriota; class Vicinamibacteria; order Vicinamibacterales; family UBA2999; genus MELF01. The sequence goes on along the minus strand of MELF01000019.1, from coordinate 62,519 downwards.
GCTTCCGGGCCGTGGATCTGCGCACGGGCACGGTTCGCTGGAGCGAGGAGCGCTTCCTCGCCGGGACGGTGACGCTCGCCGGCGATCGCCTCGTGATCCTGCGGGAGCGCGGCGAGCTGGTGATTGCTCCGGCCTCGCCGGAGGGATTCAGGCCCCTCGCGCGGGCGCAGATTCTGTCCGGGGTCGTCCGCGCCTATCCGGCGATTGCGGACGGCTTCCTGTTCGCGCGCAGCGAGAACACGCTCGTCTGTCTCGACCTGCGCCGCTGATGTCTTTACTCCTGCTCCTGCTCGGCGCGCAGCCGCAGCCGATCCTCGATCGCGCCGTGGCGCATTTCGAGGCGGGGCGGATCGCGGAATCGGTCGCCGATTTCGACCGGGTCGTGCAGCTCGACCCCTCGGCCGCGCCGTATCTGTGGCAGCGCGGCATCGCGCTGTACTACGCCGGCCGCTACGGCGACTGCCGGCGGCAGTTCGAGCTCCACCGCACGGTCAATCCCAACGACGTCGAGAACGCCGCGTGGCACTTCCTGTGCGTGGCGCGCGCGGAAACGCCGGCGGCGGCGCGGATGGCGCTCCTCCCGGTGGGACAGGACGCGCGCGTGCCGATGCGCCAGGTCTACGAGATGTTCCGAGGCGCGGCGACGCCTGACGACGTCGTACGGGCGGCGGGAGCGCAGACGGCCGCGCAGTTCTACGCGCAGCTCTATCTGGGGCTGTACTTCGAGGCGCTCGGCGACCGCCGCCGCGCGGGCGAGCACATCAGGACGGCGGCGGCCGACCGGTACGCCGCCGCGGGCGGCTTCATGCACACCGTCGCCCGCGTGCAGCGTGGGTTGCTCGAGCGGAGGCGATAGCCACGAAGGACACCAAGGGCACGAAGGATACCGTGCTGGCCCGAGTCATACGGTTTTAGTGACGAGCACTTCTTCGCCCAGCATATCGACAATCTTGACGGCAACGGTCGCCTGGCGTGCCGGTGCCTCAATCTCGTAGGTCCCCTTCACGACATCCGTCTTGCGCTCGGGAATGTCGCTCAGGGCGACCGTGAACACGCGGCCGTCGTAGGACGGGTCGATCATCACGCAGTCGACCATGGCGCGCCAGTCGTCGATCTTCGGCTGCACGACTCCAGCCTGCTGGCGCAGGCGTTCGACAATCGACGGCGAGACGAACTCTTCGATCGCAACCGTCAGGCGACCGTTCCGGCGGGCGATTCGAACCCTGGCTCTTGCTGGCTGGTGTCGGATGAACGCACCGTATTTCTCGTCGCTCCGCAGCTCGATGACGTGGACGCGGTTCGCGGCGCGCCGACCTTTTCGCAGACGGTTCCAGTCGTCAATCCAGGCGCGAGCGGCCGTTTCGATGCCGAGGCACACAAGGGTGATCTCGCGATCCTCGTCCGGACGACTCTCCAGCTCGCGGCGCAGCTCTTCGAGATCGACCGGTGAAAGAGGGTGGTCGAACGGGATGATCTTCACCAGGTGCTTCCCAAGTGTGCCGTCGAAGAACGTGTCGGTCCTGGCGCGCTCGACACCGATGTGCTCGCACGCGAGGTTCACCGCTTCGTTGTGCTGAATGTGCAGGTCGTAGTCGTTGACACGCCAGACGGAGAAGGACAGCTGAGCCGGCTTCGGCGCTGCCGTATCGGCGCCATCGTCGAGCAGCGATTGCTGGGCGACGCTCGAGTCACGTTCCAACGCGTCGGCCTGCTCGCGCATGATCATTAGGACGCGCTTGGCTGTGGTCTGGATCGCTCCCTTGTTGATATCGCAGCCGATCCATCTGCGCGTGAGCTTTTGAGCGACGGCGGCGGTCGTGCCGGAACCGACAAAGGCATCCAAGACAACATCATTAACCGTGGATGCGATACGCAGGATGTATTCCAATAACTGTTCAGGTTTTTGTGTCGGGTAATCGGCCCGCTCGAGCGCCATCGGGTTAATGACTGGAATTTCCCATACATCCCCAAGTTCCTTGTCGGTGCTTTCCTGATAGAGATAGTTCCCCTCTTCATCGCGGAGCCATTCGTTCTTTCCAAGTTCCTTATTCCACTTGCGAACGGGCTGCTTTCGCGGAACCTTCACGGGGACGCGTATGTCTTCAACCAGCTGTGCTCGCCCCTTGCTGTACCAGAAGACCGTATTGTGGAAAACATCCAGGGTCTCAGAATTCGCCCCGTACTTGTTGCTGTAGTGCCAGATGATTTCATTTCGGAATGACTCGGGCCCGAACACTTCATCGAGAAGGCATCTGATGCGATGACTCTGTCGTTCGTCGCAATGAAAGAACAATTGTCCTTTCGATGAAAGAAGTTCATTCAGTAACAACAATCTTTCGTACATGAACTGTAGATAATTGTCGTTCGCCCAAATATCCGTGTACTGGATCTGCTCGCCGAGTGTGTAGCGTTCGCCATCAACCTTGGCGCTCCCACTAGCACCCCGCAGACTGACCTTCCGTACGTAATCCGCCCCGGAGTCGAATGGCGGATCGATGTAGATGAGGTTCACCTTGCCGCGGAAGCCGTTCGCGAGGAGATGCGCCAGCACCTCCTTGTTGTCTCCGTGAAACAGCAGGCCGCCCGTGGGGTACGCGGAAGGCCAGCCGGACCAATTCTGGCGCGTCTCGGCAGGCTGATCGGCCGAACACTGCTCGACGTGCTGCGCGGGAAAGGCGGTGACGTGCGTGAGCGGCCGCTTGCCGACCCAGACGAGCATGGGTCGTCCCTTGGCGTGGGCGATCTTGACCGCCGTACCGGAGCGGCCGGCTTGTGCGCCGGCCACAGCCTGACCGGCGGTAGCGCGACGCGATCGCGATTGTGCCGGAGAGGCGGCTCGTCCGGTCCCTCCTACGGTCGCTTTGGCTCGAGCGGTTCGAGCGTTGCGACGAGCGCCGGCAGGTCGTTCTGAAGCACTTCCCATACTTTGTCCAGACTCACACGATCGTAATCATGCACCACGCGATCGCGTGTGCCCGCCATCTTCCGCCACGGTACCTCCAGATGCGCCTGCTTGAAACCTTCTGACACGCGCTTGGCGGCTTCGCCCAGAATCGTCAACTGGTAGAGCACCGCGGACTGTGTCTTCTCGTCCTGGTCGAACGCGTCGCGTTCGACATCCCGAACGAACGAGAGCGCCGTGCGCGCGGCGTTCAAGATATCGAGGATGTGTGCGTCGTCACGCGACATAGAACGGTACGGCGCTCTCGAGGATCGCGGCCCGGCGAATCCAATTGTGGCTCTGCTCGATGGCCGACCGGTTCACGAAGTCGACGTCGCGTCCGAAGATCTCACGCAATTCGTCCTCCATCTGCACTTCGTCGAAGAGGCTCCACCGTGCGCCCGGCGCGTAGCGGACGAGCACATCGACGTCGCTGTCAGGCCTGAATTCCCACGGCCGCACAATCGACCCAAAGAGCGAGAGTTCGGCGATCTGCCATTGCCGGCAGAACGTCTCGATGCGCTCGCGGTCCAGTTCGATCGGGAGATAGACCTCGCGTTCCTCGCAGAACCTCCACACGGGCCGCATCAGGTCGTACTCCACAGCGTCCGCCTTCACGAAGATCATCTCGTACTTCAGGCGGTCGGGGTTCAGATCGGCCCACCGCTGCAGCGCCAGGGCCTTAGACCCGTGCTCACCGTCAATCGGGTCCGGACGCTCGTTCTCGGCCTTTATCTCGACGATACACACACGTCCGAAGCCGTCAGGCATACCCGGCGCGGGCTTCTTCCGGATCACGAAGTCCGGCGTGTACTTCCGCCACTTGCCCTTCTGGTCCTTGTACTCGACAAAGAAATCTGTTTTCGCAGGATCGGTGATTCCGCCCGTGAAGTAGACGTCCTCGACTTCCCAGGGCTTGATGTTCAGCTCCGCGAGCAGGCGTTCGAAGAAGTACATCTCGGGCTTCGAGTCGAACTCGAGCGGCGTGTAGTGAAAACCGAGACCTTTCGGATTCTTGTCGCGACAGGCGTCCCAGCGGAGCAAGTACTGTTCCTTGTGCACTGGATAGGCAATCTGTGCGGTGTAGACGACGCTGCCGTCCACCTGTTCCTTCGTGAAGCCTTCGAGGCGCACGAGCGCAAGCGCCACCTCGACCGGATCCTCGCGGACGTCATAGTGTGACGCCTGATGGTCAATCTGCTCCATCAGTGCGGGAAGATCGTCCCCGGAGATGTCGTCGGCGCCGTACGCGTCTCGCAGCGCGTCCAGGACCGCGAGCACGTCGAGATGGCGAGATGCCGCGAGTTCGACGGCCGCCGCGTAGGCATCAACGGTTGCTGGCGCAATCTCGATGTCCACGCTGTTGCCGATCTGCTGGAGCACGCGGCTGGTCGCCTGCAGCTCCCCGAACGTCATGACGCGCTTGGTGCCACGCATCGTCGCGGTCGCCGGTCGTTGCAGCGTGAGAGACCGGGGACACTGCGCCGCGCCGCGGCTCACCGTGCGCATCCGTGTGCGCACGAGAAGGGGAGGGATGTCGACTTTCCGTACCACGAGCGTGGCGCGACGTCGTTCCTGTATGGCACGATCGAGGTCCGCAATCTGCTCGCCGTAGGTGTCCTGGAGCTGCCGATCCAGCACACCGTAGTTCTCACTGGAAAGGTAGATCCGCGCGCGCCGTGAGTTGCCGGGCACCTGCCGGAGGCAACGCGTGGCGGCCTGCAGCACGAAATTGTTGGACGAGCGGAGCCTGCGAGCGAGCGCGCACGCAAAGAGGCTGGGGCAGTTCCAGCCCTCAGTCCCCTTGTTGACCAGCAGAACGACGCGATGTGGCGAGGCTGGGTCGTTGAGCCGGTTGAAGGCATCGATGTCCTGCTGCCTGGTCAAACCCGTATCCGAGGTATTGATGAGCGCAAGGGCGGGACCGAGTCCTGCGCGGACAAGCGCCGTATCGATGACCGGTTTCAGTTCCTTCACGTCGTCCGTCTGCGGAAAATAGATGGCGAGCTTGGCGGGCGACCCATCAGGCAGCGTCACGTCGCTGTAGTCACGAAAAAAGTCCTCGATGACGTGCGCGAGGAAGTGGCGGGCGTCATCTCCGAGCTGCAGGGCGTGGATGTTGCCGGAGACATCCTTGAGGATTCCGTCACGAATTCCCTGTGACAGTCCGTACCACACGACGACGTCACGAAGCGGCTGTCGCTGAAAGTACGGCGTGCCCGTCGTGTTGACGACGCAGAAGACGTTCGTGCTGGCGGCGAGGTAGTCGACCGTCTTCCGGACCTTCTTCAGTTCCGTATCGAGCGACTGGCCGTACGTGTGGTGCGCCTCGTCGGAAAAGACCGCCAGGTGTGGCAGGCTGGCGACAGTCTGCAGACGAAGGTTCGCGACCTCCTCGCGGGCCGTATCGGCCTCACGGCCGGGAAACAAGGCTCCGAGGTCCGCCCGCCGAATCGTGTCCTTCTGGATCCGAATCTTCTCGGTGTTCGTCACGACGACGTTGAAACGAGACGACCGGATGACGGGAAGCCCTTTCTCCCCATCCCGGGTGAACGTCATCTTGACCGACGCAGCGAACGACTTGAACAGGCGCGGCGGCAGGATCGCCGCATACGGCATCGCCAGCAATTCGCGCAACGATTCCAGGATCGTCTTCCCTGGCGCGAACACCAGGGCGTTCTCGACGAACTGGTCATCCCTGTGTTCGAGCGCCATTGCGAATTCGGTTGCGATGATCGCCCCGATGAGCACGGTTTTTCCGGCGCCCATGGCGAGGGCGAGGATGTAACTCGGGTATTCGAGTGTCAGGGTTTCGCGAACCGCTTCGAGCCGGTACATCCGCACGAATTCGTCGTCCGTGCGGACGCGGTCGAGGAGGCCCTCTACACCGCCCGCGTCGAGCGCCGTGGCGAGCACACGGGAATCACCAAGTCCGAGAGCGGTCAGGAACTCCGTCGTCTTCGGAAACAACTGTCGATAGAGATCGACGACACGTGGTGTGCGGCGAACGAGCCGCAAGTACCAGTAAGTCTCGAGTGCGCAGAGCTGCGGAAGACGGAGGTACCGGACGTTCCCATCCTCTGAGCCCGCAGCCCATTCGAGAATTTCTGCGATGGCCTCGTGGGAATCCGTCGAGTAACCGCCGTCTCGCCACTCCGTAACGGCCGCCGCGAGCCGTTCGTGGAGGTGCATTCCCACGGATTGTAGCGCAGGCTCTTTGTGATCTTCGTGTCCGTCGGGGCGCGTCCGTCCTGGTGCGTGTCGTGGCGGCCCACGTCCGTCGGTTTCTGATACGATTTCGGGCTCGTGGAGAGGAGCAGGCGATGAGCGATCGCGTTCTCGTGTCAGCGGCACTGGCGACGCTGGTCCTCGCCGTGTCGCTCGGTGTTGAACCTGCCACGGCGCAGGCGCCGGCGGCGAAGCCCTTTACGCCTCCGCCGTCCTCGTACAACCCGCCCCGCACCCCCTGGGGAGATCCGGATCTGATGGGCGTCTGGGACTACCAGTCGCTCATCCGCATGGAGCGGCCCGACGACCTCGCCGGCAAGGCACGCTTCGCAAACGAGGCCGAATACGAAGCCTGGGCCGGCACCAACGCGCCCAACCGGGACACCGAAAAGGGCGTCGGTGCGTACAACGAGTTCTGGAACGAGCGGAACTTCGTCAGAAACCTCAACACGTCGCTCATCATCGACCCGCCCAACGGACGGTATCCTCCGTTGACGCCCGCGGCCGAGCGGAGGCGGAGAGACATCGTCGCTAAGGCGAGCGAACTCGCATCGTGGGAGGATTACCACGCGCTGGCGAGGTGCATTGCCACTCAGACGCCGAACGCTCCCCAGGCGTACAACAGCGGCACCTACATCATGCAGTCGCCGGGTTGGGTGGCGATCATCCGGGAACGACTCGACACACGTCTCATTCCGCTCGACGGACGCCCGCACATCGGACCGAACATCCGCCACTGGAACGGGGACCCGGTCGGGCACTGGGAAGGCAACACGCTGGTCGTCGAAACGACGAATTTCACCGACAAGCAACGGTTGGGCGGCATGTCCGGGGCGAGCGTTCCGGAAGGGATTCCGTTCGGAAACTTCCGCCTGATCGAGCACTTCGTCCCGGTCAGCCCCAGCCGGATCGAGTACTACGCCACGATCATCGACCAGGCGACGTGGACGAGGCCCTGGACGTTCAATCTCCCGTGGCAGCGGGATGACGACTACCAGATCTTCGAGTACGCGTGCCACGAGGGCAACTTCGCCCTGGCGAACTCGCTCCGTGGCGAGCGGGTGCAGGAGGCCGAGGCCGCGAAGGCGCGCGACGCAGGAAAATGACGCGACGATCGATCGCCGGGAGTGCGGCCTGTGCGGTGGTGGCCGTGGTGTGTTTCGGCGCGGCATGGCCCGCGGCGCAGAGCTCCCTGCCGCAGGGACAGATTCCGCGTACGCCCGACGGGAAACCCGATCTCAACGGGATCTGGCAGGCGATGAACACGGCGAACTTCGACCTCGAGGATCACGGTGCGGGGCCGTCACCGGTCCTCGCCGCCGGGGCCATTGGCGCCATTCCCCCTGGCGAGAGCGTCGTCGAGGGCGGGCAGATTCCCTACCGGCCCGAGGCATTGGCCAAGCGGAACGAGAACCGACGGAATTCGGTGCCCGGGAAGCCCGGCCGGAACCTCGAGGCCGACCCGGAACTCAATTGCTTTCTCCCCGGCGTCCCTCGAGCCACGTATCTTCCCCACCCGTTTCAGATCTTCCAGAGCCCGAAGCTGATCTGGATCGTGTACCAGTACTCGTACGCCCGGCGCGAGATCCCGCTCGACAATCCCACGGACCTTCCGTACGACTCGTGGATGGGCTGGTCGAATGGCCGCTGGGAAGGGGACACCCTGGTCGTGGAGGTCACAGGGCTCAACGACCAGACGTGGTTCGACCGGGCGGGAAACTATCACAGCGACGCGCTGCACGTGATCGAACGCTACACGCCAATCAGCGCCTACCATCTGATGTACGAAGCCACGATCCAGGACCCGAAGGTCTTTACGCGGCCCTGGACGATCTCGATGCCGCTCTATCGGCGCATCGACAGGAACGTGCGGCTCCTGGAATTCAAGTGCCCGGAGCTCGTCGAAGAGCTGCACCTGGGGGAGTACCGCAAGACCACGCCGTCCCGGTAGGGCCGCTCACGCCGGCTCGCGCGCGATCATCACCTCGGTCGCCTTGATGACCGCGAGCGCCGGCTGTCCACGTTTCAGCTTCAATTCCTCGACGGCGTCGCGTGTGATCACCGCCGTGAGCCGCTGGTCGCCGATCCGCAGCCGAACCTGTGCCAGCAGCCCCTCGACCCGCACCTCGTCGACGATGCCGCGCAGTTGATTGCGGCCGCTGAGGGCGACGAGCACGCCCGGCGCCCGGGCGGGCCGGCGGGGCGCCGTGGGGAGGCGCCCCTGCACCGCGAGGAGCCGCTCGATCTCCGAGTCGGCGATGCGGTGATGCCCGCCGCTCGTCCGAACCGAGCGCACGGCGCCCTTGTAGATCCACTGCTTGAAGGTGGAGTAGCTGACGCCAAGCCGTTCGGCGGCCGCGCGGACGGTGAAAAGGGCCATCTACGGCGCCGGGGGGAGGCCTGCTGAAACGGCAGGCAGAATCGTAAACAGTAGAAAACCGTGTCTCATATCGGAGAGAATCATACTAAATTGTGACCCACGTGCCCAGACTGCTGGTCCTGGTGCTCGTCGGTGCCGCGGCCGCCGCCGCGCCGGCGTCGGGCCAGGCGGCCGGCGCCCGACCCGCCGTCGTCCGCGTCGCCGCGGCAGCCGACCTGAAGTTCGCGCTCGACGAGGCGGCGGCGCGGCTGGCGCGGCGGGAGCCGGCGCTCCGTGTGGAGGCGACCTACGGCTCATCGGGGAGCATGCACGCGCAGCTCCGGCAGCGGGCGCCCTACGACCTGTATCTGTCGGCCGATGTGGACTACCCGCGCGACCTCGTGTCGCGCGGCACCGGGTCGGTGCGCGACCTGTTCACCTACGCGACCGGACGTCTCGTCGTCTGGGTGCCGGCCGGATCGACGCTGCCGGTGGAACGCGACGGGCTGCGTGCACTCGAGAGCGCCCGCCGCATCGCCGTTGCCAATCCGCGGCACGCGCCGTACGGCCGCGCCGCCGAGGCGGCGCTGCGGCGGACGGGGATCTGGGATCGAGTGAGCCGCCGCCTGGTGCTCGGCGAGAACGTGGCGCAGGCCGCGCAGTTCGTGCAGAGCGGCGCCGCCGACGCGGCGATCATCGCCAAGTCGCTCGTCGCGGCGCCGGCGTTCGGCGGCGCCGGCCGCCTCTGGGACGTTCCGGACACACTGTATCCGCCGCTCGTCCAGGGGGGGCTCATTCTCCCGTGGGCCGCCTCTCGCGCGGGAGCGGAGCGGTTCCGCGACTTCCTCGTCGGCGACGAAGGACGCGCGCTCCTCCAGGCGTACGGGTTCGGCCCGCCTCCCCGGTAGACCCCATGGACTGGACCGCGATCCTCCTGACGGTGAAGCTGGCGGCACTCACGACGCTCCTGCTCGCGATCGTCGGCCTCCCGCTGGCCTACTGGCTCGCGACGACGAGGCGCCGGTGGCGGGCCGTCGTCGACGCGGCGGTCGCGGTGCCGCTGCTGCTGCCGCCGACCGTGCTCGGCTTCTATTTCCTGATGTCGACCGGCCCGAACACCGCCGTGGGACGGCTCTACGGACGCCTGTTCGACGGGACGCTGCCGTTCTCGTTCGCCGGCATCCTGCTTGCGTCGGTCGTGTACAACCTTCCGTTCGCCGTTCGGCCGTTCGCCTCCGGGTTCGCGGCGGTCGATCATCGCCTCATCGAGGCCGCGCGCTGCCTCGGCGCGTCTGGACCGCGCACGTTTCTCACCGTCGTGCTGCCGCTGTCCTGGCCGGCGGTCCTCGCCGGGCTCGTGCTGGCGTTCGCGCACACGGTCGGCGAGTTCGGCGTCGTTCTGATGGTGGGGGGCAACATTCCGGGCGTCACCCGGACGATCGCGCTCGCGATCTACGACGACGTTCAGGCGCTCGACTACGCGTCGGCCAACGCGGCGTCGGCGCTGCTGGTGGTGTTCGCGGCCGCCGTCCTGGGAGTGACCTACTCGCTGCAGCGGCGCCCGCTCCCGCTATGACGCTGCTCGACGTCGATTTCGAGTTCCGGTACCCGCCTTCGCGCGACTCCGGCGGGGCGAGCCACGAGAGCGCGTCGGTCGCCTGCCGCTGGCAGGATCCGATCGGCGAGCCGCGCGTCACCGTGTTTCTCGGCGCGTCGGGCTCCGGCAAGACGACGGTGCTGCGGTGTCTGGCCGGGCTGGAGCGGCCGCAGCGCGGGCACGTGCGCTTCGGCGACCACGTCTGGTTCGACGCGGAGCGGCGCGTGCACCTGCCGCCGGACCGGCGCGACGTGGGGGGGCTCTTCCAGGAGTACGCGCTGTTTCCGCACCTCACCGTCGCGCGGAACGTCGCGTTCGGCGCGCGGCGCCTGACGCGCGCGGCGGTTGCCGCGCGGGTCGGCGAGCTCCTCGACACGTTCCGGCTGCGCGGGCTGGAGGAGCGCCGGCCCCGGCAGCTCTCCGGCGGCCAGCAGCAGCGCGTCGCGCTGGCGCGCGCGGTCTTCCGCCGGCCGAAGCTGCTGCTGCTCGACGAGCCGTTGTCGGCCGTGGATCGGCCGACGGGAGACGAACTGCGCGAGGAGCTTCGCTCGCTCATCCGCGCCCTGGCCATTCCGGCGTACATCGTCAGCCACGACCGCGCCGACGCGCTGACGCTGGCGGATCGGACCGTGCTGATCGACGGAGGGCGGATCATCCAGAGCGGCACGACCGAAGAGGTGTTCGACCATCCCGCGTCGGCCGCGGCCGCACGCCTCGTCGGCATCGACACGATCCTCCTCGGCCGCATCGCCGCCGTCGAGGACGGCCTGGCGCGCGTCGTGGTGGCGGGGCGGGAAGTGCGGGCGCAGGCGCCCGCGGCGGCGGGGCACGAGGTGGCGCTCTGCATCCGGGCCGAGGACGTCGCGCTGGCGCGCCACGACGTCAGCGATTCGAGCGTGATGAACCGCTGGCGCGCCACCGTCGTCACCGAGGCGATGGAAGGGCCGTTCGTCCGCGTCGGTCTGGACTGCGGGTTCCGCCTCGCCGCGCTCGTCACGCGCGACGCGTGGCGGCGCCTGGGGCTGAAGGCCGGGGACGAGGCGTGGGCGATCGTCAAGGCGGCGACGATTCGCGCGATGCCGCGGAACTAATTAGAATGGAACCCCATGAGATCAGGGTTTCATCCTGTGTTGCTCGTCGTCCTGCTCGTGCTGCTGCTGGCCGGTTGCCGCCAGGCCGACGGCCCCGTTGCCGTTCCCGATGCCGGAACGCAAGGCGATCTGAGAGACATTCAGCGAGGGCTGCAGTACGTCGCGTCCGGGTCGGACCCGGCCGCACCGGCGGAACTCTCCGCCGATCTCCGGAAGTACGTCGAGGACGAGGAAGTGCACGCGGTGCCGGCGGTGGACGAGCTCTCGCAGCGGACGATCGCGGCCGTCAAGGGCGCCACACTGCCGGAACAGACGGCGCAGCGCCTGGCGCACGATCTGTGGCTCGCGATCATGGCGCGCGAGATGAGCGACCGGCAGGTGGAGACGCTGCAGAACGACACGCAGTCGCTCCTGATGTCGGTGGGCATCGCCGAGCCGCAGGCCGAGCAGGTGGCGGCGCAGGTCGGCGAAGTGCAGCGCGTGCTCACCCGCCGGATCCGCCGCTGGTACGAATGGTTCTAGCCGCCGCGCGCTAACGCGCGACGGCCGCCGCTTTCTCGACCGTCTCCCACGGCAGCCCAGGGCGCCCGAAGTGGCCGTAGTTGGTCGTGCTGCGGTAGATCGGCCGCAGCAGGTCGAGCCGGTCGATGATCGCGCGCGGCCGGAAGTCGAACGCATTCATCACGAACTCGGCGGCCGCCTGCTCGTCGCCGGTTCCGAACGTGTCGACCTTCACCGACACGGGCTTGGCCATGCCGATGGCGTAGCCGACCTGGATTTCCACCTTCTTGGCGAGTCCTGACGCCACGACCTGCTTGGCGACCCAGCGGCAGAAGTAGGCGCTGCTCCGGTCGACCTTCGACGGGTCCTTGCCGCTGAAGGCGCCGCCCCCGTGGCGCCCGGCGCCGCCGTAGCTGTCGACGATGATCTTGCGGCCGGTGACGCCGGCGTCGGCGGACGGTCCGCCGTGGGTGAAGCTCCCGGTGGGGTTCACGTACAGCGCGACGTTGGCCCGCCACCAGTCGCCCAGCACCCTAGGCCCGAGCTGCTCGCGGACGTACTCGGTGATCTTCTTCTGGTCGGCCTGGGGCGTGTGCTGCGTGGAGACGACCACCGCCGTGACTTCCTTCGGCGTGTGGTTGTCGTAGAGCACCGACACCTGGGACTTGCTGTCGGGCCGGAGCCATGCCACCTTGCCGGCCTTGCGGTCATCGCTCAGCCCCTTGGTCAGCTTGTGGGCGAGGAGGAGGGGCAGCGGCATCAGCTCGGGCGACTCGTCGGTGGCGTAGCCGAACATGATCCCCTGATCGCCCGCCCCCTGATCGCCGCTCTGGCTGGTCGACGCGTTCACGCCCTGGTCGATCTCCTGCGACTGCCGCGTGATGAGCGACACCAGCTTGAGGGTGGTATCGCAGAACGGCTCCGAGGGATCCGTGTAGCCGATCTCGCGGACGGCCTGGCGCACGATGCGGTCGAAGTCGAGCCTGGCGTTGGTCGTGATCTCGCCGGCCAGGACCACCGTATCGCTCTTGCACAAGGTCTCGCACGCCACGCGGCTGTGCTTGTCCTGCTCGATGCAGGCATCCAGGACCGAATCAGAGATGTAGTCGCAGACCTTGTCCGGGTGCCCCTCGGAAACCGATTCAGACGTGAAGATGAAACGCGACATGGTGCTCCTCGGCGCGCCGCGCGTCCGGCGGCAGCTCCTCCAGCCAGGAAAAAAAACGCGAGCGCGACGTGGACCCCGCGGGATCGCCGCGCTCGCCAAACACCCAGTATAGATCATTGTTACGAGGCGGCATGCTGGTGCCGGTCCATCACGGCGACGCGGTCGGCCCGGACATCGGCTGGATGCGGCCGCCGACCGAGGGGGCGAGCTGTGCGAGGTGACGCTCGAGGAGCGCCCACGCGCGCGCGACGTGTTCGTCCGTCGTGCGCAGGTGGCCGACCGCAAGACGCAGCGTGAACCGGTCGTCGAGGCGCGTGTGGGACAGGAAGACCTCGCCGCTCGCGTTCACCGCGTCGAGCAGCCGCGCGTTGAGCGCGTCGAGCTCCGCCGCGGCGCCGTGGAAGTTCCGCGGCCGGGCCCGGAAGCACACGACGCTGAACGGCACGGGCGCGAGCCGCTCGAAGTCGGGATCGGCGTCGACCCAGCCGGCGAAGAGCTGCGCCAGCCGGATGTGCTCGGCGAGGGCGGCGCGGATGCCTTCCGCGCCGAAGTGCCGCAGCACCATCCAGAGCTTCAGCGCACGGAACCGGCGCCCGAGCTGTACGCCCGTGTCCATCAGGTTGCGCACGCCGCTCGCAGCTTCGGCCGTCTGCAGGTACGCGGGCACGAGCGAGAACGCCTGGCGGACCACGTCCATGCGCCGGCAATAGAACGCGCTGAGATCGAAGGGGACGAAGAGCCACTTGTGCGGATTGACGACGATCGAGTCGGCCTGCTCCCAGCCGTCGAACCTCGGTCGATAGTCCGGCAACATGGCGGTCACCCCGGCGTACGCCGCGTCGACGTGCAGCCACACGCCGTTGCGCCGGCAGGAGTTCGCGATGGCGCGCACCGGATCGACGCTCGTCGTCGATGTGGTGCCGATGGTCGCCACCACAGCCAGCGGCGTGATGCCGGAGGCGCGATCGTCGGCGAGCGCGGCGTCGAGGGCGTCCGCCCGCATGCGGAACTCGCCATCGATCGGCACGCGCCGCAGCGCGCGATGGCCGAGGCCCAGGAGCATGACGGCCTTGTCGACCGACGAGTGGGCGTGCTCGGAGCAGTAGACGCGGAGCGGCGGACATCCGGTGAGTCCCGCCTCGCGGGTCTCGGGCAACGCCGCCTGCCGGGCGGCGGCGAGCGCATGCAGGGTGGCAATCGAGGCGGTGTCGTAGATGACGCCCTCGAACGGTTCGGGAAGGCCGAGCAGGCCGCGCAGCCAGCCGAGCGCCACCTCCTCGAGCTCGGTCGCCGCCGGCGACGTGCGCCACAGCATCGCCTGCTGGTTGAGCGCGGCCGCGAGAAACTCGGCGAGCACGCCGGGCGCGCTGGCGGTTATCGCGAAGTACCCAAAAAAGCCTGGATGGTTCCAGTGGGTGAGGGCAGGCACGAGGACCCGCTCGAAGTCGGCGAAGATCGCCTCGAACGGCTCGCCGCGCTCGGGGGCGGCGGCAGGCAAGGCGCGCCGCACGTCGCCCGGCGCGACGCGCGGCAGCACCGGGTAGCGGTCGGATCCGGCCAGGTACTCCGCGATCCACTCCACGAGCGCGTGACCGTGGCGGCGGAACGAGGCGGGATCCATGTCAACGCCCAAGTCCCAACGCCCAAGTCCCAACCGTCCAACTCCCAACGCCCAACCGTCCGGTCGATGCGTAGGAGTTGGGAATTGGGGAAGTTGGAGGTTGGGAGTTGCCTATTGATGGCTCTTGATGTAGCCGGTGACGAACGTCTCGAGCCCGGGGTTGTTCAGGCCGATCGCCTTCCCTTCCGCCAGCGCCCTGTCGAGCGGCCACTTGTCCTGGAGCGCCCGCTTGATCGTCCACATGCCGCCCACGCGGCTCGCCGAGCCGCAGTGGATGAAGACCGGCTGATTGCTCTTGTCGGCCACGGCGGCAAGGAAGCTGTCAACCACCTTCGAGTCGGGTTGCGCCGCATTGAACGGCAGATGGATGTATTTCAGGCCGGCAGCCTGTGCCGCCGCGCGCCCCGCCTCGACATTCGCGCCTTCCTCGGTCGGGAGCCGGAGGTTGATGACCGAGACGAAGCCTTCCTTCTTCAAGGTGGCCATCGCCACCGGATCAACCGCCCCACCGCAGCCCACCGTGGCGTCCACGCGCGAGTAGTTCCGGATGCCGGGAACTTCCTTCTTCTGGACCTGCGCGAGCGCAGGCATCGCCAAGAGCGCGGCAACGAGCGCCGCAAGCGCAACACGAATCGTCATAGGTCTTTAACCTCTGGCGCGTGATCTTACCCCAAGAGCTTTCGAAGGGCTTTGGGCGTCAGGCTATGGGCCAACTCTCAATCAATTCCCAACGTCCAACGCCCAACTCCCAATTCCCAGAGCCCGAAGCCTAGAGCCCAGAGCCCGACGCCTACGGTTCAACCGTAACGGTGGCGGGTTCGAGCAGGCGAACCGTGACGGGCGTTCCCGCCGGAAATATGGCGGGTTTGCGTCCCCCGGCCAGTACCGCCGCCGTGCCCGTGCCGGCGCCGATCGAGCCGCCGACCGCGGCGCCCCTGGCGCCGCCCAGGATGCCTCCGATGATGGCGCCGCCAATGGCGCCGCCGCCGATCTTGGCGGCGCTTTCTCCGCCGGGCGCGTCGCCCTCGCGATAGATCGGCGCGGTCTCAATGGGCACCCGGGTGCCGTCGGCGAGCACGAGCGACGTAAAGCGAACGGCCAGGCGCGCGCGCTCGCGCAGCCGCCCGCCGCGCTCGACGAGCGTCACCTCGCCGAGCGCCTGCGCACCGGCGGGAATGGCCACCCGATCGCCCACCCGTACGTCGCGCGTGACACGTGCGAGGACGTGGTCCTCGATCTTGGCGCGCTCGCTCGTCAGCGATGTTTCCAGTTGGAGGCCGACGACGGAGTCGGCGGCGACGACGAGGTCCACGAACTCCGGCGCGGGAGGCTCTGCGGCTCCCGGCGGCTCGGCGGTCTCGGCGACGACGGGGGCCGCGATCGGCAGGTCCGCCGCTCCTGCGTCAGCCACCGGGAGGAACGGCGGCGCCTCGGCCGTGTCGGCCTTTGGCTGTGGCCGTACCGGGACGGACACGCGCGCAGCGGCGCGCGCCGACGCCGGACGCGCGGCGCCGCGGCGCTCGACCTGTGGAGACGGCTGCGCGTCCCTCGCGCGCGGCGGCGCCGGGCCGGCCGCATCGACGGCGATCGGCGGCGCCGGCTCCACTTCCCGTTCGGTCGCCTCCAGCGCGACACTTGGTGCAGGCACATCGGACGCCGGGGCTTCGCCGCGCGTAGCGAGATAGACACCGCCGGCGCCCGCCGTGACGCAGAGGGCAGCCATGCCGGCAAGGGCCGTTCTCCCGATCTCCATGGCGAGCTCCTTTCAGGCCGGCCAGGAGCAAGGCGCGTGCCCTGCCCTGGCGCGCGTTTTCCGGCCGAAACCCGCGGGGTCGCCGCCGCGCCGCCACGACCTCCTTTCCGGACCCCGTCCTCCACGGAGTGCGCATGAGCGGAACTCCACGGAGCGCAGTCCGTGCTCGAATCGTGGGGAGTATGGGCTGCGGCAAGTCGCTTGCCGGACTGTGAAATCTCTGTGACACACACGCACGCGCCGCAACGGACAGCAGCAAGGCGGCGTAGGTAGAATCAGAATGCCAATGCCTCATCGTCCCCGTATCTCGGGCGTGCTGTTCGTGGTTGCAGCCATCTGCTGCGTGGCCGGTCCACTGCGGGCCCAGGACGCCGCACGGGGGGCGTCGCTGCTCTCGGAGGCTCGCCGCGCCGTGGGTGGGGAGGAGCGGCTGCGCGCCGTCAGGACGCTCGACGCGCGCGGGGACTTCAAGCGGCTTGCCGGCCAGGCCACGATCGAGGGCGAGCTGCAGGTCCGGGTCGAGCTGCCCGACAAGTGGCGGCGCGACGAGGATCTCAGCCCGCCCGGCGGCGGTCCCGCGATCGTTCGCACGGAGGTGTTGAACGGCTCCACCGTGTGGGAGGAGAACAGCGGCCGCGGCGGGTTCTTCCTTGGAGGCTTCGGCGGGCGCGGCGGCGGCGGTCGTGGCGGCGCAGGCGGCTTCGGCGGTGGTCTTGGCGGTGGCGGCGGCGACCCCGGCGGCGCCGCAGCGGATGCCGGCAGGGGCGCCGCCGTCGATCCGGCGCAGATCGAAGCGGCGCGGCGCCGCGCGTGGCAGGCGGAGCTCTCGCGCTTCCTGCTCGCATGGCTCCTCGCGGCCGACGGACCGGTGGCATGGGTCGGCACGGCCGAAGCGCCCGACGGCAGGGCCGACGTGCTGGAGATCACGCTCGGCGCCGGAGGGGTGACGCGCCTGTTCCTCGACCAGGGGTCGCACCTGCCGATGATGATCACGTGGCAGGGCGCGGCGCCGCAGTTCTTCGTTGGCGGCCGGCGCGGCGGCCGGCGCGGCGATGTGGGACCGCCGCCGGCCACCGGCGGGCAGCCGCGCACGCTGCAGATGACGCTGGCCGAGTACAAGACGGTGAACGGGATCCGGTTGCCGCATCTCATCACGCGCGGCACGAGCGAGACGACGACCGAAGAATGGACGGTCGGCAGCTACCGCATCAATCCGAGCTTTCGCGGAGACGTTTTCACGAAGTGACGACGCGCCCGGTCATCGTTGCCGTTCTGGCCGTCCTGCTCGCCGCGGCGCCGGGTGCGGCGCAGGGGACGAACGCGCAGTTGCGCGTCACGGTGATCGACCAGACGGGGGCGTCGATTCCCACGGCGCACGTACGTGTGGCCACGGCGGCCGGGCTCATGCGCGAAGCGGACGTCGATGAGCGCGGCCAGACGACGCTGGCGGCGTTGCCGCTCGGGCCGGTCGTGCTGCAGGTCGACGCGAGCGGGTTCGGTCCTTTTTCGGCGACGGTGACGCTGCGGCGCGGCGCCAACAACCAGACGGTGACGCTCTTCATCGCCGGCGTGCAGGAAGAGATCGTCGTCACCGGACCGGCCGCCGGCGACACGCGCGGCAATGCGCTCACCACTACACTCGAAGAGGACGAGATCGCGGAGCTGTCGGACGACCCTGACGAGCTGCGCGCCCAGCTCGAGGCGATGACGGGCGGCGCCGGGGCGGTCTTCAACGTGAACGGCTTCCGCGGCGGCCGGCTGCCGAACCGGGATGAAATCCGCCAGATCCGCTTCCGCACCAACTCGTTCTCGGCCGACAACCACGAAGCCGGCCGGGTGCAGGTGGACATCATCACGCGGCCCGGGCTCACCGAGTGGAGCGGCAACGCCAACGTCGGGCTGCGCAACGACGTGCTGAACGCGCGGAACGCCTTTGCTCGAACCGAGACGCCGGAGCAGTTCCGCCGCTTCACCGTCGGCCTGCGCGGGCCCATCGTCGGCAACCGCACCTCGCTCCGCTTCACCGTCGACGGCAACCGGTCGTTCGACTCCACGACCATCGTGGCGCTCCGGCCCGAGGCGCGGATCGCAGACCAGGTGAAGCGCCCCTTCGAGCAAACCAACGTGACCGTCGGCCTTGAGCACGGTCTGACGACGAGCCAGACGCTGCGGTTCGAGTACCGGCGCAGCGAGAACGAGCGCCGCAATCTCGGTGTCGGCGACTTCAACCTGACGGAGCGCGCCTTCAGCCGCGCTTCGACCGAGCACCAGGTGCGCACCTCCGTCCAGAGCGTCTTCGGCAGGAACGCGCTCAACCAGATGCGGGTGCAGTGGAACGTCCAGGAGGACGCCTCACGATCAGCGTCGGACGCGCCCGCCGTGATCGTCATCGACGCGTTCAGCAGCGGCGGCGCCGGCGTGGCGAGCGACGGGTCGACGCGGACGCTCGAGATCGGAGACGACTTCGACTTCAACGTCGGGCGGCGGCATGCGATGCGCGCGGGGATGCTCTTCGAGGCGGGCGCCTATCGCAACTTCGATGCGCGCAACGCGGCCGGCACCTTCACCTTCGGCAGCCTCGAGGCGTTTCTCGCCGGCCGGCCGAACGCGTTCACGCAGCGGCTCGGACAGCTCCGCACGGCGTTCTCCCAGTACCAGCTCGGCGTCTACTGGCAGGACGACTTCCGTCTCACTCGCGCCCTGTCGCTCAGCGCGGGCGTGCGGGAGGAGCTGCAGACGAACATCGGCGACGCGATGAATCTCATGCCGCGGGCCGGCTTCACGTTCACGCCGCGGCGCGCCCGGGTGACCGTCCGCGGGGGCTACGGGATCTTTCACGACTGGTACGAGTCGAGCCTGCACGACCAGACGCTGCGCGTGACGGGCGCCGCCGGCGCGCAGCGCGACCTGCTCGTCCTCGACCCCGGATATCCGGACCCGACGGGCAGCGTCGCCGCGACCGTCCTGGGCAGCGGGCGCGTGCAGGCGTCGCCGGACCTGCGCATGCCCTACGTCCACCAGGCGTCGATCGGTCTCGAGCGGCCGATCACACAGAACCTGACGTTCCAGACCTCCTACAACCGGATCCGCGGACGAAATCAGCTGCGCTCGCGCGACGTGAACGCGCCCGACGCCTCCGGCCTCCGGCCGGAGCCGGGCGTCGGCACCGTCACGCTGATTGAGTCGACGGGGCGGTCGGCCATCGACCGCGTCAACGCGAACCTGTTCTACCGGGTGCCGCAGCGGCGCATGTTGATCGGCGGCAACTACACGTGGGCGAAGGCGCGCAGCCACGCCGACAACCCGCTCTCGCTGCCGGCCGACAGCCGGAACCCCGACGCCGAGTGGGGACCGTCCTCACAGGACGTGCGCCACCGGTTCAATGCGATGGTGAACGTCGGCCTGCCGCTCCTCGTCCGCGCCTCCGTGAACGCCCTCGCGCAGTCGGCCGCCCCCTACACCATCATTACCGGCCGCGACGACAACCGCGACGGGGTGACCAACGACCGGCCAGCCGGGATCGGCCGCAACATGGCGCGGGGCGCCGCCCGCTTCGACCTCAACGTGCGCTTCACACGTGGATTCGGGTTCGGCGGCCGGCGCGACGATCCACCCGGCGGCCCGGGCGGCGGCGGTCCCGTCGTCGTTGCCGGTGGCCCCGGCGGCGGACCCGGTGGTGGCGGCGCCGGCGGCGGCTTTTTCGGCCCGGGCGGCGCCGACGACAGCCGCTTCCGGGTCGAGTTCTACGTCCAGGGCTTCAACGTCCTGAACCGGACGAACTTCCTCAACTTCAGCGGCAACCAGCAGTCGCCCTTCTTCCTCAGCCCGACGTCGGCGGCGCAGGCGCGGCGCGTCGAAGTGGGAATGCAGTTTCGGTTCTGAACCAGCCAAGGGGGCTCCGCCCCTTGATATCCCGGCAGAATCCCTTGGCTGGTTGCCAGTCTCTTCTGCCGCGCTTCGCGCGGCTGGGACCGCTATGCGGGCGGACGCAACGAGTACGACATTCGCGTTCCGGCCCGCATAGCGGTCCAACCACCTACCGCCCAGCGCCTGTCGCGTGGCCCGCTCACTACCGGCTACCACCTACCGGCTACCACCTACCGGCTACCACCTACCGGCTACCACCTACCGACTACCACCTACCGACTAGAATCATCCTATGCAAGTCATCGTCGTCGGGGCCGGAGTCGTCGGCTGCGCGATTGCGTACGAGTTGGCCGCGCGCGGCGCCGCGGTCCGCGTGATCGACCCGCGCGGCAGCGGCCAGGGGGCTACGCGTGCGTCGGCGGGAATGCTGGCGCCCTACATCGAGGGACATTCAGCCGCTCTGCTGCAACTGGGCGTCGCCGGCCTGGACCAGTACGAACGCTTCATCGGCCGCGTGTCCGCCGACGCGCGGAGATCGATCGAGTACCGCCGGACGGGCACGCTGCAGGTGGCGCGTACCGACGAGGAGGCGCGGGCGCTCGAGCGGCACGGGCGCGCCCTGGCCGACTCCGGCGTCACCGCCACGATGCTCGACCAAGGCGAGCTCAGCCGGTCCGAACCGGCGCTCACGACCGAGGCGAGAGCGGCGCTCCTCATTCCGCCGCATGGATACGTACGCGTCGCAGCGCTCATGGAGGCGCTCGTCGGCGCGGGCGTCAACCGGGGCGTGCAGCTCGTGGTGGCGCGCGCCCGGCGGATCGCACACCTCAACGGGCGTGCCGCGGTCGAGACCGCGGAGGCGACGCTCGACGCCGATGCCGTGGTCCTCGCCGCCGGAAGCTGGTCGGGCGGAATTCCGGTGGACACGGCGCCCTCGCCGCCGGTGCGTCCCGTTCGCGGCCAGATCCTGCAACTGCGGCTGCCGCAGCCGCCGCTCTCACGCATCGTGTGGGGATCCGGCGGCTACATGGTGCCGTGGGAGGACGGCAGCGTGCTGGTCGGCTCGACCGCCGAAGAAGTCGGCTTCGACGAGAGCGTGACCGCCGACGGCGTCCGCCGGCTCCTCGAGCGCGCCGAGCGGCTCGTTCCCGCGCTCGGCGGCGCGGTCTTCGAAGGCGCGCGGGCGGGGCTCCGTCCCGCCAGCACCGACGAGCTGCCGATCATCGGCCCCTCGAAGGGCATGCCCGGCGTCTTCTACGCCACCGGGCACTACCGCAACGGTGTGCTCCTTGCGCCGCTCACCGCGTCGCTCGTCGCCGATCTCGTGCTCGGCGGAGGCGAGCGCCCGGAGCTGCAGTTGGTGCGCCCGGATCGGTTCGGGTTGTGAGACAAGCCACGGAGACACAGAGACACAGAGGGTTCAACTCCTCTTGGTCTCCGTGTCTCCGCGGCTCCGTGGCCTGTCTGGACATCGAGCGGTGAAACTCAAGAAGCACTACACGTCGCGGGAGGTGGCGTCGCTCACCGGCCTGAGCGCACGGCAGCTCCAGTGGTGGGACGCGCGCCGGCTCTTCACGCCGGCAATTGCGTCCCATCGCACCGAAGCCGGCGGTTTCACCGAACGCCGCTACACGCCGCTCGACGTGCTGGAGCTGCAGGTGCTCGGGGACCTCCGCCGCCGCGGATTCTCGATTCCGCGGCTGCGGCGGCTGCTCGCCGCGCTCCGCGACGTGTTCGGCGTCCGCCTCTACGAAGCCATCGGCGACGGCGGGCCGATGACGCTCTACATCGGCGGCGACCAGCTGTACGCCCGGACGCAGGACGGAGGCTTCTTCAACATGGAGCACCCGACGCAGCCGCTGCTGATGGTGGGGGAAGAGCTGTCGATCCGTCCGCTGGCCGCGCGCCAGCGGAAGCGCCGCACCGGCGCCGTCGTGCGGAAGTCCTAGCGAATCGGGAACACCTTCTCCAGGTCGTCGGCGGGCCGCGCAATGACGTGGACGCCGATGAGCTCCCCGACGCGCCGCGCGGCCGCGGCGCCCGCGTCGGTCGCGGCCTTGACCGACCCGACGTCGCCCCGGATCAAGGCCGTCACCAGCCCGGCGTCGACCTTCTGCCAGCCCACCAGGACGACGTTGGCCGTCTTGAGCATCGCGTCGGCGGCCTCGATCATGCCGACCAGGCCCCGGGTCTCGATCATCCCGAGGGCATCGCCGATTTCGGGTCTGTCGGAGGTCGCGTCCTTCTTCGGAGCCGCCATATGGATGACTATCCTATCAGCCTTCGCGCTCGCGCAGCGCCGTGATGTGCGCCACGTGATGACGGCCGTGCCACGCGTACATCTGCAACTGCCTGTCGAGTGTGACGGTCCCGATTTCAGGATGGCGGAACGTCCGGCCGAACTGCTCGTCGGTGAGCGACCGGTAGAGCCCCGTCCAGCGCGCGTGCACGCCATCGAGGGTCGCGAGCGACATCTCGACCGGAAGACGGCTGTCGGCCAGCCCGGCCCACGCGTCCTGGTCGTACGGCTTGATCGCCGGCTTCTCTTCCGTGAGGGCGAACTTCAGACGGATATAGGCATTCAGATGGCTGTCGGCAACGTGATGGACGACCTGCCGCACGGTCCATCCGCCGGGGCGGTACGGCGTGTCGAGCTGCGCGTCGGTCAACCCGGCCACGGCGGCTCGCAGGCGCGTCGGCAGCTCGGCGATGACGGCCACGGCCGGTCCGCGCATGTCCGCCGTTGCCGGCGCCGCGGGGTCGAACCGTCCCACCGGGTACCGCAGGTCCGCCATCAGCGTTCGACCAGCTTCAAACTGACCGTCGCCGGCTCGCCGGGGCGCAGACGGAACGCGGTGGCGCGCCCCTTGAGCGAGGCGAGCAGCTCGGCGTCGCCCTCCTCGCCCTGTTCCAGGTAGTCGACCGCCACCGCCAGGTACCGGTCGTGCGGCGGCAGCGCGCGGACCTTGAACAGACCTTCCTGGTCGGGACGCGCCGATCGGACGTACCTCGACGGCGCCGTCCACCTGGCTTCCTCGTCGGGAAAGAGGACCACGGTGTAGTCGCGCGAAGGCTTGCTGCTCGTGTCGAGCACCGAGCCCGAGACCTCCGTCACCCGATCGGTGACGACAATGCGGGCGCCGGTGACCTCCACATTGGCCGCCAGCTCCAGCGGCCGATCGGTCACGTCGCGGCCGTCCACGGTGACCGACTCGAGCATCCAGTCCTGTGGCAGGCCGTTGACGCGGATGAGGCGCGATCCGAACAGGTTGGTCAGCGTGAACGTCCCGTCCTCGGCGACCTGTCCCGGCCTGGCGCCGAATCCGCCCGGCCCGCCCAGGCCGGGGAGGCCGCCAAACGCGCCTCCGACGACCTGCGCGGTCACCTGCAGGTTGGCTCGCGGGAGTGTCGCGCCGCTTCCCTGGGCCGCGACGACCGCCCCGGTGACGGTCGCGCCGCGCCCGGTCACCACGGTCACGCCCGTCACGTCGTCTCCGGCGACGGTGACCGGCAACGTTCCGAGCTCGATTTCGCCTCCGCCGCCGCCGCGGCCCCCGGGTCCGCCGTTGGTCGCCGTCAGCGTGTAGGAGCCGGGCGCGACGTTCGACAGCACGAACGACCCGTCCGGTCGAACTCGATTGCCCGCGCCGAACATCAGCGGGCCGGTGCCGACCATGTCGGGCGCCAGGAGCATCACGGTGCCGTTCGAGAGCGGAAAGCCCATGGAGTTGACGACGGTGCCGGAAATCCGCGCCGTCCGAACCGCCTGGAGCGCGAAGGCGATGGTGGCTTCTTCAGAGACGCCGAGCGCCACTGGCTGCGCCTCGGTGACGCTGCCGGTGCCCGGGTAGTAGGTCGGGGCATAGCCGGTGGCGTCGGCGGTGTCGTCGGCCGGCAGCGCGCGCAGCATGGCGCTCACGTAGTACTCGCCCGGCATCAGGCCGTAGAGGCGGAACGCGCCGGTATCGTCGGTCTGGGCGAACATGCCGGAGGGCGCGAGCCGCCGCGTGCCCTGCGACAACTGATAGCGCAGCGCCTGCACGCGCGCGCCGGCCACCGGTTCGCCGAACTCGTCGAGCACGCGTCCGGCGATCACGGCGCCGCGCGGCAAGGCGAAGTTGACCTGCTGCAGGAGCTGGCCGTCGGCAAGCTCGATCGGCCGGCCTGCCTCGAACGGCCGGCGCTGTCCGTAGCGCATCGTCACGTAGCCGCCTTTCGAGGCGGTGAGCTCCCAGCGTCCCGCGGGCAGATCGCGCAGCTCGAAACGTCCCTCCGCGTCGGTCGTCACCAACCGCGTCTCGCGGCTGCCCGGCGACACGGCGCGGATCTGGGCGCGGCGGAGCGGCGCGCCGGTGTCGGAGGTCTGCACGCGGCCGCGGACGACCGCGGTGCCCGCGGTCTGTTCCCGCACGTCGCGCGGGGGGCGCTGGACCTGGGCGCCGCCGCGTCCCTGCGCCCTCGCCGGCGCCTGCGCGAAGAACGCCGTCGGACCGACAGACGCGGCGACGAGCACGACGACCGACAGCAGGCGATTCTTCATGGTCGATGCCCTTAGAAGTGTAGACGCAGCACGAGCTGGATGGTTCGCGCGCCGCCAGTCGGCGCCATCTGGCCGATGCCGCCGCCGGGAAATCCCAAACCGCCGGACCCTGTCGCCCGGCCAAAGAGCGGCGCCGGAATGAACTGTCCCGTCGCGCCGACCAGGGTGCCGATCGACGCGTCGGGCTGCGCGAAGTTCGGATGGTTGAAGACGTTGTACGCCTCGGCCCGCACCTGGGCCGCGCGCCGGCCGCCGAGCCGCAACTGCCGCTGCAGCGCGAGGTCGGCCTGCCACGTGGGAAAGCCGCGCACGCTGTTGCGCGTCTGGTTGCCGTGACTCACCTGATTCCGGTTTGCCCCGGCGAGCGCGCCGGTGGGCACGCGGAAGGCGGCCGGGTTCAGTCTGCGTCCCCCTGGAGCCCGGCCGTCGGCGATCCAGATCGGCTCACCAGCCACGAGATCGACGCGATAGGGATAGAGAAAATTGTCCACCGGGTCGCGATAGGTGTAGGTGACGTTGAGCGGCGGTGCGCTCTGCGCGTACACGCTGAGGTTGATCGACCAGTCGTTCAGCAGCGCCCGCGCGATGGGCGCCCCCGGCAGCAGGTACATCGCCGAGACGTTCGCCATGTGCCGGCGATCGAAGCGCGAGTAGCCATAGTAGTAGGTCGGCATCGTCGCGCTGTCGGCCAGGTTCACCGTCGCGTCGTCGGAGCCCGAGTCGGTGGCGCGGGCGAGCGTGTAGCTGGCGAGCGCTTGCAGGCCGCGCGACAGCCGCCGGTTGTACTGCAGTTGCAGGGCGTGATAGTCGGAGTCGTCGCCCCAGCCCGGGTCGTTGCGCGTGACGTTCAGCCGCACGCCCGGGAAGGCGGGATTCACCGGGCGTACGGCGTCGAACGCGTAGAAGTAGCGGCGCAGCAGGCGCCGTCCCGCGCGCCCGGTGTAGGTGGCGGAGATGCGGTCGGCGCCGAAGCTCTGGTCGAGGCCGGCCGACCACTGCCACGTGCGGGGTAGCGCGTGGCGCGAGTCGACGACCGTGAAGTCCTGCGCGCGGTACGGCGGTTCGAGGCTGAGCGGCGGCGCGGCCTGCGCGAGCCGATCCTCGGACGGAAACGGGACGTTCGTCCGGCGTACGGTGCGGTTGTAGGGAAACATCCGCGCGGCGGTGGAGGTCGCGCCCGTGCCGAGGTCGTAGTGCAGGCCGAATGCGCCGCGGAGCACGGTGCTCTGTGCGCCGGCGTCGCGCAGCCGATAGGCGCCGCCGATCCGCGGCGCCAGCTCGCGCCACCGTGTCCGATAGAGGGGCGTGCCTGCCGGGGCGAGCCGCAGCGCGGCCAGGTCGGGAAATCCGCCGAGCGTGTAGAGCGGCTTGTCGAGGCCTCGCGGCGCCGGATTCACTTCCCACCGGACGCCGTAGTCGAGCGTCAGCCGGCGCGTCACCTGGAACGTGTCCTGCGCGTAGGAGGAAAACGCCACCACCGCGAGCCGCACCTGATCCGACGATCCAATGGTGAGCTGATCGGCGCGATTGCCGAGCAACGACTCGACCGTGTTGAAGGTGACGACGCTGCGGTACTCCGTCGGACCGTAAGTCGGCGTCAGCCGCCGGAGGTCGACGCCCAACCGGAGGCTGTGCCGCGCGGTGTTCCACGAGACGCTGTCGACGAGGTTGACCTGCACCTGGCGGTTGGCGACCGCCGGCCCGAGCGAGTAGTCCTCCACCAGGCCCGGCAGCGAGACGAGCACGCTGGCGCTGGCCGGCGCGATCTCCGGCAGCAGCGCACGCTCGGTGATCGGGAAGACGTCGAAGCGGTCGGTGATCGTGTTGCCGTTGTCGGCGCTGTTCCGGCTGTAATTGACCGCCCACTCGTGCAGCAGCCGCGCCCCGAACGCGGAGCGGCCGTTCACCGTCAGCGTGCGCGCGTCGCCGGCGTTTCGGTTTCGCTGGGCCAGCACGAAGCTCGTGCGGTCCGACAGCCCCTGGTTGAACCGGCCGGTCAGCACGAGCCGCGGTCCGACCGTGTAGTCGACCTTCGCGCTGTAGGCGTTCGAGCCCTGGTGTCCCGGCGAGCCGTCGTAGAACGGCGCGGCGCCGAGCGGCTGCCCCTGCGGGCCGACGAATTCCGGGCCGTGAGGGAGCGGATAGGCGTTCAGGAGGCGCACCAGCTCCGGCGCGAGCGCCGGCGCCGTCCGAAGCTCGAGCGACGGCACGCGCAGCTCCCGGACCGCGGGCGCCGAGTCGCGCTGGCGTCCCTCGTAGGAGAGGAAGAAGAACGCCCGGTCCCGCGCGATCGGACCGCCGAGCACGCCGCCGAACTGCTGCTGCCGGTACGGCGCGCGGCGCGCGCGCGGGTTCGCATTGGAGAACCAGTCGTGCGCGTCGAGCCGCGAGTCGCGCAGGTATTCGAAGACGCTGCCGGTGAACTGGTTCGTGCCGGAGCGGGATACGAGCTGGACCTGCGCCCCCGATTGGCGCCCGAAGCGCGCCGAATACGCCGACGTCTCGACGCGGACCTGCTCGAGCGCCTCGATCTGGACGAGCTCGCTGCCGCCGGCGAAGCCGCCGAGCGCGGCGTTGGCGCCGCTCGCGCTGGTGTCGGTCTCGGCGCCCGGCGGGAGGCGGACGCCGACCTGCGCCGGCGCCATCCGCGGCACGCTGATGTTGGCCGATACGCCGTCGATCGTCACGTAGTTGGTCGTCGTGCGGCTGCCGTCGGCGCTGAAGAGCCCGTCGCCCTGGGGCACCACGCCCGGCGCCAGCGCCACGATCGACTGCAGCGAGCGGCTCTCGAACGTCAGCCGGTCGAGGAAGTCGCGCCCGAGCACGAGGGCCGCGGCCGCCCGATCGTCGCGCAGGAAGCTCCCGGAGACGGCGACCGCCTCGCTGAGCGGCGCCGGCCGCAGCACGAGAAAGAGATCGAGTGCGGCGTCCGCCTCGAGGATGAGCCCGCTGCGGCGGACCGGCTCGAATCCAATCAGCTCGACGACCAGATCGTAGGTGCCCGGAGCGAGCTCGGGGAAGACGAAGCGGCCGCCCGCGTCGGTGGCAATCGTCCGCTCGACGCCGCGATCGGCGCGGCTCGACATGACCTGGGCGCCCGCCACCACCGCGCCGGACGCGTCGGTGACGACGCCGCGCAGCGTGGCCTGCTGCGCGAGGGCGGACACTGGCACGCATGCGATGACCGCCGCGGCCAGCAGGGCGCGAGCCACCTCAGGAGTATAGGCCGGGTCATTGCGGTCAGGCCCCCAGGTCTTTGGCGGCCTCGCGTGCCGCCATCCGGCCGCTGCCCCCGGACATGAACCCGCCGGGATGGGTGCCGGCGCCACACAGGTACAACCCGCCGAGCGGACTCCGGTACCTGCCGGCTCCCGGCACCGGCCGCAGGCTGAAAAGCTGGTCGAGCGCGAGCTCGCCGTGAAAGATGTGGCCGCCGT
Organism: Acidobacteria bacterium RIFCSPLOWO2_12_FULL_68_19; assembly: GCA_001767525.1. Taxonomy (GTDB): domain Bacteria; phylum Acidobacteriota; class Vicinamibacteria; order Vicinamibacterales; family UBA2999; genus MELF01. The sequence continues at coordinate 34,416 of MELF01000019.1, read as the reverse complement.
GGAAGAGGTGGCGCGTTTCGAGCTCCGCCGGTGTGATGACGTCGGCGGCGACAACGAGGCGGGCGATGCCCGGGGCGAAGCGATCGAGCGTCGCCAGGCACCGGTCGAGCAGCGGTCGTTTCTCCGCGGCCCACTCGCCTCCGCGCAGCCGGTACGGCGCATAGTGCACGTACGCCGACAGCACGTGCGCGCCCTCCGGCGCGAGGCCGGGGTCGAGAATCGTCGGAATCGCCACGTCGAGCCACGGCTCCCCCGACAGCTCGCCGTACTTGGCGTGGTCGAACGCCCGCTCGAGGTAGTCGAGGCCGGGACCGAGGTGAATGCGTCCGGAAAGGACTTCAGAGGGAGCCGCGAACGCCGGCAGCGCCGAGAGCGCCAGGTTCACCTTGGCGATGGCGCCGGCCGCGCGGTAGTTCCGGATCCTGGCGAGGAAGTCGGGAGCCAGGTGCTCCGGCTCGACCAACCGCAGGAACGTCGTCTTCGGGTCGACGGCCGAGACGACGGCGCCTGCCGTCATCTCGCGGCCGCCCGCCACGACACCGGCGACGCGCCCGCCCGCGACGAGCACGCGCTCGACGCGGACGCCCGTCTGGATTTCGGCGCCGGCGGCGCGTGCGGCGGCGGCCATCGCCGCGGTCAGCGCGCCCGGTCCGCCGCGCACCTGTCGCGGCCGTTCCGCGAGCCGCGCGCCCGCTTCCCGCAGCAGCAGCACGAGGCCGCTTCCCGCCGATCGCGGTCCGAACATCGTGCCGGAAATCGCCGGGGCGGCCACGAGGGCGCGCAGCGCATCGGAGGCGAACCATTCGCTCACCAGATCGGCAACCGGCATCGGCCCCCACCGCAGCAGCCGGTAGGCGTCCCTTCTCCCGAGCGCGCGGAACCGGCGGGCGGCCAGCAGCAGATGCCAGAGATCGTGCGGGTTGAGGTGGTTGATGTCGGGCGCCGGCGAGGCGACGAGCGGCGCCAGGGCGCCGCTCACCGCGTCGATCGCCGAGCGATAGAGCGGAAAGGCTCCGGCATCGCCGGCGTGCACCCGACCGAGCGCCTCGACGGTGCGCCGCTCGTCGGCGTAGACGACCACCGGTGGACCGTCGAGCGCCGGCGCGAACGCCTCGACGGGGCCGTCGATGAACGCGAGGCCGTGCCGCGTCAACTGCATGTCGGCGGCAATGTCGGCACGGACCGAGGCGCGGTGGGTGAGGGCCGGACCGCGGAAGCCGGGATGGATCTCCGTCGTGATCGCGCCGCCACCGACGATATCGCTCTGTTCGAGCACGAGCGGGTTCAATCCAGCTGTCGCCAGATAGAACGCGGCGGTCAGGCCGTTGTGTCCTCCACCAATGATGACGACTGTGCTCACGACCGGGTGTCCTGCAGGATTCTCATCGCCGCATTTCGCCCGGGGGCTCCCATCACCCCGCCGCCCGGGTGCGTCGCCGAGCCGCACATGTAGAGCTGCCGGATGGGCGTGGCGTACTGGGCCCAGCCCGGCGCCGGCCGGAGGAAGAACAGTTGTTCGAGCGTCAGCTCACCCTGGAAGATGTTGCCTTCCGAGAGCCCCCACTCGCGTTCGAGGTCGAGCGGCGTGACCACCTGCCGGTGCAGGATGATGCGGCGCAGGTTCGGCGCGTGCTCGGCCAGCGTGTCGACGACCGCGTCGCCGAACTCGTCGCGCTTCTCGTCCCACGTGCCTTCGGTCAGGTGATAGGGCGCGTACTGGACGAAGCACGACATGACGTGCCTGCCCGGCGGCGCGACGCTCGGGTCGGTGAGCGACGGAATGACGACGTCGATGTAGGGCCGGCGGGAGAAGCGGCCGTACTTGGCGGCGTCGTAGGCGCGCTCCATGTAGTCGACGCTCGGCGAAATGGAGATGGCGCCGCGAAGGTGCGGACCCGGGCCCGGCAGGCACGTGAAATCGGGGAGCGCGTCGAGCGCCAGGTTGACCTTCCCCGACGACCCGCGGAACTTGTACCGGCGGACGTCGTCGGCGAAGTCCCGGGGGAGCATGCCCGTGTCGACGAACTTCAGGAACGTCAGCCTCGGATCCACGCTCGAGACGACGAGGGAGGCGTGAATCTCGTCGCCGTTCTCGAGCACGACGCCGCGCGCGGCGTGGTCGCGCACGAGGATGCCCGACACGGCCGCCTCGGTCCGGATCTCGACGCCCGCCTCGCGGGCGGCCTGCGCGATCGCGTTGGAGATGGCGCCGGTCCCGCCGCGCGGCAGCCCCCACGAGCGGAACGCGCCGTCGATTTCGCCCATGTAGTGGTGGAGCAGCACGTAGGCCGTTCCCGGCGAGCGCACGCCGAGGAACGTCCCGATGATGCCCGAGGCGGCCATCGTCGCCTTCAGTACGTCGGTCTCGAACCACCGATCGAGGAAGTCGACCGCGCTCATCGTCAGGAGCTGGACCTGGGTGTACTGGTCCTCGGCCGAGAGCCGGCGGAATCGCCGGGCGAGGAAGAGGAGCTTTCGCAGCTCGTCGATGCGCAGCGAGGCGGGATCGGGCGGCAGCATGGTCAGGATCGGCTTGACGAACCGTCCCATGTCGACCATGGCGCGGCCGTAGTCCTCGTACGCCTCGGCGTCGACCGGCGAGTGGCGCGCGATCTCCCGGCGCGTCCGGGCGTGGTCGTTGACGCGCCACAGGTAATTGCCGTCGGGCATCGGCGTGAACGTGCCGTCGAGCGGCAGGATCTCGAGGCCGTGCCGCGGCAGGTCGAGCTCGCGGATGATCTCCGGCCGGAGCAGCGAGACGACGTAGGAGCAGACGGAGAAGTGGAACCCCTTGAAGACTTCCTCGGTCACGGCGGCGCCGCCGAGCACGTGGCGCCGCTCGAGCACGAGCACGGTGCGGCCGGCCCGCGCGAGGTAGGCGGCGGCGGTGAGGCCGTTGTGGCCGCCGCCGATGACGATCGCGTCGTACACGGCGGCCATTCTACTGCGGCGGTGCGATTCGACTGACGCGTATCGGCGCGAGGTCAACCGCTGCCGGCGGCGAGCAACGCCCGCGCCTCGCGGAGGTCGCGCGTCTCGAATCCTTCGCGGAACCAGTCATAGACCTCCGCGAGCTGGCTCCGCGCCTCTTCTTCTTTCCCGCCGTGCTTCGCGGCTCGGTACAAGCTCACTGCGGCGCGCAGCTCGAGTCCCCGCGTCTGCTGAACACGGGCGAGGGCGAGCGCGCGCTCGAGCGCCTCGGTGCCCTGGTCGCGTGCGTCCGGTATCGCGTGTGGCTGGCGCGGCCCGAGGGTGAGCAGCATGTTTCCGCGAATCCGGTGGATCTCAGGCTCCCAGAATCGATCGCCGCTCGTCTGCGCGATCTGCAGCGCCTCGGTCAGCACGGTGCACGCTTCCTCGATCTGCCGGTCTCGCCCCAACACATCGGCCAGCATCGCCAGGTAGATGGGCAGGGCGTACTCGGCCCCGGCGCGCCGCCAGGCATCGATCCCCTGGCGCATTTCGCCGAGGCCTCCCGCCACGTCGCCGAGCGCCGCGCGCCCCCAGCCGTGCGTGATGAGGCTCGGCGCCCACCACTGGTGGAGGCCGTGCTCGGCGCTGAGGCGGACCGCGGCGGCAGCCGCGTCGCGGGCACGCCGGCCTTCGCGGAGGAACGCGTACAGGAAGGACGCAAAGGCCGTCGCGCACGCGCGATCGGCCGGCTGTGCCGTCTTGGCCGCGGCACCGATGGCGGCGCGACTGCATTTCGCGGCCTGTATAGGGTACCCCAGCACCCACAGGCACCACGACACGTGCACGAGGCACACCATGGACAGATCCAGTGGGTGAATGGCGGCGTACGCGGCGCGCTGGCGTGAGTCGTGGAGCGCGAGCGCGTCCTCGAACGAGGCGCGCGCGGCAGACGCCTCGCCCTGGTGCATCTGTGTAATGCCGAGCGCCATCCGTCCCCACAGGATGGGCGCGGCGTCGTCGTCTCGCGATGCGCCGTCGAGCATCTGCTCCGCGAGCTGCCGGGCCATCGGGATTCGCCCGCGCATCAGGTGGTACGCGTAGAGCCCGACGAGCGCCGCCGCCGGCGTCCGGCCGGCGTCGCGGCTCAGCTCCCAGGCGCGCCCGTAGGCACGCTCCGCCTCCGCCGCAGCGAAGCCCTGCGTGGTGGCCGCGGCCATGCCGAGCAGGAGCTGCAGCCCCAGCTCCTGCTCGTTGCGCTCGAGTCCGTCCAGCACACGCGGGAGCAGCGCAAGCCCCGTCGTGGCGTGCCCGATCACCTCCTGGAAGCCGCCCACCACCAGCGCGTTGCGCGCGGCGTGCAGGCGGTAGCGCACCGCCGCTACTTCGTCGTGCGCCTGCTCGAAGTGCATCGCCAGCCGCGCGGCCAGCTTGATTGCCTCCGGTCCGTATCCGGATTCCTCCCGCAGTGCCACGCGCCGGTGGGCCTCGCGCCGGCGCGCCACCGGCATCTGCGCGTAGATGACCTCGCGGTACAAGGCGTGAACGAACCCGTACTGGCCTGCCGCGGTGCCGTCGGGCCAGATGGTCTCGCCCTGTTCCCGCAGCAGCCGACGGCGTCGAGCCAGCAGCGCGCAGCGGTCGTCGATGGCCTCGAGCGGCTCGTCGAGCGCGGCCGCCACGCTCGCCGCCGACCAGTCCATGCCGGCCACGCTCGCCGCTTCGACCAACCGCCGCTCTTCGGGCGGCAAGCGGTCGAGACGCGCCTCGATCATCTGCCGGATGCCCGCCGGCACCTCGCGCTCCACGACGTCGAGTCCCCCGCGGATGTTCCACCGGCCGCCCGCGTGCACCAGCCAGCCGCCGGCCATCAGGTGATCGGTCATCGCGACGAGAAAGAGCGGATGACCGTCGGTGCGGTGGTGCAGCGCCGGGCCCAGTTCTGCCGGCGGCGGCGCGCCCGGACAGCGCGCGTGCAGGTATTGCTCGACGGCGGCTTCGGGGAGCAGCGGCAGCGACAGCTCGGTGCAGAGGCGATGCAGGCGCAGCTCCCTGATGAGGGTCGGCAGCGGATGTCCGGCGGGCAGCGTCTCTTCGGGGCGATACGTGCCCAGGATGAACAGACGGGCGCGCTCCTGTCGTCGCGCGAGCATCGCGAGCGCATCCAGCGTGGAGGGGTCGCTCCACTGCAGATCCTCCACGACGAGGACGAGCGGCGCGTGGCTCGCGAGCGCGTCCACCGCGTCGGCGATCTCTCGCAGCATGCGATCGCGCGTAACGACGCCTGGCCGAGGTGTGAGGTTCGCCACGTCGTGCCCGTCCACCACGCCAGGCATCTGTGCCAGCCAGCTCGGCGCGTGCCGCGCGAGCAGCGTTCTGACCGCCAGGCCGCCGCGCCCGCGGCAGAGGCGGCCGAGCGCGTCGAAGAGTGGCAGATAGGCTTCTCCCGGTCCGTGCTGCTCCACGCACTGGCCGCGTCCCACCTTCACGCGCTGCGTCGTCGGCCGCGAGAGAAGAAGATCGACGAGCGCCGTCTTTCCAAGACCCGCTTCACCGCGCACGAACGCGACGTGGCGCCTACCGCCGGCCGCGTGGGTGAACCACTCGTCGAGCTGAGCGATCTCCGCCTCGCGGCCGACGATCGGCCCGGCCTCGGGTGGCGGCTCCGCCTGCGCCGGCTTCCTCGCATGCGGCCGCGGGACACCGACGACAGAAATCGTCCCCGTGAGGCGATAGCCGCGCCGGTGCCGTGTCTCGATGAAGCGCGGCACACGGGCGTCGTCGCCCAGCGCCACCCGCAGGCGATTGATGGCGACCTTGAGCACCGCGTCGCTTACGAAAACGTTAGGCCACGCGGCGGCGAGAAGGGCGTCCTTGGTGACGAGTTGTCCCTGGTGCGCGATGAGGAACTGCAGGATGGTGAAGTCCTTGGGCCTCAGAGGAATATTTCGCGCCCCGCGCCGCAGGCAGGCGTTGCCCACGTCGAGGGAAACCTGTTCGCGCCGGCCCCGCACGGGAGGCTTCATGTTGCCGTTCGCTAGTTGTCGGAGATGACCGAAAGATTACCACTCCGTTAGGACTTCGACGACGAAATGTCGGATATAGCAGGGTGGAGTCGCACCGAGCGTCGATTCCATAGGATCTCCTCCGGCGGTCTTCGTGCGGTTCTCGCGCGCCGCGCCGGAGGCGGGCGTTGGTCAGGTTCAGGGAGACGCATTCGGGGCGGCCTCCCACGGGAGGCGTCATCGTGGTGCTCGTGACCTGTCGGAGATGTCCGGAAAGACTAGCACCGTGCCAGCATTCAGTCAGCGAGTCTCTGGCAGGTCACGGGTGTGAAATCAGAAGCACTGACAGCAAACTGGAAGGGATGAAGGCGCCGCAACGCGCGTATTCTTTCACGGTGTTATCGACCAAAACGAACGGCGCGCTGCCTGTCAGAAATAACCAAGAGATCGCCGTCACTTCAGAACTTCCGCGACGCCCTTATCGTCTACTCCGCGCGAGTTGCTTCACGCTGCATGCTGGCCGGCATGTCGGGTGCGGGGGGGACCGTTCCGATTTCAGGGATGCCGTTCGCCGGAGTCCAGGCCGGTCCCTGGCGAAACGCCGCAGGAGGTGAGAGTATGCACGGCCCATCACAGAGCAGCGTCCTGGTGACGGTCTTCATTGCCAGCTTCGCCGCACACACAGGCGCTGCTGGTGCACAACCCATCGATCTTGGCACGCTCGGGGGCACGAACAGCCAAGCCGTGGCCGTCAACGCCAGCGGCCAGGTCGTTGGCTTTGCCGATACCGTGAGTGATACCCCGCACGCGTTTTCGTGGACGACGGCGGGCGGGATGGTCGACCTCGGCACCCTTGGCGGCCCCTACAGCTATGCCTACGCCGTCAACGCCAGTGGGCAGGTCGTTGGCGAGGCTCAGGTTGCGAACGGTTACTTCCATGCGTTTTCGTGGACGGCAGCGGGCGGGATGGTTGACCTTGGCACGCTCGGCGGCGCGTGGAGCTTTGCGCTCGCGGTCAATGCCAGCGGCCAGGTGGTCGGCATCGCCGGTACACCGAGCTACGGCAGCCGTGCGTTTTCGTGGACCTCGGCAGGGGGGATGATTGACCTCGGCACGCTCGGGGGCGCGCACAGCCAAGCCATGGCGGTCAACGACAGTGGCCAGGTGGTCGGTTGCGCTAGTACCGCAAGCGGCGATGACCATCCAGTCTTGTGGATGGCCGGGGGCGGGATAGTCGACCTAGGCACGCTTGGGGGCTCCATCGGCTGCGCCATGGCTGTGAACGACAGCGGCCAGGTCGTTGGTTGGGCCGACACCGGTGGGTATTACCTTCATGCGTTTTCCTGGACGGCGGTCGGGGGGATGATCGACCTCGGCACGCTCGGCGGCACGTACAGCGACGCCGTCGCCGTGAATGACAGCGGCCAAGTCGTTGGTTCGACCAACGCGGGTGGGGATAGCCCTCACGCGTTTTCCTGGACGGCGGCCGCAGGGATGCTCGACCTTGGGACGCTCGGCGGCACCTACAGCAATGCCTACGCCGTGAACAACGACGGCCAGGTGGTTGGCGCCGCAAATACTGCGGGTGGGTACGACCATGCGTTCTCGTGGACGGCGGCGGGGGGGATGGTCGACCTCGGCGCCCTCAGCGGTGGCTCCAGCTCCGCCGGGGACATCGAGGGCGGCCGGGCGGTAGGGTGGAGCAGCCTCTCAGACGTGTCGTATCACGCAACGCTGTGGCTGTTTGGCGGCGGTGGCGGCGGCGACGCCGTGCAGGTGACCATCGACATCAAGCCGGGCGGCGTCCCGAACAGCATCAACCCGCGCAGCCGCGGCGTGATCCCCGCGGCCATTCTGACGACGGCGGATTTCGACGCGGCAACCGTCGCCCCCTCATCGGTGCGGTTCGGGCCGGGCGGTGCGACGATCGCGCATACAACGGGCCATCTGGAGGACGTCGATCGCGATGGCGATCTCGATCTGGTGCTGCACTTCAGAACGGTCGACACCGGCATCGCGTGCGGGGACGAAACGGCGTCGCTGACGGGCGAGACGTTCGACGGGCAGCCTATCGCCGGCTCCGATTCGGTGAGGACGGTGGGGTGCAAATAGAGGTGGGATTGGGGTGAAGCGCCGTCACCTGGGCGGCAGGATCCGAAGCCGCTTGCGTCCGCCTACCCGGTAGGTCTCGAAGTCGTCGTGGTCGACCGTGAAGACCGTCGTCAGAGACTCACGATGCGCCAGGTGCACCAGCGTCGCGTCGGCGAAGTCCATCGGGCGGTCGCGATACTTGCCCATAAGCGCCTCGATCCCTGGCAAGTCGCGGTCTGAAAGCGGAAGCACCGTCACGGCGCCCGATCGGATGAAGGCCCACGCAAGATCCGTCTCGCGCACGTGGTCGCCCAGCAGGTGGAAGAGCTCCGTCAGTACGGCGCTCGAGGTCGATAGCGGCAAACGAAACTGGTCGAAAACATCCCGGCACCGTTCGTGCCACGGGTCGCGCCGGTCGAGGCACGCCAGCACCGCGCCGGTATCGGCGAGGGCCCTAACGTACATGAGCCCGGCGTCGTCTCAGCCGTGCCCTGACGAGTTCACGCGTGCGGCTGCTCCGTCGTGTGACGCGGCCCGTGATACATCCGAGAAAGCAGACGGCTCTTGCGTGGAGACGGCGTTGACGCTCGTCCTCCGACTCGCTGGCAGGATCTGCTGCATTGAGGTGCTGTGCGACGATGTCGTCCAGCAGTCGGGCGACGCTTCGATTCGTGTCGCGGGCCGTCTCCTCGAGGCTCGCCTTCGTCGCCGATGAGACGCGCCACGTGTACACTTCGGTCTTGCTCGGCATGCACTACAGTGTAGTTCACGTCGGCACGGCGGATCCATCCGCGGCTGGTGCTCCACTTCGAACCAGCGCCACCGGCATCGCCTGCGGTGACGAGACGGCCTCGCTGACAGGCGAGACGTTCGACGGGCAGCCGATCGCCGAACTCGTTCAAAGCCATGGCGCCGACGATGGCGTACGGGATCCCATGCGCGTCGAGCGTCTGCACGAGCTTGGCGAGCGCTTTCTGGATCTCGGCCTCTCCCATGAAGAACCTCTCGGCGGCGTGAATGCCGAGCCAGAAACGCTCCTCGGCGGCATCAGCGAGGCGGGTCGGACGCGGCACAGTGGAACCACAGCACTGGGACGCGCGGTAAAGGTGGCGACAGGAAGGTCGAGGGCGGCTCGAACGGCATGAGGTGCGCCACGGCGGCAAGCAGCAGGGCGACCGTGGCAGGCAGGATCGCACTAACAATTGTGCGAAGCGACGGCACCGATCTGCGCTGGCCCTGTCGCGCCGGCCTGCGTAAGATAATCCTCCCATGCCGATCGGGACGGCGTTCCATCCGCGCACCTTCGCACTGTGCGAGTCGCTCAGCTACCGCGAGTGGTCGGGCTATTACGCGGTGAGCGCCTACGAGACGCACCACGAGCACGAGTACCACGCGATCCGCCACGCCGCGGCGCTCATCGACGTCTCGCCGCTCTTCAAGTACCGCATCACCGGCCGGGACGCCAGCCGGCTCGTCGATCGCGTGATCACGCGGGACGTGCGGAGGATGGCGGCCGGACAGGTGTGGTACACGCCGTGGTGCGACGAGGAGGGCAAAGTCATCGACGACGGGACGGTGACGCGTCTGGACGAGCAGACGTTCCGGTGGACCTCTGCCGATCCCAGCTTGCGGTGGTTTCGGCAGAACGCCGCCGGGCTCGACGTGCGGATCGAGGACAGCTCCGAGCAGGTGGCCGCCCTCGCGCTGCAGGGGCCGACCGCCGCGGGCGTGCTGCGCGCCGCCTCCGATGCCGACATCGACGCGCTCAGGTACTTCCATGTGACGAGCGGCCGGATCGGCCGCGTGCCGGTGGACGTGTCGCGAACGGGATACACCGGCGACCTCGGCTACGAGATCTGGATGCCGGCGGCGTCGGCGCTGGAGGTCTGGGACGCGCTGATGCGCGAGGGACAGGCGTTCGACATCCGGCCGGCGGGGATGCTCGCACTCGACATGGCGCGGGTCGAGGCGGGGCTCCTGCTTATCGACGTCGACTTCAACAGCAGCCGCAAGGCGCTCGTCGAGTCGCAGAAGTACACGCCGTTCGAGATGGGGCTCGGACGCCTCGTCACCGTGGACAAGGGGCCCTTCGTCGGGAAGGGGCCGCTGGCGGACGAGCAGCGGCGCGGGCCGGCCAGGATGGTCGTCGGCCTGCACGTCAACTGGCCGGAGGTGGAGGCGCTCTACGAGCGGTTCGGGCTGGCGCCGGTTGCGCCGGCGGCTGCCTCCCGCGCGCACGTGCCGGTGGTGCGCGACGGGCAGCAGGTCGGCCGCGCCACCACCACCTCCTGGTCGCCGACGCTCAAACGGCTCATCGCGCTGGCCACCATCGACGCGCCGTTCTTTGCCGAGGGGACCGAGGTCGAGGTCGAGGTGACCGTCGAGGCGACGCGACATTACGTCGGCGCCACCGTCGTGAAGACGCCGTTCTTCAATCCGCCGCGCAAGACCGCGACGCCGCCTCAGTAACGCCCAACGCCCAAGGCCCAAGGCCCAACGCCCAAGTGTCGTTCACTCCTGATCGACGTCGAGCCCGACGGCGCGCATGAGCGCAATCGCGTTGCTGCGGGTGACGGGTCCCGGCCGCAGCCGGTAGTCGAAGTGAATCTCGCCGCCCTCCAGGCGGTCCGCGAAGTGCACGTTGGCGGCCCGGGGCGCCAGGATATCGGCAATCGCCGTGAGCGCCAGATCGTGCGTCGTGATGAGGCCGATCGCTCCTCGGGCGAGCAGGCTCCGCAGGACGCCCGTGGCGCCGACGAGCCGGTCGTGCGAATTGGTGCCGTGAAACAGCTCGTCGAGCAGGAAGAGGAGCGGAACGGGCCCTCGCGCCATATCGGCCAGCACGCGGATGCGCGTGATCTCGGCGTAGAAGCGGGAGCGCCCTTCCTGCAGCGAGTCCTGAATGCGCAGCGTCGCGCCGACGGCCACCGGCGTCAGCCGCAGCCGCTCGGCGCGGACGGGTGCGCCGGCCAGCGCGAGGACCGCGTTGATGCCGACGGTTCGAAGCAGGGTGCTCTTCCCCGACATGTTGGAGCCGCTGACGATGAGCAGTTGGGTGTCGGAGGAGAGCCGCACGTCGCTCGGGACCATGCGCGCGGCCGGTAGGAGCGGATGGCCGACGGCAGTCGCCTCGAACTGCGCGGGCCCCTCGACAATCTCCGCCCAGACGTTGTCCGGGTGCTCGTACCGATAGGCGGCGAGCGAGCTGAGCGCCTCGAACTCGCCCACCGTCCGGAGCCAGCCGCCAACGTGCGCGCCGTGAAGGCGGCGCCACGCTTCGATCGCCCAGGCGAGATGGGTTCCCCAGAGGAGCGAGGCGGCGAGCGGCGCGAAGAACTGGTTGTGCTGCCAGTCGTGCAGCTCGACGAGGCGGTGCAGCCGGCGAATCGCCGCCGACGCAGGGACGCCGGCGGTGGAAAGGCCCGTGCGAAGGGCGGCGAGTCGCGGAGCGGTGAAGCGTCCGCGCTCGAGCGCGTCGAGCACGTGCGCCAGCACATCGAGGTCGCGGGCGGGACCGCCCGCCGCATGGAGCGCCTGCTGGATCCGCGGGCGCTGCGGAATGGAGAACAGCGCGACCAGCACCAGCGCCGTGCTCACCGGGCCCCAGGCGCCGGATGCCAGGGCGTAGGCCGCTGCCGACGCGACGGCCGCCGTGAGTCCCCAGGCGGCGCCGCGCAGCCACTCTCGCGTGAGCAGCGGGGCGCCTTCGGCCCACGCGATGAGTCCATCCGTGTCCACCGAGGCGCGGAGTTCGGCGCCCGCCAGCGCCACGTGCTCGCGCACGTCGAGCGCCGCGGCCAGCTCCGTGACGGCCTCGCGCCGAACGCGAATCTCGTCGGGCGCGGCCGGGCGGGTCAGCCATGCCGCCAGCGTCTCCTCGCCGGCTCGGGTTCGAGCGTTCGAAAGGAGCTCGAACAGCGATCCCCGGCCGAAGAGGTCGAGGTCGTTGGCGCACGGGTGGCGATCGTCCCGGAAGCGGTCGCCAGGCTCACCGGTCCCTGCCCAGCGGTCCTCGATGCGCGCGAGACCGCGCGCGTAGAACGCGATGGAACGAGTCGAGGCCGCCCGGGCGCGGATGACGCGGTCATGGCGCTCGACCAACACCCCGAAGAGGAGGGTGGGCACCGTAAGCCACCAGAGGGAAAGCGCGCCGCGCCACCCGGCGACGGCCAGGAGCGCACCGGCCAGAAAGACGACGAGCCGCGCGTAGCTCAGGTGGGCGTCGCGCCGGGAGAGCGTGTCGCTGGCGGCGTCGAGGCGAGCCAGACGGGCGCGGTACTGGTCGGCGGGGGCCGCCACAGGACCCATTGTGACCGCTTGGCGGCACAGGCGCCCAGTCCTGGCAAGAACCGGTGATTGATAAATGTAATAGTACAAAATATAGTACGGTCTAGAACATAGATGCGCGTCGTCGGACGCACCGCCGTGGCGATTGCCGCCTCGCTCGAACGCCAGCTGCACGCCGGCGGGACGGCGGCCGGCGCCGCGCTGCCGCCTGTCCGCCAACTGGCCGGGCGCCTCCGCGTCAGTCCGGCCACGGTGGCCGCCGCCTACAAGCAGCTTCGGGCGCGCGGCCTGGTGGCCGGCCGCGGCCGCCGTGGCACGCGCGTGGTCTCGGGACCGCCTCCCCCTTCGGCGACGGCAGTGCCACGCGCCGCGATACCGCTCGGCACGATGGATCTCGCCTCGGGCAATCCCGACCCGGCGTTTCTGCCTCCGCTCGACCCGGCGCTGCGGATGGCCGGGAGCGCACACGTCCTGTACGGCGCGCCCGGACTGGACCGCGGACTGGCCAGGTTTGCCGCCGCCGAGTTCGAGGCGGACGGCATCGCCGCGCGGGCCATGGCGGTCGTGAGCGGCGCGCTCGACGGCATCGAGCGCGTGCTCCGGGAATACCTGCGCGCGGGCGATCGGGTGGCCGTCGAGGACCCGTCGTTTCCGGGAATCCTCGACCTGATTTCCGCATCCGGCTGGGTTCCGGCGCCGGTCGCCATCGACGACGAGGGGCTGGTGCCCGAAGCGGCGGCGGAGGCGCTCGGCCGTGGATGCCGCGCGGTGATCGTGACTCCACGGGCCCAGAACCCGACCGGCGCGGCGCTCACCGCCGACCGCGCGCAGCTCCTGCGGCGCACGCTTCACCGGTTTCCGGAGGTCGCGCTGATTGAGAACGACTACGTCGGTCCCGTTGCCGGCGCCCGCGCCGTCACGCTGCGCGGCGGCGGCGAGGCGCCGTGGGCGGTCATCCGGTCGACGTCGAAGTTCCTCGGTCCCGATCTGCGGGTGGCGCTTCTGGCAGGCGACGAGGTCACGGTGGCGCGGGTGAACGGACGCCAGGCGCTCGGCGCCAGGTGGGTCAGCCACCTGCTGCAGCGGCTCGCCCTGGCCCTCTGGTCCGATCCGTCGAGCGGCCGGCGGTGTGCCCGGGCGGCAGACATCTACACCGCCCGCCGCACGGCGCTGCGGGCGGCGCTCTCGGCCCGGGGCATTCCCTCTCGCGGCCAGTCCGGCTTCAACGTCTGGGTCCCTGTCGCGAACGAGAGCCAGGTCGTCCGGGCCATGGGCGATCGGGGATGGGCAGTGGCGCCGGGCGAGCGCTTTCGGCTGCGATCGGCGCCGGCGATTCGCATTACCACGGCGACGCTGGATCCCTCCGACGCCGACCGTCTGGCCGGAGATCTGGCAGACGCGCTCCGTCCTCGACCGGCAGCGCCGGCGTGACCTTCCGGCGGGAGTCGAGCAGCGGCCGGTTGAGGAAGCGCACGAGCGGCGCCACGGCCCGGAAGATGGTGAGGACGGTGCCGTAGAACCGCCGGCTCACGGCGAATTCGGCCTCGAACTCGCAGCCGGCGAGGAACTGCTTGAAACGGAGGTACTCGGCCGCGGGGTGATCCTTCGGGAAGCCGAGAGGAATCCGCGACAACCGCTCCCCTTCGAGCGTCCCGACGGCGCGCCGGAACGCGGGCGAGGTCACCATCCGCTGCAGCGTCCGGTGATGCGATGCGATGTGCTCGCGAATGGCCCGCAGGTCGGCCGACGCGGGCCTGTAGAGGCCCCCGCCAATCCAGACCCAGGCCGACGCCACCTCGAGGTACAGACCGGCGCCCTCGTTGCGGGCGAAGCCCCGGGCGGGGAAATGCGCGGCGATGTGCGTCTTGAGCGGACGCTTGTCCTCGCTGAACCGCGTGTCGCGGTAGATGCGGTAGAGCGACACCCGCGGATCGGCGATGAGCTCGGGCGCAAAGGCCGGCAGGTCCACGGCCAGCCGGGCGAGCAGCTGCACCATCGGCCCGCGGACGTGCGTCTCGTACTGCTCCTTGCGGCTGCGGAACCACTCGCGGTCGTTGTGGCGTTTGAGCCCGCGCAACAACGCCAGCGTCTTCGGCGTGAACGGCGAAGCCATGACAAGCATCGGATAATACATCGCTGATGGCTTCGGTTCTGTCGGAGGACGCCCGCGCCGCGCTCGTGGCCGAGCTCCGGGCCCTGCTGGGCGACCGCGCGACGTCCAATCCCACCCAACTCGAGCACCACAGCCACGGCGAGTCGTGGCACGCGCCCGGAACGCCGGATGCGGTCGTCTTCCCGGTCAGCACCGAGGAGGTCAGCGCGATCGTGCGGATCGCCGGGCGGTACGGGGCGCCGATGGTGCCGTTCGGCATCGGCTCCTCGCTCGAGGGACACGTGAACGCCATCCACGGCGGCGTGTCGATCGACCTGTCGCGCATGAACCGCGTGCTGCGGGTCAGCGTCGAGGACCTCGACTGCCACGTCGAGGCTGGCGTCACGCACCGGCAACTCAACAAGGCGCTGGCCAACACGGGCGTCTCCTTCTGGGTGGATCCTGGCGCCGACGCCACGATCGGCGGGATGGCCGCCACGCGGGCCTCGGGCACGACGGCGGTTCGGTACGGAACCATGCGTGAGGTCGTCCTCGGGCTCACCGTCGTGCTGGCTGGCGGCGGCGTCATCCACACCGGCGGCCGCGCACGCAAGTCGTCGTCGGGGTACGACCTGACGCGGCTGTTCGTCGGTTCCGAGGGGACCCTCGGCGTCATCACCGAAGCCACGCTGCGTCTCTACGGCCTGCCCGACGCGGTCTCGGCGGCCGTCTGCCAGTTCGACACGATGGAAGGCGCCGTCGAGAGCGTCATCACGATCATGCAGCTCGGCGTCCCGGTGGCCCGGATCGAGCTGCTGGACGAGGCGCAAATCGACGCGGTCAATCGCTATTCGCGCCTCGCCTATCCGCTCAAGCCGACGATCTTCTTCGAATTCCACGGCACGAGCGCCGCCGCCGTCGCCGAACACGCGCAGACCGCCCAGGAGATCACGGCCGACCACGGCGGCTCGGGCTTCCAGTGGGCCGCGACGACCGAAGAGCGCACACGGCTGTGGCAGGCGCGCCACCACGCGTTCTACGCGGCGGTGGCGCTGCGGCCGGGCGCGAAGCCGTGGACGACCGACGTCTGCGTGCCGATCTCGCGCCTCGCCGACTGCATCCTCGAGACGCGGCGCGACGTGCAGGCCTCGCGCCTGGTCGCGCCGCTCATGGGTCATGTCGGCGACGGCAACTTCCATCTGGTCTTCGTGATCGATCCGGAGAACCCGGAGGAGCTCGCGGCGGCGCGCGAGGTCAACAGCCGCCTGATCCGCCTGGCGCAGGCGATGGGGGGCACCTGCACCGGCGAACACGGCGTCGGCATCGGCAAGATGGACTACCTGGCGGAGGAGCACGGCGCGGCGCTCGACGTGATGAGAGCGATCAAGCGGGCGCTCGACCCGCACAACCTCATGAACCCCGGTAAGATGTTCGCACCCGAGAGCTGATGGCCAGGCGCAGACGCTCACCGACCCTGTTCGATCTCGCCGAGACCACCGACGCGCAGGCGGGCGGGCCGCCGCCCGGCGGACTGCCGGACGCGGTGGCGCTCCACGAGGCCGCGCAGACCAGGTACCTCAACTACGCGCTCTCCGTCATCACCGCGCGGGCGCTGCCCGACGTGCGCGACGGGCTGAAGCCGGTCCAGCGCCGCATCCTGTACACGATGTGGCAGCAGAACCTGACGGCCGACGCCAAGCACCGCAAGTGCGCGAAGGTCGTCGGCGACGTGATGGGGAGCTTCCATCCGCACGGCGACGCGGCGCTCTACGAGACGCTCGTGCGCATGGCGCAGCCGTTCTCGCTGCGGTATCCGCTTGTCGACGGCTCCGGCAACTTCGGCTCGCTCGACGGCGACGCTCCGGCGGCGATGCGGTACACGGAATGCCGCCTGGCGCGGATCGCCGACGAGATGCTCGCCGAAATCGACCAGACCACGGTCCCCTTCAAGCCGAACTACGACGGCACGAAGACCGAGCCGGTGGTGCTGCCGGCGCGGATCCCGAACCTCCTCGTCAACGGCACGACCGGCATCGCGGTCGGCATGGCGACCAACATCCCGCCGCACGACCTGGGCGAGATCTCGATCGCGCTCCTGAAGCTGCTGGACAATCCGGATCTGAGCAGCGCGCAGTTGTGCCGGTGGGTCAAGGGCCCCGATTTCCCGACGGGCGGGCAGATCCTGAACTCCGCCGACGAGATCAAGACGATCTACAAGACCGGATCCGGGACAGTACGCCTCCGCGCAACCTGGGAGGAGGGTCCGCCCTCGCGGGGGGGCCGGCGCGTCTACATCACGAGCATTCCGTACGCGACCAACAAGGCGGCGCTCGTCGAGCGGATCGCGGACATCGTCGTGTCGCGGAAGCTCCCGCACCTGGTCGACGTCCGCGACGTCTCCACCGACGATGTGCGAATCGAGCTGGAGCTGAAGCGGGAAGCCGACTCCCGCATGGTGATGGCGTATCTGTTCAAGAACACGCCGCTCCAGTCGAACTTCATCGTCAACCTGACGTGCCTCATCCCGACGGAGAACCCCGAGGTCGGCCGGCCGGAGCGTCTCGACCTGAAGTCGATCCTCTGGCACTTCCTGCACTTCCGGCTCGAGGTCGTGACGAGCCGCCTCGAGCACGAGCTGGCGGCGCTGCGGAAGCGGATTCACGTCCTCGAGGGATTCGAGAAGATCTTCGACGCCCTCGACGAGATCCTCCGCCTGGTCCGACGGTCCGACGGCAAGGCGGACGCGTCCGCGAAGATCATGAAGCGGTTCGACCTCGACGAGGAGCAGACCGACGCCATCCTCGAGCTGAAGCTGTACCGCCTGGCGCGGCTCGAGATTCTGGTCATAGAGAACGAGCTCGCCGACAAGCGGAAGCGCGCGCGGCAGATCGGCAGCCTGCTCAAAGACGACGGCGAACGCTGGACGATCGTCCGCGACGAGATCGAGGAGGTCCGGCAGAAGTACGCCGGCAGGACCGATTCACGCCGGACGCTGATCGAGGCCGCCGAAGAGGTCGAGTTCACGGCAGACGACTTCATCGTCGAGGAAGACAACGTCGTCATCGTGTCGCGCGACGGGTGGCTCAAGCGCCAGAAAGAGGTGCGGGACCTCGCGTCGACGCGGCTGCGCGAAGGGGACGCGGTGCTGGCCGTCGTTCCCGGGAGCACCCGCGCGTCGATGGTGCTGTTCACGAACACCGGGACCGCCTACACGGCGCGCATCATCGACGTGCCGGCGTCCACCGGGTACGGAGAGCCGGTGCAGAAGCTGTTCAAGCTGCGCGACGGCGAGCGCGTGATCGCCGCCTTCAGCCTCGACCCGCGCGCGGTCGGGGATATCGCGGCGCGCCGGGAAGGGGAGCCGCCGCCCGTGCACGCGCTGGCGGTGACGAGCGACGGCTACAGCCTCCGGTTCGGCTTCGAGCCGTTCGTCGAGCCGAGCACCCGCGCCGGCCGCCGGTACGCCCGGCCGGCGGCGGGCGCCGAGGTGGTGGGCGTGGCGCGGGTGACCGGCGAGGAGGTCGTCATTGCGGCGACCCACGAGGCGCGGGCGATCCTGTGCCGGGCCGGCGAGGTGAACTACCTCTCGGGACCCGGAAAGGGCGTGATTCTGCTCAAGCGCACGAGCAAGGAGGATCGCGTCCTCGGCTTCGTCGCCTCGAAAGGGGAACGCGACCTGCTGCGCGTGGAGACGAGCCGGGGCGGAGAGCAGACGATCAGCACGGCGAAGTACGAGGTGACGGGGCGCGGAGGCAAGGGGCGCGAGCTGCTCCAGCGCGGGCAGTTCATCCGCGTGATCCCACCCGAGGTGGAGAATCCGCAGCCGCTCGGACAATAGTCACGCCCAACGCCCAACACCCAACGCCCAACGC
>MELF01000019.1:0-16025 GCA_001767525.1 Acidobacteria bacterium RIFCSPLOWO2_12_FULL_68_19 | reverse complement strand
TATTCATCGACTTCGACAACGTCGAGATCGGCGTCAAGAACACGATCGGCGGCCAGTTCGACATCGGCCTCGTTCTCGAGGCCATCAAGGAACGGGGCGAAATCGTCACCAAGATCGCCTACAGCGACTGGAAGCGCGCCGGCGACTACAGCCGCGTGATGGCGCAGCACGCGATCCGCATGGTGCAGCGCACGGTGACGCCCGGCGGCGACAAAAACGGCGCCGACATCACCATGGCGCTCGACGCGCTCGAGCTGGCGTTCACCCACGACCACATCAACACGTTCGTGATCGTCGGGGGCGACAGCGACTTCATCTCCCTCGTCGAGAAGCTGAAGCAGTACGGCCGCACGGTGCTCGTCGTCGGCGGGCGGCAGTTCACGAGCGCCACGATGCAGAAGAACTGCCACGAGTTCATCGCCTACGAGAATCTCGCCGGCACGCGCACGGGACGCGGCGGGGGAGGCGGGGCGCGGCCGGCCGCGGGCACCTCGCCCATCGCCGACGCGCTGCCGCTCGTACGGCGGGCGCTCAAAGTGTTGTCGGACCGCGAGGTGACGCCGCAGCTCGGTCTGCTCAAGAGCACCCTGCTGCAGCTCGACTCCAGGTTCTCCGAGCGCGAATACGGCGCCGGCAGCTTCCGCGATTTCATGGAGAAGGTCGCCGAGGCGGGCGCGGTCGCGCTGCGGCATGCCGGACGCAACATCCTGGTGGAGTCGCGCGAAGAGGGCGCCGAGGCCACCGGCGTGGTGATCCCCGAGCCGGCGGAAGCCGCCGCGGCCGTCGAGACGGAGGCGGACGAGGAGGCGCTCCCGGTCTCGCCGATGACGATGCAGGACGGCATTCGGGCGGTGCAGAAGACGTTTGGCGAGACGGCGACCCCGCCGCGCTGGCCGCTCTACGTCCGTCAGGCCAAGCAGCTCCTGCGCCAGGCGGTCGACGGCTTCGACGAGCGGAACTATGGGTTTGCCTCCGTGGTCGATCTGCTTCGGGCAGCCGGCAAGGACGGTGTGCTGCGCATCGAGCGGGATCGTCACGGCGCCATCCGGATCTTCCCGGGCGCGAAGCTGACGCAGCCGGCGCCCTCGCCGGCGCCGATCGACGACGCCGTGGCCGCCGAGCCGGTGGCTGTCGAAGCGGTCGCGGATCCGCCGATCGTGGAGGCGGAACCGGTCGAGCAGGTCGAGCCCGAGCCGCCGGCGGCACCGCCCAGGGGCGGCCGCCGCCGGAAGGCGCCGGCGGGGAAGTCCCCGCGGCCAAGGAGCGTAAAATCGGTGAAGTCGCGCGCGCGCAGGACGGTGCGCACGAAGGAGGCCGCCGCCGACCGCAGTGAGTAACTACACCGCCAAGGATATCACCGTCCTCGAAGGGCTCGAGCCGGTCCGCAAGCGCCCCGGCATGTATATCGGCGGCGTCGGGACGACCGGCCTTCATCATCTGGTCTGGGAGATTCTCGACAACGCGGTGGACGAGGCGATGAACGGCTTCGCCTCGAACATCGTGCTCACCCTGCACGCCGACGGCAGCTCGGTCACCGTGTCCGATGACGGCCGCGGGATTCCGGTGGACAAGCACCCGGCGACGAAGAAGAGCGCGATTGAAGTCATCTTCACGATGCTCCACGCGGGCGGCAAGTTCGAGCACGGCACCTACCGGACGGCCGGCGGGCTCCACGGCGTCGGCGCCAGCGTCGTCAACGCGCTGTCCACGGAGCTGCGCGCCGGCGTCAAGCGCGACGGCGCGCTCTGGGAAATGGCGTTCCGGCGCGGCAAGCCGACGGCCGGACTGACGAAGGCGGGGCCCGCCCGCGGCACCGGGACGACGGTCTACTTCCGTCCAGATCCGACCATCTTCCCGAAGGTCGAATTCGAGCCAGGGCTGATCCGCGAACGGCTCGAGGTCGTCAGCTACATCCACAAGGGCGTGCGGGTCACCTTCGAGAACGAGGTGGAGCGCACACGGGAGGTATTTCAGCACGAGGAAGGTCTGGCCGACTACCTGAGGAAGATCGTGGGGGAGCGCGCCGCCCGGCCCGTGCACGACGTCCCGTTCGCGCTGAACCGCGAGAGCGATCCCCGGATCGATCTCGTGCTGCAGTGGACCGAAGCGACCGACGAGCACGTCCGCAGCTACGTCAACGGCATTCCGACCGGATCCGGCGGCACGCACGAGAACGGACTGCGCGCGGGCCTCGGCAAGGCGGTTCGCAACTACATCGAGACGCACAGCCTCTCGCCGAAAGGGGTGACGCTCGCCGCCGAGGACATTCGCGAGGGCCTCACCGGCGTTCTGAGCGTCTTCATCCAGGAACCGCAGTTCCAGGGGCAGACCAAGGACCGCCTGAACAACCCGGAGGTGGCGTCGACGATCGACTCCGCCGTCCGTCCCGCCCTCGAGCACTGGCTCAATCACAACCGCAGCATCGCCGAGGCGATCGTCGGGCGGATCGTCCTCGCCGCCCGGGCGCGCGAAGCGAGCCGCGCCGCGCAGGCGGAGGTCGTCCGCAGGACGACGGCGTCGGGCCGGCTGAATCTGCCGGGAAAGCTCAGCGACTGCACCGGCTCGGGCCGCGACGACAGCGAGCTGTTCGTCGTCGAGGGCGATTCGGCGGGCGGCTCGGCCAAGCAGGGGCGCGATCGGGCGCGTCAGGCCATCCTGCCGCTGCGCGGGAAGGTGATGAACACCGAGGGGCTGACGCTCGGCAAGGTGCTCGAGAACAAGGAGCTCGCCGACCTCGTCACCGCGCTCGGCTGCGGCCTCGGCAAGACGTTCGACCTGTCGAAGCTGCGCTACGGCAAGGTCGTCATCCTGGCCGACGCCGATTCCGACGGCCATCACATCGCGACGCTCCTGCTCACCTTCCTCTACCGCCACCTGCCGCAGCTCATCACGAGCGGCAAGGTGTTCCTGGCGCAACCGCCGCTCTACCGCATCGACATCGGCAAGGAGACGTGCTGGGCGCTCGACGACGGGCACCGCGACCGGATCCTGAAACAGCACGGGAACGGGCGCGGCAACCCCGAGATCACCCGCTTCAAGGGCCTCGGTGAGATGATGCCGAAGGTGCTCTGGGAGACGACGCTCAATCCGAGGACGCGGCGCCTGCTGCGCGTCGAGATCGCCGACCAGATCGTCACCGACCGCGTGATCAACGAGCTGATGGGGAAGGACGCTTCGGCGCGGTTCCGCTTCATCATGGAGCGGGCCGAAGAGGCGCAGGAGCTCGACGTCTAGGAGCCTGTCCGAGTAATAGCATGGGTCGCGCGCATGGGGCTTGCGAGGCGAGATCAAGGCGCGAGGAGGAGGCGATGCCCGTGCGCATCGGCGACGACGAGCAACGCCGAGCTCGCCCGCAACCCCCATGCGCCCTGCGGGTTCCGGCGGCGCACCGGCATCTGCGGCGTTGCCGCTCCTCGCCAATGCGCCCCGGCATTGCCTGCGTCGCGTCGCCTGGCATCTGCCGGCGCGGCGCTCGGAACGCGGCCC
This sequence comes from Acidobacteria bacterium RIFCSPLOWO2_12_FULL_68_19, assembly GCA_001767525.1. Lineage (GTDB taxonomy): Bacteria > Acidobacteriota > Vicinamibacteria > Vicinamibacterales > UBA2999 > MELF01. Next base: position 12,539 of record MELF01000019.1, on the reverse strand, counting down.
ATGCTATTACTCGGACAGGCTCCTAGCCTCAGCCGTACGACTCGCGCTTGATTCGCCCGTTCGGCACGCCGATCTTCAGCAGATTCTGCAGCGTCGTCTCGATGAATTTCGGCTGCGGTTCGGTGCCCGCTTCCCTGGCGGCGTCGCGGTCGAACTTCGAGATGCCCGGTCCGCACAAGTACACGTAGCAGTCGGTCGGATCCGGAATCAGCTCGCGGAGCAGCGCCTCGCCGACGCGCCCCTGCCTGACCGACGGGCCGACGGCTGCCGCGTCCGTTTCGCGCGTCAGCGTGTGCACCACTTTCAGCCGGTTCGGATGCCGCGCGACCAGCCCGGCGAGCGTGTCGTGGAAGATCGCGTCGTTCCACGTCTTGTTCGAGTAGACGAACGTGTGGCGCAGCGCCGGGTGGTTGACGAGGGCGAACTTCAGGATCGACAGATTCGGCACGCTGCCCGATCCGGCGCACACATGGACGATGTGGCCGGTCTTGCCGGCGATGTCGTCGGGGAGCGTGTACGGCCCGGTGAAGCCGGTGACGAACAGCCGCATGCCGCGCACGGTCCGCTTGACGAGCAGCGGCGAGAGGAGCGGCGGGTACTTCGTCACGTTCGGGACGAACCGCTCCTCTTTGACCGTAATCGCCAGGTACCGCTCGTCCGGCGCCGAGCTCATCGAATAGGCCCGCGGCGGCTCTGGCTTCCCCTTCAGATGCTCCAGGAAGGTGGTGAACCGATCGAGCGCCTCGAACTGATGCGGATCGATCGTCAGGAAGTGGCCGGCCTTGTACTCGAGCCGATCGTTTCCCGTGAAGAACACGAGCGTGGAGGTGTCGGGCGTCTCGACAACGACGTCGGCGACCATCACCTCGAGCTCCTTGATGCGCCGTGAAGATGGACCGGGGACCTCGGGCTGTTCGGTCATGGAGCTTCTCGGGTGCATCACTATAGTAGACTTCCCCTCGGGTGTCGTCGCCTCCACGCGCGTCGTTCGACCGCTCCATCGTCGAAGGCCCGATACGTCCAGCGGTATGGCGTCTCGCCTGGCCGACGATGCTCCAGAACATCATCGCGGGGCTGCAGGGAATCATCGACCATGCGATGGTCGGTCACTTCGTCGGCTACACCGCCAACGCGGCGATCGGCGTCAGCTGGCAGATCATCATCGTCGTCATCGTGTTCGCCGTGTCGGTGTTCACCGGCATGGGCGTACTGGTCGCGCGCTTTGCCGGCGCCAACCAGCCGGAGAAGGTCAACCGCGTCGTCTACCAGGCGTTCCTGACGGCGGCCGGTCTCGCCGTGATCCTCGGTGCGGTGGGATGGGCCGCGGCGCCATCGCTCCTGGATCTCGTCAACGCCGCGCCGGCCGTGCACGCAGAGGCGCTGCCGTTCCTCCGGACAATGTTCATCGGCATCATTGGCATGATGATGTTCTTCATGCTGAGCGGCGCTTTTCGCGCGGCCGGCGACGTACACACGCCGCTGCGGCTCGGCGTGGCGATGACCGCGTTGACGATCGCGTTCAACCTGACGCTGATTCCGGCGCTCGGCACCGTCGGCGCGGCCTACGGCACCGTGGCGAGCAGCACGATCGTGTCCGGATACGGCATCTGGCGTCTGATAGCACCCCACGCCGCAGGCGTGCGGCGTGGGGACCCCGCCTCGAGGCCGCAGTCGGTGATTCATTTCGAACGCGGCATGGAGCTGCATCCGGACTTCGCCATCATCCGGTCGCTCTTCCGCTTCGGGCTGCCGACGGGCGTGCAGGGGATCGCCATGAACGTCGCGGGCGTGCTCCTCATCCGCTTCATCGGCTCCCTCGACCGGAGCGCGGAGGCGCAGGCCGCCTATGCCGTCGGCTACACGGAGCTGTTCTCGCTGATTACGTGGACCTCCGTCGGACTGATGGGCGCCGCCTCGACGGTGGCCGGGCAGAACCTCGGCGCCGGGAGGGCCGATCGCGCCATGGCGGGCGTGCGGGTGGCGTCCGAGATCGGGCTCGGCGTCGCCGCCGTCGTCGGCGCGCTGTTCCTGCTCGTTCCACGCTACCTGCTGGCCATCTTCGGGATGACGGACGTCGCCGTCATCGACATCGGCGAGCAGTTGCTCCGGTACCTCAGCGTGTCGGGACTGTTCATCACCGTTGCGCTCAGCTACACGGGCGGGCTGCAGGGCACGGGAGACACGCGCAGTCCGCTGTACATCTCCATCCTGTCGCAGATCGTCGTGCCGCTCGGGCTGTGCTGGTTCCTGCAGGCGACGACGGGCCTCGCGGCGGGCCACATCTGGATGGCCATCCTGTTCGGTCACATCATCCGCTGTGCGTTGAGCGTCGTCCGGTTCCGGCAGCAGAAATGGCGGCACATCACGGTCGACCTCGAGCCGCCGAAGCCGCGCATCGTCACGGCCGAGTCGGAGCTGCCGGGCGCGGAGCCGCACATTCCCATGCACGACGTCCCCACTCCCACGCCCCGATCCTGATCGTCGAGCACGGGGAATATGGCGCCAGCGCAGGGGCCGGTGTATAAGAGGGCCTGAGAACACCCGGAACATGCTGTTCCGGCTGAACGGCAGCCGCCCCTGAGCCCGTGTCCGCATCACTCGTCCCGGTTCCGGTGAACGAACCGAATCTCACCTACCTGCCCGGCTCGACCGAGCGCGCCGAGCTGAAGACGCGGCTCGCGTCGATGGCGTCCGAGCGGGCGGACATACCGCTCATCATCGGCGGCTGCGAGATCCGCACGGGACAGGTCGCGCAGGCGGTGATGCCGCACGACCACCGACACGTGCTCGCCGACTGGCACAAGACCGAGCCGCGGCACGTCGAGCAGGCGATTGCCGCCGCGGCCGACGCGCACCGGGAATGGTCCGCGTGGTCCCTCGAGGACCGGGCGGCGGTGTTCCTCCGCGCCGCCGAGCTGCTCACGACCGGCTGGCGGGCAACGCTCAACGCCGCCACGATGCTCGGCCAGTCGAAGACGGTCTTCCAGGCGGAAATCGACTCGGCGTCGGAGCTCATCGACTTCTGGCGCTTCAACCCGCACTACGCGCAGCAACTGTACGCGGAGCAGCCGGCGAGCACGCACGCGGCGTGGAACCGGATGGAGTACCGGCCGCTCGAAGGCGTCGTCTATGCCGTGACGCCGTTCAACTTCACCTCCATCGGCGGCAATCTCCCGACGGCCCCAGCCCTCATGGGCAACACCGTCGTCTGGAAGCCCGCGTCGGCGGCGATGCTGAGCGGCTACTACATCATGCGGCTGCTCGAGGCCGCGGGGCTGCCGCCGGGCGTGATCAATTTCGTGCCGGGCGATGCCGCGGAGATCTCCGCGATGCTGCTCGATGCGCCCGCGCTGGCCGGCATCCACTTCACCGGCAGCACCTCCGTCTTCCAGGGCATGTGGAGGAAGGTGGGGGAGAACATCGGGCGGTACCGCAACTACCCGCGCCTGGTGGGGGAGACCGGCGGGAAGGACTTCATCGTGGCCCACCCGTCCGCCGACGCCCAGGCGCTGGCGGTCGCCGTCGCGCGCGGCGGCTTCGAGTACCAGGGACAGAAGTGCTCGGCCGCCAGCCGCGTCTACGTGCCCCGCTCGCTCTGGCCGGAGGTTCGCGACCGCGTGGTCGCGATGATGCGTGAGATGCGGATGGGCGACGTGGGCGACTTCAGGACGTTCCTCGGCGCCGTCATCGACCGGGCGGCGTTCACGAAGATCGGCGGCTACCTCGACGACGCCCGTCGCAACGCGACGATCCACCAGGGGGGCGGCGCCTCCGACGAGCGCGGGTATTTCATCGAGCCGACGCTCGTGGAGACGGCCGATCCGGGCTACCGCATGATGCGCGAGGAGATCTTCGGCCCGGTGGTGACGGCCTACGCCTATCCGGACGGGCAGTGGGAGGAGACGCTGCGCCTGATCGACGAGACGTCGCCGTACGCGCTGACGGGCGCCATTTTCAGCCGCGATCGCGCGGCTGTCCGGCAGGCCACCTCGGCGCTGCGGTATGCGGCCGGGAACTTCTACATCAACGACAAGCCGACCGGCGCAGTCGTCGGGCAGCAGCCGTTTGGCGGGTCCCGCGCCTCGGGCACCAACGACAAGGCGGGTTCGAAGCTGAACCTGCTGCGCTTTGTGAGCGCCCGGGCGATCAAGGAAACCTTCGCGCCCCCAATCGACTACCGGTACGGCCACATGGTCGAGGACTGAACGAACCTCTCACGCTCCACGGGCCACAGAGTCACAGAGACACAGATGAGGGAGATCGGCCTCTGTGCCTCTGTGTTTCTGTGGCCCGTCTATTCGATCCTGATGAGGTCCACATCGAAGACCAGCATCCCCCGAGGCGCGCCGGGCTCGCCCTTGTAGGCGAGGTTCTGCGGAATCCAGAAGCGCGTGCGCTCGCCTTCGACCATCAGCTGGAGCCCCTCGGCCCACCCGCGGATCACGGCGTCGAGGCCGAGCGTCGCCGGCATGCCCTTGGCCACGGAGCTGTCGAACATCTTGCCGTCGGTCGTCCAGCCGGTGTAGTGCACGGTGACGCGCCCGAAGGGCGAGGGGCGGCGCGCGCCGGCGCCCGCCTTCAGCACCTTGTAGGCGAGCCCCGACGCCGTGCGTTTGGCGTCGTTCGGGGGGCCGGCCACGTCCGGCGGCGGCACGGTCGGCGAGCGCCGCGTGTCGACGAGCTCGATGTCGAACACCACCATCCCGCGCGGCCTCCCGGCCTGCCCGCGGTACGCCAGCTCCTCGGGCAGCCAGCAGCGGCGGGTTTCGCCGACAACCATCAGCTGCACGCACTCGCGCCACCCGGCCATCACGCGGGGCAGCGGGAACATCGACGGCGCGCCGCGGGCGTGCGAGCTGTCGAACATCTTGCCGTCCGGCGTCCAGCCCGTGTAGTGGACCGTGACGACGTCGGTCGGCTCCGGCCGCTCCTGGCTCGTCCCGAGTGTGACGACTTTCGACGCGAGTCCCGACGGACTCGCGGCGGCATCGGCCGGCGGGGCCGCCACGTCGGGTGGGGCCGGCGGGACGCTCCCACCGGTCTGCGCTGCGGCGAGAGCGCCGAACGCTGCCACGATGAGCGCGGAACACCGAGCCACGGAGCCACCGAGGCCGATCCTGAGAACACCTCCCCGGCGCCTCTCCTTCTCTATGGCACCTGGCCGTGGAGCACGTTTCCCCTGTTGCATCATCAGCTCACCGGCGGCAGATTGGCCGGACCTTCGATCAGACTCTCGAGTGTCACCAGAACACCGGACCGTTTCGTGGCTGTCCACGATGCGGCGATCATACGCGAGCCGTCGTCCACCCCGCGCTTCGACCGCGGCTCGAACGCCGATTGCGAGCCTCATGGCGTCTCGTCCGTATCGTACCCCGAAGCCTGGAAACAGCCGAGGTCACCGAGTCTCTGTGTTTGGGTGGCTCCTCACTCGAACGGGCCACAGAGACACAAAGACACAGAGTCCGCCACTCACAGAATCACGCGGCGAATGCCCTGCCTCAAGGTGTCGCTGTTGAAATTGAGAATGAGGCCCACATGCAGGCCGGTTACTCGCAAGTACGTGAGCATTTGCGCGGTGTGAATCCGGTCGAGGTGTTCGATGGCCTTTACCTCAACGATTACGGAGTCGGCTACGACGAGATCGGGTCGGTGTTCTGACAACAGTTGGCCCTTGTAGTAGAGAGGAACGCCAATCTGCCTTCTGAACGTCAATCCCGTAGCAGTGAATTCGAAACACAAAGCGGTTTCATAGACCGATTCGAGAAGGCCAGGCCCGAGATGGCGGTGCACTTCGATCGCACATTTCAGGATCTGTTCCGTCAGGGTCGCGTGAAGCCCATCGTACATGTATGTCTCTGCGCCTCTGTGTCTCTGTGGCCCGTGATCAGCGAAGGTCGCGATATCGCGTAAGAGTCCTCCTCTTCACCTCCTCGGGAATCAACGGAAACGTCCCGAGCACGTGCTCGAAGTCGGCCTCGCTCAGTTCCCACAGACGCGCGGCGAGCGCCTGCAGCTCGGCGTACTCGGGCAGCGTCTCGGCGGGCGCGGCGCCGCGCGCGAGGAGCTTCGCGAGCGACGCCAACCGCGCGAACGCCGGGTCGTCGGGAGCGACGACAGGCACCGGCAGCCGGGAGACGAGCGACGCGGTCACGTGGGTGTTCACGCGCAGCCGCACGAGGTAGTTGGCGACGAAGCTGTTGAGCAGCGCGCAGAGCACGTGCTGGGCGAGGGTGGAGAGCCGCGTTCTCAGACAGAAGAGCGTGTGCGTGGTGACCGCCCGTGCGGGCACGACGGCGGCAATCAGCGTCAGACGATTGGTGGCGCTCGCGACGTCCCGGTACGCGAGGCGCGCCCGGCCCCCGAGGCCCCTGGCTGCGCCGGCCGCCGCCAGCTCGTAGCGGCAACTGTCGAGCGCCACCCGGAACGGCTCGAGCTGTTTGCCTTCGAGCACCGGGCGGGCGCCGCCGCGGCCCGTGAACGGCCTGAACAGGTGCCGGTCGTCGCTCGCGTTGAGCTCGCGCCCGAACTGGACGTGCCAGCCTTCGGGCGTACCGAGCCAGGGGCAACGGGCGCTGATGTGCTCGAGGATGCGAAGGTCGCGCTCGGTGGCGAGTTCCGGCACGCCGAGATCGTCGCCCCCCGAGAGCCGTGCAAGGAACGGTCGCGTGATGAGGAGCGGCCGGTGGTCCGCCTCCAGGTCGCCAACCCGTGAAAGGCCGAACCGGCAGGCTGTCGCGCGGGTCGGCCGGCCGGCCGTGCACGTCAGCAGCACGAACCGCAGGCTCCGGTGGATGGGAAACAGGCCGGCGCGGTTGTCCAGACCGGTGATCCAATCGACCTCCGCGTGGTCGAACAGGTGCCGCCGCAGCGGCGCCGCGCCCGCGTCGGTCATCATGCCCGACGGCAGCACGAGCCCGATGCGACCGCCGGCGCGGGTCAACTGCAGTGCCCGCTCGACGAAGAGCTGGTAGCGGTTCACGTGCGCGCGCGTCTCCACGCGGTAGACGCCGGCCTCCCGTGCGAATTCCACGAGCCGGCGCGCGTCGCGCCGCCGCTCGGCTCGGACGGGGGCGTCGCCGCTGTCTCCCCGCACCATGTCCCACGGCGGATTGCCGACGACCGCGTCGAAGCCGGGCGCGGCCAGCGGCTCACCACGATCGTCGGCGAACACCTCCGGAAACGTCAGCGGCCAGTGGAGGAAGCGGTACCGCGCCGAGAGCGCCGCCGCGTGCGACAGCAGTCGCGACGCCGTGGGAGTCGGGAGGGCGTCGCGATCGTGCAGGACCCCGTCGCAGAGGGCGCCGAACACGCCAGGGGCAGGCGGGGCGCCGTCCTCCCAGAACCATCCGGCGCACCAGAGGTCGAGCACACGCGACCAGCGCTCCAGTGCAGAGCCCGGCGCGCGCAGCGCGGCGAGCGTCCGTTCCTTCGCCGCGACGGCGGCGGGCGAGTCGTCTGGTTCCGCCGCAAGGCGGAGGCGCGTGCGCACGACGTGCTCGAGTGCGGCGGAGAGGTCGAGGTCGCCGAAGAGCGGCAGCGCGCCGGGGCGTCTCTGCGCTCTCGGTCCGCGCGTCGGCTGGCGCAGGAGGTCCGCAGTGGCGGCGCCCACGAGGCTGTTCCCGGCCGTGAGGTGGTGGTCGAGGAACGTGAGGGGCCGGTCGGAGGCGAGCGTCGCCAGCCACAACGACAGCCGCGCGAGCTGGACGGCCGTCGGGTTGAGGTCGACGCCGAAGAGACATCGCTGGGCGATCTCGCGGCGCAGCCCCGCGCGGTCGGCCGCCGTCACGTCGCCGTGGTGCCAGGTCCCGTCGCGAATCAGGCTCGCCTCGGCCGCCGCGGCGAGATGGCGGCAGGCGGCCACGAGGAAGGCGCCGCTCCCCATCGCCGGATCGAGAATGCGCAGCCGGAGGATCTCGTCGGCCGTCCGGCCGCGGACGAGCGGTTCCAGCGTCCGGCGCACCAGGAAGGCCGTGACGGGCCGCGGCGTGTAGAACGTGCCGCTCGATTGCCGTCCGTCACGCGTCCGGATCAGGCTCCCTCCGGTGTCGACCGGCGCGTACTCGAGCACGCGTTCGTAGACGGCGCCGAGTTGTTCGACGTCGAGATCGCTGTACCGAATCCGCGCGCGCTCGCCTCCGGGTCCTCGGGTGGTGGCCAGCCGGACGATGGCGTCGCCCATGACCTCGTCGTCGATCCGCGTGTGGTCGAACGCCGAGGAATGGGCCGGTGAGAAGAGCCGGCCGTTGAACGGGGTGACCGTGAGGTCGCCGGTTCTGCAGCCGGCATGGGCCAGGCGGGAGATGGCGAGAATCGCCTCCCAGATCCCTCGGGAGCGGCGTCCGGTCAGGAGCGACGAGACAATGGCGTCAATCGTGTAGCGCTCGCGATAGACCGGATGCCAGACGGGCACCAGGCCGCGTGCCTCGGCGAAGAGAAGAAAGAGCACGCGGTAGACGACGGTGAGCGATTGCTCGAAGAGCGCGTCGGGACCGCGGCGCGAGCGGGCCGCGAGCGCGCGGAACAGGCCGGTGAGCGCGTCGAGCACGCCGGCGCCGAGCGACCGGCACACGGCCACGCCGTGCCTGGCCGACAGCTCCGCCGCGCGATCGAGGAGAGGCGGACTGGCGGCCATCGCCTCCGCCCGCCCGAGCGTCCAGAGCACCCCTCGAAGCTCGTCGTCGTGTGCCAGCAGCGCCAGCTCGAACTCGACGTAGCGGCGGCTCCACGTGTGCTGCGCGTCGACGAGGCGGAGGGCGGCGCCATTCGTGCAGAGGCACCAGCGCGCGTCGGCGCGGACGGCGTCGAGCACGACATCGCGCCACGCCTGCCCGAGCGGCATGTTCCACGGCAGCACGACCACCGGAACCGCTGCCGCCGGCGAGGCGACCGCCTCGACGACCGTGTCCACGCTCCGGTCGAGGCGTCGCCCGATCTCGAAGCCGAGAATGCGAAGCAGGGGAATGACGGCGACATCGGCAATCGCGCGCACCGCCGACGCCGGCCCGAGCGATGCGGCGCACCGATCCGACCAGCGGTCGAGCGCCCGGACGGCGGCGGCGGGCGGCGGGGTCGCCCCCGGCAGCGTCCGCAATTCGGATTCCGCGAAGCTTCGACTGATCAGGGGCCCGCGCAGGCCGACCATGGGTCACTCGAACGTCGCTGCCCAGATCAGATCGCAGGCGTCGGCCCGAAGCCGCTCCGACGCGCGCAGGCCGGCGAGACGCGCCTCCGATGCCGACAGCGCCCGATCGAGCAGCGCTGCCTGCGCGTCGGCGAGCCGCTCGCCGCGCCGGTCGAACAACCCGCGCTGCGTCCCCGAGGCCGACAGCCGCGCGTGACGGCTCCGCAACACCGCCATGACGCCGCGCTCGCGCTCCTGCCATCGCTCGAGCGCCGGGCGCAGCGTGGATTGCAGTGTTCCGAGGCGCTCGTCCCGGAATCGCGACAGCGCGTCCTGAAGGGCCGGGTGCAAAGGGTTCAGCGCCGCCCGCGCGAGTCCGGGCCGGCCGCGCACGCCCGGCAATTCGGCCGTCAGCGGCAGCAGCGACTCCCACACGAGTTCGCCCGCGCCGCTGAGGAAGGCGAGCCGCCACAGCCAGACGCCTCGTGGCGTTGTCGTCCCCAGACGCCGGCTCCTCACTCGCGCGACGACCGGCCGACTCGATGCGTCGGCGCGTGCCGGGTGGAATTCGAGCGTCCGTGCTCGTCGGATCCACGCCGCTTCCTGCCTCGCCTCCTGCCGAAGATCCACCGTCCCGACGCCGGGCGGAACGGCCAGCCGCTGCACGGCCCCGGGCGCAGGCCGGCCGGTCAGTGCCGCTTCGGCGATCGCCTGCTCGTCCGGGATGGCCGTGAACAGGCTGAGGGTGCCGTGGGACAGGTGGAGGCGGCGTGCGAGCCGTGCGAGCGTGATCTCTTCGCAGGTACCCGCCGCCACCAGATGCACGACGTGAACGCGGCGACGCTGGCCGATGCGATCGACACGTCCGGCGCGCTGCTCGAGCCGCAACGGCGTCCACGGGAGCTCGAGGTTGACGACCAGACGGCACCGCTGATGCAGATTCAGCCCCTCGCTTCCAGCATCGGTCGCGAGCAGGATCCGCGCCGGCCCGGCCGCAAACCGCTGCAGCGCGTCCGTCCGCTCGCGCGGCGTCAGGCCGCCGTGCAGTTCGGCGACGACGCCGTGGCCGATCGCCGTCGCGAGCTGCCTCAGCGTGTCGCGGTACTCCGTGAACACGATCGCCGGCTCACTCGTTCGCGAGAGCAGCCGGCAGAGCGCGGCGATCTTGCTCTCCCTCCGCGCGGCCGCCCGCGCGAGCCGCAGCAGCGCCTCGAGGCGGCAGCGCTCGTCGCCTGTATTCCCGAGGCCGGGCAGCGACAGCAGCGCGTCGGGCTGTTCGTCGTCTGCGCCAGTGTCGGCGTACGGGAGCCCGGGCTGAGTGTGGTCGGGCGCGCTGGCGCCGGTCAGGAGCGCGAGCCGGCGCTCGACCGACCGCGAGAGCGACCCGGCGCTGCTGCACGCTCGGCGCGCGAGCACGGACGCGACGAGCCTGGCCTTGCCCGTGGCGTCGCTCCAGACCAGCCGCGCGTACGCCATCAGCGCCTCGTGCATGGCGCGCTCGTCGGCGGTGGGCTGGACCCGGATGATCGGGGCGCGCCGCGAACCGGCGATGCCAACCTCGCTCCGGGTGCGCCGGAAGAGGATCAGCGGCTCGGCGCCGCCAGGATTGCCAAGACCGCACAACCGCGCGAACGCGGCCTCATCGCCCGAATGCGGTGTGGCGGTCAGCAGCGCGAGCGCCCGCGCGCGGTCGGCGAGCATCGCGGCGGCGGCCGCGCGGTCGGATCGGCCGGTCAGGTTGTGCGCTTCGTCGAAGACGAGGACATCCCACGTGAGCGTTTCGAGCGCCCTGAGGACTTCGGGCCGCTTGACGTAGTCGATCGACGTGACGACCACCTGCGACACGCCCCACGGGTTCACCTCCGCCGGCAGTTGCGCCGTCAGGCGGGCGATGCCGGCGCTGTCGAGAATCGAGCCGTCCAGGCCGAAGCGGTCGCGCAGTTCGTCCCGCCACTGACTGCGAAGACCGGCCGGCGCGATCACCAGGGCTCTCGCGTCGGGACGGCGGGCGAGCGTCTCGGCGATCATCAGGCCTGCCTGAATCGTCTTGCCGAGTCCGACGGCATCGGCGAGCAGGAATCGGCACCCATCGCCCCGCGTGAGCGCAAGCGCCGGCTCCAGTTGAAACGGCAGCACCTCCAGGACGGCGCGGGCGGCCGTGCGCAGCGACGTCCAGGCCGGGCACGCCTCCGCGAGCGTCTGTCGCGCGACGGCCCGCCAGCGCGCCGGCGCGACCACGCGCGGCGTGGGAGAGGACGGAAGGCGACTGACCGGCTCGTACGGCAAGAGGAAGCGCGCCCGCACGGCCCGGTTGTCCGCGTCGTATCCCGTCGCCTCCACGAGGGCGGCGCCGCCGTCGCCCACGTAACGGACGACCCGCCACCGCTGACCGCGAATCCGCACGAGCTCTCCGCACCGAAGCGGGGTCGGCATGCGCCGGGCGTGTGCAGGAGGCGTTCCCGGCGTGGAACGGCCGAAATATCGGGGCTTTCGCTGAGGCGCCTGGGAAAACTGCCAACTCCGGACGGCCGTGGGGCGGCAATTTCTGCAGCCGGTAGCTGGTAGCCGGGGCCGCGAACCCTGAACCTGCTACTGGCTACCGGCTAGCCGCGCGACCGTCGCCCCCAGATGGGCGTCCGGCGCGTCCCAGAACTGCTCGACGAGCGGATGACGGTCGAGCGCCTGCTGGACGATGCCGCGCTGGATTCCCTTGCCGCGGCCATGGATCAGGCGAATCTCGTGGAGGCCCGCTGCATGGGCGGCGGTGACGTACTCCTCCACGACGGACCGGACGTCGCGGGGGGCGAAGGCGTGCAGATCGAGCGTTCCTTCGATGGGGATCCGGTGGGTCATGCCAATGGCAACTCCCAACTCCCAAACTCCCAACTCCCAATGCGTTGGGCGTTGGGCGTTACTTCCCGCCGTCGTACGACGCCGTCACGACCGTCTTGATGCCGCCTCTGACGGCGAAGTCGCCGACCACGGTCATCCGCCGCGGCTGGCATGCCGCCACCAGGTCGTCGAGGATCTGGTTGGTGACCGCCTCGTAGAAGATGCCCCGGCTGCGGAACTCGATCATGTAGTACTTCAACGACTTCAGCTCGATGCAGCGGTCGCCGGGGACGTAGGTGATGCGGATCTCGCCGAAATCGGGGAGCCCGGTCTTGGGGCAGACGGAAGTGAACTCGGGACAGGAGATGGCAATTTCGAAATCGCGCCCCCGACGAGGGTTCGGAAATGTCTCAATCACCGCGGCGCTTGACATGACGAAAAATTCTAGCACCAGGGCCGGAAATCGCCGGTTCGTGCCGTGCGTTTCGCGTGTCGAGCCATAAGTAAGTGTTACCGAGCGGCGCATCGTCGCGCCATTAATGGTGTTACCGAAGGTGCAGGGGTTTTGAGAGGCGGGGGCGCGGAG
>MELF01000018.1 GCA_001767525.1 Acidobacteria bacterium RIFCSPLOWO2_12_FULL_68_19 | reverse complement strand
CTGCTGCTCGGCTTCCGGCGGCGATCCGGACGCCTGCACGGCCGTCACGGCGATCGTGCGCCCCGCCACGCGGGCGGCGGCCGCCTCGAGCCACGGCCGCGCCTGCTCGAACTGCTCGCGAAGCGCGCGATGCGCCGGCAGGAACGTGAACGTGATCGCCTCTCCGGTCACGTCGATGCGCTGCGCCTGGGCGACGACGGTGTTGTAGAAGAAGCCTTTGCCCGACCGGATCTCGTTCAGGAACCTGTCTTTGAGCGAGCCGGACGCGGCGGCTGGAGGGGCATCGGGTGCGACGGTGCGAGGGTGCGACGGTGCAACGGCTGGGGCGTTCGAGGGTGCGACGGTGCGAGGGTGCGAGGGTGCGTCCGTTGGGAGTTGGGTCCTGGGAGTTGGGCTCTTCCCGATTTGCTCCAGCAACTCCATCAGCGGCACGAGCTTGCGCAGGTGCATCCAGCGCAGCAGTACCATTTCGAAGTGGTAGCGCGGCTGCGACGAGCCGCGGATCTCCTGCTCCGCCTTCGCGAGCAGATCGAAGGCGCGCAGCAAATCTTCCCGGGAGAAGCCTCCGCCGAGGATCTTCAGCCGATCGAGCTCCCCTTCCGCCAGCTCGCCGTCGCCGGCGCGGGCGGGATCGACCGCCAGCAGCATCATGTCGCGCACGACCCGCGCCAGCTCGCGGACGACGAGCCTGAGGTCGTGCCCCGACTCCACGGCGCGGTCGGCGAGCGCGAACGCCCGGGGTCCGTCCTCGGCCACCACGGCATCGACGAGCTCGAACAGCAGGTCGCGCCCGACCAGCCCGAGCACGGCGGACACCTCGTCGACGGTCACGCGATCGCCGGCGAAGGCGACCACCTGATCGAGCGCGCTCTGGGCGTCGCGCATGCTCCCTTCGGCGGCGCGCGCAATCAGCGCCAGCGCATCGTCGGCGACATCGATCCGCTCGGCGTCGGCGATCGTCCGCAGCTGCCTGGCGATCGCCTTGGCGGAAATGGTCTTGAACTCGAACACCTGCGATCGCGACAGGATCGTGTCGGGAATCTTGTGCAGCTCCGTCGTCGCCATCACGAAGACGACGTGCCCGGGAGGCTCCTCGATCGACTTGAGCAGCGCGTTGAACGACGGGATGGAGAGTTGATGCACCTCGTCGATGATGAAGACCTTGTAGCGGTCGCGGACCGGCGCGATCGAGAGCCCCGCGATCACCACCTCGCGGATGTTGTCGATGCCGGTGTGGCTCGCGGCGTCGATCTCGAGCACGTCGATGTCGCGTCCCTGGGCGATCTCGACGCACGCGTCGCAGGCGCCGCACGGCTCCGCGCTCGTGCCCCGCACGCAGTTGAGCGCCTTGGCCAGGATCCGCGCGGTGGTCGTCTTGCCGCAGCCGCGCGGGCCGGCGAAGACGAAGGCGTGCGCGATCCGGCCGCCGGCAATGGCGTTGCGCAGCGTCCGCGTCACCGGCTCCTGGCCGATGACCTCGTCGAATCGCTGCGGACGCCACTTGCGGGCCAGGACCTGGTAGGACATCGGCTATGTGGAAAAGTGGAGAAGTGGAAAAGGGGAAAAGTGGAAAAGTACTTCTTCCCCTTTTCCCCTTTTCCACTTCTTCCACTTCTTGATGGGCCCCACCGCGACCCGGTGCACCTGCGGCGCACCTCAGGGTCTACTTAGCGCTGCTGCCTTCCGGCCCTGACGCGGTTCGCAGGCTGAAGTCGCACAGGGTCCGGGCCGCGGCGCGGCTCACCAATTCGTCAGTCTAACATCACGGCGGGTCCAAAAGGACCCGCCCTGCGTACAACGGAGGGCACGCAGGCCGGGGCCTTCAGGACCCGGCAGAGCTCAGGAGAAGCAACGCCAGCCGTTCGTACACCCCGACGGCGGCGCGCAGCTCATCGACGACGACGTGCTCCTCGTCGGTGTGCGCCACGTGCACCGAGCCGGGACCGGCGAGCAGCGGCGTGCCCCAGCGGTCGAGCAGCGGCACGTCCGTGGTGTAGGGGAACACGGCGGTCTCGAAGCCGGGCACGGTGTGCAGCCGGACGGCCGGGATGTCGAGGACGTGCTCGACCGACACGAGGCCTTCCACCACGCGAAGGGCGGCGCGCACGGGCGCCGCCTCGCCCACCAGCCGGAACAGCAGCTCCGCCGACGCCCGCGGCGAGACGACGTTCGGCGCGACGCCGCCCTCGATGAGCCCCACCGTGTAATGGGTGCGGCCGAGCAGCGGGTCCGCCGGCAGCTCGAGGCCGCGAACGACCATCAGCGCGTCGAGCAGCTTGTCGATGGCCGACTCGCCGAGCTCGGGAAATGCCGAGTGCGCCGCCCGGCCGTCCGCGTGCAGCCGGACGCGCAGCACGCCGCGGGTGGCGGCGCCCAGGCGGTTGTCGGTCGGCTCGCCGTTGACGAGGTACCGCACGCCGGCCGGCGCCAGAGGATTCGCCGTCCGCGCGCCGTCGCTGCCGCGCTCTTCTCCGGCCACGAAGAGCAGCGCAATCCGCCGCTCGCCGCCCTCGCGCAGGCGCTCGGCAGCCGCCACCTGCGCCGCGAGAATCCCCTTGGCGTCGCACGCGCCGCGGCCGAAGAGCAGTCCGCGCTCCTCGCGGCTCGGAAAGAACGGGGGCACGCAGTCGATGTGCGTGGAGAAGACGAGCCTGGGCGCCTCATCGACGCGCGCGTAGACGTTGACGCGGCCGTCGGCTACCGGCTGCTCCTGCACGGTATAGCCTCGTCCATGGAGGAACCGCGCGAGCCACGCGCCCGCCTCTCCCTCGCGTCCGGTCGTCGAATCGATGTCGATGAGGCCGCGGGCGAACGACACAACGTCGAGGTCGCCGGCCAGATTCATGGCCACGTACGACCGAGCCGCCGAGACGCCGGGAAGAACACGCCGTTCCGGCCTCGGCGCCTCGGTGCCTCGATGTCCGGTCGAGAGCGCGAACTCAACGAATCCACCTTTCGAGCTCGGTGCGCGCGTCGGTCCGCTCGTCGCGGTACTTGACGATGACCGGGGTGGCCAGCGAGAGGCCCCACTCGCGTCCGGCGCCGACGGTCACCCGACGGGCGCCCGGGACGACCACGGCGCCTTCGGGGACCACGAGCGGCTGGCCGGAGACCGGCGCGATGATGCGCCCGTTCGGCAGGTCGTAGATCGGCGTCGAGCCGGTGATGATCGTGCCCGAGGCGAGCACGGCGCGACGCCTGATGATGGCCCCCTCGTAGACGCCGCAGTTGCCGCCGACGAGCACCTCGTCCTCGACGACGACCGGCATCGCCCCGACCGGCTCGATGACGCCGCCAATCTGCGCGGCGGCGCTCAGGTGCACCTTCGCGCCGATCTGCGCGCACGAACCGACGAGCGCGTGCGAATCGACGAGCGTCCCGTCGCCGACCCAGGCGCCGATGTTGATGTACATCGGCGGCATGCAGATGACGCCGCCGCCCAGGTACGCCCCCTCGCGCACCGACGAGCCGCCCGGCACGATGCGGACGCCGCTCGAAGCGTCCATGCGCTTGAGCGGCATCGTGTCCTTGTCGAAGAAGCGCCAGCGGCCCTCGACGCTCATGTCGGCGAGGTCGCCGAAGCGGAACCCCAGGAGGATGCCCTGCTTGACCCAGACGTTCACGCGCCAGCCGGTGGGAGACGCGGAATCCGGCTCGGCGGCGCGCACGCGTCCCGCCGCCAGCTCGCCGCGGAGGCGGAAGAACGCCTCCCGCGCCGCCTCCCGCGGCGCGCCGCTCCCCTGCTCGAAGAGCGCGGCGATCTGCTGGGCGAGGCCGGTCACACCCGCGCTGCCGATCCGAGCAGCTTCAGCTCCTGCAGCACCTTCATGATCCGGTCGCGCGCCGCGGGACTCGGGGGCACGAGCGGCAGCCGGTAGACCTCCTCGAGCAGGCCCATCGCCGCCATGGCCGCCTTGACCGGGATCGGGTTCGCCTCGCAGAAGTTCACCTGCAGGAACGGGAGCAGCCAGTGGTGCAGCCGACGCGAGGCGGCGAAGTCGCCCTTCTCGGCGAGCTCGATCACCTGCGCCATCTCGGCCGGGATCGCGTTCGACGCGACCGAGATGAGCCCACGCCCGCCGACCGCCATCACCGCCACGGCGATCGGATCGTCGCCGCTCAGCAGCAGGAAGCCCTCCGGGCAGGCGCGGACGATCTCGCTCATCTGCACGACGTTGCCCGAGGCTTCCTTCACGCCGACGATGTTGCGGACGGCCGAGAGGCGCGCGACGGTCTGCGGCTCGAGGTTCACGCCGGTGCGGCCGGGCACGTTGTAGAGCACGATCGGCAGCGGCGTGCTCTCGGCAATCGCCTTGTAGTGCTGGTAGAGCCCCTCCTGCGTCGGCTTGTTGTAGTAGGGGGTCACCGACAGGATGCCGTCGACGCCGATCCGCTGCAGCTCCCGGACGAGCGCAATCACCTCTCGCGTGTCGTACCCGCCGGCGCCGGCGAGCACCGGCACGCGGTGCGCCGCCTCGTCGACGACGAGCTCCGAAACGCGCAGCTTCTCGCTGTGGCCGAGCGTCGGCGCCTCGCCCGTCGTGCCGCACGGCGAGAGGAAGTGGATGCCTCCTTCGATCTGCCGGCGCACGAGCCGGCGGATCGCCGTCTCATCGAGCGAGCCGTCGGTCCGAAACGGGGTGACGAGCGCGGTTCCGGCGCCGGTGAATGGCGTGCGCATTGACCTCTCTCCTGCGGGGTGGAATGCACCCCCTCCTGCGAGGTGACACGCAGAAGGCGGACGGCAGAAGGCGGATTCACGATGAATCGGCCTTCAGCCTTCTCCCTTCTCCAATACGTCCCTCATTGTGAACCAGCCGCGGCGCCCGTGGATCCACCGCGCGGCCACGAGCGCGCCGGCGGCGAAGCCGCGCCGGTCGCGCGCGGTGTGCGTCAGCTCGATCGTATCGGACGGGCCGTCGAAGCCGACGGTATGGACGCCGGGAATCGCGCCGGCGCGGGTCGACGAGATGTCGATCGGCCGGCGGTAGCCCGCCTCGGCCATCACGTCGCGCAGCAGGAGCGCCGTCCCCGACGGCGCGTCGCGCTTGGCCGCATGGTGCGCCTCGTGAATCCAGGCGCCGTACGGGTCGTGCCGCTGCAGCAGCCGCGCCGCCTCGGCGACGATCATCTGGAACAGATTGACGCCGATCGAGAAGTTCGCCGCCGCCACCACGCCCAGCCCCGCGCGCTCGGCCTCACCGCGGAGCTCGGCCGCCAGAGCGGACCAGCCGGTCGTGCCGATGACGACAGCCAGCCTGCGCTCGACGTAGCGGGGGAAATTCGCCCCTAGCGCCTCGGCCGTGGAGAAGTCGACCGCCACGTCGGCCGGTGCCGACCAGTCGCTCAGGCCGACGTCGATCCGCCCGGTCACCTCGCAGAGGTGGCTCGGCGCCAGCTCCTCGACGAGCCGCCCCATCTTGCCGTAGCCGACGAGGAGCAGCCGCAGCGGGACGATCGTGCCTCGGCCTGGCGATCCCGCGCCTGCCGAAGGACCGGCATGACCGTGAGCGTGTCGAAGGGTCACTCGAAGAACTCCTCGTGAAGCCGATGCATGGCATGCGGCAGGTCCGTCTGCCGCAGGATGACCGTGATGTTCCGGCGGGAGGCCGCCTGCGAGATCATCCGCAGCGGCACCTCCTCGAGCACACGCACGACGCGCGCGGCGATGGCCGGCTCGCCCCGCAGCCGGTCGCCCACGGCGCAGAGCAGCGCCATCTCCCCTTCGATCGACACCTCGGCGAACTCCGAGAGCGCCTCGACGATCGCGTCGAGGTGCCGCCGGTCGTCGACGGTCACCGAGACGCTCACTTCCGACGTCGTGACCACGTCGACGGCGGTGCGAAACCGCTCGAACACCTCGAACACCCGGCGCAGGAAGCCGTAGGCCATCAGCATCCGGCTCGACGTGATGTCGACAACCGTCAGATCCCGCTTGGCGGCCATCGCGGTCAGCTCGCCGCCATCGGGGTCCGGATCGGCGGTAATCAGGGTGCCGGCGCCCGCGGGTGTGCGGGAATTGAGGATGCGGACCGGTATGTTGCGCTCCACGGCCGGATGGATCGTACTCGGATGCAGCACCTTCGCGCCAAAATATGCGAGCTCGGCCGCCTCGGCGAACGACAGCCGCGGCACCAGGCGCGGCCGCCCGACGATGCGGGGATCCGCCGTCAGCATGCCGTCGACGTCGGTCCAGATCTGAATCTCCGCCGCCCCGATCCCGGCCCCGACAATCGCGCCGGAGTAGTCCGAGCCGCCGCGCCCGAGCGTCGTCGTGTGTCCGTCGGCGGTGGCGCCGATAAAACCGCCCAGCACGGGCACGCGCCCCTCGGCCACGAGCGGAACCACCAGCGCGCGGAGCGCCGCCGTCGCCTCGCGCATGCGCGGTACCGCCCGGGTGTGATCGTCGTTTGTGACGATCGCCCGCCGCGCGTCGACCCATTCGGCGGGCAGTCCCGCGTGCGCCAGCGCGGCGGCCACGATGCGCGAGCTGAGCAGCTCGCCCACCGCGGCAACCACGTCGAGGGTGCGCGGCGACACCTCCCGCAGCACGGCGAGCGCCCGCACGACGGCGGTCAGCTCGTCGAACCGGGCGTCGATCTCGGAGGTCAGGGCGGCGAGCGCACCGTCGCCGGCGAGCGCGCGCGCCATCGACCGGTGCCGCTCGCGCAGTCGGCCGACCTGGCCGAGCGCCTGGTCGGCACGGGCGGCGCCGGCCTCGGCCGCAATCGTCAGCAGCGTGTCGGTGACGCCGGCGAGCGCGGACACCACGACGACCGGGCCGCGGCCGTCACGCGCGCGCCCGGCGCGGGCGATCTCGATGAGCCGCCGGACCGCATCCGGATCGGCCACCGACGTCCCGCCGAACTTCTGAACGACCATATGGGCTCGGTGGTAGCCGGTAGCCGGTAGCCGGTAGCCGGTAGCCGGTAGTCGGTAGCTGTCGCGAACGAACGGTGCTACCGCCTCCCGCCTACCAACTGCTTCGAGGCGTCCTTCGCCACGCCGAGGATGATGCGCAGCACGCGGCGCAGCGGCTCGGCGGCGCCCCAGAGCAACTGATCGCCGACGGTGAATGCCGCGAGGTACTCCGGCCCCATCGCCAGCGTGCGCAGGCGGCCCACCGGGACGCGCAGCGTGCCCGACACGGCGGCCGGCGTCAGCTCGCGGAGCGTCGCCTCACGATCGTTGGGCACGACCTGGACCCACTCGTGCGCGCCGGCGACCATCGCCTCGATCTCGGCGAGCGGTACCTCGCGCCGCAGCTTCACGGTGAGCGCCTGGCTGTGGCAGCGCATCGCGCCGATGCGGACGCAGATGCCGTCGACGGGGATCGGCGTGTCGGATCGGCCGAGGATCTTGTTGGCCTCGGCCATTCCCTTCCACTCCTCACGGCTCTGCCCGGTGCCGAGATCCCTGTCGATCCACGGAAGCAGGCTCCCGGCGAGGGGATAGCCGAACTCGGTCGACGGGAGCGCGCCGCCGCGCAGCGCGTCGGTGACGCCGCGGTCGATGTCGAGGATGGCCGACGCCGGGTCGGCCAGGCGCGAGGCGACGGCGCCGTGCAGGACGCCCATCTGCGCGACGAGCTCGCGCATATGTTTCGCGCCGGCGCCCGACGCCGCCTGGTACGTCATGGCGCTGACCCATTCGACGAGTCCGGCCCGGAACAGCCCCGCCATCGCCATGAGCATCAGGCTGACGGTGCAGTTGCCGCCGATGAAGTCGGTGACGCCTCCTTCGAGCGCGCGATCGATCACGTCGCGGTTGACCGGGTCCAGCACGATGACGGCGTGGTCCCTCATGCGCAGCGTCGATGCGGCGTCGATCCAGTAGCCGGTCCAGCCGGCGGCGCGCAGGCGCGGGTACATGTCCGCCGTGTAGTCGCCGCCCTGGCAGCAGATGAGGACGCCGGTCTCGGAGAGCGCCGCCACGTCGCGGGCATCGCGCACCGGCGGCGCCGCCTTGCCGACCGCCGGCGCCGCCGCGCCGGCCTGCGACGTGGAGAAGAAGATCGGATCGATTCGATCGAAGTCGCCTTCCTCGCGCATGCGCTGCACGAGCACGGAGCCGACCATCCCGCGCCAGCCGATGAGCCCTACCTGCATATGTAAGGCGTCGATCATACCAAGGGCTCGCCGGTGGCCGGTAGCTGGCAGCCGGCAGCTGGTGCTGCGCGTATCGCGGGTGACCGACCACGCTCGATGAGCAGCCGGCGATCGCGGCGGCGTCCCTGCCGCGTCGAGTCGGCGTGCTACGGGTCTACCGGCTCGAAGCTGAGCGCGACGCCGTTGATGCAGTACCGCAGCCCGGTCGGAGGCGGACCGTCGTCGAAGACGTGGCCCAGGTGCCCGCCGCACCGGCTGCAGTGCACCTCCGTCCGCGTCATGCCGACGCTGCGATCGACGCTCGTCCCGATGGCTCCCTCGACCGGCGAGAAGAAGCTCGGCCAGCCGGTACCGCTCTCGAACTTGCGCGCCGCCTGGAAGAGCGGCTGCCCGCAGCCGGCGCACCCGAACGTGCCCGGCCGGTGCTCGGCCAGCAGCGCGCAGGAGCCGGGCGGCTCGGTCGCATGGCCGCGCAGCACCGCGTACTGCTGCGGTGTCAGCGTGCGCCGCCAGTCCTCGTCGGACTTCTGGACCGGGAATCGCTCAGCTGTCATGGGGGAACGACGGGATCGGAGAGCAAGAGGCACGGGGGCACGGGAGCCTCGTGCTCCCGTGCCCCCAACTCCTGGCCGCCTACGGCATGCTCACTTGGCGAGCGGGGTCGGACGGATCTGCCACTTCACCACCTTGCTCATGTTCCCCTTGCCACCCTCGGCGTGGAACGGGGCGCGCGTCGCGAAGGTGGAGTAGACGCCCTTGCCCTTCCAGCCGGCGCCCGGGTCGTCGATGCGGCCGTCGAACCCCTTGCCGTAATAGCCCATCGGATAGGGCACGCGGAAGGTCTGCATGCGGCCGTTCACCAGCGCGACCAGCGCCTCAGACTCGTTGCCGGTGACCATCGGCACGTTGTTGCTGCCGGTGCCGAGCATGTCGAATCGATCGACGAACGTGTAGTACGGCGAGTCGGCGCTCCCCGACGACACCGAGTCGAGGTAGTTCGGGCCGGGCAGCCGGTGGACCGTGAAGCCCTCCTGGCAGTGCTGCCCCGTGGCGTTGGGACCGTTGAGCGGCGCCTTGCACCTGCGGCGATCGAAGCTGACCAGATGCCCGCTCGCGGTGCCAATCCACACGACGCCGTTGCGGTCGACGTCCATGCCGCGCGGCGAGTACGCCTCGACCGGCTGGCCGTTCTTCATCGGCAGCTCGTAGTACTCGGCGAGCGCGGTCTGCGGCGGGTTCGCGCCGGGCACGAGGCGCACGACGGCGCCGGGGAAGCCGGTCACCGACCCCCAGATCGATCCGTCGGCGGGGCTCGGCGCCACGCCGTAGTAGGGCGCGTTGATGCGCTTGTCCTTGGCCGGATCCACCGGCTGATCGGGCTCGGCGTAGGCGTCGCGCCGGCCGTTGCCGTTTGTGTCGAGCACGAGCGTCGTCCACCCCTGCGCCTTCTGCTCGTCGCCGGTCTCGAGGTACAGCTTCGTGTTGAACCAGCCGACCACCGGCCCGCCGCCGCAGAACCAGAGGGTGTCGCTCGCGTCCTCGGCGAAGTTCAGGTGGTGGGTGCCGAAGCAGGTGTCGATGGTGGTGACCTTCCCGGTCTTCGGGTCGTACATGGCGACCTGCCGGCCGCTCTGATTGATCGGGAACGCCTGCGCCGACGGATGCGTCGATCCCTCGCGGCAGAACGGCGAGGTCTGGTTCGGCCGCACGCGCGAGGCAATCCAGACGCGCCCCTGCGCGTCCATCGCGAAGCTGTGGGCGTTGGCCTGGCTGTTCCAGATCACTTCCTCACCCCAGTACGGCGAGGGCGCCGCCGGCTTGGTCGCGCCGGTCGACGGCGTGTTCGGATCGCGCACGGCGAGCTTGACCTGCGTGGCCGTGTGCGCCACCGGGTCGATCGCCGGCAGGTAGTCGGCGCTCGACTCCAGTGCGCCGTAGATCGGCCCATTCCGGTTCACCCGGGGGTTGCGTTTGTCGCTGCTGACCTCGTCGTGCAGGTACGCCTTCGGGTCGGCCCAGTCCCACAGCGTGACCACGGCGTTGCGCTCCACGCCCTGCGGCCGCGGCGGCGCCGTCTGCGGGTACTCGCCCGCCGCGATCCGGTCGGTCCAGTCGGCATACATGCCGAGCGCGCGGGCGCGCCCCGCGTTGGTCAGGCGCGCGAGCATCTGCTGCCCCGCCTGGCCCGACTGCACCCGGCGCTCCCAGGCGGCCGCGGAGGAATCGAAGACGCCCAGGCTCGGCGGGATCGTGCGCGTTGCCCTCGTCCCCATGCCGTGGCACGACACGCACGCGTCGGTGCCGACCACGTCGGCAATCCACTGCGCCTGGTTCTTGATGTTCGGCGAGATCCCGTTGCCGGTCGGCCCGCTGCCCGGGAAGTCCGCGGGCTTGGGAATCCGAAGCAGCGACCACCAGTACTGCGCCGGGTAGTACTCCGCGGCGGCCTTGGCGTCGGGCGCCGCCATCGCCGTGAGGTTCAACACCTTCCCGGGCTCGCTCTGCACCTTGGGCGAATCGACGAGCCCGTAGCCGCGGGCCCACACGCTGTAGGTCGCCTTCGGCAGGTCGGGCACGACGAACCGCCCCTGGTCGTCGGTCACCACAATCCGGATGAAACGGGTCGGCAGGTTCGTCGTCTCGGCGATCACCCAGACGCCCGCCTCGGGACCGCGCGGCCCCGTCACGACCCCGCCGATGTCGTCTGCGTCAACGGCCACGGCCGGACGCTGGCCGGCCACCTGATAGCTCCCCACGCCGGAAAGTAGGACAGCGAAGACCGCCGCAATCGCGGCCGCCAACGCTCGCGGATATCGAATCGGTCTGGCCACTGCTGACCTCCTTCAGTTGGGCCCGCGCGACTCTCACGCGTCCGGGCCGGAGGGCTGACACCCGCTTCCAGGAGTTTCCGAAGACGACGCCTCCGAGGCGCTGTTGGTCCGAGCGACGCTACGGCGCGCCTGCCGGTCCTGCCCCACGTCCCCCCGGCGCCGCGCCGCCGCCTGCGCCGTCTCCGGCGCCGCGGCCCGCGCGCGGCTTCGGGTACACGCCCATGCCGTGATAGGCGTTCGAGTAGATGATCCCCTGATACCGGATCGGGGTGCCGTTGGCGTCGACCCACCCCAGCGACTGCTGGAACAGGCCCGGTTCGGGAGAGCCGGCCGGCACGGTGCCCTCCATGATGTACAGCTTGTTCTCGTGCATCGCGACAAACGCGAACGTGCGGGACTTGTCGGCGTTGGTCAACTGGACCAGGGTGCCTTCCACCATGTCCTGCCATTCCCACGCCAGGGCGGTCACCACGGCGGCCCGCTGCACCAGCTCGAAGGTCGCGCGCATCACCGCGGCGCGCTCGTCGTGCTTCCAGTACCCGGAACCCATGATCCCGCTGTTCTCGCGGCACTGCTGGTTGCCCGACGGGCACGTCTTGGCGCGCTCGATGCCGAGCTTCTCGATGCCGGTGTAGTCCACGACGGTCATCGAATAGCGTTCGGGACCCTTGTCGGCGCGGTACACCCGCGCCGGCAGCGTGTAGTCCATCTGGCTCTTCCAGGTGCTCTCTGTGATGGTCGGACGGCCCGGAAACACCACCGTGAAGCCGTCTTCACGGCTGACGTACTCGTCCCATTCCTGGGCGGCTGCCGACGCGGACGTCGACAGGGTCAACACGAGAAGCAGTGCGGTCGTACGCATGACATCGTCCTCCCTGGGGGTACGCAATACTGCCACAAAACGGCGGCGGCGGGCGCGGTTTCACCCGGTCTGCTCCATCGTGCTCCACCACTTGCGCGCATCGCCGACGGCCAGTGAGAGATAGGGCCACATCACAGGCAGCCCCAGCAGGGGCGGCAGGAGATTGCGCGTCGAGATCAGGACGCCCATCGCAGCCGCGGGTTCCGACGGCACGTACCGCGACAGCAGCAGCACGAGCACCACGTCGCGTGTGCCGAGGCCGGCAATGGTGAACGGCAGCTGCCCCGCCATCAGCGCCACCGCCGAAAGGCTCGCAACGATGGTGAACGGAACATCGACCGAGAGTGTCACGGTGAACAGCCAGATCTGCACGAGGTGCACGAGCCAGAGGAAGAGCGAATAGGACACGATCCATCGCCGCCGTCCCCGGAGCATCTGCAGGAGATCGGGCCACCCGTACGCGAGCCTCCTGAACCGCTTCAGCCGGCGATGCGGAAACGTTCTCGCCACGAACCCGCGCAGCCACACGGCCACCCGGGCCGAGGAGATCAGCACGCCGGACGCGACGGCCAGCACGGCGAGCAGCACCCAGAAGAACGACGGCAGGCCGGGCACCTGCGGCCGGCCGACAACCCAGCCAAGCAGGCACCAGGCGATGAGCGCAAACAGATCGCTCAGCCGCTCGTACACGATGATCGCGACTGCGACACCGGCGGACGTCTCGCTGCGCTTCGCGACGAAGTAGCTCTTGATCAGATCGCCCGACTTGGCAGGCGCGAAGACGTTGAGCGCGGTGGCCGCCAGCGTCAGGCGAAGCGCCTCGCCGACGCCCGGTAGCGATCCCGGCGGCGCCACCCGGAAGAACCGGATCGCCCGCAGGACGGTAATCGGAAGGATCATCCCGATCGACATGATGAGCCACACAGGATCTGCTCTGAGGAGCGCCTGCCCGACGAGGTGGATGTCGAGACTCCGGTAGAGCACGACGAGTAGCACCCCGCTGACGACGAGGCTGATGAGCGTGGCGCCGGCGCGCCTCAGGTCAGGCATGCCGTCGAGACGGGATGCTCCAGGAGGTTCCAGACAGCGCGCCGCACCTCGGCGCCGATCGGTTCCGCCGGACGCAGATAGGACGCATCGTACCGGCGGAAGCGCGCCGTCCAGCAATCCGAGAAGAATGCGGCGAGTACGTCGGGCTGCACGTCGCGAATGCGCTCGACCGCCGGGAAGACGATGCCGGCGGCGATGAAGCCGTAGAGATCGGAACGGCTCTCCGGATAGAGACCGAGGTTCCTGACCGCTATCGTCGGGATCCCCAGCTTGAGCACCGGCAGGTGCACGTTGCTGTTCTCATCAGCAACGACCCAGTCGCACTGGCGCGCCGTCTCGACCAGAGAGGCCCCCGCCGGGCATTCGACGATCCCGGACAAGTCCCCGACTGACCTGCCGAGCCGCGGCGGCTCGAGCATGCTTGGATGCCAGCGGACCACAACCTGCCGCGCGCGAAAATACCGGCAGCAGTCCTCGATGACGAGCGCCAACCGGGGCCAGGAGAGCGCCTTCGGCGTGAAGATCCCGATGACGGGATTCGGCCGCTCGAATCGGCGTGGATCGAGCGGCGCCGACTCGCCGTCAATGCCCGCCAACAGCACGTGGCCTGCGATGGGCCCCTTCCGCCAGCACGCCTCAAACGCTGCTTCTCCTTCGAGAATCGAGAGCGTGAAATCGAGTGGGGGCGAATACGGCGTCGGATAGGCGTGCGAGACGAACACCTGCGGGATCGCCAACGCACGCGCCGCGGCGACGAACCCCACTTCCTCGGGGTTCGAATCGCTCGACACGAGGACCGCCCCCGGTCGATGAGCGCCGAGGAGCGTCTTGCCTCTCGCGTACCACGCGAGGGCGCAGGCGGTACGGCACGACACGAGGAAGCCGTACCGGGTGTTGACGGTGCGGATGACGCGGAAGGCCCGGACCAGATCGCGGCCTGAGCGTAGCAGCGCCAGCGCAGCCGCCACATCCACGGGAAACATCGCGGCGCTCGCCCCGGTGCGCACCCAGCCGCAGTCGGCCGCCCCGATCCAGGAAGCGATGCGGGCCACCTGGTGCTGCGCGTTCTCGTGTGTGGCCAGGGCGATCACCCGGGCGCGCCGGTTGGAAGGCCGCGCAACGGCGAAATAGGCGGCCAGCCCGTAGCAGCACACGAGCAGCGTCCGCGTCCAGACGCCGCGGAGACGCGCGTGGAGACCATGAACGAGCCGTACTGACCGCCGCGAACGCATCAGGACGCCGAAGAGCACCTGGCGGGTCGGATCGGAGTCGGCGCGAATGACGGTGCGAAGAACCCGAAGCAGGAAGGAGTTCAGATCCCGCAATCTATCGACCGCTCTCAGGGTGTGTCAAGGCCACGGGCGTGCACTACACTACGGGACACAATGACCTCATCATCCCCATTCCGGGCCCTCATCCGGACCATCCTGGGGCTCCTGTTCTCCGCCGCCGCCGCCGAGGCGGCCACCGTGTCGGGCGTCGTCACCGACTCGACCGGGAGCACGGTTCCCAGCGCGCGCGTCACGCTCCACGACATCGCGACCGGCGTGGAACGCCAGGTGGAAACCGGCGTCGACGGCCGGTACCGATTCGACGTCGACGCTGGCGCCTACCTGCTGGTCGTTGTCCGCACCGGCTTCTCCGAGGCGGCGCGGACCGTCCGCCTCGAGGCCGACGCCAGCATGGACGTGCCGGTCACGCTCGAGGTGGGCTCGTTCACCGCGGCCGTCACGGTGACCGCGGCACGGAGCGAACGCGAACTGCGCCAGGTGCCGCTCCACGTGGACACCATCCCGGCGGCGGCGGTCGAGCAGATGAACGCGCTCTCGACGGGCGACGTGATTGCCGCGACGGTCAACGTCACCCCGGTCGGCGGCGGACCGGTTGGCGTGCGCCCCCGGCTCCGCGGACTCGACTCCACGCGCCTGCTGGTGCTCGTCGACGGCGAGCGGCTGAACACGGCGCGCATGGCCACCGACCGGACGGGCGCCGATGTCGCGCTCGTCTCGCCCGACGCGGTCGAGCGCATCGAGGTCGTCAACGGCGCCGGCACGCTGATGTACGGATCGGACGCGCTGGCCGGCACCATCAACATCATTACCAACGAGCCGACGCTCACGCCGGACACGCGGTTCCTGTACGGCTTCCAGGGCTATTACAGCTCGAACGAGAACGGCCTGCGCGGCACGCTGTCGGTCGGCGCCACCTCGCCGCGCGTGGCGTTCCGCGTCCAGGGGGGCGCCGAGCGGTACGACGCCTACCGTGCCGGCGACTTCGACGTGGAGGCGACCGAGCCGTTCTTCCGGTCCGGACAGATCCGGCGCACCGACACGATCGACGACGGGTTCGGCTTCGCGTTCGGGGCGTTCCCGGACCCGTTCAACGCGCCCTACGTCCGCACCGACCGCGAAATCCCCAACTCCCAGGCGCGGGGCAACTTCGTCAACGCCTCCGCGCAGATCCGGGTCGGCGAGCGGCGCTCGGTCCGCGTGCGCTACCAGCGGCGGCGGATGTCCGACGTCGGCTTCCCCGATTTCGCGGCGCCTTACTTCTTCAACGCGGTGTCGCTGCCGTTCAACCGCCTCGACAAGGTGTCCGCGCGCTACGAGGCGCAGGCGGTCACACCGTGGCTGGCGAACCTCTCGGTCACCAGCTACTACCAGCGGCAGGAGCGACTGCTGCAGAACCTGCTGCCGGTGCAGTTCCCGGCGCCGGCCGCGACGTTCTTCCCGATCAGCGTGATGCGCCTCGACGTGCTGTCGAAGACGGCCCAGCGCGTCTGGACGCCCGGCGTGGACGTGCAGGCGGTGCTCGTGCCGGCGAGCCGCCACCTGCTCACCACGGGCTTCACGTGGTACCGCGACAGGAGCGGCGACGAGCGAACCACCGAAACGACGACCTCGCTGCTCGGACAGGTGGCGCTCGGCGCGCGCGGGCCGGCGGCGGTGGTGTTCCCCGGGCCGGTGCGCCTCGGCCCGCCGGTCGTCGCGCACCCGGTGCGCGTGCCCGACGCGGCGTTCCGCGATATCGCCGTCTTCGCGCAGGACGAATGGCGCCCGTGGTCCGAGGTGTCGATCATCGCCGGCCTGCGGACCGACGTCTACCGGGTCGGCATCGACGCGACGCCCGGCTACAGCGTGGCGTCGGTCGTCGCCGGAGCGCGCCCGGCGATCAATCCTTCGACGCTGCCCCCGGCGGGCGAGACCACCTACTCGCGTACGGCGGTCACCGGCGACGTGGGGCTCATCGCCCGTCCCGATCGGGCGATCAGTCCGTTCGTGCGGTACGGCCGGAGCTACCGCCACCCGAACCTCGAAGAGATGCTCTACGCCGGTCCGGCGACCGCCGGCTACATCGCGCCGAACGTCGCCGTCAGGCCCGAGATCGGCAACAACGTCGATGCCGGCGCGAAGTTTCGCCGCGGCCCCCTGACCGGCGGGGCCTATATGTTCTTCAACCGGTACCAGGACTTCATCGCCCAGGATCTCGTCGTCGCCACCACGCCGGCCGGGCCGCTCGCGCAGGCGACCAATTTCGCCGACGTCCGCATCACCGGCGTCGAGATGAACGTCGACGCGCCGATCGTGCTGTGGCAGGGGCACATGCTCACCCTCTCCGGCGCCGCGGCGTTCAGCCGCGGCACCGTCGTCGAAGGCGTCAACCCTCGCGACGGCCGTCCGCTCGACGGCACGCCGGCCGACAACATCACACCGTCGAAGGGGCTGCTGACGGCGCGCTTCACCGAGCGGCGGGGCCGCTGGTGGGCGGAGTACGGCGTGCGCGCGCAGGGAGAAGTCTCGCGCGTCGCCTTCACGGTGCTCGACTCCCCGTTCCTGATTCCGCAGGATCTGCTGGCGCTCGAGGGGGTCGCCGTGCAGCGCGCCGCGCTGGGCGTGAACCTGACGCGCGCCCGCGACCGCGCGGGCGTCGTCTTCGCCGTCGAGAACCTCGCCGACCGTTTCTACCGGGAGCATTTCCAGTTCGCGCCGGCCCGCGGCCGGAGCTTCACCGTGGGGCTGACACTCGGCACGTTCTGAGGACGCCATGAAGACGCGAGTCGTGCTGTCGATCACCGTCCTGCTGGTCCAGGTCGCGAGCGGCGCGGAGGCGCAGGGTCCGCCGGCCGTGCCAACGCCGGCGGACGTGAAGCCCGGGAGCATCACGGGCGAGGACGTGCCGTACCCGCACCCGGTCTCGTACCTGCGGCTGACGCTCTACGACCAGGATCTCCGGCTGGCCTACATGGACGTGCCGCCGCTCGGGCCGCCCAACGGCCGCACCGTCGTGCTGCTGCACGGCAACAACTTCGCCGGCTTCTACTTCGGCGGGCCGATCGAGGCGCTGCGGAAGGAAGGGTTCCGGGTGGTGGTGCCCGATCAGATCGGCTACGGGCGGTCGTCGAAGCCGTTCATCCCGTACAACTTCCACGACATGGCGCGCAACACGCGGCAGCTCCTCGAGAGCCTGAAGATCGCCCGGGCGATGGTCGTCGGCCACTCCATGGGCGGCATGCTGGCGGTGCGCTTCGCCACGCAGTATCCGGCGATGACCGAGCGCCTGGTGCTCTACAACCCGATCGGTCTGGTCGATCCGCGGTTCGAGCGGCCGTGGGAGAGCACCGACGAGCTGTACAAACGCAATCTCGCCGCGACGTACCAGACCACCCGCGCGGCCATCCTGCGGTACGTGGCGCACAACCCCGCGGCGTGGAACGCCGAGTTCGAGAAGTACACGCGCATCCGCTACTCGTGGACGCTCAGCGCCGAGTGGCCCCGGCTGGCGATGGTGCAGGCGCTGCTGACGCAGGTGCAGTACCTCGACCAGGTGACCGACGACTGGGAGCACATCACGGCGCCGACGCTCGTCCTGGGCGGCGCCGACGACAGCCTGCCCGGATCGCCCGCCGTCTTCCGGGAGCGGACGCGGGTGCTGGCCGAGCGCATTCCTGGCAATCGGGGCCGGGTGCATCTGATTGCTGGCCTCGGGCACGTGCCGCACCTGGAAGCGCCGGAAAAGACGTACCCGCCGCTCGTCGCCTTCCTGAAGGAAGGACTCTCCGCCGAGGCGGCCGCCGGCGCGCAGCCGGGGACGCCGCCGCGCTATGAGGCCGACGTCAACTGGCCGAAGCCGCTGCCCAACCGCTGGGTGCTCGGCGGCCTGGGCGGCACCTGTGTGGACGCGCAGGGGCACGTGTTCATCCTCAACCGCCAGGACGTGCTCGAGGGCGAGCTGAACACCGGCCGGCTCGCGCCGCCCGTCATCGAGTTCGACCCGGACGGCAACGTGGTCAACGCCTGGGGCGACCCGACGCTGCTCGACCCGCGGCTCCACTCTTGCCACGTGGACGGCGACAACAACATCTGGATTGCGAGCGCGCCCTCGGGCATGGTGCAGAAGTACACCCACGACGGAAGCCGCCTCCTGCTGCAGATCGGCAAGAAGGGAGTGGTCGACTCGTCGGACGGCACGGTGAAGGGCAAGCCGCTCAATTCGAACGCGCCAATCTTCTTCATGCCGTCGAGCATCTTCGTCGATCGGCAGAACGGCGATGTGTACGTCTCCGACGGCGAGAGCGCCGGCGGCA
Source organism: Acidobacteria bacterium RIFCSPLOWO2_12_FULL_68_19 (assembly GCA_001767525.1). Taxonomy (GTDB): domain Bacteria; phylum Acidobacteriota; class Vicinamibacteria; order Vicinamibacterales; family UBA2999; genus MELF01. Next base: position 5,225 of record MELF01000018.1, on the reverse strand, counting down.
ACCGCCGCGTCGCCGTGTTCGATGCGGGCGGACGGTTCCTCCGCCAATGGCAGCCCGAGGGGCTGGAGACGGTGCACTGCATGACGATCGGAAAGGACGGCCTCGTGTACGTCTGCGACCGCAACGGCTCGCGGATTCAGGTCTTCGACAAGACCGGCGTGCTCAGACGCAGCATCCCGGTGCCCTGGACGCCGGTGACGCCGTCATCCGACCTCCGGCCGTTCGGCGGCTCCGCGGTGGCGGTCGACTTCTCGCCCGACGAGCGGCTCATCTTCGTCATCAACCAGAACAACGCCCAGATCGAGATGATCGATCGCCCGAGCGGAACCGTCGTCGGCAGTTTCGGCCGCTCGGGAACGTTCCCCGGACAGTTCAACCAGCCGCACGGAATCGCCGTGGACGCGCGCGGCAACGTCTATATCGCCGAGAACCGGGGCAGGCGGATCCACAAGTTCAGCGTTGCCAGGGGGCGGTAACGGTGCGAGGGTGCGACGGTGCGATAGTGCGAGGGTGCGTCCGACGGTGCGAGGGTGCGACGGTGCGTCCCCGATGGTGCGACGGTGCGACAGTGCCTCGGAGGGGTGCGACCCGTCTCAGATGACCTGGCTCGGCTGGTCGAGCCGGTCGCGGTAGATCGGGCAGCGTTCCGCGTGAGCCCGGTCGCAGAAGCAGCTCACCTCGCGGCGCGTGGTGCCGCAGACCTGACAGACGTCCTGCTTGCGACACCGCACGTAGTCGTCCGAAACGACGCGACCCCACATGTCGGTCGCGCGATCGGCGCCGCGTCCGGCCGACGTGACGCGCCGCTGCCACGAGTGGTGCGCCCACGTGAGATTCAAGAAGTGCCTGGCGCAGCCCATGGCGTCCCTTCCTCAGGCCGACCGATCATCCAGTCGGGCAGGTGAAATCACGATACGACCTGGAGCCTCGCCGCTGCAAGGGACGCTCCAGGCGAACCGCGCGCTCGGCGCTGCGCGAGCCAGGCGGCGGACTACGGCGCGCGTGGATGCACGTGAAAACCCGCGGGCCGCCACGAAAATCCCCGGCGTTGCTACTCCTTCCACGCGGCGCGAACCGGCTGCCCGACGAGCACCGACGGATCGGCGCCCTTGCGCGGACGGAACTTCTGCGGCCGGCCGCCCCACACTTCCGCCGTGTAGAGGTTGCCCTCCTGATCGACGCTGAACTGATGGGTGCCCCACAATCCTCCGGGTGCAGGCGTCATGGTACCCCACGTATGGAGCAGCCTTCCGGTCAGGTCGAACTTGTAGAACTTGAAGTTGCCGTGGCCGTCCGACGCCCACAACTGCTGGTCGGCGGTCATGTAGATGTGGTAGGTCGCGGCGGGTCCGTCGCCCAGGTACCACTCCTTCAGGAACTTCCCGTTCTCGTCGAAGACCTGGATGCGGCGGTTGCTCCGGTCGTTGACGTAGACGCGGCGGTCGGCGTCGACGGCGATGCCGTGCACGGTGTTGAAGTATCCCGGCCGCCGTTCCTTGCCCGCCTCGCCCCGCTCGCCCCACTCCATCAGGAACTTGCCGTTGCTGTCGAACTTCATGACGCGGGTTTCCTCGTAGCCGTCGGCGACGAAGAAGGTGCCGTCGGGCAGCCACGCGATGTCGGTCTGGCGGCCGAAGGTCTCGCTGGCCGGCCCGGTCTTCCTGGTCAGCGACGGCCGGCCGGTGTTGCCGGTCATCTTCGCGTTCCGCTCGGTCGTGGTGTTGAGCGTGCCGATCGTCTGCAGCAGCTGCTTGCCGTCGTTGCTGAAGATCCTGATCACCTGATGCCCATCGTCAATCGCCCAGACGCGCTTCTGCGGATCGTAGGGGCTGATGAGGATCTTGTGAACCCGGCCCTGCGCCAGCACCTTCGGGTTCTCCGGCCGGAACAGCGAATCCCACTGGTCCCACGACTCGAGGCGGTTGCCCTGTCCGTCGAAGACGCTGATGACGTGGCGCCACCGGTAGTCCTTCCCCTCTTCGCCGAGATACTGGTCGGTGGCTTCACCCGGGCTGGCGTAGGGACCGACCGACGCGTTCCTCACGTACATCCCCACGCCGGGGACGGTCAGGTGCACCGTGCGTCCCTCCTCGGTTTCGACCTCGACGACCTTCTGCTTGAGCCGGGAGACGTCGGGCAGCTCCCCTCGCATGGCGACGAAGATGCGGTTCGGGTTCTGGGCGAAGACGCCCTGCACGGCGCCCCACGTCCATCCCTTCTCGTCGGGTCCCCACGTGGACGGCGGCTTCGGCCAGTCCGGGACGACCTCGTAGGGGCCCGCGACGAGCTCGTCGCTCGGGTTCGACGGGTCCACCCACTGGCCTGCCTGCTCCTGGGCCCCTTCCTGGCTCGCGGCGCCGCCGGCCGCCTGCGTCTGCGACGATCCGCAGGCGAGCGTTCCGGCCAGCGCGCCGGCGAGCATCGACAGCGCGAGCGTCGTGTGACGAGTGCTCATGACTACATCTCCTCCTACCGTTCGAGCACCTTGGAATCGCGGCGGAAACATTCCCGCACCCATACCCGGTGTCACCGCTGGCGCGGGTATGCGTAGGAGCCTGATACGTGAATCTCCACCAGAGCCGTCGCTACACCCTTGTCGTCGACAACGAACTGGTAGCCCAATCCGACGCCGTCGAACAGCGTCTGGGATTGCGGCACCAGTACCCGCGCCGCGTCCTCGTCGAGGCCGGTGGCGCCGAGCCCTCCCTCGACGGCGGTGGCGCCGACGATCTTGGCGACCAATTGGCCGCCGGAGAGCGAAACGTCGATCGTCCGCGTGTTCCCCCCGTATCTCCCGCTGTAGACGCCGACGTACCGTGCCAGTACGTCGGGCGGCAGGGATACGGCCCGATTCGCCGCGTCCGAGAGGCTGCCCGCCCAGTGCTCGCTGCTGTTCTCGCAGACCGCCTCGAGCATTTCCGTATCGGCCGCCAGCGCCATGTCCAGCTTGAAGCCCCAGGGCTTCACGTACGCCGCCGGGTCGGTGTAGGTCACCTCCACCTGGAGGTGGCCGAAGTCGGACCGCCGGTAGCGTTCCGTGATCCGCAGCGCCTCGGTATGTGAGACCCCATAGCGGCTCACCCACGTCTTGTCGTTGAATCCGGCGCTCTCCACGACCAGTGTGTCGCCCTCCCAGCGCCCGACCGAGTATCCCATCCAGCTCGGAGCGGGGTTCGCCTCCAACTGGCGGCCGTCCATGTGGACGAGACGATAAGTGAGGTCGTCGTTGAGGATTGCGATGGCGGCCGGCGTCTGGAGGACGCGCTTCCAGCCGCCATACCGCTCGGATTCGGGTCCGCTCGGCCGACACTGGTAGTAGGGGCGCGTCTTGTGAAGCTCCTGCTGACGCTGCCGGGCGAGGTCGTTCACCCACGGCTGCAGGTTCGCGGGATCGGGACGGGAGGCGGGACCCGGCGCGTTCCACACGCCTGTGAAGTCAGGCTTGCCGTCCGGCCCTCGCGGCGCCGGCGCGGTGAGGTTTGGCTTGCCGTCGGGTGTGCGCGGAATGCCCGGCGTCGGACGATCGAGCCACTGGGCGCCGGCCGGGATCGTCCCCGCCAGCAGAACGAGCGTCGCGAGAAACAGCCTCATACAGCCCTCCGATTCGACCAAGGCCAGCTCACCGGGGTCGCCGCTGGCGCGAGTACGTATACGGGCCCGATACGTGGATCTCGACGACATCAGTCGCCACGCCCTTGTCGTCCACGATGAACTGGTAGCCCAGTCCGACGCCTTCAAACAGCGTCTGGGACTGCGGCACGAGCGGCCGCGTCTCGCCCCCGTCAACGCCTGCGGCGCCGACGACCTTGGCGATCAACTGGCCGCCCGACAGCAACACCTCGATGCTCCGCCTGATTCCCAGGTAGGTCCCGGTGTAGACGCCGACGTACCGGGCCAACACGTCGGGCGGCACCGATACCGCCCGATTCGCCGCGTCCGAGAGGCTGCCCGCCCAGTGCTCGCTGCTCCTTTCGCAGACGGCCTCGAGCATGTCCGTATCGGCAGCCAACGCCATATTCGCCGTGAAGCCCCACGGTTTCGGGTACGCCGCCGGATCCGTGTAGGTCACCTCCACCTGCAGGTGGCCGAAGTCGGGGCGCCGGTAGCGCTCTCGCACGCGCAGCCCCTCGGTATGCGGCTGCCCGTAGCGGCTCAGCCACGTCTTGTCGTTGAATCCGGCACTGTCCACGACCAGCGTGTCGCCGTCCCAGCGCCCCACGGAGTATCCCATCCAGCTCGGCGCGGGGGTGGCCTCCAGCTCGCGGCCGTCCATGAAGATCATGCGATAGGTGAGGTCGTCGTTGAGGATCGCGATGGCGGACGGTGTCTGGAGGACGCGCTTCCACCCGGCAAATCTGTCCGCCTCGGGCCCGCTCGGCAGACACCGGTACGAGGGACGCGACTTATGGTAATCCCGCTGACGCTGACCGACGAGGTCGCTGACCCACGCCTGCGCGTTGGCGGGGTCGAGGCGAGGTTCGGGAACCGGCCCGTTCCACACCCCCGTCAAATCGGGCTTGCCGTCGGGCCCGCGCGGCGCCGGTGCGGTCAGGTTCGGCGTGCCGCCGGGCGTGCGTGGAATGCCCGGAGTTGGACGATCCAGCCACTGGGCCCCGGCCGGAATCGTCCCGACTATCAGCATGAGCGCCGCGAAAGACAGCCTCATAGAGGCCCTCCGATGTCGTTGGTCCGTCGCCGCCGCCGATCGACGGCGGGATGGTAGCACACGGGTCGGACGCAATTGAGACGCGGGCGCGGCACAGACGTCAGGCTCCGGATCCGCCGCGTTCACTTCGCCGAGGCTGTTCGCGGGCGTCCGCCTTTGCGACCGTTCGCACGCGCAGCTGCAGCCTTCTTCGCGCTCCGCCGACGGCCAAGCAACGCTCCCAAACCGACAAAGCCCACCTCAGGCTCTGCCCGCTTTCTGTACGTGATGCGAGCCAGACGAAGAGTCGTGCGTACCTTGCGCGGTTTCACCGGCAACGATTGAAACGCCGTTACGCGTGCGCGGAGGGCTGTCCGAATCGCCACGCCCGCCTCGCGTTCGGAATCTGCGGCAGCAAACACGCCTGGAAGACCCACTACGTATGCGCTGACGGTGCCGTTTGGCTCATGCTCAAGAACGATCGGATAGTGGTGTTGGCGCTCATCGAAAAGCGCACAAATGTGAACTGAGGTTGATGACCCGATATCCCTATCGGTGATCACGTCGCCTCAACGGATCG
>MELF01000017.1:137555-301475 GCA_001767525.1 Acidobacteria bacterium RIFCSPLOWO2_12_FULL_68_19 | reverse complement strand
CCCGGCCGCGAGTTCGGCCATCGTGACCGCCGAGACAGCGACCTCGACGGGCAGGTCGTCCGGCAGGATCAGCTCGAGATCGACGACGGAGGTATCGATGAGTCCGCGCGCCTGACGTTGGTCAGCCACGCGGCGCCGGATCCTGGTCGATGGCCGCGTCGATGTCCGTTCGGAACCGCCCGAATTCGACGCGGGGGGCGCCGGCGAATGCGGCGACGGCCACATCAGCCGCCACGAACATCCGTTGCCTGAGGGGGATCAACTCGCCGACCGGTACCCCATTACGCGTGATCGTGAAGGACTTCCCCCTATCCAAGGCGCGCATGATTCGCCCGCTATCATTGCGGAGCTCCCGCTGCGTGATGGTTCGGCGCATGCTGAGGTGATTGTAGCGCAAGTGCTACAGCCGAGTCGGACAGTCGCAGGCTGGCACAATCGACGACGCACGCTGCCGCCACGGCCATGAAACCTCGCGTTGCCATTACGGTCGGTGACCCGTCCGGCATCGGGCCCGAAATCGCGCAGAAGGCCGCAGCGGACGAACGCGTGCGCGCCGTCTGCGAACCGGTGCTGTACGGCCCGCCCAATGCGGTGGCCTTCCCGCCGGGCGTCGTGTCAGCGGAAGCGGGGAGGGCCGCCTACGAGTCAATCTGCTCGGCTGTTCGCGACGCCCAGGCGGGAGTCGTGCACGCCATCGCGACGGCGCCGGTCAGCAAGCTGGCCTTCGCGCGGGCGGGCCTGGCGTGGAAAGGACATACGGATCTGCTGGCGCACCTGACGGGAAGCTCGTGCGTGGCGATGATGTTCTGGTCCGAACCGCTCAAGGTGGTGCTCGCATCCGTTCACGTGGCGCTGGCTGAGGTTCCCCGCGCACTGACACGCAGCGCGCTCGACGACGTTGTCTCGCTGGCCGCCAGCGAACTGCCAAGGTTCGGCATTGCCCGGCCTCGTCTCGCACTGGCGGGCTTGAACCCGCACGCCGGTGAGCACGGCCTGCTCGGCAGCGAGGAAGAGCAGATCCTTCGCCCGGCGGTCGAGGCGGCGTGCGCGCGAGGCATCGATATCGCGGGCCCGTTTCCGGCCGACACGCTCTTCGTGCGGGCCGCGCGCGGCGAGTTCGATGCCGTGATTGCCTGCTATCACGACCAGGGGCTGATTCCGGTGAAGCTGCTCGCCTTCGGCCAGGCGGTGAACGTGACGCTGGGCCTGCCGATCGTCCGCACGTCGGTGGATCACGGCACGGCCTTCGACATCGCGGGGCAAGGGAAGGCCGACCCGTCGAGCATGATTGCGGCGACGCTGCTCGCGGCGCGCCTCGCCGCGCGGTCTAGGGCCTGAGGTACCAAGCTAAAGCCGGACGCTACGTACGTGGACTATACTTGGCGCAGGCTGATTGAGAGCGGGCTCGCCCAATGGATGCACGAGTCTTGATGACGATGGAAGAATACCTCCACACGTCGTTCGACGGCGCGGATCGCGACTACGTCGACGGCGAGGTAATCGAGCGGAACATGGGCGAGCTGCCGCACGCACAACTCCAGGGAGAGCTCCTTTACAGGCTGCGCAGCCTCGCGTTGAGTCTGAGATTGCAGGTGCTGCCTGAAATCCGGATTCAGACGAGACCGACGCGCTTCCGCGTCGCCGACATCGCCGTCTGGCGCGCGGGCGACATCGGTGAGCGCATTCCAACCGTCCCCCCGTTTCTGGTTGTCGAGATTCTGTCTTCCGAGGATCGCCTTATCCGGCTGCAACCGAAAGTCCAGGAGTATCTCGCGCACGGCGTCGCACAGGTGTGGGTCATCGATTCTGACGAGCGCCGGGCCTTGAGCTATTCCCCGGCCAATCAAGGCGGCACCCTGGTCGATGAGCTGCGGACGTACGACCCCGATATCGCCATCCCGTTGGCCGACCTCCTGTCCGTTCTCGACTGACCTCGACACGCGGGTGAGCGTGCATCGACATCCCGCGTCGTTCCGCGATCCCGCAGGCTTCCTCTTCCACGATGGCCCGCACGTCCGGCGCGCGGTCACCGAATACGGCCTGCCACACGTGCGCGCGGTCAGAGCCACCGGGCTCGTCGAGGGGCTGGTCGCGAGCGGGCGGCTGTGGCCCGAGCGGGAAGTGGCCTCCGGCCTGGACGGGCATCCCGATGTGCGGCTCGTCCTGGAGCACCCGCCGCTGCCGTTCGTCTCCTACCCGTACGAGTGGCCGTTCCGGGCGCTGCAGGCGGCGGCGCTGCTGCACCTCGATATCCAGATGGAGGCGCTCGACGCGGGCGTCGTCCTGACGGACGCGAGCGCTTACAACGTGCAGTTGGTCGGCGCGCGTCCCGTCTTCATCGACCATCTCGCGTTCCGCCCCTACGGCGACGGCGAGCTCTGGGCTGCGCACCGGCAGTTCTGCGAGCAGTTCCTCCATCCGCTGCTGCTGCAGAGTCTGCTGGGCGTCGAGTTCCAGCCGTGGTACCGCGGCCGGATTGACGGCATTCCGGGCGACGAGCTCGTTCGCCTCCTGCCGTGGCGCCAGAAGCTCCGCTGGAACGTGCTGACGAACGTCGTCGCGCCGGTGCGGCTGCAGCGGCTGGCCGGCCGGCCCGGGATGGAGCGGCGGGTCGCCCGCGCCCGGATGCCGAAGGACGGCCTGCGCGGGATGTTCTCGTCGCTGCGCCAGTGGATCGCGCAGCTCTCGCCGCGCGGCCTCGATCGCACCACGTGGGCGGGGTACGACACGACGGTGCCGGACGATGAGTCGCGCGCGATTGCCGCGTTCGTCGACGATTTCGCCCGGCAAGTGGCGCCGGGGCTGCTCTGGGATCTGGGATGCAACACCGGCCGCTACGCCGAGGTCGCACTGCAGGCAGGGGCGCGCTACGTCGTCGGGATCGACAGCGATGCCGGGGCGCTCGACCGGGCGTTCGCGCGGGCGCGAGACTGGGAGCTGGCGCTGCTGCCGCTCCTCGTAGATCTCGTCAATCCCTCGCCTGGCCAGGGGTGGCGCGGAGAAGAGCGGCAGGGGCTCGTCGAGCGGGGGCGGCCGGACGCGCTGCTGGCGCTGGCGGTGGTGCACCACATGGCGATCGCGCGGAACGTGCCGCTCCCGGAGATCGTCGACCTGCTGACAACGCTGGCGCCCGAGGGCGTCGTAGGGTTCGTTCCGTCCACCGACGCGCGGGCGCGACAACTCTTCAGGGGGCGCGACGAGATCTTCCGCGAGTACACGTTCGAGAACTTCCTCGGTCTCCTCCGCACGCGGGCGCGCGTCATCCGGCAGGAAGCGGTGCCCGGCGGCGAACGGATGCTGGTGTGGTTTTCCACGCGCGCGTGAGCCGGGTCCGAAAGGACCCGGCCTACCAGGCACGTGGGGCGGGTCTGGTTTTCCACGAATACGTAGGGCGGGTCCTTTTGGACCCGCCAAATCACCGATAGCACGGCCAGCCCGTTTCGGCGTCGACGCGCGCCGGTCGGCGCCGACGGTCGACGAGAACCGGCACGTGCACGCCTTCACCCCCGAGTGCCGCGAACGGCGCGTACTCCTCGTCGACGAAACGGGCGACAAGGGGAAACCACCGGTGAAAGCGTGCCGGATCGTCGGCAGCGACGACAAACAAGGCGGGATGCCCGCGCAGGCGCTCGAGCGTGCGGGGCTGATTCGCGGTCGACGAGTACCACGCGCCGAAGACGACGCCGTCGCTGGCAAAGCCGCGCCCGGACAGCACGACAACGTCCGGAAACTCGCCGGTCACGATCAGGCGGTCCGTCGCGATCGTGCACCTGTCGAGGTAGGCGAAGAAGGGCATCAATACGGCTGAGGTCCGGCTTGGCGGCATCAGCTCCTGCCGATGCGGCAGTTGCAGCAACCGTACGTGCTGGAGGAATCGTTCGGCCACGCCGGTCGGGCCGGCTCCAATGTTGGTTCGCTCGAACCGGTCGCCGAGATCCGCCACATGCCCGACCGCGATGAACGACACGACGATGCCCAGTGCGGCCGTCAGTTGAACGATCCGTTGAGCCGCACGAAGACGCCACGGGCCGGTCCACGCCACGCCGAGGAGCCAGGCGCCGAGGAGCGCGGCGGGCGCGGTAGCGTCGCCGAACCTGGTTCGAAGGATGTCGCGGAGGAATCCCGCGTTCACCGTCGCGGCCAGGACGCACAGCGCGCCGACCGCGGCGAGCTCGCCCGGCCACCGCTCCGCCCTCCGGCGCCACCGGCGCGCGACGATCGCAGCCCCGGCCACCGGCAGCGCCCAGAACAGCCAGAAGAGCCAGGCGTCGGCGTTGGGCCCGCTGACGAGCGCCGCGATCGCCGAATCGTCCGAAGGCATGCGGAACCATGGAAGCGACCGAAGCATCGAGAAGTTCGCCTCGGCGCGGGCGTACTCGATCGCGGTTGCGAAATAGGAGACGAGGCCGCCGTTTGCAGCCACGAAGAGCAGCCACGGCAGAAGCAGGAGCGCGGTCGTCGCTGCGACGATCGAGATGCGAGTCGCGAGGGCACGGTCGCGCAGGCTTGGCGTGGAGAGGGCAAGATACGCCAGCGTCGCAAGGCCGATCCAGAGCCCATGATCGTGTCGCAGGAGGAACGCGGCGCCGATGAGCAGTCCCAGCAGCGCGAGGCGTCGCCGCGACAAGGCGCCGCTCTGGACGATGAGGCAGGCGAACGCCGCGTACGGGAGCAGCTTCGGGTACGCGTACGTGCGGGGCGAGATGAGCACCTGGATCGCGGTGACCAGCACCGCGATGGCCACCGATCCGGACAGGCGCTGGGCGGCGGCGACCGTGAAAGCGGCGGCACACGCGAACGCCCCCGCGGTGATCGTCCACTCCACCCACATGGCACTTCCCGCGAGGCGCCATGCTGCGGCGGAAATCATGTAGGTCAGCGGCCAGCCGGGATCGGTGAAGTCGCGGATCGGGCGATCGCCGAGCAGCATCTGCTGGGCGAGCGCCAGGTGCGCGTAGTGGTCGTTGGTGAAGCCGGTAAAGGTCAGCAGTCGCCAGACGAGCGTGCCCACGAGCATGCCGACGGCCGCGACCAGGCGCCGGTTCATGGGGAATGTGCCGGGCAACTACGATTCCCTGAATGCGTTCGTCAGAGGATAGCGGCGGTCGCGGCCGAAGCTCCTGCGGGTGATCTTGACGCCCGGCGGCGCCTGGCGCCGCTTGTACTCCGCGGTGTACAGGAGGCGCTGGACGCGCGTCACGGTCTCACGCGCGAAGCCGCGCGCCACGATGTCGTCGACGCTCCGCTCCTCTTCGATGAGGGCGTTGAGAATCGCGTCGAGGATCTCGTAGGGAGGCAGCGTGTCCTGGTCGGTCTGGTTCGGGCGCAGCTCGGCCGTCGGCGCCTTCGTCAGCGACGACTCCGGAATGACTCGGCTTCCAGGGCCGCGGCCGCCGCCGGGTACGTTGGCGTTCCGCCACCGCGCCAGGGCGTAGACCTCGGTCTTGTACACGTCCTTCAGGACCGAGTAGCCGCCGCACATGTCGCCGTACAGCGTGGCGTAGCCCACCGACATCTCCGACTTGTTGCCGGTCGTCACGAGCAGATCGCCGAACTTGTTCGAGAGCGCCATGAGCAGCACGCCGCGCGCACGAGCCTGCAGATTCTCCTCCGTCACGTCGCGGGCACGCCCCGAGAAGACGGGGCCGAGCAGCTGTTCGAAGGCCGCGACCGGCGGCTCGATCGACACCGTCTCCAGAGGGATGCCGAGGGCCTCGGCTGAGTCCGCCGCGTCGCGCGAGCTCGCCTCACTCGTGAAGCGCGACGGCAGGCGGACGCCGCGGACCCGGTCGGCCCCGAGCGCGTCGACCGCTACCGCCGCCGTCAGGGCGGAATCGATGCCGCCTGAGAGGCCCAGCACGATGCCGCGAAAGCCGTTCTTCCCCACATAGTCGCGCAGGCCCAGCATCATCGCGCTGTAGATCGAGGCCAGGCGCGGTTCGGCGCTCCAGGCCGCGTTCCCGTCGCAGCAGTAGTGGCCGTCCTGCTTGCGCCAGTGCGAGAGGACGAGGGCCTCGCGCCAGAAGGGCAGCAGGTGCGCAAGCGTCCCGTTCTGGTTCATGACGAAGGAGCCGCCGTCGAACACCAGTTCGTCCTGCCCGCCCACCTGGTTCACGTAGACGAGGGGAAGGCCCGTCTCGACAACGCGGTGGCCGGCCAGGTCGAGGCGCTGATGGAACTTCTCGACCTCGAACGGCGAGCCGTTCGGCACGAGGAGCAGCTCGGCCCCCTTGCTCGCCAGGTGCGCCGGGCACGCCGGCAGCCAGATGTCCTCGCAGATTGGAAGCCCGACCCGCACGTGTCGGAAGACGACCGGGTCGGGCAGCGGGCCGGGAGCGAACACGCGCTTCTCGTCGAAGACGCCGTAGTTCGGCAGCTCGTGCTTGAATCGGACCTCCAGGCGTCCGTCGGCGACGAGCGCGGCGGCGTTGTAGACGCGGCCGTTGGCGGCCCAGGGGAGCGTGACGACCAGGCCGGGCCCCCCGTGTGCGCTCTCGAGTTCCAGTTCGCCCAGGACGGCGGCGGCCGCCTGGACGAGCGCTGGCCGCAGCACGAGATCCTCCGGCGGGTATCCCACGACGGCGAGCTCCGAGAACACGACGAGGTCGGCGCCCAGCGCGGCGGCCTCGTCGCGCGCGCGCCGGATGAGCGCGGCGTTGGCGGCGACGGCTCCGACGGTGGGATTGATCTGCGCCAGCGCGATCGCAAGGGTCACTGCGCCAAGGATACCTTCATCCCGCGTCGGTCAGCACCCGCAACTGCGGCGTCCACCACAACACGAGGCCCAGGACCATGAAGAGCGGCGCCGCGGGACGGCAACGGTCCAGAGATGCGGTCGCATCGAACTCATGTCGCGCCCGCTGCGCGTCTCCACCGCGGGGCTCATCGAGTATAGTCGGCGACTGAGCCCATGCGAACACAGGAACGACGCGCCGACACCTCAGAGCGCGTGATCGCCGACAACCGCAAGGCGCTGCACGACTACCACGTTCTCGACACGTGGGAGGCGGGCGTCATGCTCCAAGGCACCGAGGTCAAGGCGATCCGCGAAGGGCGCGTCAACCTCCGCGACAGCTTCGCCCGGGTCGAGAAGGGCGAGGTGTGGCTGCTCAACGTGCACATCAGTCCGTACAGCCACACGGGGTACGCGCATCACGACGAGCGGCGGCAGCGGAAGCTGCTGCTGCACGACTACGAGATTCGGAAGCTCGCGGGGCGCGTCGCCGAGAAGGGGCTCACGCTCGTGCCGCTGCGGATGTACTTCAAGAACGGCCGCGTGAAGGTGGCGCTGGCGCTCGCCAAGGGGAAGCAGGCGCACGACAAACGCGAGACCATCCGCCGGCGCGAGATCGATCGCGAGACGCGCGCGGCCGTCAAGGCGCGCCGCCGGTAGAGGCGTCAGCGCGACGCGCCTGGCCCCGTGGACGCGAGAGTGCACGATCCGGTGGGAATATCGAACCGTTCCTGAAGTAGCGTTGCCGCCCGCGTTGCCTCGATCGCAGTCGCCAGACAGTAGAGGCGGCGTGCCTCGTCTGTTGACGGGCGCAGGCCGAGTTCCAGCAGCAGTCCCGGAACGTACTCGGCGCGGTGCCGGATGGCGGCCTCCAGGGGAGTCATCGAGCGCGGTACGGCGCTCGCCCGCACATCGTCCCGAACCGGCAAGGGGACGTCGAGGGGCGCGCCTTGCGCCGCCAGCCACCGGACCCGGGCGGCGTCATCCATCGCGGCGGCCTCGGCGATGTTCGTCGTCGGCGTCGGCCAGAACCACTCCGCGACCGGTGGCACGCCGAGCCCGAGCAGCAGCGAGAACAGCGCAACCGCGAGGGGCGCCGCCGCCGCGACCCCGAGGACGACGCTATTCGACTTCGAGGAGCTCGTCCACATATCGCTGTTTGGTGAACGCCGGATGTGGGACGTCACGCGCGATGTTCCGGCGCTGCAACTCGAGGAACAACTGACGGGTCGGACCGAAGTCCCAATCGCGCGGGAGCTCCTGCGCGAGCGAATACATGGCCCAATCGGTCGCAACGGTGTACGCGTGTCGCTGGAGCGCGAAGAAGGTCCCCACTGTCCGCGCGCTCCAGAGGACGGATGTGGCCACGAGCAGCAGTGCCCCGACGGCCGCCGCCGCACCGCGACGCGTCCGCAGGCGATCGCTCAGGCCGGCCAGGACCGCGAAGGCGCCAGCGGCGTAGAAGCCAACGCCGACGCTCAGCACTTCGTCCTTGACGTAGGAGAAGGCGAGGACGGCATTGGCGGCGAGCATGGCGAATGCGAGGAGCACGAATCGGTCACGATCGTCGATGACCCGGCGGCGCCAGTGTGACAGCGCCACCGGCAGCGCCGCCACCATGGCGCCCGTGACCAGTACGCTCGATACGATCTGCATCGCCATCCACGGGCGAACGTTCCCATCGAGCAGTCGGCGCACGAACGACCACACCCCCTGCTTCGGCTCGGACAACAGCGCGCCGACCAACCCCGCCATCACGTTGTACGCGTACAGCGGAAGGGGATGTGCGCCGAAGCGCCTCGCGATCTCCTCCGCCTCCAGCCGCGAGAGCCACCATCCGCTGGCGCGCTCGGCGAGATCCGGGGAAGGGATTCCGAGGACGACGAAGCGGATCCAGAAATACGCGGCGACCAGGACGAGGGCGGCCGACGCGCCTCGCCATGAGATCCCGCGCCAGCCCACGAGCCGGCACGCGGCCGCGGCGACGCCGATGAGGAGCCCCGACTCGAGCGTGAGGGCGCCGATCGCGAGCAGCAGCGACGCGAGCACGTCCTTCCACCAGCGCGGGTCGCCCCGCGCCATCACCGCGACGACCAGCGTGAGGACGACGATCTCCAGGAAATGATTGATGGGATAGGCCTCGCTGAACAGCACGAAGAATCCATGATGGCCGGCGAGGACCGTGAGCGCGATGGCGGCGGCGGTGAACTCCGCGAACGACCGCGGCCGCACCCAGACCGCGAAGAGTACGAAGGTGGCCCCGACGAGGCCGACGTGGACGGCTGTGAAGTACGGGATCGGATTCCCCGCCGACAGGTCGACGACCGCCTTGATCTGCGCCAGGCGCAGCGGCCGCCAGTAGCCGACGGAGTACAGTCCCCCGTAGAACCTGTCGGCGAGGCTCGCCGACCGCACGGAATCGAGAATCGGCCCCAAGCCGTCGTAGAGCGTCAGCGGCGACTGCGCGATACACCACGAGAGGCCAAGGGCCAGCGATACCGCCACGCCTGCCGCGCCCCACGCCCACGGATGCGCCTGGATGGATCTCATGGCGGCTGCGGTATCCGGAGGGCGGCTGCGTCGTATCGTCCGAGCAGGTCGTTCCAGCGAATCTCGAGAACCTGCAGGAACGCCGCGAGCCCCGTGCGAAGGCGGACCCGGCTCCCGGCTCGGTACACCCACGTGATGGGCACTTCGCGGATTCGCAGGCCGGCACGACGCGCGAGGTAGAGCAGTTCGACGTCGAAGGCGAAGCCGTTCAGCCGGGCGAGCGGAAAGAGCCGCAGGACAGCCTCGGACGAGAACAGCTTGTACCCGCACTGCGTGTCGTCAATGCCGGGCACCGCCGCGAGCCGCACGAACAGGTTGAATGCGCGTCCGATCAGGTGCCGCGACCATGGTTCCCCAAGGCGCCGGGCCCCCGGCGCTTCACGCGACGCGATGATCACGTCGGCGTCGGCGGCGAGGAATTGCGGCAACTGCTCGAGGTCCATCGACAGGTCGGCATCGGCGAAGAAGCGCCAGCGCCCGCGGGCCGCCAGCATGCCTCGGCGCACGGCGGCGCCCTTCCCGCCGTGCGCTGCGGCGATCACGCGTACCCGCGGGTCGCGCGCTGCGACGTCGCCTGCAATCGCACGCGTGTCGTCCTCGCTGCCGTCGTCGACAACGATGATTTCCCAGCTCGGTGCCACGTGCTGGAGCCGGGCCGTGCATCGCTGGAGCGTGTCGAGCAGGCGCCGTGACTCGTTGTAGGCGGGAATGACGACGGACAGGTGCGGCTCATCCATGTCCTCGGAGACGCCTCACTCCGGCCATTTCGGAAACCCCTTGGCCTTTCGCTCCCTGAAGAGTTTCTTCCCTTCGTCGAAGTGACTCCGCTGACGTGCGTAGATCGCGTCCATCGGCGCGGTGCCGCGATCGGGGTGCCGATGTTCGAACACGATATGGCGCGCCCGCCGGATGACGCGGTCGCGGCGGGCCTGTTCGGTGAACTCGTTGTCGCCGAAGAATCCGTGATACGCAGGATACAGAATGTATCCGTATCTCTGGTAGTACGGCCGTGTCAGGATCGAAAAAGGCAGCAGTCGTGCGACGCCGTCCGAATTATCGACGTCGAGCACCACTTCCTCGCCGACGTCGGGAATCACCGCACGGATCTGTTCGTCCCACCCGTCGGGCGGAAAGTAGTCGTCGGCAATCGTCATCAGGATGTCGCCACGTGACGCCTGTGCCGCCGCGTTGTAGCCCGAGTTCGGGCCGGTGACGCCCTCCTGGACGAGTGCACACCGGCCCCAGCCGCTCAGCGCGTCCACGGGGAGCGAGAACGCTTCGCCTGCATTGACCGCGAGAAGGTACTCGACGTTCTTCGGGTCCCTGGCCTTCGCCAGGAAGGTCTGCATAGCCGGCTTCCACCCGTCGGGCAGTCGCGCCGTCGAATGAAGAAGGGAAATCACGTTCAATCCGGCCACTTCGGAAACCCTTTGGCTTTCCGCTCTTTGTAGAGTCTTCTCCCTTCCTCGTAATGGCTCCTCTGCCGGGCGTAGATGTCGTCCATCGGAGCGGTGCCGCGTGAGGGGTGCCGGTGCTCGAACACAATGTGCCGTACCGGTCTCACGACGCGATCGCGCCTTGCCTGCTCCGTGAATTCGTAGTCTCCCATCAGCCCATGGTAGCCGGGGTAGAAAATGTAGCCGTACCGGTCGTAATACCTTCGGGTCAGGATGGAAAAGGGGAGCAGCCTCCTGCTGCCATCCGAATTGTCGACGTCCAGCACGACTTCCTGGGTAAAGTCCGGAATCGCGTCGCGGATCTGCCCGTCCCAGCCGGCCGGCGGAAAGAAGTCGTCTGAGATCGTGATGAGAATGTCGCCGTGCGACGCCTTCGCCGCCGCGTTCCATCCCGAGTTGGGACCGGTCACGCCGTCCTTCACCAGCGTGCACCACTCCCAGCCGCGCGTCATATCGGAGGGCAGCTCGAAGTCCTCGTCCTCGTTGACTGCAAGGATGTACTCGACGCTCTTCGGGTCGCTGGCTTTCGCGAGGTGTGCCTCCATCGCGGGTTTCCACCCGCCAGGCAGGCGCGCCGTGGAATGCAGAAGGGAGATCAGCGGGCGGCTCCGCCTGTTGGCGGCGGCCTCGGAAACCGCGCGGGTGCGGACGTAGGCGCCAGGCAGGTTGAACAGCAGGAGGTTGATCCCCCCGCGCTCCTTGGAGCGCGCGCGGAGGATAGCACCGGCTTCCGACGCGGGCCGCCACGGGTCCGTCCAGAAGCGGTCGAGCTCCCTGACGTGCGTCAAGTGAGTCGCGATATCGCCGGACAGATCCTCCAGTCCCGCTCCAGCAGCGCCGAGGAGCGGAGGCGGAATCTCGATTTGCCAGATGATGTGAGCACGTTTCAGCAGGTTCGCGGCGCCGCGGAGCACGCTCAGATTCCATGCCTGCATGGCGATCCTGACGAAGCGCACGTCGTCAATCGGAATCCCAAGACGCTCCACCCACGCGTCCAGCGTCAACAACGGCAAGTCTTCGCTCTCGACGACACCCACATGGCGCACGTTCACCGTGTCTGAGGAACCGGAGATGGCGACGCGGTCTGGCAGCACACGTCCCTCGAGGTGGTTTTGGAGCATGTTCCCGACGAGGCAGAGATAGCTGCTGCCGTCAGGCTCAGCGGCGTACGCCCGCGCACAGTCCCCCAGGAGGATCCGCGGAATGGCGGTGGCGCCCACGCCCGCACCGATATCGAGCATGACGCCACCGACGACGAACGCCCGAATAGCGGCGAGGTCGCGCAGGGGAAGCCAGACCTCTGTCTTGTGCAGGTTCGACGACGGTTCATGTGCGGCGCCTGCCGGGACCGTCCAGCGGAGCCCTGCCCTCGTGAGGTGCTGGAGGTCGCCCGGCAGCTCGCCCGACCGCCAGCGCGATACCGCCATCTCGTACTCGCGCGAAAGCGTGGCGAGCCGCGCCGCGTTCGCCGCCGCGGCCGGAGCGACGCCCTGGCGCCGCGCGGCCTTCACGCTGATGGCCAGTTGAGCGCGCTTGACGCGCTCTTCCAGTGCAACCCGCTCTGCGACTTCCGCTTCCATGCGTTCGAGACGGAGAAGGTAATGGCGCAGCAGTCCCAGCACCATCTTGTGTGTGGTGTGTTCGGCCGCGGCACGCTCCCGGTCGGCGTGGAACTTTTCGGCGAGAGCCTGGAGCTTGGCGGATGCGGCAGCCGCGGCACGACTCGCCCGCTTGTGCTCGGCGCGCACCGTCTTCGCGGTCAGGCGCTCGCTCTCGACGTCGGCGGCACGCGCCAGCCCTGCGGCGGCGAGCAGCCGCCTCAGTAGCTTGCCGACGAACGTCCGGATCACCGAACGGGGTCTATCAGACACGATCGGCGATCAGCGTGCCACCCCGGTCGCGCCGAGGTGACGCGTCCACGGCGTCCAGGCCTCGACCGGCAATCAGGAGTTCGCCGTCGAGTGGGACGCCGAACAGGGACTGGAAGATCCGGCAGTGGTCATCGAGCCGGGCGGCCGGGTGGTGCCGCTGGAACGTCTTACGGGTCGGACCCTGATCGTCGCGGAAGATGGTCATGGTCGGATGCACCGCCAGGATGTCGCCATTGTCTTCTTCCAGACAGTCGCGGAAGAACCTGCGAAGGGCGTCGGTCTTCCCGATCCACGCGCCTGAATTGAGGTAGCAGTAGCGAGATTCCGCGATCGTTCGTTCGAACTCGGTGAGGTACGGCACATCAGGGCTGCTGTTTCGTTCTGTGCCGAACAGGATATCGCATCCACACGACTGAAACTCGGCGACGATCTGCAGAGGGCACGAGACCACGAGAATATCGTCACAGTCGAGCGCCAACACGTACTCAGAGGCCACACGGTCGAGCGCGGTGGCGATGAGGAACGGTTTCATGTCGTTCCGCCACTCGGGCAGGTTCCTTCCCAGGGTCACATACGGGGCGCCCCAGCGGTCCAGGCACCGCTCCAGGAGGTTCTGTGTCGGCCGGTTGCTCCAGGTGAGTATCGTGAGCTCCGTACACGCCTCGCATGGCTCCTGCACTTCCGCAAAGAAGGCGGCGACAATCTGCTCCCATCGCGCCTGCCACTCGCGTGGGTTGCCGTTTCGGTGGAGCACGCGCGGAGTACTCGCGGTCGTCAGGTTCCTGATCAACATGTCGGCCGCTACGCGAGATCGACGCGCAGCATGTCGGGCGTCTGCGCGGCGATCAGCACTTCTCCATCAGGCGGGACCTCGCGCAGCGACTGGAAGATCCGGCAGTGATAGTCGAGCCTGGCGGCCGGATGATACCGGCGGAATGTCTTCCGCGTCCGGCCCTGGTCGTCGCGGAAGACGGCCCTGGTGAGATGTGCGGCCAGAAGATCACCGTCGTCCTCGTTCAGACAGTCCCGAAAAAAGCGCCGGCAGGCGTCGGTCTTCCCGATCCAAGCCCCGGAGTTGAGATAACAGTACGCCGACTCGGCGATCGCCTCCTCGAAGTCGGCCAGGAAACGCACGGGCGGCCAGTTGTTCTTCTCGGCGCCGAAGACGATGTCACACTCGAACGCCCGGAAGGCAACGAGAATGTGGCGCGGCTCGGACACCATCAGCACATCGTCGGCATCGAGCGCCATGACGTACTCCGACTCGACCCGCTCGAGCGCCTTGGCGTTCAGGTACAGTTTCATGTCATTGCGCCACTCAGGCAGGTTCCGGCCGAGCGTCACACAGGACACGCCCCACCGATCCAGGCACCGTTCTGCCAGGCTTTTCGTGGGACGCGTGCTCCAGGTGATGATAGTCAGCTCGGAACAGGCATCGGAGGACCGCGATGCGCCGCCAAAGAACTCGGCCACGACCTGCGGCCAGCGGCGCTCCCACTCGGCGGGATTGCCGTTGCGGTGAATCACACTGGGACTGGTCCCGGTAATCAGGTTCCTGACGAGCATTTGTCGATTCGGAAAGGTATTATTTCAGGAAAGTGGCGAAAACCCAATCTCCGCTGATTCACAACAGACTGTTCGACACGTACCCGATGCTGGTGCACGCGGCCGGCAAGGCCGAGCAGTTGCCGCTGTGGCCGTCAATCGTGTGCGCCGCCGAGCAGTGGAGAATCGACACACGGCTCGACCCGAATCTGTCCGTTGTCACGTTCAACAACGGCGGCAGCCTCAATCAGCCGTACAAGCGGCTGGGCCTCTTCGAGGCGAGCCTGCGCCGCAACGGAATCGACGACGTCGCCGTGCTCGGCCAGTCGGTCACGGAGTGGAGGCACAATCTCAAGGTCAATCTGCTGCTCGAGTACCTGAATACGGCCGCGGTAAAGGACTACGTGCTCGTCGCCGACTCGGCGGACGTGATTCTCGCCAACGATATCGAGCCGCTGGTCGAACGGTTCAGGACGTTCGGCTGTCGCGCGTTGTTCAATGCCGAGCGGAGGAACTACCCGAGGGACCTGCCATCCTTCGAGGAAGAGGTGGCGACCGGCGAGTTCTTTCCCTTCCTGAACTCCGGCATTTGGCTCGCCGACACCGCATTCGCCAGGGATCTCACCGACTACTGTGCCCGCCTGAA
This sequence comes from Acidobacteria bacterium RIFCSPLOWO2_12_FULL_68_19, assembly GCA_001767525.1. Taxonomy (GTDB): domain Bacteria; phylum Acidobacteriota; class Vicinamibacteria; order Vicinamibacterales; family UBA2999; genus MELF01. The sequence continues at coordinate 286,673 of MELF01000017.1, read as the reverse complement.
GGTCGAGAAGCACAAGAAGTGCGACCAGACCCGTTACAAGATGGCCTTCCGCCATTTCTATCCGGCGATCCGCGTGGACCACTGCTGCCTGCTCTTCCAGAACATCAACCGCGTCGAAGGCGATGTCGTGACGTTGCATGCGACCAGTCATATCGAGGTGGGTTCGCCCGAGTGAGGCCCGGCACCGGGATGAATAGCCGCGGCCCGGGGGAAGCCCGGGCTCCATTGCGATGAGTCCGTCCTCTCGAAGGGGGAGGGGTGGCGGCCGCGTCGTGTCATCATTAGGCGCTCCATGAAGTTCTTGCTCGTCGCGAAGCAGGAGAAGAACGTCGACGCGTACCTCGGGACGCTGCGGTGTCTGGTGGAGCGAGGTCACGCCGTCGCCGTCGCGGTGCAGGAACGGGACGAGGCGCGGGATCGCCGGCTCGCGGAGCAAATCGCCTCGCCGCGGTTCCGGGTAGTGGCGTGCCCGTCGGCCCGCGTCGACGAGTGGGCGCCGGTGGCGCGGCTGGTGCGGCGGCTGCGCGACTGCGTGCATTTCCTGCGGCCGCCGTTCGACGGCGCCGCTCCGCTGCGGCGGCGGGTCTTCCTCAAGTTCTGTCGGGAACTGGGGCTCGACGTCGACGCCGATGTGCTCCTGGCCGCCGTGCGCGTGCTCCCTCAGGAGCAGATCGAACGCCTCGATGCCGTCCTGCGCCTCGCCGAGCGGAGCATTCCCACGGCGGACCTGTTCGACCTGTTCCTGCACGACGAGAAGCCGGATGTCGTGCTGATTAGCCCGCTCGTGCATTTCGGGTCCGCCCAGGCCGACGTCGCTGCCAGTGCACGCCGCCTCGGCGTGCCGGTCTCGATGCTGCTGTTCAGCTGGGACAACCTCAGCACCAAGGGGTGCATGCACGTGGAGCCGGATCTGATGTTCGTCTGGAACGAACAGCAGCGGACGGAAGCCTGGGAACTCCATCGTTTTCCGCCGTCGCGGGTGGTCGTCGTCGGCGCGCCCCGGTTCGATCCGTTCTTCCAGCTCCGACCCGCGCTGACGCGTGAGCAGTTCCATGCGCCGCTCGGCCTGGATCCGGCTCGTCCGACGCTGCTCTACCTCTGCTCATCGCTCTTGATTGCGCCGCGTGAGCTGGAGTTCCTCCGCCGATGGCTGGCTGCGCTCAGGTCGTCCGATTCCGACGCGCTGCGCGGCTGCAACGTCGTCGTCCGGCCGCACCCTGATCTCGACCTGTTGCCGGACACTGCTCCGTTCGAGCGCGTCCGCTGGCCGGCGGCGCCAGGTCTCCAGGCGCACGTCGCGCGGCCGTTCGACGATACCCGCGCCGTCGTACTTCGGACGTCGTTCAGGGAGCCGGACGGGCTGTTCGAGTCCCTCGTGCACAGCACGGCCGTCGTCGGCCTGAATACGACGGCGGAGCTCGAAGCCGGCATTGTCGGCCGGCCCGTGTTCACGATCACGGCGAGCGGGGAAGCCGGCGGTCCGGAGCCGACCGTGCATTTCCACTATCTCACGCGCCAGCACGGCGGGTTCGTGTCGGTGGCCTCGAGCCTGGACGAGCACCGGCGTCAGCTCGCCGAGGCGCTGGCTACCGGTGTGGATCCCGCACCGATCCGCTCGTTCATCGAATCGTTCCTGCGCCCGCACGGACTCGACCGGCCGGTGGCGCCGCTGCTCGCCGACGCCATCGCGCAGGGTGCGGCCGGCGCCGAGACCACGACGGCCGAGGCGCCGCGGGCGGCGGAGTTCGATCCGCGACCGCTCTCGCCGGGAGACGGCGCGGTCGTGCCGCTCGCGTACCGCGCGGCGCGCATCGTCGTGCACGCCACGCCGGAGACGCTGCGCCACGCGGTCGACGGGAGCGTGCGCGTGGACCATGCCACGGTGGAATGGCTCGAACAGTGGGTCAGGATCGGCGACGTGGTCTACGACGTGAACGCCGGCTTCGGCGCCTACGTCCTCGTCGCGGCGCGGCAGCGCGGCGCCATCGTCGTGGCGTTCGAGCCGGGCTACGAGGTGTACGCGGCGCTCTGCCGCAACGTGATGCTGAACGGGTGTCAGGGATCGGTCATACCGGTGCCGCTGCTGCTGGCCGCCGAGGACGGTCTTGCCGAGACGAAGTACGAGCGGCGCTATCCTGGAGGAGAACGCTACGGTGTGCGGCCGACACCGTGGCGCGCCAAGTCGGCCGACGCCGTGCAGCCACACGTGCATTCGATCTGTACGACCCGCCTCGATACGGCCGTGGAGCGCTACGGACTGCCGGCGCCACACCACGTGCGCGTGTCGCCATTCCTCCCGGCGGCGGATGTCCTCCGGGGTGCGGCGCGCACGCTGCGGCGTTCGACGCTCCGGTCGTTGTGGCTGCATGTCCCGACCCCCAAGGAAGAGACGCTCGTCAGCGCCCTCGACGCCGCCGGATTCCAGGTGGCGACGCGGCGGGTCCGCCGCAGTTCCGTGCAGCTCGCCTTCAGGCGAGACGAGACTGTCGACGCCGTGCCCGCGGGCGCGGACGCGCCGAAGATCCAGCTTCGATGAAAGACCTCGAAGCAGCCCTCGCCAGAGTGCTCCGGCGCGGCGCGATCGGACCGGCGGCGGAGGCGTCTGGGGCCGCCGAGCAGGCCGTCACGGCATTTCGGCGGCAGCTCGCAGCTCTTCGGGAGCAGTTGCAGAGTCTCAACGCGCATCTCGAGCGGGCGCAGCGCCGGGCGGAACGCCTGTTGGCCAAGGAGCGCGAGCAGGCGCACGAGCGGGCATCACTCGCTGCCATCCCCCGCGCGAGGCTCCTCTCCAGGTCGATGACGCTGGAGGGCAGCCCGTCCGAGCGTCTGCGCGTGCGCCGGGTGCGAGTCGGCGACCCGGTCGAGCGCCCGTACAGCCGCTGGGTCGGCATCACGCACTGTGCGACGGCCTCGGCCGACGTCCGCGAGCTGTGGGAGCGGCTCCTGACATTCGAGGCCGGATGCGGCGACGACGTGCTGCGCGGCTTTCCCGCCACGATTCTGGATGTGCCCGGCGCCACCGTGTCCATCGTGGACGGCTCGCTTCGGATGACGCCCCGTCTCCAGCCGCAGCAGCGCGCCGACGTCGTTGGCGTCCCCCGGTGCACCTACGATCTCGCCGCGCGAAAGGTCGGCAATTTCGGGCACTGGATGCTCGATTGCGCGCCTCAGGTCGTCGCGCTGTGGAAGGTCGCGCCCGAGGCGACCTTCCTGATGCCGCAGGACGCGAAGTGGTTCCATGCGGCGACGTTGGCACGCATCGGCCTCGACCCCCGGCAGATGGTGCCGTGGGACGGCTCGCAGGTCGAGTGCCGCAGGCTCCTGGCATTCGAAAGCGACGGGCGGACCGGAGGCGGGCGTCCCTTGTCGCCGCTGATGGAGCTGCGACGCCTTCTCGCCCCGACCGGCGCGTCGCCGGCCGGCGGGAACCGGCGCATTTACGTCTCCCGGCGCGACGCCCCGAAGAAGCGCAAATGGATCGTGAACGAACCGGCCGTGGAGCAGCTCTTCCGCAGTCGCGGGTTCGAGGTCATCGTAATGCGTGACTGTCCGCTCGACGAGCAGGTCGGTCTCTTCAAGGAGGCGCGGGTCGTCGCGGGCATCAATGGCGGCGGCCTCACCGACATCGTGTTCTCTGCGAGCGGAACCCATGTCATCGTGCTGCTGAGCGACACGCTGATCCGCTGGTACGCGGGCGGCGGACGCTCGGTGTGGTCTGGCGGCGAGCGCGGCGGCAGGGGCCAACTGGCGGCGCTTGGAGACTCGCCGCGCTTCTGGACCCACGTCGCCGCCACCTTCGAGCAGCCCTGCCACTCGTTCGTCGGCGAGGACGAGATGCCGCTCGGAGAGCTCGGCCGATTTCTTGACGACGTCCTGGCCGAGGTCGAGCGCACATGAGCGTCGGAGCCGGGTCGATTGGCGGCGTGACGAACGAGATCCGCGCCGTGGAGGAGGCGTTGGAGAGACTGATCTCCGGGCTTGGCACGTTGAACCACCTCGCCGAGCAGTTGTCGACGCTGCGGAGCGGGGAACTGCACGCGGGTGTGCAGATCTCCAGGCTCGAACGCGTACTCGACTTCGAGCGCGTGGCCGCGCACGTCCGCGGCGCGGTCGCGCGAGCAGAACTCGTCGACCAACCCATTCCCCATCTGTTGGCCTCGACCTTACTGCCGCCGGACGTCTTCGCGGTGGTCGTCGACGCGATCCCTTCGCGCGTCTTCTTCGAGGGGCGCGCCGTCGAGGGCCAGGAGTTGCGGGTCCCTCCGCGACTGGCGCCAACGCATGCGATCGTGACGTGGATGTTCCTGAACGACATCGTGCTGCGGACGCTGAGCAACATCGTCCTCGCGCGCTTCGCCGAGCCGCTCGCGGCCTATACGCGAGAACGGTTCCCAGAGCTGCCGCCGTTCGGAGACTGGAACGTCGAGATCACGCTGTCGCAAGCGCGGATTGTCCGCCGCGCTGCCGGCTCTGCCGGTCGGAAATCAACCGAGCGCCCGTGGGATTTCCTGAACGGCATCGTGTCTCTCGCCCGGGATCGGGAGAGCGAGGAGTACGGCGGCACACTGCACGGCATGGCGTGTCCCCTCCGCGCAAACACGGCGCTCATCTATCTGGGGCCCGTCGAGGCATACACCTGCGCGTCGATTCCATCCGACGCGCCGGCGAAGGTGGAACAGTACACGTACGAGTTCGGGATCGGTCCCGCCGCGGCAGCCAGGCACCGGTTGACGGGACTGATGGGGAGCGTCGGGCGACGAGGATGATGGCGACAGAGCGGATACCGTTGGTGCGGAACAGACTGTTCGACACGTACCCAGTACTGGTGCACGCCTCGGGCAAGGCCGAACACCTGCCGTTGTGGCCGACCCTGTTGCAGGCCGCCGACAATTGGCGGATCGACACACGTCTCGATCCGGACCTCGCGGTCATCACCTTCAACAGCGGCGGTACTCTCGACCATGCCGGGAAGCGTCTTGGCATCTTCGAAGAGAGTCTGCGACGCAACGGCGTCAACGAGATCACCGCCTTGAGAGGAGCAACGAAGAAATGGAGGAACAGTCTCAAGATCCCGCTGCTGCTCGACCACCTGAACACGGCGTCGGTGCGCAAGTACGTGTTGATCGTGGATTCGGCGGACGTCATCCTTACCGGTGACATCGCGCGGCTCGTCGAGGTGTTCAAGACCTTCGACTGCGAGGCGCTGTTCAACGCCGAGCGGAACCACTGGCCCGCCGATCTGCCTCGATTCGATGAGGAGGTCGCCCCAGGTGAATTCTTCCCCTGCCTGAACTCCGGCGTCTGGGTGGCGTACGCCTCATTCGCCAGGGAGCTCGCGGCGTACTGCGCGGCGCTGTCTGTCGAGAAGCACGGGAAATCGGACCAGGTGCGCTACAAGGCCGCCTATCGACACTTCTTCCCACGGATCCGCCTCGACCACCGCTGCGTGCTGTTCCAGAACATCAACCGGGTGGACGGGAGCGTGGTCGTGTTGAACCAGCCGGACCTGCGCCTTCCATGAACGAGAACGACACATGGCTCGACTGTCGGTAGTCGTTCCTTCGTTCAACGAGGAACAGGGCCTCGCCGCCGTGCTCGAGCGGGTCCTCGCGGCGGGAGAGGAGGTCCGCCGCCAGCATCCCGGCATTACCGCTGTCGAGGTGATTGTCGTCGACGACGGCTCGACTGACGCGACGGCGGCGGTCGCCGGTGCCATCAGGTCGGTCAAGCTGATTCGGCACGACGTCAACAGAGGATATGGCGCCGCACTCAAGACCGGCTTTGCCAGCGCGCAGGGCGACTACCTGGCCTTTCTCGACGCGGACGCGACGTATCCACCCGAAATGCTGCCGGCGCTGGTGCAACCGGTACTGGAGCGCCGGGCGGACGTCGTGGTCGGCGCGCGCGTGTCCGACCCCGAAGGCGGGATGCCCAGAATCCGGGCGCTCGGGAACTGGCTGTTCGCGCGGCTGCTGTCGTGGGTCATCGAGGCGCGAGTCACCGATTGTGCGAGCGGTATTCGGGTGTTTCCCCGCTCGATTCTCGCCGACATCCTCGATCTTCCCGACGGGTTCAATTTCATCGTCGCGATGAGCACGGTGACGATGCAGAAGGGGCTGCGGGTGCTGGAAGTGCCGACGCCGTATTTCGCGCGTGTGGGCCAATCGAAGCTGCGCGTCATGGCCGACGGCCTCGCCTTCCTCGGTTCCATCGTCGGCGTGGCGATTTCGTACAATCCGCTGAAGTTCATCGGCCCGCTCGGGATCGCGTGCATCGTCGCCGGCGTGTACCTGAGCATCGATCCTGTTCTCTACTACCTGCACTACCGACGCGTCGAGGACCGCGAACTCTACCGGCTCATCACGATTTCAGTGCTGGCGGTCAGCGGTTTGCACATCATCAATTTCGGCCTCTTTTCGAACGCGATCCTGGCGCAGTCCTTCGGGGAAGCCCCGGACCGGCGAAGCCTCCTGGGACGGCTGTTCCTGCGCTCGCCGGTGATGAGGATCGGCCGCGTCCTCGGGCCCACGCTGTGTCTCGGGGCGGTCGCGCTGAACCATCGGGCGCTGATTCAGTACCTGACGACCGGAACCATCCAGGAGCACTGGTCGTACGTGCTGACGGGCGGGAGCATGTTTCTCGTGGGCCTGCAGCTGATGATGTCTGGCCTGCTCCTTCGCATCGTGGGCGTCCGCACCGAGAAACGGCGGCGAATGCTCGGCGAAATCTCGAAGGCCGACGCGGCGCCGACCCCTGCCGACCGTTAGCGTCTCATCGGAAACACGGAAAACCGAGGCGACCGAACGTGCTGGTTGGCTGCCGCCGCGTGTCGACCAGCACGAGCCCGCGTGTCCCGTCGAGCTCGACGTAGTGCTTCAGGAAGTATTCATGGATCGTCGGATAGCGTCGCAGGTCGTTGAGCACGGGATCGTGCGTCGAGAGCGCAAACGGCACCGACTGCGCCTGCAGGATGGCGAACACCTTCGCTTCACGAACCGGGTCCGAGCGCCAGCCGTGATGCCAGAACAGGTGGCCCCCGGCGATACGCCGGTTCGTGTAATAGGTGATGTGGTACGGCGTCGAGCCCGTGACCAGGATCCGATCGTCCGGGAGGGTGCACTCGTGCAGGTACCGCACGAGTAGCCTCCCCTTGTCCACCGCGCCGCCGTCCCACGTCTGGCGGTCGTAGAGGCGCGCCGCGGCAGAGGGCTGGTACGCGTCGATCGGCGGAGACGTTGTCAGCGCTGCGAACAGCGACGGGATCGTGCGGGCCCGATCGATCGGATTGAAGATGCCGGTGCCCCTGACGTAGGAGAACGTGGCGAGGCTCGTGACGATCAGCAGGACCGCCGCAACGGCGTGCCGGCTCGCGGCCCAGAACGCGCCCAGTCTGGCGTAGGCGGGTGAAGCGGCGGTTCGGCGGGTGAGCAACCCTGCACCCAGCGCGGCCGTCATCGGGATCACCGCCATGACATAGGACGTTTCGCGGAAGAGTGAGCTTTCGACGGCAATCAGGAACGCGCCGGCGGCCGCCAGTCGGACGCAGTCCTGGGGAATCGATGTGCCGGTGGCGGAGGCGCGCAGGAAGTCGATCCCCGCGGAGATCAACAGCAGGATGGGCATCAGCAGCGCCAGCTGAAGAAGCCACAACTCGGCGGCCTCGCGGGTCGGAACGAGGAAAGGCGAGCGCAGGCGCTCGAGGCGCTCCCACCTGAATCCCTCGGCCGAATCGGCGTTCTCCATCTCGTCGCGTAGATCCCACAGCGCCGCGTCGTAGACGTTCGGTACTTCATAGCGCCACCGGCCGGTGTCGTCGGGACCGTCGTGCAGGGGACGCAGCCTGTATCGACGCTCCAGTTCCGCACGTCTCGCCGCATCGACATGCCCGTCCCAGGTGATGCTGACGGCGGCTGGCGTCGGCGTCATGGATCGCTCGCCGACCAGCGTCCGAATCGGGTTCATCTCGAGCAACGCCAGAAACGGAGAATCGGTCGCCGCCCAGTCCTCGTAGAGGGACGTCCGGGCGCGCACGTATTCGGGAACGCCCTCGTTCAGCTGCACCACGATCAGCCATGGCGCGAGGATGACGGTCGCCGCCGCGGTGTAGGCGCCGCTCTCGGCGAACATGGAGCGCAGGCGTCTCGACGCCGGGACGGCGGCTCGCGCCAGGGCGAACGCCACGACGGCCAGCACGCCGATGTACACACCGTGGTCGTGCCTGAACAGGAACGCCAGCGCCGTCGTCACGCCGAGGGCGACGGCGCGTCCGATGCCGGGCTGCTCGATGTACCGCCACGACAACCAGACCGCCAGCGGATAGAAGAAGAGCTTCGGATAGTGATACGTGGGGGTTGCCGCCAGCAGAATCACCGCCAGCCCCATCGTCACGAGCGATGCCGCGATCGAGCGCGACAGCCGGAGGGCCAGGTGAAGCGAGATGAGCACGCCCGCGACGATGACGATCCACTGAACCAGGAACTCGCCAATCAGTCGATGACCTGTGAGAATCTGTGCGGCGGCGGAGACAACGGCCTGGAGCGGCAGGCCCCACTCGAAGAAATCGCGGTACGGGTGATCGCCGGCCAACAGCTCTGTGGCTTCCCACAGGGTCTGGAAGTTGGTGTCGTAGAGCTGCGCACTGCCCGTGAGCAGGAGCACGGCGGCGGCCGCCACCGAGACGAGCGCGAGGACCGCAGCATGTGCCGGCCCGTGTGAACGCGGGTAATCAGTGGGTGCGCCGATCCGCATCGAGCCGCTCATACTGTAACATCGACACCAGTCGCGATGGCCGTTCCGCCATCCATGGGTTCACGTTCACTGCTGCTGCTCGTGGCTCTCCTCGATGCCGGTGTGCTCGTCCTCACCGCCGGGCATCAGATCTACGACACGAACTTCTACTCGCTGTGGGAAGCCACCGCGCTCGGCGCGGGCGACCACCCCTACCGTGACTTCTTCGAGTGGGGCATTCCGCTGCAGGCGCTCGTGTCGCTCGCCGCGCAGACGCTCGTCGGGAACCGTCTCGTCGGCGAATTCGCCGTCCAGTGGCTTGGCATCATCGCCGGCTCGGTGATTGCGTTTCACGTGGGCCTTCGCGCGTCAGGATCGATCGTCTGGTCGCTCGTGATGCTGGCCTTCGCGTTGCCGCTGACGGCGACGACGGCGACGTATCACTACCCGAAGCTGCTGCTGTATCCGGTGGCGACGTGGTTGATGTGGCGCTACATGGACGCGCCCCGACCGGGTCGCGCCGCCATGGTGGGAGCGGCGACGACGGCGGCGTTCCTCTTCAGGCACGACCACGGCGTGTACGTCGCCGGCGCCACCGTGCTCGCCATCGTCCTCACGCGCCTCGTCGCGCCGTCGTCGCGAAATCTGCGGTCCTGGATGATGGAGGGCGGCGCCGCTGCCGCGACGGCGCTCGCGTTGCTGGCGCCGTGGCTGATCCTCGTCCACTCGAGCGAAGGACTCCCTGAATACATCCGGTCACGCTACGAGCGGTACGCCCTCGGGCGCCACTACCGCAACCCCTACCCGTCGCTGCTGACCATGAACCCCATTCGGACGCTGACCCCTGAGGAGCCTCCGCAGCCCGAGGCAGGCGTAGTGAGCTTTGAGTGGCTGGAGCACGTGGACGAGGCACAGCGGACCAGGATCGCGGCGGATTACGGGCTTCGCCTGGTGAACGGACCGGACGGGAAGGGCCGCTGGGAGTACGAGGCGCAGAACCGTCTCGACCCGCGTCTGCTCGGGCTCCAGGCCGTGATCAACAACGCCTCCGGCCTCGATTGGCAGCGCCTGTCGGAGCTGCGGTGGCGGCTGCCGGCGCCTGACGACAGCGTGCTGTGGCTGCAGCAGGTGGCGCTGCTCGTTCCGGTGCTTCTGTTGGTCGGCGCGGGACTCGAGGTCCTGCGCAGCCGGCGTTTGCGCGAACCGGTCTCGCCCGGCGTGTACCGCATCGTGGTTGCCGCCACGTTGCTCGGCGTCATCGACTGGCGCCTCTTCCTGGATCCGAGCTATGTGACGGTGGTCGCTCCCCTCACGGCGGCCCTGAGCACCCGGCTTCTCGCGTGTCCGGGCCTTCCGGATAGCCGTCGTCGCCGGGCTGCTCGTGGTGACCGGCGTCGCCACCTTCGTGTTCGCGCGCCCCTCGCTCATCTTCTCGCCCTGGAGGCTGGCTCCCGAACTGCCCGACGTGTTCGCGGAGCTGACCGCGTCACCGCCGATCGACGGGTTCGCCCCTCGCGATGAAGTGCTCGGGCTGGATCCCGCGCAATGGCACGAGCGGGACGTGGATGCCGTGCGCGTGCTCCTGCGGTATATCCGCGACTGTACGGCGCCTGGCGATCGCGTGCTCGTCACGGGCCAGACGCCGTTTCAGGTCGGCTACTACGTCGAGCGGTCGGTCGCCGGCGGCCACGTCTTCTGGCACGACGGCTGGCGCTCGGACGCGCGGCAGGAACAGCAGTTGCTCGAACTGCTCGGTCGTCAATCCGTGCCGTTCGCCTACTCGACTCACGATCCAGTCCTCGACGACCTGAAGCGATACCCGCGAATCCACGAGCATTTCCGCCAGCACTATGTCGAGCTGGAAGGCAGCCGCGGCCTGGTGCTGGTGGATGCGAGGCGGCGGCCGACGGGGCAGTTTGGTGGCTTCTCTTTCCCGTGCTTCCGGTGACTACCGTGAGGCGGTCGGCTGGCAGGCCTCACCTGCAACGAGGCGATTCACCCCGCCGATCGTCTCTGCGGCCGTCACGATCGCACGGTTGTCCAGGAGGGCCCGGAGCCGTTGCCGTTCGGCCGCATACATCTCGTCCAGGAACGCTGCGACATCCTCGGGCACGGGAATGCTTGGTCCGCGATTTCTCTGCTTCGAGAGAAGGGGGATGGACGCCGGGTCGTAGTCTGCCGGCAGTCCCAAATATCCGAGCACGGCGTCGAAGGTGGCGCGCGGGCTGGCCAGCGCATGCTCCTGCGAGACGATGAGGAGCCGCTCGGCCGGATAGACGGACGTCCAGTTGGCGATCATCGACGAGAACTCGCCGAGGATGCGGGTTCTCGTCAGGAACCCGAACAGCCGCTTGCGCGGGACCGACAGCACGTCGCCGCCCTCCCGCTTCGCCACGCGCGGCTTGGAATAGTACTGCTTGGCGTGTGACCAGTGCCTGGACACCGGGTCCCGCGTCATCAGGACGAGCCGCGCATCCGGCAGCAGCCGGTGGACGAGCGCGATGCGATCGAATGGAATCGAGCAGTAGCGGGCGCTTTTTTCCCCAACGAGCCAGGGCGTCGCCTTGCCGGTCGACTCGGTCCTGATGCGCTGTGCGAAATGATCCAGATACCAGGCGAGCGGGTACTTGTCGAGATTCGAGGAGAAATATTCGATCTCGTCGGGCACGACGATGATGTGCCGGTGCTGTCCGAGTGCGCCCTGGAGCCATGACGTCCCGCATTTCGGCGCGCCGATGATGATGAAATGCGGATAGGGGAGCGTGGTCGTCGCGCCGGCCGCGGCCATCTCGAGCAGGCGCGGCTCCCCCCAGACAGAATGATGGCGCAGCGCGCGCAGACGCTCGGTGAAGCCTTCGTGCAGGCGGCGCACTTTTCTGACGAAACGCTTCTTCACGCGTCGAAGGCGTTTCACGAGCTCCATCATAACGTGTCCCTCGCCGCGCGACCCGCGCCCCACGCATGGTTGCCGGCCGCGCGCTACAATGGCCGCGCCGCCTGCATGGCTCAATCGCGAATGACGCACACCGAGACGATCGCGACCCCTCGCTCAGGCGCGCCGTTGCCGAGCCAGACCCACCTTCAGCGGCTGGAGGCCGAGAGCATCCACATCATGCGTGAGGTGGCCGCCGAATGCCGACGGCCGGTGATGCTCTATTCGATCGGGAAGGACAGCTCGGTGATGCTGCACCTTGCCCGCAAGGCGTTCTTTCCGGGCAATCTGCCGTTCCCGCTCCTGCACGTGGACACGACGTGGAAATTCCGCGAGATGATTGCCTTCCGGGATGAGACCGCGAGGCGCGACGGGCTCGAGCTGATCGTCCATACGAACGAAGCGGGACTCAGGGACGGCATCAATCCGTTCGACCACGGGTCGGCGCTGTACACCGAAGTCATGAAGACGCAGGCGCTCAAGCAGGCGCTCGACGCCCACGGCTTCGACGCCGCGTTCGGCGGCGCGCGCCGCGACGAGGAGAAGTCCCGCGCGAAGGAGCGGGTCGTGTCGGTTCGCTCGCAGCACCGGTGGGATCCGAAGCGTCAGCGCCCGGAACTGTGGCGGCTCTACAACGCCCGCACCACCGCGGGCGAGACCGTCCGCATCTTCCCGCTGTCGAACTGGACCGAGCTCGACGTCTGGCTCTACATCCATCTCGAGCGCATCCCGGTCGTGCCGCTCTATTTCGCGAAGCCGCGGCCTGTCGTCCGGCGGGCGGGCGGATGGATCATGGTCGACGACGACCGCATGCGGCTGGACGCGGGCGAGCGGTTCGAGCTCAGAAAGGTGCGGTTCCGGACGCTCGGCTGCTATCCGTTGAGCGCGGGCATCGAGAGCGACGCGGAGACCCTGCCCGCGCTCATTCGGGAGATGCTGACCATCCGGACGTCCGAGCGGCAGGGGCGGCTCATCGATCACGACCAGCCCTCGTCGATGGAACAGAAGAAGAGGGACGGTTATTTCTGATGCGCGAAGGCGCCGACGCCAGCGCGGCAGAGGTCGAACGATTCGTGCGCGAATATTCTGCCAAGCCGTTGGTCAGACTGGTGATCTGCGGCAGCGTCGACGACGGCAAGTCGACGCTCATCGGGCGGCTGCTCCACGAGTCGAAGGCGCTGCTCGACGATCAGCGTGCCGCCCTCGAGGCCGACTCGCGGGCGCTCGGCACGCGCGGCGGCGATCTCGATTTCGCGCTGGTCACCGACGGCCTGACGGCCGAACGGGAGCAAGGCATCACCATCGACGTCGCCTATCGGCATTTCACAACGGCGGCGCGCGCCTTCATCCTCGCCGACGCCCCCGGCCACGAGCAGTACACCCGCAATATGGTCACCGGCGCCTCGACGGCGGATCTGGCCGTCGTGCTCGTCGACGCCCGGAAGGGGGTGCTCACACAGACTCGGCGGCACACCTACCTGCTGTCGCTGCTCGGCGTGCGGCGCGTCGTGCTGGCGGTGAACAAGATGGACCTGGTCGCCTACTCGCGGGAGGCCTTTCAGCGGATCGAGACCGACTACCGCGAGTTCTGCGCCAAGCTCGACGTCGCCGACGTGACGTGCGTTCCAATAGCGGCGGTTCACGGCGACAACGTGGTGGCGCGTAGCGCCGCGATGCCCTGGTATTCGGGGCAGGCGATGCTGGCGTGCCTGGATGCCGCGCCCACCGGCGCCGACCTCAGGGCGCAGCCGTTCCGGCTGCCGGTGCAGCGGATCATTCGTCCGAACCAGGATTTCCGCGGTGTCGCGGGCATGATTGCCGGCGGCGCCGTGTGCGTGGGCGACGAGGTGACGGTGATGCCTTCGGCCCGACAGAGCCGCGTCGCCGCGATCTTCGTCGGCGATCGGCCGGTCGGCGGCGCGAGCGCGGGGCAGTCCGTCACGCTCACGTTGGCCGACGAGCTCGACGTCGGTCGGGGGGATGTGCTCGCGGATCCCGGTGCGCCACCCGCGACGGCCGACCAGTTTCAGGCGACCGTCGTCTGGATGCAGGATCGGCCGCTGCTGCCGGGGCGAACCTACCTGATGAAGCTCGGCACGCAGACGGCGATGGCGACGGTGGCGCCGCTGAAGTACAAGGTCAACGTGAACACGCTCGAGCACGTCGCGGCGCGGCAGCTCGACCTCAACGAGATCGGCGTCTGCGACCTCGAGTTGAGCCGCCCCGTGGTGTTCGAGCCCTACAGCGTCAGCCGCGAGTTGGGCGGCTTCATTCTGATCGATCGCCTGACGAACGACACGGTCGGCGCCGGCCTGCTGCACTTTGCGCTGCGCCGGTCGCAGAACGTCCGCTGGCAGAGGTTCGACGTCGACAAGCGCGCGCGGGCGGCGCTCAAGGGACAGAAGCCGTGCGTGGTCTGGTTCACGGGCCTCTCGGGGGCCGGCAAGTCGACGATCGCGAATCTGGTGGAGATGCGCCTGCATGCGCTCGGGTGCCATACCTACGTGCTCGACGGCGACAACGTGCGCCACGGCCTGAACAAGGACCTCGGGTTCACCGAAGCCGACCGGGTGGAGAACATCCGCCGCGTGGCCGAGCTGTCGCGGCTGCTGGTGGACGCGGGGTTGATCGTGCTCGTGGCCTTCATCTCGCCGTTTCGCGCGGAGCGTCGAATGGCGCGCGAGCTCGTGGAGCCCGGGGAGTTCTTCGAAGTGTTCGTCGACGCGCCGCTGCAGGTGGCGGAGGCGCGCGATCCGAAGGGTCTCTACAAGAAGGCGCGCGCCGGCGAGCTGAAGAACTTCACGGGCATCGATTCCCCGTACGAGCGCCCGGAGCAGCCCGAGCTCCACATCGATACGATGACGGCCGCACCCGTTCAGGCGGCGGAGCTGATTCTGGAACGGCTCCGGACGGCGGGCGTCATCCCGCCGGGCTGAGCTGCGGCGGCGGACGAACGGACGCGAGCCCGACGAACCCCGCAAGAGCCGCCGCCTGTGCGAGTGTCATTGCGAGCGCGCGCAGCGCCGCAACCCAGTCCGGCACGAACTCCAGGATCACTCGAGCATCGTCGACGCCAACGAGCGCCAGGAGCCCACCGACGCTGCGCATCTGGCCCGAGGAGGTGCGCCACGCGGAATCGTACGCCACCGGCACCACGAGTGCATGCCCGTTCGCGGCCGAAGGATCCTCCAGTCGCAGGACAACTCGGGGCAATTCGATCGTCAGCGACGTGCCGGGCAGGGGCACGAGTTCCGTGAGCAGCTCCGATCTGGCCGACAACCCCGGCTGGCGGCTCATCGGATCGGCCATCCGGGCGGCGGGGAGCGCTCGAATACGGGTATCTGCGTCCCTCGCAACGTCGACTTCGAGCCAGTTGTCGACCAGCAGCCCAGGGACGGGCGACCAGGGTCCGCACAGCGTGGTATCGGCGGGCCGCAGCAGATAACGCAGTTGCAGGAAGCGGACCGCTTCGGTGTGACAGAGGACCTGTTCGGACAGCTCGATTTCCTGGTTGAACAGCAACTCATTGGGTTCAACCAGGCCTCGCATCGTCCGCTGCTTCGTCCAGGCCGTCACGAGCAGGTAGCCGGCATCGGAGAAATCCACGCTGGCGTTCCGGTCGTTGCGCATTCGGGTTCGGACCCCCGGCCAGAACGCCATGCGTGAACCAGGTGGAATCCGATCCGGTGCCACACCTCGGGCCGACGCGCGGTCCTGCGGGCCCGTCAGGTCCTGATTCCAGCGTCCGCTGCTTCCGGACTGCGCTTCCGTGATCGCCAAGGTGGCGGCGTACGCAGGTCCCTGCATGCCGGCGAGCACGAGGGCCGCCAACACCGGTCCGCGGCCGACGGGACGCGAGTCGGTGCCCCGCCGACGTACGACGGCGGCTGCCGACGCGGCGCTGAGAACGGCAAATGCGCCGGCGGGATCCCGCAGCCCGCCGGTATTGGACGGCGCGTAGTCGAAATCGAGCGACAACGTTGCCGCGGCAACACCCAGCCCGACCGAGATGAGCGCGCTCCCGACGATCGCCCTGCGCGCGTGCGCGTCGTGCGATCTCATCCCGACGAGCAGCGAGAGCATGGCCAGGCCGAGATAGGTGAACGGCGCCCGGGCCGCACGTTCCCCGAACGGAAAGGCGTTCGCCGACAGCAGGCCGCCCCCGATTCCTTCTGCCAGCCGTCTGGTCGGGCCGGCCTCGTTGGCGAGGCGGAGATCGCGTGTGATATCCGGTGCCTGCGGCGCGATCGCCAGGACGAGTGCCAGCGCCAGCATCGCCGCGACTGTTACTCTCATTCTCCACGCGTACTCCGATCGACACATCGCCAGCATCGACGCGAGCGCGAGCGTTGCGATGAGCAGCGGCCAGTATCCGGGATGCGCGGCCGCCGCCAGCCCCAACACGAGGCCGGCGACCGACAGAACGGCCACACGCCTCGTTGGCGTCGACGGGAGCGAGGCGAGCATCGACAGCAGGGCGTGCGGCGCAAACACGCAGGCGACGACGGCGCCGTAGGTGACGGCGGCCTCCGGCCAGTCGTCGGTGATGGTGTAGTTGACAATCGGGACCGACCAGAACAGGAAGAGCAGCGCCAGCCAGGAAAAGAGGCGTCCACAGAGCGGCTCCAAGACGTGGCAGGCGATGAGCGCGGCGGCCGCGATGGAGAAGGCCAGCATGAGCCCATAGGCCAACGGTACGGGCCCAAATGGCGCCACCAGCGCGGCGGGCGAGGCTCCCAGGCTGCCGTGCAATGGCAATCGCGCACCGAGTCCGACCGCCAACGTATAGACCGGATGGCCGAAGACATGCACGGCTTCGACCGCCGTTCCGCGGTCCAGCGAAAAGACTGCGTGTTCGTACTCTTCCAGATCGTGAGTCCCGACCCGAATCACGAGCACGGCGATTCCGCCACCGAACGCGAGCGCGGAAGCCAGCCGAAGCGCGGCGTTGCGAATGTCAGAACCGTGTTTCACCATTGGGAGACTTCACGCGGACCCCGTTCATTCTACGCGCGTGCCACGTCAGCCCGAGAAATCCAAGAACCGTCAATGCCTGTGCGAGCGTCATCGACAGGGCACGGAGCACGGCGACGAGGTCCGGCACGAACTCCAGTCTGACCTGAGGCACGTCGACCCCGGCAAGCGCCACCAGTCCGCCGACGTTGTGCACTTCTCCGGAGGAAGCACGCCATGCCGAATCGTAGAACACCGGCAGCACGAGCGCCTGGCCGTGCGCCACCGACGGGTCCCCCAGCCGGACCACGACGCTGGGGGGAGCGATTGTCACCGCCGTTCCCGGCAACGGTACCAGAGCGGGCAACAGCGCTGCGCTTGCGGACAGCGCCCGAGCGTTGATGGCCGGTTCGGTCAGCTGCGCCATCGGAAGCGCCCTCACGCGGTCGTCGCGCTCCTTTACGACAGCAACGTCCAGCCAGCCGTCGACCAGCATGTCCGCCATCAGTATCCAGGGCGCACACTCGACGTCGCGCGGCAGGAGGAGATAGCGGAGCTGCAGGAAGCTGACCGCGTGTGCGTCACACAACACCTCGGGTGACAACTCGATCGACTGGTCGAAGAGGACCTCGTTGGGCTCTACGAGTGTGCGCATCGTTCGCTGCTTCGTCCAGACGGTCACGAGGAGATAGCCGGCATCGGCGAAGTCCGTGCTGGCGTACTTCCGGTTTCGCATCTCGCCACGAACCCCTGGCCAGAGTGCCAGGCGCGCACCGGGCGGGACACGATCGCGGGGAAGACCTCGTCGCGACGCGCGTGTATCGGGCGCGGTCACATCGTGGGTCCAGGGTCGGTGACTCTCGAGGTCAGGGAACTCTCTGACGACGAGACTCGTCGCGTAGGCCGGACCCTGAAGTGCGGCGAGCACGAGCGCGGCGGCCGCGGATCTGGCTCCCGCGCGGCGGATTCCGGCCCTGCGCAGCACGCCGGCCGCGCATGCCGCACTGAAGATCGCCAACGCCACGGCCGGATCTCGCAAGGCCCACACGTTGGATGGCGAGTACATCGACCGTCCCGGCGACAGCATCGCTGCGGCCGCGCCAAGCGCCATCGAGAGGAGCGCGTTGCCCACGATGAGCCGCCGGGCATGGGTGTGCCGTGACGTGAGGCCGATCAGGATGGACACCAGCGCCAGCGGGAGATGCGAAAAGGGCCCCCGGGAGTCGAGCGGCGCAAAGGGAAACCGGTTGGCCGTCATCAGGTCGCTCTTGGTCTGGTCCACGAATCGCCGCATCGTGGTCACGTCGCCGGCGACGGCAAGTTCGCGCGCGATGTCGGGCGCCTGCAGCGCCACCGCGATCGCCGAGACGGCACCGAGCGTGGTCACGGCCGCGAGCCGCGTGCGCACCGGATAATCCGACCGGCAGAGCGCCACCAGCGATCCGGAGAGGAGAGCGGCCGCGACGAGCGGCCAGTAACCCGGGTGCGAGACTGCCACGAGGCCCCACAGCATCCCGGCCAGCGAGAGCCCGGCCAGACGCCGTGTCGTCGCCGATCCGCTGGCACCCAGCACGACCAGCAAGGCATGTGGCGCAAACACGCAGCCCACGGAGGCAGCGTAGGTGACGGCGACTTCCGGCCAATCGGCATATATCGTGTAGGCCACGATGGGTACGGAACAGAAGAGCAGCCCCGTCGCGAGCCAGGCCACGCCACGGTCGCACAGCGGTTCGAGGGCGTGGCGGACGATGAAGACCGCTGCAGCGATCGAAACGGCGAGCAGCAGCCAGTAGGCGAGCGGCGCCGGCAGGTATGGCGCCAGACGGGCCGCAGGCGAGGCTCCGAGACTGCCATGCAGCGGCAAGCGGACGCCGAGCCCAATGGCGAGCGTGTGGACGGGCAGGCCGAGGATACGCGTGGGCTCGACGGCTGTTCCTCGATCCAACGAAAAGTACGCGTGCTCGTAGCTCTCCAGATCCCGCGCGCCGAGCAGGACGACGATGGCGGCAATGCCGGCACCGAAGGCGAGCGTCGAGATCAGCCGGCGCACGCTGTTGCGAAGCTCGAGGCGCGGCGGTCTGGCGGCAGACGTCATGCGAGCGACCCCATTGTAAACAGAGGAGTCGGAGGTTCCGAAGCACTCGGCCCCGTTGAATACAATTGAATGTCCTTATGCCGCCCCGCCTGGAGCCTCCCCACGATGCCGCCGGCGTCGGCGTCGCGGCCCATCGCCGCGTGCTCCTGCTCGTGGCCGCTCTCACGGCGACCACGCTCGTCCTTGTCGCCCAGAGCCAGATCTACGACACGAACTTCTACCTGCTGTGGGAAGCGACGGCGCTCCTGCTGGGTGACCATCCGTACCGGGATTTCTTCGAGTGGGGCGCGCCGCTGGCCGCGTACCTCTCGGCGGGTATGCAGCTGATCTCCGGGTACCGACTCATCGGCGAGTTCCTGATGCAGTGGCTGTTCATCACCGCCGGTGTGGTCGTCTCATTCCACCTTGGACTGCGCCTCTCGCGCTCGACCGGCGCTTCACTCGCGATGTTTGCGCTCGCGCTGCCCCTCATCGCGTATACGCCGACGTACCACTATTCGAAAGTATTCTTCTTCCCCGCCGCCATGTGGCTCGCCTGGCGCTACATGGATCATCCGACTCCGTCGCGGGGCGCGCTCGTTGGATTCACCACCGCCGTCGCGTTCCTGTTCAGGCACGACTACGGTGGGTACCTCGGCTTCGCATCGCTCCTCGCATTCGTGCTCGCCCGGGCCGCCGTGGCGGCGTCCAGGGACCGCGTGTCGATGGCGAGAGACGCCGCGGCCTACACGGCCGCGGCGATGGTGGTTCTGCTCCCCTGGGCCCTCGTCGTGCAGATGAACGAGGGCCTCGTGGAGTACATCGGCGGTCGCCTCATGCTGTTCGAACGTCCGTCGACGCGGATCGTGTACGTGACTCTGCTGACGTGGAACCCCGTTGACGTCGTCCTGACGCTCGTTCGCGCGCCAGGCTCACCCGGCGCGGCCGCCGCCGGCGTCCTGTGGCTGAAGCAGGTAGCGCTGGCGGTGCCGCTCCTCCTTGGCGGAGCCGCGGGACTGACATGGTGGCGGAGCCGTCGGCGCGGCGACGCCGTTCCGCTCGACGTGTGGCGCATGCTGTTTGCCGGGGCCTACCTGGCCGTCGTCGCGTCGGCGCTCTTTCGGGAGCCGGAGTACGTCGTCGTGACCGCCCCGCTCACGGCGGCGGTGAGCGCGCGGTTGCTGGCCGTCCCGGGCGCCCTCCGGCGGGCCGTGGCCGTCGGTCTCGTGCTGCTCACCGGTATCGCCGCGGTCGTCTGGACGCAGGAGTCGCCCATCTACCGGCCGTCCGAGTATCGCCGTTCGGTGTCTCGCGCCTTCCAACGGCTGCTGGCCTCACCACCGGTGCCCGCTGAATCCGATGGGGCCCCGTCGCCGCTGCTGCGGTACTTGCGTGACTGCTCCGCGCCCGGTGATCGGTTGATCGTGACGGGCTCGACGCCGTTCCAGGTGCTCTACTACGCGCGCCGGGCGCCTGCCGGCGGCCATATCTTCTGGCGTCAGCGGTGGCGCCGCGACCCCGCATACGAGCAGCAGTCGCTCGCCATGCTCCGGCGGCAGTCCGTGCCGTTCGCTATTTCCACCAACGACCCTGTCCTGGAAGACTTCAAGTTCTACCCGAAGATCTGGGAATACCTCACGGAGAACTACGTCGAGCTCGAAGGCACCAAGGGCAACGTGCTCGTCGATCGACGGCGTCAGCCGTCAGGGACGTTCGAGCCGGGAGGATTCCCGTGCTTTCGATGAGTGAACGCGGCGTCGCGGACCGCCCGACGAACGCGGATCGCGTCCGGCGCCAATCCGCCGAGCGCCGTCAGCGTCAGTACGACGAACAACAGGCTTCGCGCCCGGCCATCCCTCAGTCCGGGCGTCCGATGGGCGATCCACATCCACTCCCCGCCGTAATCGACGTCGAAGCGGACAGTCAGCGTGTGGCGCTCGATGTCGTTGGTGTCGACAATGGACGGCTCGTCGACGAGCGCCTTGATGTTCGAAGGGCTCGTGTCGAGCAGATCGTAGGCGAGGGCCCCTGCTGGCAGAGGGTCCCGGCCGTTGCGCAGCAGGTACTTTCGCTCGAGTGCGGCCCGTTGTTCCGGCATCAGGTCGGGCCGCCACAGGACGCGCACCCGCGGCGCCGGCTCGTAGGTTAGCCAGTACGCCGTTCCGAGCAGGACCAGCCCCGCGGCCGCTGCGGCGCCGATCAGCCGTCGCAGGCGGCTGCTGCGGTGCGCGTTCTCCGGGTGCGGGAGGGGAGGCGTCACGTGTCGATCGGCTACTCTAGCGTGGGTTGACAGGATCGCGACAATCCCCAATAATTCAGCTGTTCAGTTTGTGAACAATCGTTCATAACTTGAACGACTTCCGGATCCCGCTCCGCCCGTGTGCGTGACGGGCCGGAGGTCCATCCGGCCACGCCGGCTCCCTCCCTCCTCACTATGGACGTCGAATCCCGTCGCGACCTGCAGCTCCTCGAGACGCTGGAGCAGGAAGCGCACATCACCCAGCGTACGCTCGCCACCCGCCTCGGGATCGCGCTGGGACTCACGAACCTCTACCTCAAGCGGCTCATCCGCAAGGGATACGTGAAGAGTGTCACCGTATCCCCCCATCGGCTGATGTACTCGCTGACGCCCAAGGGCGTGGCGCGGAAGGCGCGCCTCGCCTATGAGTTCATGAAGTACTCGCTCGATTTCTATCGCGACGCGCGTCAGCACCTGCGCCGCAGCCTCAGTCAGGCGGTGCGTGAACAGAAGCAGGTGGCCATCTACGGCACCGGCGACGCCGCCGAGCTCGTCTTCCTGCTGGTCCGTGAGATGGGCCTGGAGCTGGTGGCGGTCTTCGGCGCCGAATCGAACGGCCAGTTCCTGGGGTTCCCGGTCAGGGCAATCGCCGACCACGCCGATGTGACGTACGACGTGCTGGTCGTGGCGGTGCTGGAGCGGCCGGCCGGCACGGCCAAGCTGCTCGCCCGAGCCGGGGTGCCGGGCGAGAAGGTCGTCATGCTCCGTCCCGACTGGCCGACGGGCGCGGACCGGTCCGCGACGCTTGCCAACCACCGGCTGTCCTGAGCGGGCCACCCACGTGCTGAGACGCTTCCTGCACAGGTGCGGGCTGGTGACCCGGGGAGAGCTCCACGTCGCCGAGGAGAAGCTGCGCGCGGCGCGCCAGCGGCTCGAGAAGGTGAGTGAGCGGCTGGCTCAGGCGACGGGGGCGTCGGAGCGGCTGCAACAGGCGCAGCGCGAGAGCGCCGAGCGCTACAAGACCAGGCTCGCCGAGCTCGAATCGGAGCACGAGCGCCGCGCGACACGCGCCCGCGAGGCAGCCGCCGAGGCATCCGAGCGGATTGCGACGCTCGAGCAGGAGTTGCGCCGGCGCGACGCCGAAACGGAGACTGAAACGCTGCTGGAGCGGCGCGTGACGACGGCGATGCACGAGTTGCAGGTGGCGCGCGAGGCGCTCGCCTCCGTGGACGTCAAGCTCGACATCCTCGAAGGCGCGGCCAACATGCTCGACAGGCGCATGCGGCCAGGCCGGTCCGTCGAACCCGATGACCGCTCGTAACGACGCCGGCACCGTCCCCTACATCAGCATCGTCCTCACCGGGCGGAACGACGGCTATGGCGGCGATTTCGTCAAGCGGTTCCTGGCGACGCTGCAGTTCAACCATCACGAGCTGATGGCACGGGCGATCCCCCATGAATTCCTGCTCGTCGAATGGGCGCCCGTTGCGGGCGCGCCGCTGCTCGTCGATCTTGTCGAGGAGCGGTGTCCCGCATCGGTGGCGGCTAGGTTCAGGGCCGTGATCGTCGATGCGGCGTACCACGAGGCGATGACGCACAATCCGCGGCTCGTCTACCACGAGTTCCTCGCCAAGAACGTGGGCGTGCGCCGCGCGCGCGGGGCGTTCCTGATTACCTCCAACTGCGACGTGGTCTTCGGACGGCACATTCTCGGGCGGCTCGAGCGGCGCGAGCTCGAGCCGGCCCTCGTCTACCGCGCGCCCCGGTGGGATCTGCGGGCGACGCTCGACACCGAGGGCCTCGACTGGACCCGTCTGGAGGATCCGGCACATCTGGCTCGTCCCGCCAAGCGCCTGCGCCCACCATATTTCAGAGGATCGACCGGCGACTTCATCGCGCTCGATCGGGCCGGCTTTCATGCCCTGGGCGGATTCAACGAGATCTATCGAGTCGCGCGATTTGGCGTCGATGCGAACTTCCTGATCCACGCGCTCTCGTCCGGCGTGCCGATTGTCGATATCGGCGGGCCCGTGCACCACATCGACCACGAGGGAAGCTACCAGACGGTGAGAGCCCAGTATGCGCGCCGCGAGGGCGATGCCCCGTACGGTGACGAGCGCTGGCCCTACAACGACGTCGTCTACCGGAACCCTCCAACGTGGGGGCTGGCCGACGCGCCGGCGCGTTCGGCCGGCGCCAGGCGCACCTATCTGGATTTCTCCTGGGATGCGGTGCCGCCCCTGGTGGACTTGGCCGGTGTCGTGCCGGCAGCCAAACGGGATTCGGCGGTGGGCGATCCCACCCGGTGGCGCACGTGAACGCGATCGTCGTCGAGGGAATCGGGAAGCGCTACGAGCTTGGAAGCAGCGCCGAGGAGCGAACGCCGGCCGGCATCGTGCGCCGGCTGGCCGCCCGGATTCGACGGAGGTCGGCGAACGGTCAGGAAAGGGAGCCGGCGCGCGAATTCTGGGCACTCCGCGACGTGTCGCTCACCGTCGAACCCGGCACCGTGATCGGGGTGATCGGCGCCAACGGGGCCGGCAAGACCACCCTGCTGAAGATCCTGGCGCGGATCGTCGCGCCCACCGAAGGCCGGGTGACGGGCAGCGGTCGGGTCGTGTCGCTGCTGGAACTGGGCGCCGGATTCGATCCGGATCTGTCCGCTCGGGAGAACATCTTCCTGAACGCCGCGATGCTGGGCGTTCCCCGCGCCGTCGTGGCGCGCCGGTTCGACCAGATCCTGGAGTTCGCCGAAGTCGACAAGTTCGTGGATACGCCGCTCAAGCACTACTCGAGCGGCATGTATCTGCGGCTGGCGTTCTCGGTCGCCATCAACATGGAGCCGTCGATCCTGCTCGCCGACGAGATCCTGGCGGTCGGCGACGAGAGCTTCCAGGAGCGCTGCCTCGAGCGCGTGAAGCAGGAAGCGGCACGAGGGCTCACGGTCCTGTTCGTGTCGCACGACATGGAGGCGATCGTGCGGGTGTGCAATCGGACGCTCTGGTTGAACGCCGGACGCGTCGTGGGGTTCGGCGATTCGGAAGAAGTCGTCGCGGACTATCAGAATTCGATCTGGGCGCGCGGTCTGACCGGCTCCGAGCGCGGCCGGCACCTCAACCGGTTTGCCGTCATCCACGACGTGAGAGTCGTCACCGAAGACGGCCGCGAAGTGCGCGGGATGCCGACAGACGAGATTACGCATCTCCGCATGCGGTTCGAACTGCTCGAGGATCACTTGTGCGCCTGCGCGGCGTACGACGTGCGGGCGCGCGGGCAGCTGGTCTTCCGCACGGCCGATCCGCTGGGGATGCGCCTGTTCAGAACCGGCGGCATGTGGGAGGCGCTGATGCGGCTGCCCCACCGCTTCTTCAACGAGATGACCTACAGCGTGGTGCCCAGCCTGACCGTCGCGCGCGAAGGCGAGGGACGCCGCCAGTACGTGATCATGGGCGAGCCGCTCTCCTTCATCGTGTACGCGCCGGACGGAAAGGCGCGCCGCGAAAAGGACGTCCGGGCGTCCGGCTATCTGACGCCGCAGTTCCGCTGGAGGTTCCAGCGGCCCGACGAGCAGCCGGAAGGGGTGCAGGGTGTCGCGCGCTTCTGACGGTGCAGCCATCGACCGGCCGGGCGAGACCGAAACCTGGGTCATCGAGCCGGCCCGGGAAGGGACCGCCGCCCGGGCGATCGAGCTCTGGCGGTACCGCCGGCTGCTGTGGTTCCTGGCCGTTCGCACGGTGAAGGATTTGTACGAAGGCACGTCGCTCGGGATCTTCTGGCTGTTTGCGCGGCCGCTCTTCCCGATTCTCGTGGGCGGCTTCGTGTTCGGCGGGCTCCTGCGGCTTCCGTCCGACGGCGTGCCGTTCGTGCTGTTCTTCATGACCGGCTTCGTGCCGTGGAGCCTGTTCGACCGATCGATCCTCTTCGGGACCAAGTGCCTCGACCAGCACAAGAGCCTCATCAAGCGGCTGTACTTCCCGCGGCTGATCTCACCCATCGCATCGGTCGCGCCGGCGGCGGCCTACTTCCTCATCTACATGGTGCTGCTGACGCTCGTCGCGCTCTTCTATCTCTGGAAGGACGGCGTGCTCTACGTCAGGGTAGGGCCGAGCCTGCTCGTCGCGCTGCTGATGAGCGTCTTCACCGTGTTCTGCGCGTTGAGCGTCATCCTCTGGACGTGCGTCTTCCAGGCACGGCACAAGGAAACACGGTTCGGACTGCGCTATTTCATGCAGTTCTGGATGTACCTGACGCCGGTCTTCTATCCGATCTCGCTGGTGCCGCCCGAGCATCGGTGGCTCATCTTCATCAATCCGATGGCCTCGGTGGTCGCCGCGTTCCGGTGGGGAGTCCTCGGCGTCGGAGAGCTGCCGCTCCTTCCGCTGGCCACCTCGTTCGGGATTGCGGTCGTGGCGATGGCGGCCGGCATCTGGTTCTTCACCGCCAACGAATCGTCGACGATCGATCGTCTGTGAACCAGCCAGACCTGCGGTTCGACGCCGTCCTGGCGCTCCTCGATCGCGTCGGTCGCGCCCGCGAAGGAGACAGTGGGGCGGGCGTCGCCGCCGGGGCCGTCCTCGAGGCGTACGGCCGCGCCGTGCGCGAGTTGCGGGCGGCGGCCCGGGATGCGCGCACGCGCATCGAAGGGGCTGCGGCGACCGTCGCCGAGGCTCGGGACCATGCCCGCCTCCGGCGCCGGCGGGCGAGCAAGATTGCCGCAAGACGCAGGAGCGACGCGCGCACGGATGCGTGAACGCCGTGGGGGCGGCGTGAGGTGAGGGCGGGGGAAGAGAAGCTTCGGCTCCTCATCGACGAGGCCGCCACCCTGCCGATCAGGTTCCGCCTGCGCCTGTTGGAAGAGCTGCAGGCGACCGCGGGTTTCGAGGACCAGGACGGCCTCCGCTTCAACCTCGGATCGATCTCCGAGTACAAGCGGGCGCGGCGGCGGCGCGTGCAGCAGGCGCCGCTCGTCACGTGGCTCGCTTCGTTCGGCCCCTCCGACGTCTTCCTGGACATCGGCGCCAACATCGGGGGCCTCTCGCTCGTCGCCGCCCGTCTCCACGGGGGACGCGTGCCGGTCATCGCCGTCGAACCGGCGTTCGACAGCTTTGCGGCGCTCGTTCGCAACATCCTTGCGAACGATCTCGGCAACGTCGTGACGCCGCTGCAGGTCGCGCTGTTCGACGAAACAGGCGTGCGGCCGTTCCACCGGTCGCGCCTCGGCGCCGGAAGCGCGTCGCACACCGTCGGCGAGCCGCTCGATTACGCGCGGCGCCCCTTCACGCCGGCCGCCGTCGAGCACGTGCTGACGTTCAGGCTGGACGATCTCGTGCGCGTGACGGGTCTGGCCAGGCCGACCCGGATCAAGCTCGACGTCGATGGCGTCGAGGACAAGGTGCTGGCCGGCGCGGCGGAGGTGCTGTCGTCGTCGCCGTGCGAGGTGTACACGGAGTTGATCGAGGCCGACGCCGCCGATCCACGCGTCGGCGCCGTCACGGCGTTCATGCAGCGTCTCGATTACGAAGTGGCGGAGGTCGTCGAGCATCGCCCGCCGGGCGCCTTTCCGCGGGTTGCTGATGTCCTGTTCGTACGCCGCTGACACGCGTCGCCGACGCTCCCGCTCAGGCCGATGAGACTGCTCTTCGTCATGCGTCATTCCGGATACGTTCGAAACTTCGAATCGACCATCCGGCTGCTGTGCGAGCGCGGACACCGCGTGCACGTCGCCTATCAGAACAGAGAGAGACACCCGCTGCTCGATCCGATCGACGTCTCCCGGCGCCTGGCCGAGCAGTACTCGAACTTCTCCTGCGGCGACATTCCGGCGCGGACGGACGGATGGGGGCTGCTGGCGCGCGAACTGCGCCGGGGCGTCGACTACCTCCGGTACCTGGCGCCGGAGTACCGGGACGCGCCGAAGCTCCGGGAGCGCGCCACGCGTGAGGTGGCGCCGGCGATCCTCGATCGGGCGCAGCAGGGGTTCACGGCCACTCCGCTCGGGCGGACGCTGCTGATGCGATCGCTGCAGCTCATGGATCGTGCGATCCCGCGCGACCCCGCCATCGACGCCTACGTCGCCAAGGCGCGCCCCGACGTGCTCGCGGTCACGCCGCTCATCGAGCCCGGCTCCCCCCAGACCGAGTTCATCCGCAGCGCCCGGGTGCTTGGCGTGCGAACCGCGCTGTGCGTCGCCAGCTGGGACAACCTGACCAACAAGGGGTTGATCCACGGGCCGGTCGACCTCGTCGCCGTGTGGAACGAGGCGATGAAACACGAGGCCATGACGCTGCACGCCATTCCCGCCCGCCGTGTGGCCGTGACGGGCGCGGCGGCGTTCGACCACTGGTTCGACTGGCGCCCCAGTACGACGCAGGAGGCGTTCTGCGCACGCGTCGGGCTGCCTGCCGATCGGCCGTACCTCCTGTACGTGTGTTCGTCGAAATTCGTCGCTCCCGAAGAGGTGCCGTTCGTCCGCAGCTGGGCGGCGCAGGTTCGCCAGTCGCCCTCGGCGGCGCTTCGGCGCGTGGGAATCCTCGTGCGGCCGCACCCGCAGAATGCGGACCAGTGGCAGAACGTCGATCTCAGCAGTCTCGGCGACATCGCCGTGTGGCCGCCGGCGGGGGCAGCTCCGGTGGATATCGAGACGCGCAGCGCGTACTTCGACTCGATCTACCACAGTGCGGCGGTCGTGGGCGTCAACACGACGGCCGAGATCGAGAGCGCCATTCTCGGGCGTCCGGTCTACACGGTGCTCGCGCCGGAGTTCCGGGACACCCAGGACGGCACGCTGCACTTCCACCATCTTCGCAGCGCCAACGGCGGACTGGTGCACGAGGCGCACGATTTCGCCGAGCACTTCGCGCAGCTGGAGTCAGCCGTGCAGACGCCGCACGAGGACGACGGCCGGGGGCGACGCTTTGTGGAGGCGTTCGTCCGACCGTTCGGGATCGATGCGCCCTCGACCCCACGTCTGGTCGACGCGCTCGAGCGGCTCGCGCGCCGGCCGGCGCGGCGCCATCGGGAGCCCCTGTGGGCGCCGCTCGCCCGCCCGCGGCTGGCTCGCCGCGCCGCCGTGCTCGAGCGCGAGGCCGAGATCGCGGCCTCGACTCAGGCGGCGCAGCGCGTGCTGAGCAAGGTCAAGCGCCGCGCCCGCGACGCCCAGGAGCGGGCGCGGCGCGCGGAGCAGGCGCTGGAGGAGGCCGAGAAGCGCGCCCGGCGGGCTGCCGCCGACCAGGCGAAGGAGCTGCAGACCATGCCGGCCCTCGTCGCGGGCTTCCGCCGGCTGGGCGAAGTGGACCGGAGGAGCTTCCTTCGCGCCACCTTCGACGAGTTCCCGCCGTTGTCGTACATCGAGCTGCATTCCGCCACCAGGCCGCGGAAGCTCGATTACGCGCACGCGGACATCTACATGCGCGTCATGACCGACGCCGAGGAGTTCCGGCTGCGCGCGTGCAGCAAGGAGCCGTTCACGATCGAGTGGATCCACGACAGCATCGGGCAGGGGGACGTGCTCTACGACATCGGCGCCAACGTGGGCGCCTATTCCCTCGTCGCCGCGAAGAAGCCGGACGGCGGCGCGCGGGTGGTCGCATTCGAGCCGAGTTACGCAACCGTGGCGACGCTCTGCGCCAACGTCGTCCTCAACGAAGTAGCCGGGCAGGTGACGCCCGTCCCGGTGGCGCTCTCGAGCGTCACCGGCATGACCGTCCTCGGGCTTCGCAATCTGGAACCTGGCGCTGCCCGCCACGTCCTGGGTCCCGGCGCGTCCGGTGACGGTCCGGTCCGGTACGAGCAGCCGGTCATGACGTTCCGTCTGGATGACGTCGTCAACTTGCTGCATCTGCCGCCGCCCACGCACATCAAGCTCGACGTCGACGGAGGAGAGCTGGCCGTGCTCGAGGGCGCCTCGTGCACCCTGTCGTCGCAGGCTCTGCGATCGATGCTCGTGGAAGTGGCGACCCCGGCTTCCGACGCTGTCACCGGCATGCTCGAGCGGCACGGGTTCCGGCTGGACTCGAAGGTCGTCTCCACGACCAGGAGGGGGGAGCAGGCGATCTGGTACGGCGTGTTCGTGCGAGACGGTCACGGAGCCGGACGATGAAGGTCCTGTTCTTCATGCGGAGCACCGTGTACGTCCGGAACTTCGACTCGGCGCTGCGCCTGCTCTGTGATCGCGGCCATCACGTCCATATCGCGTTCCGCGGCACCTCCAGGTGCCTCCAGCTGGATCCAATCGGCATCGCCCGACAGCTTGCCAGCGAATACCCGAGCTTTGCTGAGAGGGACAACGAACCCCGGGACAGCGGCTGGGGATTGCTTGGCCGCGATGTGCGGCTGGCGCTCTACTCGCCGCGCCTCATGTGATGGCCAGAATGGGAGGGATGATTCCGAAGATCATTCATCAGGTGTGGCTCGGCCAAAGGCCGCTGCCTGATGAATTCGTGCGGTATCGCGAGACGTGGACGGAGCACCATCCGGACTGGGAATTCCGGCTCTGGACGGAGGAGAATCTGCCCGCCACGCTAATAAGGCCCGAGATTCGTGACCGCCTGCGCAATCCGGTCGAGCGCTCGGACATGCTTCGGTTGGAGGTCGTCCATGCGAGTGGCGGCGTGTACGTGGACACCGACATCGAATGTCTACGGCCGATCGACAAGCTGATCAACGGCCTCGATTTCTTCGTAGCGGATACGAAGCTCGGATCGGCCAACAACGCCGTGATCGGCGCCGTGCCGCAGCACCCCATCGTGCTGGAAGTCATTCGGGCATGCCGCCCGCGCGAGTGTCACGGGTACGACAAGGAAGCAACCGGTCCACTTCTGATGAACCGCGTCCTCCTCGGACATCCCGAGGTCAAGGTCTTCGAGCCGTGGGTGTTCTATCCTCTGAACGTCGAGCAGCGGTCGCGGGCGTTCGCGATTCATCACGTCGAGCGTTCGTGGAAGGACGAGGAGGGGTTTCGCAAGGCGGCGCGGGTGGCCGAAGAGCGGCTCCGCGAGATGCAGAACGAACTCTTGGGTGTCGTGCGGGAGGTGAACGCGGTGCTGAAGCTGTCCGATACCGGGCAGCTACGCGCACGGCTGCAGGAGCTTTCGTCGAGATACGGCCAGCCGGAGTCTTCGGCGAATGCCCAGTCGGGCGATCAGTTCCACGGCAATGAGCGGCGTGAGCTCGGCATCATACCGGCACTCCTCAGGATCGCGAAGAAGCTGCACATGTTAGAGCAGATTCACAGACGCCTCGGGCGGCTGGACCGCGGAATCGACCGCCTGACGCTGCGGCTCGAGACCCTAGAGAGACAGGGGAAGCTCGAGCGCGCGGAACGCAAGCGGCTCCAGAAGTCGCTGAGCACACCCCCGGCCGAATGAACGTCCTGTTTTCGCTCGCTCACCCTGGCTACCTGCGGAATTTCGACTCCACAATCCGGCTACTGGCGGAGCGCGGGCATGAGGTTCAGCTCCTCTTCAACCATCTCAAGAAGGCAAAGAGTGAAGCAAGTGTGCTGCTCCACGAGTACGAGACGCAGCACGGCGTTCAGTGCGACGTGCGGTCCTTTCCGTCGGTGTTCTGGACACCATGGGTCAATTGGATCCGCAGCATGCACGACTACGCCCGTTACTTTCGGCCGGAGTTCCGGCACACGGCGAAGCTGCGCCAGCGTGCGGCGGCGCGGGTGCCGGTAGTGGCGCGGCACATCACGGCGTTACCGCTTGTCCGGCGGTTCGCCTCCGGTCGCTCTTTTGCGCGGATATGCCATGGGCTCGAGTGGGCTGCTCCTCCGGACCGTGCCGTCGTCGAGTACCTCCGTGGGGTCCGTCCCGACGTGCTCGTGGTCTCGCCGCTGGTTGACCTAGGCTCGCCGCAGACCGAACTGGTCAAGGCGGCGCGGGCGCTTGGCATCCGCACGGCGCTACTCGTACATAGCTGGGACAATCTCACGAACAAGGGGCAGATTTGCGTCATGCCCGACATGGTGGCGGTGTGGAATCGCCTCCAGGCCGACGAGGCTGTTCGGATCCATGCTGTGCCTGCTGCCCGCGTCGTGGTGACTGGCGCCGAGGCGTACGATCAGTGGTTCACGTCGATCCCGAGCGACCGACGCGAGTTCTGCGGCCGCATCGGCCTCGACGCCTCCCGGCCGTATGTGCTGTACGTCGGCTCGTCGACGTTCATCTCGTCGGACGAATCGACGTTCGCGCGTGAATGGATCTCCCGCGTACGCTCCGCCACCGATACGGCGCTGCGGAGCGCTGGCGTCCTCATCCGGCCACATCCGCAGAACGTGCACTGCTGGGTGCCGCTCCGGAACGACTGCCCGGACAACCTCGTCATGTATCCACGCGACGGTGCGAACCCGATGACCTCCGCCGATAGACAGGACCTGTTCGACTCCATCCATCACGCCGCCGCGGTCGTCGGCATCAACACGAGCGCGCTGATCGACGCCGCCATCCTTCGGCGAAAGGCGCTGACCATACTGGACGAACGCTTCAAGGAGACACAGGAAGGCACGGTTCACTTTCACTACCTCGTGAATCACGAGTTTGGGTTCCTGCGGGTCGCGCGGTCGTTCGATGAGCATCTGGAGCAGCTCGCCGAGGCGCTCAGGCCGGATCCTGAGGTGAGTCGACAGTTCTCTCGATTCGTGGAAATGTTCGTGAGGCCGTACGGGCTCGATACGCCGGCGACGCCTCGTCTCGTCCAAGCGATCGAAGATCTGTGCAGTGTGCCGGCGCCGCTTCCGATGCGGACGTCGACGAGCGCACGCTATCTCTCGTTGTTGCCTGCAGTGGTGGCGTCGGTCCTCGAGCCGCGCCGGAAACGATCGATGAAGGGCCTCAAGCGGGACCGCGCGGCGCGGAGGACGAACGCTGCCGGTCACGGGCCGTGACTCACGTATGCGAATTCTTCTTCATGCGCCACGCCGATGCGTCGGCGGCTGTGCCGCATCGGGGAGGGGCTGTGCCGAGACGCATGATCCTTCCTTCGGATGCCAGACACCCATGCGGTTCTTCAGCGTGTCGTGCCTGTGGTCGGGCGGCAGGCGGTCCGGGTGCTTGGCATCAAGCGCGATCTCGTTCGGCGATACCTGTGCAAGATGGCCCCACTCGAAGTCGTGCAGGACGCGATACATTCCTGTCTTTTCGTCCGGTCTCCGGCTCGACTCGAGAATCGTCCTCAAAACCAAGGTGGGCGCGTTCGCCATGTGGTACGGCGTCTTCGTGCGGGACGACATCCAATCCACAGCGAGATGAACATCCTGTTCTTCATGCGCAGCACGGTGTACGTGCGGAATTTCGAGTCCACGCTGCGGCTGCTGGCCGAACGTGGACACCACGTGCACGTTGTCGCCGAGATGCATCAGGTGCTGGACCCGACCGACGTGATGGGGCGCCTCTGCCGCCGCTGTCCCGCCATCATGCATACGGCCGTTCCCCCATCGGCGGCGGAGACGCGCCTGTCCCTCCTTGGCCTCGAGCTGCGCAGGGGGCTCGATTACCTCCGCTATTTCCGGCCGGAATACCGCGACGCGTCGAAGCTGCGGTGGCGAGCGGAGCAGAACGCGCCGGTGTTCGCCGCCTCGCGCGGCTGGCGGCGCCTCGCGGACAACCGTTCGGGTCGGGCGCTGCTGCGATGGCTCCTGCGATCCTGCGACCGCGCGCTGCCTCCCGACCCGGCGATCACCGCCTTCATCCGCGAGTGCCGGCCCGACCTCGTCCTGGTGACGCCGCTCGTGGAGCCCGGGTCTCCGCAGTCGGAATACCTCCGCGCCGCCCGTGCGCTCGGCATCCCTGTGGGCTTGTGCGTCTACAGCTGGGACAATCTCACCAACAAAGGCCTCATTCACGACGTCCTTGATGTCGTGACGGTCTGGAATCAGCCGATGAAGGTCGAGGCGGTCGCCCTCCATCGCGTTCCCGCCGAACGCGTCGTTGTGACCGGCGCCGCGCCGTACGACCACTGGTTCACCTGGAGGCCCCGCGCGTCGCGCGAGGCGTTCTGTGCCCGCGTCGGTCTCGATCCGCGGCGGCCGTACGTGCTGTATCTCTGCTCGTCGCGGTTCATCGCGGGGCACGAGCTGCCGTTCGTCCGGCAGTGGGTGCGGGACATCCGCACGTCCGGAGCGCTGCGACGCGCGGGCGTGCTCGTGCGGCCGCATCCACAGAACGCGGAGCGCTGGCAGGACGTCGATCTCAGCGACCTCGACGATGTCGTCGTCTGGCCGCGCTGCGGGGGCAACCCCGTGGACGACGACACGCGTGCCGACTACTACGATTCCATCCACCACAGCGCGGCCGTGGTGGGCGTCAACACCAGCGCGCTCATCGAAAGCGCGATCGTCGGCCGCGGCGTCTTTACGCTGCTCGCCCCGGAGTTCCGCAACACGCAGGGTGGCACGCTACATTTTCGACATCTGCGCGAGGTCAACGGCGGATTGCTGCACGTCGCGTCAGACATGACCGAGCACGTGTCCCAGCTGGAGACGGCCCTGCAGGATCCCGCCGCCGCGGCGCAGCCGGGCCGGCGGTTCGTCGAAGCCTTCGTACGGCCGCATGGGATCGACGAGCCCGCGACGCCCCGGCTCGTCGCCGCACTCGAGGCGACCGCCACCCGCCGCCGGCGCCGGCTGCGTCACGGGACGTGGTGGGCTCTCCTCGCGCGTCCTGCGCTTGGCCGGCTCGCAGCGGCCGTCGAGACGGCGCGGCAGGCGCAGGAGGACTCGGAGGAACAACGGACGATTGCGAAGCGCCTCGATCAGGAGCAGCGCGGCGCCCGTGAGCGGGCGGCGGCAGCGGAGGCAGCCTGGGCGGCCGACGCCGCGTCCCGGGCGTTCGGCCACTACCTCCGCGTGCGGGACGAGGTGCGCCGCCTGCGCGACGCGATGTCGGTCGTGGACGGCGTGACGCCGTCCGAGCAGCGCATGCTGGCGGCACTCGAACCGCTGTGGAGCGCAGGACCGGAGACGATTGCTGCGCTGCGCCGGCAGGCGGCCCCGATTACCGGCGTGTCTGCGGCCGACTACGAGCACGTCGACCACAAGGTACGATTCATTTTCGAACGCGACCTGCGGCGGCTCCTCGCGCGCGGCGACGGCGCGCTGTGGGTCGACGAGGCGCCAGCGCTCGGTGCCTTTGGCTTCAACAGCGGCGGCAGGCGGTACAACGAGGATACGCTGCGGTTCTTCCGGGTGATCTCGCTGTTGCAAGACGCCGCGCTGATCAAGGAGTTTCGCGGCGGGGCCAGGCGGACGGTCTGGGAGATCGGCGGCGGATGGGGCGGGTTCGCCTATCACTTCAAGACGCTGTGCCCCGAGGTCACCTACCTGATCACGGGCCGGCCGGAACTGTTTCTGCTCTCCGCCGTGTATCTGATGACGCTCTTTCCCGCGGCCCGGTTCCGGTTCTACGATCCCGCGGCTCCGGCGTCGTTCTGGCGGGACTGGGACGCCGTCGACTTCGCCTTCGCCCCTGAAAGCGCCGTGGCGGGCCTGACACCGCCGTCGCTCGACCTGACCGTCGATTTGATGGCGCTGGAACGCCTGAGCCCATCGCGGGTCGGCCTGCACCTGCAGCGCGCATACGATCTCGGCTCCCGGTACGTGTTCTCGATCTGCCCGCCCGGCGATCCCGGCGATTCCTTCACGGCGCCGGTGCGGCCTGCTCTCGATCGTCTGTACTGGCTGCACCCGGTCTGCGCCCCGGAGTCGCTCGCACGCCGGCTGTCGCTGCCCTCCGGCGAGGGTGCGGCTGAACGGACGTACTTCCTGGGCTGGAGACGGCTTCGCGTATGAGCGCCTCGCCGCGCGTCGTCCTGGGACTGCCTGCGTACAACCGGCCCGATGCGCTGCCTCGGACGCTAGAGTCACTCCTGTCGCAGACCTGTCAGGATTTCGCGCTGGTGATCGTCGACGATGCCGCCTCGCGCGAGACGGCGGCGATCGTCGAGAGGTACGCGGGTCAATTTCCGCGCATCACGTACGAGGCGAACGGCACGCGCCTCGGCATGATCGGCAACTGGCGGCGCGTCTTCGATCGGGCGCGGCGGCTGTACCCGCAGTCCGAGTACTTCGCGTGGGTCAGCGATCACGATGTCTGGCATGCACGCTGGCTGCAGGAGATGGTGGCGGTGCTCGACGCGCATCCGGAGGTTGTGCTGGCCTATCCGCACAACGTACAGCTCACCTCCCAGGGGGCCCGTACAACCGAGAAGGTCAAGGTCTTCGAGACGTTCGGCATCAGCAGCCGGGCCGAACGGATGCGGCGGGCCGCGCGATACATGCGGTCGGGCGACATGATCTACGGTCTCGTGCGAGCCGAGGCGCTCGAGGCGGCCGGCGTCTTCCGCCGCGTGATTCTCCCCGACCGTTACGTACTGCTGGCGCTGGCGCTGTTCGGCCAGTTCCGGCAGGTGCCGGAAGTGCTCTGGTACCGCGAGTTCATCAGCAAGTTCGACCTGCGGCGGCAGCTCAAGGCGTTTTTCCCCGGCGGCGTGCCGTTCCATGCCCATCTTCCGCCACACCTGCAGCACTGGGCGGCGCTGCTGTGGGTCTTCGCCGTGCGCGGGAGCGGCAGGCCCGCATTCGGTCGGCTGGCGGCCGTGCGTTACGCCGCGATGCAGTTGTGGTGGTCCATCGTTCGCGATGTGGTTCGGCCGAAATCGGACTGGCGGGTCAAGGTCGCGTCGCGGATGGCGCGGTGGCGGCCGGCGTCCGGGCGGCCGTCGCGGAGCGCCATCACCGATCCGTGATGTGGTGAAGACGGAGGTCGATACGGTGGACGGCGCGCAGGCCGCCGACGCCCGGCGGGCCGCGCGCGCCGCCGAGCGGGCTGAGCGCCTCGCCGCGAAGCAGCGGGGGGAAGCGGAACGTCTGGTGCGCCGTCAGCAGGCGGCCGCGCGGCGCGAGGCGGAGCGTCTCGAGCTGGCCGCCATCGCCGCCAAGGCGTACGAGCACTATCGGTTCGTCCGCGACTGGGCCCGGCGGATGTCGGAGCGGACCGGCGGCGCGGCACCGCTCACGGCGCACGAGCAGCAGGTTGTCACCGCGCTCGCCCATCTGTGGGAGGCCACACCCGAGACCATCGGCACGCTGCGGCACCGGTGCGAGCCGCTGAGCGGCGTCCGGGCGGCCGATTATGACGACCCGTCCGGTGATCTCGTGGCTCGGCTGAGGCGCGAGCTGGCGGTCCTGCGCAAGCAGTTGCGCGTCGACCTGCTGGTGCCTGAACCGAAGGTGCTCGGCGGGTTCGGCTATCTGAGGGCCGGCGAGCGCTACAACGAGGACACGCTCCGCCACTTTCATGTGCTGGCCGCGCTCCAGGACGCGGCTGTGCTGCCGGAATTTCGCCGGCCGGCCGCCCGGCGCCTCGTCTGGGAGATCGGCGGCGGCTGGGGCGGATTCGCCTACCAGTTCAAGACGCTGTGTCCGAACGTCACCTATGTGATGACCGGCGTGCCCGATCTGTTCCTTCTCTCCGCCGTGTACCTCATGACGGTCTACCCGGCGGCCCGCTGTTGCGTGTTCGACCCCGCGGCACCGGACGATGTGTGGCGGGAGTGGGAGACGACCGACTTCGTCTTCGTGCCGGAGAGAGCGCTCCCGGCGCTGCGCCCTCCGCGCGTCGATCTGACGCTCGACGTGATGGCGCTCCGCCACATGGACGCCGACCGGGTCTCCGCGCACGTGCAGCGGGCGTTCGATGTCGGTTCCCGGTATTTCTACTCGGCGCTGCCGGCCGGCGCGGCCGAGGAGGCGCGCAACGTCTGGCAGGCGATCGAGCGCCTCTTCTGGCCCAACCCGGTGCCGCCACGCGGTGAGCCCGGGCACACGCCGGAGGCGGCGCACCTGGTCGGGTGGCGACGGCTGCTCGTATGACGGCCGGTCCTCGCGTTATCCTCGGCATGGCGGCCTATAACCGGCCCGATACGCTCGCGCGCACGCTCGAGTCGCTGCTTGCGCAGACGTACCCCGACTTCGCACTCCATATCGTCGACGACCATCCGTCTCCCGAGGTGCGCGCCATTGTGGACGCGTATGCGGCGCTCGATCGCCGGATCACGTACGAGGCGAACGACGTGCGGCTCGGCATGATCGGCAACTGGCGGAAGGCATTCCTCCGCACCCGCGAGCGGTACCCCGAGAGCGAGTACTTCGCGTGGATCAGCGACCATGACATCTGGCATCCGCGCTGGCTGGAAGTGCTGGTGCCGGCGCTCGATGAACGGTCGGAGGTCGTCGTGGCGTACCCCCAGATGCAGCGGATCTACTCCCGGGACGACCGCCGCGTCGTGACCCGCCGGTTCGAAACCGTCGGCATGGCGAATCCGGCGCACCGGCTGCGTCGGGCCATCACGTACCTGACGGCGGGCAACGCCGTCTACGGCCTGTTCCGGATCAGCGCGATGGTCCGGGCTGGCGTCTTCCGGCGCGTGCTGGCGCCCGATCGGCAGCTGCTCATCGAGCTGACGCTTCTCGGTACGTTCCGGCACGCGGCCGAGATGCTGTGGTACCGCGAGGTCGCCGGCAACTTCAGCCTGAAGCGGCAGCGTCAGATGCTGTTTTCGGCGCGCCCGCCGCTCTACACCTATTTGCCGCCCATCGTGCAGCATGTCGCGCTGCTGCTCTGGGATTTCGGCGCGCGCGGCGCCGGCCGGCCGGCGTTCGGCCGGATCGCCGGGAGCTGGTATGCGGTGCTGTTCTTCTGGCACTCGCTCGTGCGCGAGCTGGTGCATGACGAGGCCTGGTGGCGACAGATCCTGGCGCGCACGCCGCTGGGCCGCCGCCAGAGGACCGCGGCCGCCGAGTCCCAATGAAGATCCTGTTCCTCATCGGCGCCGTCAGTCGTATCCGGAACTTTCAGGGGACGCTCACCATCCTTGCCGACCGCGGCCACGACATCTGTCTGGCGGGAAAGCTGCGGAAGGGCACCTTCGAGCTGCCGGAATCGGTGGAACACCCGCGCATTTCCGGGCGCGTGAATCCGACGACACGGGTCGACGAATGGCGGGACTTCGTCGACCTGCTGCGCGGCGCGCGCGACTACGTCCGGTATTTCGACCCGCGCTATGCCGACGCGACGCGGCTCGTGCGCCGGGCCTACGAGATTGCGCCCACCGAGTTCGTGCTGTACTGCGAGCGGCATCCGTGGGTGAAACGGCACTGGACGCTCGTGGCGCGGGCGTTCGCGCTCTGCGAGAAGCTCATCCCGACCGACCCCGGATTCGAGGCGTTTCTGCGGGAGGAACGTCCGGATCTCATCCTGGTGACGCCGCTCGTGACGTTCCAGTCCTACCAGACCGACTACGTCAAGGCGGCGCACCGGCTTGGCGTGCCCATCGTCTTCATTCCGTTCAGCTGGGACAACCTCACGAACAAGGGGCTGATGCGGATCCGCCCCGATCGGGTGCTCGTCTGGAACGACATCCAGCGGCGGGAAGCGATCGACCTGCACGGCTGCCCGACTGGAACCGTCGCGATTACGGGTGCGGCTCGTTTCGACGATTTCTTCGCTCGCCGGCCGTCGACCTCCCGCGAACGTTTCTTCGCGGAGTTCGGCCTGGACCCGGCACGTCCGATGGTGCTCTATCTGGGATCGTCCCAGCTGACCGGCCCGAACGAAGTGGAGCTGGTGCGCCGCTGGGCGGATTCCCTTCGCGCCGCCGCCGACGAGGTTGTGCGCACGTGCGGCATTCTGGTACGCCCCCATCCGGCAGTGCGTGGATCGTGGGCGTCGGTCGACCTCTCGGATCTGGACAACGTCGGCCTGTCGCTGGACGCCAGCCGGCGCAGCGACCAGGAGCTCTTCGACTCGGTCCATCACGCGCACGCGGTCGTGGGCCTGAACACGAGCGCCATGCTCGAGGCGGCGATCGTCGGCCGGCCCGTGCACACGCTGCTCATTCCCGGATTCGACGAGGGACAGGTCGGCACGATCCACTTTCGCTATCTCGTGGAGTCGTATGGCGGGCTGGCCACGATCGCGCGCGATTTCGCCGAGCACCACCGGCAGCTCGCCGCCGTGCTGCGCGAGGAGCCCGCATCATCGGCGCGCAGCCGGACGTTCGCGGAGCAGTTCCTGCGCCCGTACGGCGTCGAGCGTGCGGTGTCGCCGATCCTCGCCGATGAAATCGAGCGGTCGGCGGCCATCCGCAAGCAGCCGCAGGCGGACAATCCTCTCTATCCCCCCCTGCGCCGCGCGCTCCTTCGGTGGCTGCAGCGCCGCCGGGTCGCCAGGCAGACGGCGGTGGACGCGACGGTCATCGGCACCTCCCTGTCGCTGCGTCCGGTGAAGATCGCGCTCGAGGAGATCCAGGACAGCACGGCCCCCGTATTCGTCGGGCCCTGGGCCG
Organism: Acidobacteria bacterium RIFCSPLOWO2_12_FULL_68_19; assembly: GCA_001767525.1. Lineage (GTDB taxonomy): Bacteria > Acidobacteriota > Vicinamibacteria > Vicinamibacterales > UBA2999 > MELF01. The sequence continues at coordinate 247,403 of MELF01000017.1, read as the reverse complement.
ACACGGTCGGCAACGAGCTGCTGTACTGGATTCCGTTCCTGCGCTGGGTCGTGGCAACCTACGGTCTCCCGCCCGAGCGCCTGATCGTCCTGACGGGAAGCGGCCTGCGGGAGTGGTACGGCCCGCTCGGGCAGCGGTTCCTCGATGTCCGGAGTGTGTACTCGGCAGCCGAGCTCGAGCACTGGCAGCGGCGGACGGTGCCCCAGAGCGAGCAGAACCCGAAGCAGTCGGTGATGTCGCCGTTCGACGAGGATGCCGTCGAGCGCGCCGCCCGAGCCTTCGATCTCTCCGAGTACCACGTCCTGCATCCGTTTCTGCTGTTTCGAACGGTGCGTCGACTGGACGGCGACCGCGCGCTGGAGTTGCTGCGCGACGTCCTGCGTCACGAGCGGTTGACGCCGCCTCCGGATCCCGGCGACGGACTTCCGTCGTCGTTCGTCGCCCTGAGCGCGGAGTTCACGGCTGCGCTCCCCCTGACCGAGGAGAACGACAGCCTGCTGAAGACGGTCGTCGCGCAGGTGTCGGCCAAGGCCGAGGTGGTTCGTGTCGACGGGCTGCCGCTGTCGCGCCAGATACGGGCGCTCGCCCGGGCGCGGACTTTCTTCGGCGCCTACGGCGATCTGGCGATTCTCGCGGCCGCCTATGGCGTGCCGGCGACGGTCTATCACAGCGAGCGGCTCCCGGTGGACCAGGTCGATCGCCTCCAGGCAGCGTCGGAGACCGGGGGATGGGGGACGGTGACGGTCGAGCGTGCGCGCCGCTTCAAGCGCGTGCGTCTGTCGCAGAAGGTACACGCCTGACTCGGATTCTGTTCTCGGTCGGGAGCTTCGGGTTCCTCCGCAACTTCGAGCCCGCGCTGCGTCTGCTTGCCGAGCGCGGCCATCACCTGCATCTGGTGGCCGAGCGGAAAGACAGCGTCGGCGGGCTCCGCATCGCCGAAGCGCTGGCCCGCGACTACCCGGAGCGCATTTCGTACGCGTACGCGCCCATCCGCCAGAGTTCGCCGTGGCAGACGCTGGGGAACTCTCTGCGGCTGTCGCTCGACTGCTGGCGGTACCTCGATCCGCGATACGACCGCTCGCCGACGCTGCGCGCGCGCGCCGAGCGCCAGGCGCCAGCAGTGGCGGCGCACCTGCCGCGAGTGCCGGTCATCGGCTCTCGCTCCGCGCTGCGCGTGTGGCGGAGGCTCGTCGCGTGGCTCGAACGGGCGATCCCGCCCGGTGAATCCGCCGAGCGCCTGCTCGTCGACGAGCGCCCCGACCTCCTGCTGCTGACGCCGCTGCTGTACTTCGGCTCGCACCAGGTGGACTACGTGCGCGCCGCACGGCGGCTTGGTATTCGCACCGTCCTCGGGGTCGGCAGCTGGGATCACCTGACGACCAAGGGACTCATCCACGAAGTGCCGGACTACGTGATTGTCTGGAACGAGATGCAGCGTCATGAGGCGGCGGAGCTGCACGGCGTCGATCCGGCGCGCGTCATCGTGACGGGTGCGCAGGCGTACGACGCCTGGTTCGCGCAGCAGCCGAGCGTCCCGCGAGCGGAGTTCTGCCGCACAGTGGGACTCCCGGACGATCGCCCGCTGCTGCTGTATCTCTGCTCGTCGCCGTTCATTGCGCCCTACGAAGTCGGATTCGTGCGCCGCTGGATTGCGGCGATGCGAGCCGCCGCCGACCCGGAACTGCGCCGGGCCGCGATTCTCATCCGGCCGCATCCGCAGAACGCCGAGCAGTGGCGGGAGTTCAATCCTGCGGAAGCGGTCGCCATCTGGCCTCCCTCGGGCGCCAACCCGGTGGACCGGCAGGCGCGGGCCGACTACTTCGACTCGATGTACTACAGCGTCGCCGTCGTCGGCGTGAACACCAGCGCGCTCATCGAGTCGGGCATCGTCGGGCGTCCGGTCTTCACCGTGCTGGCCGAGGAATTCTCGAACCAGCAGGAGGGGACGCTGCACTTCCAGCACCTGAAGAACGTCAACGGCGGGCTGCTGTCGGTCGGCCGGACCCTCGATGAACACCTGGAGCAGGTGGGCCGCGCGGTTCGCGGAACGCACGACGCCGCCAAGGGACGGGCGTTCGTCGAGTCGTTCGTCAGGCCGCATGGACTGCACGTGCCAGCGGCGGAGCGCTTCGTGGAGGCGATCGAGACGCGGGCGGCGGCTTCGCCGCCCTTGCCGCAGCCCGCATCGATGTCCCTCCGGGCGCGACGCGTGCTCCTGCGGCCGTGGACCGGGCTCGCGCTCGTGGCGGCGCGCCGGCGCCAGGCGCAACGCACCGGGCAAGAGGTGCTCGTCCCTGGCTGCCGGCTCAGGGTGTTGTTCACGATGGCCTCGCCGGAGTACCTGCGCTACTACGACTCGACGCTGCGTCTGCTCGCCGACCAGGGCCACACCGTGTCGGTGGCGGTCAATTCGCTGCGCGAACGGAAACACGCGCGCCTCGAGTTGATTGACGACGCGCGAATCGCCATCGCCGGGGTGGTACCGGAGCGCCGGGATCTGTGGACGCCGCTGGCGCGCGCCGTGCGCGGCACGATGGACTTCGTCCGGTATCTCGATCCGCGATTTGCCGACACGCCCGTGCTGCGCAACCGCATGTACCGGAAGGTGCTGCCGGCGCTGCTGAGGCCGCTCGACCGCATCCGGTCACTCGGGCCGCCTCGGCTGGCGCGCCTCCTGCGGCTGCTCCAGGCAATCGAGCGCGCCGTGCCGGTGAGCCGCCGGGTGCGTGGCTTCCTCGCCGACCAGCAGCCGGACGTCGTGTTCGTCTCGCCGCTGGTCGATGCCGCCTCCGATCAGGTCGACACGGTGCGGGCGGCTCGCGCGGCCGGCATTCCCGTCATTGCCGGTATCGCGAGCTGGGACAACCTGACGAACAAGGGGCACATGCGCGTCGAGCCCGACGCGGTCGCCGTCTGGAATCAGCATCAGAAGACCGAAGCCGTTGAGCTCCACGGTATCCCGCCGGAGCGCGTCATCATGACCGGCGCGCAGCTGTTCGACCGCTGGTTCGACCGCGAGCCGAGTGTGTCGCGGGCGGACTTCTGCCGGATGGTGGGGCTGCCCGACGACCGGCCGTTCGTCCTGTTCACGGGGTCGTCCGTGTTCATCGCGCGGTCGGTGCACGAGGTGCCGTTCGTCCGCCGGTGGGTCGAAGGGCTGCGTGCGGCGGCCGATCCGGTGCTCCGGAACGCGGCGGTGCTCGTGCGCCCGCATCCGTTCAATCCCGACGCGTGGATCACGGCCGATCTGTCGGATCTCGGTCCGGTGGCGATCTGGCCTCGCGCCAGGTACACCCCGGCGGCCGAGGCGGCACGGGCGTCGCTCTTCGATTCGCTCTATTACTGTCAGGCCGTCGTCGGCATCAACACGAGCGCGATGATCGAGGCGGCGATCCTCGGCAAGCCGGTGCTGTCGATTCTGTCGCCCGAGTTCGCCGGCACGCAGGACGGCACCATTCACTTCCGCTACCTCCGTCCCGAGAACGGCGGGTTCCTCCGGGTCGCCGGCTCCATCGGCGAACACGTCGACCAGCTGGCGGCGGTACTGCGCGACCCGGAGGTCATCCGCCGCGAGACCGAGCGGTTCGTCGCCTCGTTCATCCGGCCGCACGGGCTGACGACGGCGTGTACGCCCGTGCTGGCCGAGACGATTGCCCAGATCGGCTGGAAGGGCGCGACGCCCAGTCCCGAGAGGGTGGCGTCGCGGGCGCTGCGGCTGCTCGTCTGGCCGATCGCCGTCGCGATGTGGGGATGGATGAGAGTCGAACAGCTGCGGAGCGCCGACGCGCAGCCGGCGGCCGAAGCGGCAGACGACGACTCGGCCCGGACGGTGTTCGACGAACTGAAGCGGGCGGCACGGGCGAGCGGCCGGCGCGGCCCACATCTGGCGCAGCGGGCGGCGCGCGGCGTCCGCCGCCTTCCGAGGGTGATCCTGCGCAATGTGCGCCACGTCCGGTACTTCGTGGCGACCGTCGTCTTCCAGCGAGCGGATAAGAATGGGAGCAATCGTGCGTAAAGTCTGCGTCTTCATCGGTTCGCGCGCCAACTACAGCAGCATCAAGTCGGCCATGCGCGCCATCGATGCACATCCGGATCTGGAGCTCCAGCTCGTCGTCGGGGCGTCGGCGCTGCTCGATCGCTTCGGGTCGGTCGTCGACCTCATCGAGGCCGACGGATTCACGGCCGCAGCGCGCGTCACGATGATCGTCGAGGGCGAGACGCCGGCGACCATGGCCAAGTCCACGGGCCTCGGCCTGCTGGAGCTCCCCACGATCTTCGAGATGCTGAAGCCGGATGTCGTGATGAGCGTCGGCGACCGTTTCGAGACGATGGCGACGGCCGTGGCCGCCGCCTACATGAACATTCCGGTGGCGCACACGATGGGCGGCGAGATCAGCGGCACCATCGACGAGAGCATCCGTCACGCCGTCACGAAGCTGGCGCACGTCCATTTTCCCGCCAACGCGGCGGCGGGCGAACGCATCGTCCGCATGGGAGAGCCGCCCGAGACGGTGCACGTGGTCGGGTGTCCCCGGATCGATCTGGTCGCGGAAATCGTGCGCGGCGAGGACGGCATCCCGCACGCGGAATGGCTGACGCGGGAAGGCGTCGGCGCCCACGTCGATCCGGCCAGTCCGTTCCTGCTGGTGAACCAGCACCCGGTGACGACGGAGTACGGCCATGGGAAGGAGCAGATCTGGGAGACGTTGATGGCGCTCGAGCAGTTGGAGATGCCCACCATCATGCTCTGGCCGAACGTCGACGCCGGCTCCGAGGAGATCGCCACCGGGATGCGCACGTTCCGCGAGAAACGGCAGCCGAGGTACATCCGCTTCTACAAGAATTTTCCAATCGACACGTATGTCCGTCTGATGTTGTCGTGCGGGTGCGTCGTCGGCAACTCGAGCGCGCCGATCCGGGAGGGCGCGTTCCTCGGCGTGCCGACGGTGAACATCGGCACGCGTCAACGGGGGCGCGACCGGGGGCCGAACGTGGTCGACGTCGGCTACAACCGCGACGAGATCGTCGCGGCGGTCCGGCAGCAGCTCGCGCACGGACGGTACCGATCGGATCCGCTCTATGGGGACGGGCAGGCAGGCGGCCGCATCGCCGATCTGCTCGCGCGCGTCCCGCTGTCGGTCCAGAAGCGCCTGGTGTTCGCCCAGTCCGTCGTATGAAGATCCTCGGCGTCGTACCGGCGCGCGGCGGCTCGAAGGCGATTGCGGGCAAGAACCTGACACCGGTCGCGGGCCGGCCGCTGCTGGCCTACACGGCCGAGGCGGCGCGCGCCAGCACGCGGCTGACGCGCGTCGTGGTCAGCACGGACGATCCTGCCATCGCGGAGGCGGCGCGCGCGCTCGGCCTTGAGGTGCCGTTCCTCCGTCCGGCCGCGCTGGCGGCCGACGATACGCCGATGCTGCCGGTGCTCCAGCACGCCGCGCGCGAGCTGGCGCGCCAGGGATTCTCGGCCGACGCCGTCGTGCTGCTGCAGCCGACCTCGCCGCTCCGCCGCGCGGAGCACATCGACCGGGCGATCGACATGCTCGAACAGACCGGCGCCGATTCGATCGTCAGCGTGGTGGAGGTGCCGCATCAATTCACACCGGTCTCGGTGATGCGTCTCGACGGCGAGCGGCTCAGTCCCTACCTCGGTGACGCCTCGGTGACCCGCCGCCAGGACAAGCCGCGCATCTACGCCAGGAACGGACCGGCGGTGCTGGCCGTCCGGACGCGGGTACTGGAACGGGGGTCGCTCTACGGTGACGACTGCCGCCCGCTCGTGATGGCGGCCGGCGAGTCGATCGACGTCGACGACTCGGAGGATCTGGCGCTCGTGGATCTCCTGCTCGGCGACGGCCCGCTCCGGATTCGGTACCGCCGCCCGACCGAGTACCGGAAAGTGGACGTTGCCCAGCTCCGGCCGGGCGACTCCTACAAACAGCTGATCGCCAAGCGGACGCACCCTATCGACGAGCTCGTGCGGATTCACGGGAGGATTCCGGACGACCTGCTGACGCCGCGTCGGTGTCCCACCTGCGGCGTGGCCGACGCGGCGCTCGAGCTCGAGAAGGATCACATGCGGATCGTGCGCTGCGCGGCCTGCGATCTGGTGTACGTCACCCCCACCTTCGACGAGGCGCACTACGAGACGGTGTACCGCTCGGCGGAGTATCAGGAGATCGTCCGCGACCTGGGCATTCGCAGCCACCAGTACCGCGTCGAGCGGTTCGGCCGCGAGCGCGTCGACATCATGGCGCGGCATCTGCGCGCCTCGCGCCCGCGAATCCTCGATGTCGGCTGCAGCACGGGGTTCGTCGTCGAGGCGGCGCGCGATCGCGGGTGGGACGGTGTCGGTCTCGACCTCAATCCGTCGGCGGTCGAGTACGGACACAGCCGGGGACTCGACCTTCGCAACGTCGCCCTGGACGACGCCGGATTCGAGCCGGCCAGCTTCGATGCGGTCTGTCTGTTCGACGTCCTCGAGCATCTGCTCGATCCGGTGGGCACGCTGCGCGCGGCGGTTCGGTTGCTGAGGCCCGGCGGCATCGTCTTCCTGTACGTGCCCAACTACGACTCGGCGTCACGGTTGTTGATGGGGAAGGATGCGCACTTCATCTGGCCGACGCACCACCTGAACTACTACACGCCTTCCAGCATCCGCGACCTGTTGCGGCGGGAAGGACTGCGCACCGAGTATCTCGCGACAGAAGGGCTCGATCTGGTCGACTATCTCTGGTACCGCCGGGAAGTGCACGGGAAGCGCGACGAAGGAGTCGAGGAGATCGCGGATCTGTTGCAGTTCTTCGTCAACGCCGGCGCCTACGGGAAGAACCTTCGCGTGATCGGGCGCAGGCGCTAGTGGGTCGTCCGAACAGAAGATGATGGGAACGGTCCAGTGAAGGTTCTCTTCGCGGGATTGCACTTCGCGCAGTATCGGAACTTCGATTCCGTCGTGCGGGAGCTCGCCTCGCGGGGGCACCGGGTCCACCTGGCGGCGGAGGAGCCGGAGGCGCTCGGGGGCGAGCAGCTCGTCGCGCGTCTGGCCTCCGAGCATCCCGGCGTCACGTGGGACCTGATGCCGTCGCTCGAGGACGAGCCGTGGTTCGACGCAGCCCGACGCATGCGCGTAGCGCTCGACTACGTGCGTGCCCTCGAGCCGCGGTACCCGGACAAGCTGCGGGTGCGCGCCGAGGAGCGCACGGCCCGCATCGTCCGGTGGGCGGCGCACGCGCCGGTCGTCGGCCGCCGCGGCACCCGCGCCGCGCTCACGCGCTTCGAACGCCTCATGCCGACGAGCGAGCGCATGGTGGACTACCTGCGCCGCCACGGACCAGACGTGCTCGTCCTCATCGCCCTGACCTACTCGCGTTCACAGCAGCTCGACCTGCTGAAGGCGGCGCGAGCGCTGAAGCTGCCGGTGTCGGCCGCCATCCTCAGCTGGGATCACCTGTCGAGCAAGGCGCTCATCCATGTTGCGCCAGACCAGGTGATCGTCTGGAACGACGTGCAGAGGCGGGAGGCGATCGAGATGCACGGGCTGCCGGCCGATCGCGTGGTCCTGACCGGCGCCCAGTGCTACGACCAGTGGTTCACGCGCACGCCGGAGCGCAGCCGCGAGGCGTTCTGCGGCGCGGTTGGCCTGCGGGCGGACCGTCCGTTCGTGTTGTGGGTGCATTCCGCTCTCACGCCGACGCCGGAGCCGCCTGAGCCGACGCTGGTCGTGCGGTGGATCGAAGCGCTGCGCCGCCATCCGGATCCGCAGCTGCGGGACCTCGGCGTGCTGGTGCGCCCGCATCCCGAGCGGGTGAAGGAATGGAACGGCGTCCGGCTCGACCGGTTCACGAACGTCGCGTTTCACGGCCGGAACCCGATCGACCGGGAGTCGCGGGACGACTACTTCGACTCGCTGTACTACAGCGCCGCCGTGATTGGCCTGGTGACGACGGCCTTTGTCGAGGCGGCGATCGTCGGGCGGCCGGTGCTGACCTTCACGCTGCCCGAGTACCGGATGCATCAGGAGGAGATGATTCACTTCCGGTACCTCACGGGGGACCGGGGAGGCCCGCTCAGAACGGCTGCCGACCTCGACGCGCACTTCGTGCAGTTGGCCGAGGCCGTGGCGCTCGACGGGTCGCGCGACCGGCGGAGCCGGCAGTTCCTCGAGACGTTCGTGCGGCCCGGCGGCTTCGACACGCCGGCCACGCCGGCATTTGCGGACGCGCTCGAGGGGCTGCACCGCGAGGGGGCGGGCGTCGATCCGTCGCTCGCCCCGAGACTCTGGCTCGGTCCGCCGGTGACCGCCGCCGCAGCGTGGTCGCGTGTCGGCCTGGGGCGGTGGTTGATGAACGACGAGCGCGCCGATGCCTGGGACGAGCACGAGGCCACCACCTCCCGATCGATGACGGCGCGCCAGCGCGAGAAGGAGAAGCGGCAGCGCGACAAGATGCAGCGCAAGACCTGGCGGCGCCGCCGCGACACGGCGATGCGGGCCGGCAAGGTGGTCAAGAGCACCATGCGCAAAGCGCGTCACCGGATCGCCGTGACCGTCTATCGCGTTCTCTACGTCATGGGACTGTGGCGAGGCCAGCTGCCGGGCAACCAGGGTGAGTGACCCAGCCAAGGGCTCCGTCCTTGATGTTCCGGCAGAGCCCTTGGCCGGCCGCCAGTACCTCTTGGCGCGCGTCGCGCGCCTGGGACCGCTATGCGGGTCACAATGAGTACAGAATTCGCGCATCGAGCCGCATAGCGGTCCAATGCGGGCGATCGTGCTGACCAGCTCTCTCCGACGCCACACGTGGGTGGCGAACAGCCTCGCGTCGCGGCTCGAGGTCGCCTGCGTGTGGCGGGAGCGGAAAGCGTTCGATCCGCTCACCTACGCGGCGTCCGACGAGGACGCGTGCGTGATCAGGCGTCACTTCGCGGACCGCGACGCGTCCGAGGAGGCCTACTTCGCCGACGCGGCCGCCGTCGCGCCGCCGTCGCGAGCGGTGGCGCCGGGCGGCTGCAACGACCCGGACGAGCTCGCGGTGATGCGCCGGCTCGAGCCCGATGTCGTCCTCGTGTTCGGGACCGGTATGCTGAAGCTGCCGCTCATCGACAGCTTTCCCGGACGCATCATCAACATCCACCTCGGCCTGTCGCCGTACTACCGGGGCGCGGGCACCAACTTCTGGCCGCTCGTCAACGGCGAGCCGGAGTACTGCGGCGCGACGATTCATTTCCTCGACGCGGGCGTCGACACCGGTCCGATCATCGCCCACGTGCGGCCGGATATCCGGTCCGGCGACGGGCCGCACGACATCGGCAACAAGACGATCGTGGCTGCGGCGCGTGCCCTCGGCGACGCGGCGCTCGCCATGGGCGTCGGCGGCGTCGAGGCCGTCGCGCAGGCCGGCGAGGGGCGGGTGTACAGACGCGCGGACTTCTCAGCCTCGGCCGTACGCCGCCTGTACGCGAATGTCGAGACCGGGATGATTGACGACTACCTTCGCGACAAGGCCGCCCGCGACGCCAGGCTGTCGCTCGTCGTCATGACGGAGCGGCGGGCGTGAGCGGCCATACGTGCCTCGTCGTGATGTACCACTACGTGCGGGACAGCGCGGCGACGGCGTTTCCAGAGATTCGCGCGCTGGCGCCGGAGCTCTTCGCTCGACAGCTCGATTGGCTGCAGGGACAGTATTCCATCATCGACCTGCCGCGCTTCGAGGCGGCGCTCAACCGCGAGGCGAGCCTGCCGCCGAACGCCGTCCTCCTCACCTTCGATGACGGCTTGATCGATCACTACGAGACGGTGCTGCCGCTGCTCCAGGCTCGAGGGCTGCGGGGCACGTTCTTCCTCTCGCAGGACGCCTGCGGCGCGTCGCCGCGGCTGCTCGCCGTTCACAAGGTGCAGTTGCTGCTCGCGCGTCTCGGCGTCGAGGCGTTCAGCCGGGCGGTGCTCCAGGCCTGTGCTGCGCCGGGAATTCCCCGCACGGCCAGCCCGGAAGTCTTCGGCGTGGCTCCCTGGGAGGATGAGGACGCCCGGGCGATCAAGCACTTCGTCAGCCACCAGCTGCCGTTCGTCGAAGCCGAGCGCGTGCTGGAAGAACTGTTCGCGCGCCACGTCGGGGAGTCGGACGCGTTTGCCAGGCGCCTGTACCTGAACCCGGGGATGATTCAGGAGATGGCCGCCGTGGGGATGACGTTCGGACACCATACGCGGAGCCATCGCATGCTTGCGCGCCTGTCGCCGGGCGAGCAGGCAGACGAGCTTCGTTCAGGGGTCGCGTGGATCCGCGCTCTCACAGGGCAGGCCACTGTTCCGTTCTGCTACCCGTGGGGTGGGCCGCACACCTACACGCGCGACACGCCGCGCATCCTGCGCGAGTCGGGCTATTCGCTCGCGTTCAACACGGTCCGGCGACGGGTGAAGCTGGGCCGCGACAACCCCTACGAGCTGCCGCGGATCGACACGCGCGACCTGCCCCCGTACACGGCGGCCGAGCCGCCGCCGGCCGAGTTCTTCTCTCGGGAGGACGCGTGACGGAGGACCCGAGAGTGACGGCGGCGTTGGCGTCCTACCAGCGCGCCCGTGACGCCGTGCTGGCGATGAAGCCCGCTGGCGCCGACGGAACTCCAAGCGCCTACTGGACCGAAGAGCTCGAGTACATCGAGTACCTGATCGACGCCTCGCCGCTCATCGTGAAGAAGCTGCGGCACCACGCGTATCACGTCACCAACGTGCGCCCGTACGACTACCGCGACAAGCGCGACGGCCGGCGGGAGCATTTCGAGGAGCGCCTGCGGGCTCTGCGCGCCCTCGGCGGCGACAGCCTGCTCGTGCCGGAGTCGCCCTCACTCGGCGGGTTCGGCTACGCCATCGATGGACGTCTGTTCAACGTCGATACGCTCAAGTTCTACGAAGTCTTCATCGGCATGGAGCGCGGCGGCGTGCTCGACGCGGTCCGAGGGCTCGACCGGCCGGTCGTCTGCGAGATCGGTGCGGGATGGGGCGGGTTCGCGTATCAGTTCAAGACCCTCTTTCCCCACACGACCTACGTGATCGTCGACCTGCCGGAATTGTTCCTGTTCTCGGCCACCTACCTCGGCGCCATGTTTCCCGACGCGCGGCTGGTGTTCGGCGGCGCGTCCGACAGGTCGGCTATCGACGACTGGCGCGAGGCCGATTTCCTGTTCGTGCCCAACTTCCTGTGTCGGCACGTTTCCGTGCTGCCGCTCGACCTGACGGTCAACATGGCGTCGTTCCAGGAGATGACCGACGCGCAGGTCCGCGGGTACGGGTCGATGGCCGCGACGGCGGGCTGCCCTCTGCTGTACAGCCTGAACCGGGAGCGCTCCCCGTACAACGCGCAGCTGACGAGCGTCAGCCTGGCTCTCTCGGACGCCTACGAGCTAACCGAGGTGGCGGTTCTCGACACCGACCACATGAGAGCGGTGAAGCGACCGCCCAAGACGCCGGACAGACCCCATGCGTCCGCCGAACCGAGGTACCGGCATCTGGTCGGCCGGCTGGCCCCGGCGTTCGAGCGGCGCGCCGTCGCTGCCCGGCCGCGGCCGGCAGCGTCCAGCCGCAGTGCCGGTGGCCCTCGCGTCGTGCTCGGGATGACGCTGTACAACAACGCCGCACAACTGCCGCAGGCGCTCGAGTCGCTGCTGGCGCAGACATACACGGATTTCGCGCTCCTGATGCTGGACGACGCCTCGACCGACGACACCGAAGCGGTTGCGCGGCGGTTCGTCGAGCGAGACCCCCGCCTGCGGTACCTCAGGCACCGAGTGCGGCAGGCGATGATTGCGACCTGGCGCGAAGTCGCCGAATCGGCCGCGCGGGAGTGGCCGTCCGCGGAGTATTTCGCGTGGGTGAGCGACCACGACTGGTGGCATCCACGGTGGCTCGAACGGCTCGTCGCGGAGCTCGACTCCGATGAGGGCGCCGTGCTGGCGTATCCGGTGACCCGGCGGGTGCTTCCGAACGGGCAGGAGATCGACAAGGGCCCGCGTCTGTTCGACACCGCGGCGTACGAGGACTTCGATGCCCGATGGAAGTACTTCTGCCGCGAGAGCGTGGGCGCCGGCGACATGGTGTACGGGCTGATACGGATCGATGGACTGCAGCGGGCCGGCGTCTTCCGGCCGGTGCTGCGTCCAGACCGGCTGCTCGTCACCGAGCTCACCCTGCAGGGACGCATCCGCCAGGTGCGCGAGGTCCTCTGGTCGCGCCGACAGTCGATCGGCACGAGCATCGAGCGGCAAGAGACGACCCTGATGCTGCCGGACGCGAGACCGCGCTGGTTCTCCTGGCCGCCGTGGCTGCAGCACACCGTCGTGCTGTGGCGGGAGTACGCGACCCGCGATCCGGATCCGCTCGGCCTCACGCGGCGGCAATGGGTGGGAATGCTCCTGCGGTACCAGGTCACCTACGGATGGCGGCACTTCCGCAAGACGGAAACCTCGCATACGCTCGGCCGCGTCATCAACCGCCTGTTCTGGCTGAAGAAGCAGACCAAGCACTACTACCATCACGCGGTCTATCACACCCTCGTCGGCGCCCGTGCGGCGTGGGGGAGGATACGGCGCGCCGCGCGCCGCGCGGTGTACGAGGTGCTGATGCTCACGCACCGACTGGGTCTTCGCGGCCGCGGAGAGAACCCGTCGGGCTGAGGTCGGACACCCGCAGCGGGGTCGTCAGCGTGTTGTTCGCACTTCTGGGTTCTGTGCGTCTCGGTTCGCGTTCCCCGAACTCTGAACCGAACCCCGAACACGAACCCAGCACCCGGAAGCGAGAAGCGTGAACGGTTGATCTCGACATGACAGCGATGTCCCCCCGCCTGCACGTGCTCGCCGCGTCGTTCTGGCGCGAGTGGCACCGCGAATTGCGGCGGCAGGCGGGCGACGAGCGGTTGCCGTACCAGGTCCGGACGCACCTGCGGCGCTCGGCGGATCGTGCGCTCCGCCGGTCGGCGGTCGAAGAACAGCGGGGCGTCGTGCCGCGCTGGAACCGGCGGACCATCGCCGGTGCAGCGCCTATCCGCCTCCCCCCGGACGACGAGCAGCGAGGCCGCCGGCTCGCCGCCGAGTGTGGAGTCGTCCCGGGACAACCGATGGTCGCAGTCGAAATCCAGCGGCGGGCCGACCGATTGTCCGGCGCCATCGATCTCCTGTCCGCCGAAGGCTTCCGGATCGTGCGCATCGGCGACCCCGTGGCGGGACCGCTGCGCGGACCAGGTGTGCTGGACCTGGCTTCAAACCCACGGCGAACGCCGTTGCTCGATACGTACCTGCTCCTGGCGAGCGCCTTTGTGGTGTGCAGCAGCGCCGAGCTGCAGCAGACCGCGTTGATGGGTCATACGCCGTCGCTGCGAATCGACGCTCGCGACGCCTTCACGGCCTATCCGGTGCGGCGCGATGGCGTCTTCACCCTGTCCACGGTCGTGGACCTGGATACCGGCCGGGCGCTCGCAATCCGGGACCTGCTGGCCGAAGGTTACTTCCACAACACCCGCAATTACGGCTATCGGCCCACCAACGCCGCCGAGATCACCGAGGCGGCGCGAGAGATGGTGGAGGGCGTCCGCGCCGGCTGGCGCGACAGCGAGGCCCAGATCCGATTCCGCCGGGCGGTGGCGGACGCGGGTGTCGCGATGGGACATGTCCGTCACGTGGCCGAGTGGGACGGGGCGAGCGGATTCATCGGCGACGGACGGTTGGCCCGAGTCCAGGCGGATCGCGCGCTGTGAGTCGCATCCTGTTCGTGATGCTCCACCCGGGCTTCGTGCGGTACTACGACGAAGGGCTGCAGGCGCTGGCGGCGGCCGGCCACGACGTGCACGTCGCGTTCGAGGTGAGCCGGACGAAGCTCGGCGAAGACGTGACCGCCAGACGGCTGGCCGAGCGCTCGCCCCGCGTGACCTGCGGTCCGACGCCGGAGCGGCCGGAGAGCGTGCGCGACTTCCTCGCCCGGGGCGACCGCGAGGCGACGCGCAGCGGCGCGCCGGCCGCATCGCTCTGGTCGCGCGACCGACGCGAGCAAGCGTGGGAGAGCCTTGCGACGACGGTCCGCCTTCTCCTCGACTACGTCCGGTTCTTCGATCCGGTGTTCGCAAATGCCGCGGCGCTGCGCGGGCGCGCCGAAAAGCGCGTGCCCCACGTCTATCGCCGCTGGATCCGTCTCGTGGCTGGCGGAAGCGCCGTGGCGCGGAGAGCGCTCGCTGGCGCGCTCTCGGCGATCGAGCACCTGATCCCGCCCAACCGGGCGCTGGAGACATTCGTCCGCGAGCACAATCCCGACCTGCTGCTGGTGACGCCTCTCATCGAGCTCGGATCGCAGCAGGTGGACTACATCAAGTGCGCCCGCCGACTCGGCTTCCGCAGCGCGCTGTGCGTGGCGAGCTGGGACAATCTGACGAGCAAGGGGCTCATCCGCGTCATTCCGGACCACGTCGTCCTGTGGAACGAAGCGCAGAAGCGCGAGGCGGTCGAGTTGCACGGCGTTGCGCCCGAGCAGGTCGTCATTACCGGCGCGCAGCTCTTCGACCGGTGGTTCGAGGCAAGGCCGAGCCGGTCGCGGGAGGAGTTCTGCCGGATGGTCGGACTCGATCCCGACCGCCCGTTCGTGCTCTACGTCGGCTCCTCGGTGTTCATCGCGCCCGACGAGGTCCCGTTCGCCGAACGGTGGGTGGCGGCCGTCCGTGCGAGCGCCGACCCGGCGGTGGCGCGGCTCGGCGTGCTCGTGCGGCCGCATCCTGCCAACGCCCGCCAGTGGCGGGCGTTCGAGGCGACCGATTTCGGCGACACCGCGCTCTGGCCGCCGATTGGAACGGACCCGAACGCCCCGGATTTCCGCCGCGACTATTTCGACTCGCTGTACTACAGCGCCGGGGTCGTCGGCATCAACACGAGCGCGCAAGTCGAGGCGGCCATCGTCGGACGGCCGGTGTTCACGGTTCGGGCCGCCGAGTTCGTCCACGCGCAGGAAGGCACGCTCCACTTTCAGTACCTCGTCGGCGGCGCGGGGCTGGTCCGGGCCGCCGCCAGCCTCGACGAGCACGTTCGACAACTGGCGCAGATTGCCGACGACAGGAGCGCCGGCGCGGCCGGCGACCAGTTCGTGCGATGGTTCGTTCGTCCGCATGGGATCGACACTCCGGCGGCTCCGGTGTTCGCGCGTGCGATCGAGGAACTGGCGCGTCTTCCGCGTCCCCTTCCACGCGACGCCCGGTGGTGGTGGACTCCTCTCGGTCCGCCCGCGTTCGTGCTGGCGTGTATGGCGAGAGCGCTGGCGGAGGATCGGCCGCTCTGGGTGTACGGGGTCCGGCCGTTCGTCACGACCGCGATCCGCGCATGGGCGCTGGCGTTCAGAGTTCGCGAGGCTTGGCGCACCGTCGCGATGAGCGGCTTCCGGCGGATGGGCCGGGGCGCGTACCGCGTCTGGTACGAATCTTCTCGAGAAGGGCGCAGGCGGATTCGGCGGGCGAGCAGGAGAGTCGCGAAGGCGTTCCGTACCGCCGGGGTGGCGGCCAAGCGCCTGGCGCGTCGCGCCGAGAGCGCGGTCGGTCGAGGCGTGCGCCACCCGCTGTGACTGGCCTCACATGCCGACGTGTCAGTCCGTGGCCATAGCTGGAGCACCTGGATGAAGTTGCTGTTCTTTGCCCGCCACTGGACGTACCTGCGGAATTTCGAGTCCGCCATCGAAGAACTGGCCCGGCGCGGGCACCGCGTACACATGGTCGCCGACGTCGAAGAGTCCATGGGGGGCCGGCAGATGGTCGAGCGGCTGGTGGCGCGATATCCCGAGCAGCTCTCGATGGGCGAGTCGCCGGTCCGGAACGCCGGCGCCTGGTTCGATCTGACGCGGCGGATCCGACACGGACTGGACTACCTGCGCTACCTCGAGCCGCAGTACGCGACCACGCCACATCTGCTGGCGCGCGCCAAACAGCGGACGCCGGGCCTCGTGCTCGCGCTCGTCCGGCTGTCGTTCTTCGGGAGCGACCGCGGCCGCCAGCGGCTGGCGCGCCTCCTCCGGGCGTTCGAGCGCGCGCTGCCGCCCGTGACGGCGACCGAGCGGTTCATGGCGGCGTATCAGCCCGACGCGGTGCTCGTCACGCCACTGGTCGATCTGGGATCGCCGCAAATCGACCACGTGCGCGCCGCCAAGGCGCTGGGCTTGCGCACGGTGCTCCCGGTCTGCAGCTGGGATCACCTCTCGACGAAGTCGCTGCTGCGGTTCATGCCGGACGCGGTGATCGTGTGGAACAACGTGCAGCGTACCGAGGCCATCGACATGCACCGCGTGCCTGCGGAGAAGGTCATCGTCACGGGCGCGCAGTGCTACGACCAGTGGTGGGGGCGCCGACCGTCGCGCAGCCGCGAGGCGTTCTGCGAGCGCGTCGGACTCCCGCCGGACAAGCCGTTCGTGCTGTATATCTGCTCGGCGCTCTTCCACAACACGGCCCATGAACCCTCGTTCGTCCTCGACTGGATCGAGGCGCTGCGGTCGAGCGACGACCCGCGGCTCCAGGACATCGGCATTCTCGTCCGGCCGCATCCGGCCCGTCTGAAGGAGTGGCACGGAATCGATCTGACCGGGTACCGGGGCGTGGCGTTCTGGGGCGCCCATCCGGTCGACCCGGAGTCGAAGGAGGATTACTTCGATTCGCTCTATTACAGCGCCGCCGTCGTCGGGCTGAATACGAGCGCGTTCCTCGAGACGGCCGTCGTAGGACGACCCGCGCATACCGTCCTGCTGCCGGATATCTCGGCCAGGAATCAGGAGGGCACGCTCCACTTCCGGTACCTGCTCAACGGGCTGCTGCGCGCTGCGCGGTCGCTCGACGAGCACACACGACTGCTCGCCGAGTCGCTAAGAGCCGAGGGAGAGGTCGATCCACGGTCGCGAGACTTCGCCGTGATGTTCGTGCGTCCGATGGGCGCCGAGGTGGCGGCGACGCCGCTGTTCGTCGACGAGCTCGAGCGAGTCGTCGCGGCGCCGCCGCCGGCGCCGGAGCGCCAGGGTTGGGGCGATCTCTTCTTGCGGGCGCCGTTGTACGCGGCCGCGGCGCTGCTCGCGCTGCGCACGCGCACCCAGTTGTGGTGGAGGCACCTCCTCAATCGCGTCCGCAAGGACTACAAGTGGTGGAAGCGCCGGGTGCTCGGGGATCTCAAACGATTCGCCATCCACCAGCTCCGGTCGAGGCGCCCGTCCGCCGTTGCGGCGCCTCCGCCGTCGGCGCTCACTCCGAAGCCCGGGCGCCAGCGCGATCCAGCCAAACGGTCGTGGGTCTGGGACGTCCCGGAGGCCCTCGAGACGCGCGAGCTCGTCACGCTGCTCGGCCGGAGCGACAAACCGATTCTCGTCGGACCGTGGCTGTCGGAAACCGGGTTCGAGCTCCTGTACTGGATTCCGTTTCTCGCCTGGGCCAAGACGTACGGGAAGCTCGATCCGGAGCAGCTCGTGGTCATCTCGCGCGGCGGGGCTGGACCGTGGTATTCGCACCTGACGGCCAACTATGAAGACATCCTGTCGTATTACACGCCGGAGGAGTTCCGCCGGCGGAACGAGGAGCGGATTCGAGAGCAGTCCGGCAGGATGAAGCACCTCGACGTATCGAGCTTCGACCGGGAGGTCATCGCGCGGGTGACCGCCGCACGAGGCTTCCACGGCGCCGAGATCCTGCACCCATCGGCGATGTACCGGCTCTTCGAGCACTTCTGGTTCCAGCGCGCCCCGGTCACGATCGTCGAGACGTTCACCAGTTTCGCGCCGCTGCCGCCCATGGAGCCGTTCGCGCTGCGCGGGCAGCTCCCCGCGCGCTACGTGGCCGCGAAGTTCTACGGCAACGTCGCGCTCCCGTCCACGGCGGCAAACAGAGCGTTTGCGGCGAAGTTCCTCGCAGACCTGGCGCGGCATATCGACGTGGTGCTGCTCAACACGGCGGATCGGTACGACGATCACGACGACTTTCCATCCGAGCTCAGGGGGCGCATCCACACCGTCGAGCACCTGATGCGCCCGATCGACAACCTGGCGGTGCAGACGCAGGTCATCAGGCACGCGGAGGCGTTCGTCGGCACCTACGGCGGCTTCTGCTATCTCGCGCCGCTCGTCGGAACTCCTACCGTGGCGTTCTACTCCCACGCTTCGGGCTTTCGCTTCGACCACCTCGAAGTGGCCAAGCGCGTCTTCTCGGGGCTCCGGTGCGGCGCCTTCGTCGAGCTCGACATCCGTGCGGTCGACGTCGTGCGACTGGGCTTCGGCGCCGCCTCGCCGGTCCTGGAGGGTCTCCGGACGTGACGAGCTGGCCGGGCGCGGCGGGCAACCTCGCGCGCAAGCGGCTGCGGCAGGTGACCGGTCGCCTCAGATGGGCGGCGAAGGTGAGCCAGGAAGGGGTCACGGATGCGCGCCACGGCGTTCGCCGCGCCGGCGAGGGCGTTCGCGACGACGTGGTCAACGTCGTGAAGCGCTGGTTCCGCCGCGTCCGGCGTCCCGTGCGCACGACACTCCGGCGGAAGCGCCAGCTCGAGGAGCAGTGGGGCTTCTTCCGGACGATGTGGGACATCGAAGAGGAGCTCGAGACGATCGTCGGACGGGGGCGCCTCCTCGTCGCAGGACCGTGGATCTCCGAGGTGGGATTCGAGACGCTCTACTGGGTGCCGTTCCTCCACTGGGTCAAAGCCGCGTTCCATCTCCCGGAGGACCGTCTCGTCGCCGTCTCACGCGGCGGCGTGGCCAGCTGGTATCAGGGCGTGGCGTCCAGGTATGTCGAGGTCTGGGATCACATCGATCCCGCCGAGTTCGCGCGCCGCAATGTCGAGCGGGGTCTCACCAAGCATTTCGAGCCGTCCGCGCTCGACGCCGACATCCTCGCGGCCGTGGCCGGGCGCCTCGGGACCCGAGAGTTCGACGTCATTCACCCCGGACTGATGTACCGGCTGTTCACGCTGTACTGGTCCGGACACCGGGCCATGGGATTCGTCGACGCGCACACGCGGTTCACCACGCATGTCGCCGCGCCGATCATCGATCCGGCGCTCCTGCCGCGGGAGTACATCGCCGTGAAGTTCTATGGCGCGCAGTCGCTCCCGGACACACCGCATGTTCGGGGCGTGCTCAGGAGCATCGTATCGGGACTGGCGGAGCGCCTCCCGGTCGTGCTGCTCGATACGGGCCTCATCCTCGAAGACGACCATACCGACTACCGGTTCGACGGCGCCGACGTCATCAGCGCCCGCCCCTGGATGACGCCGCGGACGAATCTCGGCGTGCAGACGCAGATTGCCGCGGGCGCGCGCGCCTTCGTCGGGACGTGCGGCGGCATGACGTGGCTCGCGCCGCGGCTCGGCGTCGACACGGCGGCGCTGTTCGTCGACCCGCAGTGGCTGCACGCGCATATCGCGGTCGCGATGCGCGCGTACCACAAGCTCGGCGCCGGCCGCTTCGCCGTCGCGGACTTGCGGGCGCTCGATCCGGCGGACGCCGGTAGCCTCCTGGCGGGCCGGAGCGCTGCCGCTCGCTCGCATCAGGTCAACGAGGTCTAGATGCCCTATTCCAGGACGACCGACCATCCCTCCATCGCCCAGCTCGGGCACGGCCGCTGTCTCATCATGGGCGACGTGGCCCTCACGCACGACGGGAGTCTCGGCCTGGCCCACGCCTTCGTCGACGCCATTGCCGACGCCGGCGCCGACGCGGTGAAGTTTCAGACGCACATCGCCTCCGCCGAGAGCACGCCGTCGGAGCCCTTCAGGGTCGCATTCAGCCGACAGGATCGCTCGCGGTACGAGTACTGGAAGCGGACCGAGTTCGGCGAGGACGAGTGGCGCGGCCTGGCGAGCCACTGCCTGGAGCGAAACGTGTTGTTCGTGTCGACGCCTTTCTCCGTCGAAGCCATCGACTTGCTGGAGCGCATCGGCCAGCCGTTCTGGAAGATCGCCTCCGGCGAGACTTCGAACGTCCATCTGCTGGAACGAGCGCTGCGCACGGGCATCCCGGTCGTTCTGTCAACCGGCATGAGCCCGCTGGCGGAGATCGATGCGGCGGTGGCGAGGGTGAAGTCGCGGGGCGTTCCCCTCGGAGTACTGCAGTGCACCACGGTGTACCCCTGTCCACCCGAGCAGGTCGGCCTGAACCTTATCCCTCACTACCGCGAGCGGTATGGCGGCTGGGTCGGCTTGTCGGACCATTCGGCCACGATCTATGCGGGACTGGCCGCGGCGGCCATGGGGATCGACCTGCTGGAAGTGCACGTGGCGCTCTCGCGTGAGATGTTCGGGCCGGATGTGGTGGCCTCGCTCACTCCGGCTGAGCTGCGGCAGCTGGTCGACGGCGTCCGTTTCATCGAGCGAATGCGCGCCAACCCGGTCGACAAGGACGCCGCCGCGCGGGAGAAGGCCCCGCTGCGACAGATCTTCACGCGGAGCCTTGTCGCGAGCACGGCGCTTCCCGCCGGCACGCGCCTCGCCAGGGAACACCTCGCGATCAAGAAGCCGGGCACCGGTTTGTCGCCCGAGCGGTTGGAGGAGGTTGTCGGTCGCCGGCTCACGCGGGCCGTGGAGGCCGACCACGTGCTCCGGGTCGAGGACATCGAGGGGCTCGCGGAATCGTGACCGCGAGCCGCCATCAGCGCGGTGACGGCGGCGGCTTAGGGTGTCCGGCTCCGCCTGCGGTATTGATGGACGCCGAACTGTCCGTTCAGCGCCGGCGCTTCCGGAGTCGGGCTCTCGAACGCGAATCTGGCGGCGACGCCGACCGGCGCGAAGCGCAGCCCCAGTTCTTCGAGGCGTGGCCGATACATCACGCAGGTGATCACATCGTCCCGGCAGCTCTGTTTCAGCTTGCCGCGCCAGACGTACGAGTCGGCCGGCAGGGTCGACGTTGCCTGAAGCAGCCTTCGCGAACGCAGACAGAACCCGCTGTTGCCGACGCGATACTCGGTTCCACTGTGGCCCGGGGGCCAGGGCGCGCCGATGTAGTCGTACTGCAGCCACTCGTCATCCCACGCCGCCGGATTGACGATGTAACTGTCCGACTGCACCGTCAGGCAGTGGCTGGTTCGAATGTAGGCGTGGAGTTCCGCGAGGCAGAACTGGTTGTATTCCTTGAGCGACTTCGGCGGGATCTCGATCCACTCGCAGCGCTCGTACAGCTCCGGCCGGGTGTTCGGTCTGCCCGGAGCGAAGAAGAGCACGTGCCCGAACGTCAGTTCCGCGCTCGCTCGTGCGAGCGACGCTTCGGTGGCCGCCGAATTCCTCGTGCCGTCGATCGCCACCAGGGTCACCTGGGGCAGCGCGGCGGGCGCGCGGCGGGGCTGCGTGTCGTCGACAGCGTGAACCATACAGGCGCAAGACCGATTGTAACGGGGTCGTGCAGCGTCCGCTCCGGCGGCTGATCCCGCGCGAGGTTCGCCGCCGCGCGGCCGGTCCGGTCGGCCGGTACAGGGGCGCGCGGATCCGGCGCCGCCTCGCGGCGCTGGCATCGAGCGGCCGGCCGATTCTGGCGGGCCCGTGGCTCGGTGAGGTCGGCTTCGAGATCCTCTACTGGGCGCCGTTCCTGCGCTGGTTCGCATCGGAGTTTCACGTGCCGCCCGAGCGGCTGGCGGTCCTTTCGCGCGGGGGTACATGGTCCTGGTATGCGCCGGCCGCGGGCCGGTACTACGACGTGTTCGACTACCTGCCGCCGAACGTCGTGAGGCAGTGGCACCAGGCGCACGTCGGCGAGGTCGGCGAGCAGAAGCAGACGCGCCTGACCGAGCGGGAGCGGCAACTGCTCGACCGCGTGCGCGCCTCGCTGCCGGCAGGCACGGAGGTGCTGCACCCGTCCGTCATGTACGATCTGATGAACCCGTTCTGGTGGCGCCATCTCGACGAAGAGTGGATTCACCGGCATGCGAAGTACCAGCGGCTGGAGCGTCCGGGCCGCCCGGCTGGCCTGGACCTGCCCGAGCGGTACGTCGCGGCGAAGTTCTACTTCAACGACTGCTTTCCGGCGACGGCGGTCAACCGGGCGTTCGTGCGCGAGGAACTGGCGCGGCTCGCCGAACGCGGCCCGGTCGTGTCGCTGTCGACAGGCGTCGCGATCGACGACCACGGCGCCTGTCCGGTGACGACGTACGGCGTCGTGGATGTGGCCGGCGTGGCCGCTCCGTCGCAGAACCTGCTGGTCCAGAGCGCCATCGTGGCGCATGCGGACGCCTTCGTGGGCACCTACGGAGGTTTTGCGTACCTGGCGCCGTTCTACGGCGTGCGATCGGTGGCGTACTACAGTGACGCCGACGGGTTCGCGCGGTCGCACCTGCAGATGGCGGCATCGGCGTTCACGGCCATCGGCGCGGGCGATCTGCTAGACGTGCACGAGATTGGGGTCAGACCCCGGGTCTGACCCCGTCAGGAGTGGAGATGAGAAACGTTCTGGTCACGGGGGGCGCCGGGTATATCGGGTCGCACCTCGTCGACACGCTGCTGACTCGCGGGTACTGCGTGAGGGTGCTCGACAATCTCGAGCCGCAGGTCCACCGCTCGGGCGCGTGGCCGTCCTACGCCAACCCGCGGGCGGAGTACGTCCGCGGCGACGTGCGCGATCGGTTCGTGCTCGAACCGCTCGTCCTCGCCTCGGACGCGGTCGTGCACTTTGCCGCCGCGGTGAGCGTCGGCCAGAGCATGTATCAGGTCGACCGCTACGTGGACGTGAACACCCGCGGCACGGCGCTCCTGCTGGACATCCTGGTGAATGCGAAGCACCGGGTGCAGAAGGTGCTCGTGGCCTCCTCGATCGGCGTCTACGGGGAGGGCGCCTACCGGTGCGAGGCCCACGGCGTGGTGGCGCCGTCGATTCGGCCTGAAGCGCAACTGGCCTCGCGCGACTGGGAGCAGCGCTGCCCGGTCTGCCGGGCGAGCGTCGTCTCGGTGCCGACGCCGGAGGACAAGCCGCTCTACCGGGACAACATCTATTCGATGACGAAGTACCACCAGGAGGAGATGGTGCTGCTCATCGGAAGGACGTACGGAATTCCGGCCGTCGCGCCGCGGTTCTTCAACGTGTATGGGCCGCGTCAGAGCCTCAGCAACCCGTACGCAGGCGTCGCCGCGATCTGGCTGAGCCGCCTGCTGAACGGGCGGCAGCCGGTGGTCTTCGAGGACGGCGGCCAGCTTCGCGACTTCGTGTCGATCCACGACGTCGTCGACTGCCTGGTGCTGATGCTCGAGGAGAGCGGCGCCGATTTCTTGCCCGTGAACGTGGGCTCGGGCGAGACCGTGACGATTCTCGAGATCGCGCGGCTGCTTGGTCGCCTCCTGGGCACCGAGATCGAGCCGCTCGTCACCCAGACGGGCCGCCGGTTCGACATCCGGCACAACACCGCCGACATCTCGCGGGCGGTCACGACGCTCGGGTTCCGGCCGAAAGTATCGCTCCAGGAGGGGTTCGCCGAACTCATCGAGTGGGCGCGCACGACGCCCGACGTGGCGGTCGACTTCTTCGATCGTGCGTTCGACGAGCTGAGCGCGAAGGGGCTGCTGGTCCGGTCGTGATCGTCGCATTCGAGGCGCTCGAGGAGTACCGGGGCCGCGTCGCGATGGTCGATGGCGCCTTCGATCCGTTGCACCGCGGGCATATCGAGTATTTCCGGGCGGCGGCTGCGCTCGGCGTGCCGCTCTTGTGCAACATCGCCTCCGACCGCTACGTACGGACCAAGCACCCGCCGCTGCTGCCGGAAGACCAGCGTGCGGCGATCGTCGATGCAATCCGGTACATTACGTATACGCATGTCAATCCCTTCGACACCGAAACCGTCTTGCGCGAGCTTCGGCCGCGCTACTACGTGAAGGGGAAGGACTGGGACGGGCGGCTGCCGGCCGAGCAGGTCGCCATCTGCCGGGAGCACGGCATCGAGATCGTCTATCTGGATACGATGCTCGACTCCTCCAGCCGGATCCTCGAGCAGTTTGCGGTGCAGCAGAACCAGCCCGGGGCTTCCGCTCCGCCCCGCGGCGTGGGGTGGAGGAAATGAACATCGACGAGTTCGAAGCGCAGGTGCACGGACAGAAGGCCGTCGCGTCCGGGCACTACGACGCCGATTACTGGACAGGGGACTGGCGCGCCGAGGGCAACAACTACTCGCTCGAGACGCGGCGCCGGATCGAGGCGAAGAACCCCTTTCTGATCAAGGAGGTGTTCCAGCCGAAGAAGGTACTCGACCTCGGTTGCGGTCCCGGCGCGTTGATGCACCTGCTCTGGGAGATCGGCCTCGACGTCGAGGGGATCGACTTCGCCGACAGCAGCCGGCGCCTGGCGACCCCGGAGGTGCGCGACCGCATCACCGTCGGACAGGTCACCGACCCGGCCGTGAAGCCCGCCAATGCGTACGACCTCGTGATCTGTCGCGAAGTGCTCGAGCACCTCACCGTGCTCCAGGTCCGACAGGCCGTCGCCAACATGACGCGGATGAGCTCGAAGTTCATCTATGTCACGACGCGCTTCCATCCCCAGCCGGCGAACCTGCTCGACTTCACCACCCAGTTCGACGTCGATCCGACGCACATCACGCTGCTCAACAAGGACCTGCTGCGACTGCTGTTCGTCCTCGAGGGATGCCGGTCGCGGCTCGATTTGGAGGCCAGGATGGATTGGGGCCACAAAGGGCGCGTGCTCGTGCTGGAGAAGGTGTGACCCGCGTTCCCCTCGTCGACCTGCAGGCCCAGTACCGGTCGATCAAGGCCGACATCGACGCCGCCGCGCAGCGTGTGCTCGACGGCGGGCAGTACGCGCTGGGGCCAGCGGTGTCGAGCTTCGAGCAGGCGTTTGCGGCGTACTGCGGCACGAAAGAGGCGATCGGCGTCAATAGCGGCACGAGCGCCCTGCACCTGGCGCTGCTGGCGGCAGGCGTCTCGCCTGGTGACGAGGTCATCACCGTGCCGTTCACCTTCATCGCGACCGTCGCGGCCATCGAGTATGCGGGGGCGAGACCGGTGTTCGTGGATGTCGACGACACGTACTGCACGATGGATCCCGCACGGCTCGAAGCTTCCGTCACCCCGCGGACCAAGGCGATTGTGCCGGTTCATCTCTACGGCCAGCCCGCCGACATGGATCCGATTCTCGAGATCGCCCGCCGCCGCGGGATCGCCGTCATCGAGGATGCGTGTCAGGCGCACGGCGCGGAGTACCGGGGACACCGGTGCGGATCGATGGGCACGCTCGGCTGTTTCAGCTTCTATCCGACGAAGAATCTCGGCGCTGTCGGCGAAGGGGGCGCGGTCGTGGCCAGCGACCCCGAGCTGGCGGCGCGGGTCCGGCTCCTGCGAAGCTGGGGCGAGCAGACGCGCTATACGCACGCGGTGCGCGGCTTCAACTATCGAATGGACGGCCTGCAGGGCGCCGTTCTCGACGTGAAGCTGCGCCACCTCGAGGGTTGGACCGAGGCGCGGCGCGCGCACGCAGCATTCTACGCTCAGCGGCTGCGCGACACGGCGGTGTCCCTCCCGCGCGATCGCGACGGCGTGCGCCACGTGTTTCACGTGTATGCCGTTCGCACGGCACAGCGTGACACGCTGCGCGCCCGGCTCGCGGACGCCGGCGTGCAGACAGCCGTCCACTATCCGATTCCGGTGCACCTCCAGCCGGCCTACCGCGATCTGGGCTACCGCAGCGGCGACTTTCCAGTGGCCGAGCGACTCGCGCGCGAGGTGCTGTCGCTGCCGATCTTTCCGGAGCTGACGGAACAGCAGATCGATATCGTCGCGGACGTCATCCGCACCTACATTCCCGCCGCGGCTCCGGCGTAGCGGCCGATTCGTGCCCCAGCTCGCAACGGCGGTCGGCAACCTGAGTCGCAAGGCGATTGTGCGGCTGCTGGGCATCCACAAGCCGCTCGTGCGCCTGGCGCGCCGCCGCACGCGCGCGGCCGAGCAGCGCGCCATGCTCGCGGCGGCGCACGAGGTCGAACAGGAGATTGCGAGCCTCGTCTCCGGCCGCCGGCCGATTGTTGCCGGTCCGTGGCTGGGCGAAGTCGGCTACGAAGCGCTGTACTGGCTGCCGTTCCTCCGCTGGGTGGAGGATCGGTACCACGTGGCGCCGGAACGCTTGACGGTGGTTTCGCGCGGCGGCGTCGAGCACTGGTACGAGGGAATTGCTGCACGGTATGTCGACCTGTTCGACCTGCTGTCCCCGGGCGAGTTCGCCGCCCGCAACGAGGCACGCCAGGCGGCGGAGGAGGGAGGCGGAAGGAAGCAGTCGCGTCCCGGTCGGCTCGACCAGTGGCTCCTGCAGCGCGTGAACGGGGCGTCGGCCGCCGCCGTGCTTCACCCGTCGCTGCTGTTCCGGTTGTTTCGCGACGTCTGGCAGGGAAACCTGCCGATCGATTTTCTGCTCACGCGCGCCGATTTCGCGCCGATGCCGAGACCTCCGCGCCCGACGCTCGCGGATCTGCCGCGTGAATACGTCGCCGTCAAGGTCTACAGCGGCACGGCCCTTCCCGGGACGCAGGAGAACGTCGACATGCTGCGGTCGCTCGTGCGCACCGTCGCGACCCGCACGCCGGTTGTCGTGCTCGAGACCGGCCTCGCCGTCGACGATCACCGTGACTACGTGTTCGACGGCATTCCGGGCGTCCTCAGCGCCCGCGAATGGATGACCCCCCGCACCAACTTGGGCATCCAGTCGGCGCTGGCCGCCCACGCCAGCTACTTCCTGGGCACCTGTGGCGGTCTGGCCTGGCTCACCCCGTTCATGGGCGTGCCGACGGTCGCCGTCTACGCCGACGACGCGCAGCTCCGGCCGCACCTGCTGATCGCGCGGCTGGCGGGGACGCGCGTCGGAGCGGCCGAGTTCACCTCGCTCGATCTCCGAGCGCTTCGGCGGATCGATGTCGACTGGCGCTCCTGATTCACGGGTCTCGACCTCGCGCGCGCCCGAGGCGGGCGGGCGACGATGGTGGAATGCGCGCCGGATTGCGCTGGCCGCCATCGGCGCGTGCGCCGTCGGCGCCGTGGCCTTCCTCTTCCGCTTCAACGCGCTCGGCGGCGCGCTGGGCGGCTTCGACAACGATCACTTCATCTATCTCGTTCGTACCGACAGCCTGCTCGCGGGCGAGCAGCCGCTGCGCGACTTCGTCGACGCCGAGCTGCGGGGCGCATGGCCGGCGCTCACCTACGCGGCCTCTGCCTGGGCGCAGCAGCTCGGCGGGCGCACGCTGCTGTCGGAGGCGTACCTCACGGTCGGCCTGCTGGCGCTCGCGGATGTCCTCGTGTTCCTTCTCGCTCTCGACCTGTCCCGGCGATGGTCGGTGGCGCTCCTCGCGGCGGCAGTGGCGGTCACCACGGTGCCGAAGTTGTACAACTACCCGAAGGTTCTGGTGCTCGCGCTCGGTGTGTGGCTCGTCCGGGCCGCCGCCAGCCAGCCGACGTCGCTGCGCCTTGGCTTGGGCGCCCTCCTCACCGCCGCGGCCGTGCTGTTCCGCCACGACCTCGGGATCTACGTTGCCGGCGCCCTCGTCACCGCGCTCCTCGCGCGGGATCTCGATCGATGGCGGCTCGCGGCGCGACACACGGCCGTCTATGTGGCGCTGGCGGCCGCGTGCCTGCTGCCTTCCGCGGCGTGGGTCCAGATATACGAGGGGCTGCCGCAATACGTGCGCGACGCCGCCGAGAGCGTCGCGGCCGAACAGGGCCGGACGAACCTGACGCTCCAGCCGCTGGACTGGTCGGCGCCTCTTGCGCGCTCGAATCTGGAAGCAGTCACGTACTACGTGTTCTGGGCCGTGCCGGTCGTGGCGGCCGTGGTGCTGCTCTGTCGCCTTGTGTGGCGGCGTGGGACGCGGCTCACCCGGGACGCCCGCGCAACCGCGATCGGACTGCTCGTCATGGCCGTGCTCGGGAACAGGTCGTTCCTCCGGGCGAATCTCGCCGAACGGTTCGGCGACGTCGTCGTTGCCGTCGCGCTGCTGGCGGCGTGGGTTGCCGGAACCGCGCCGCTGTGGACCTCCGCGATCGTCCGCCGGGTCGTCGTGGCGGTGCCGGTGGCGCTGCTCGTGGTCGTTCTCGGCACGAGTGTCGTCGTCTCCGAGGTCGCCCACGAGCTCCGCACGGGCGGGTTGACCGAATCGTGGGAGGACACCCTACGGCGGTATCGGGCCGTGCGCGAGGAGCTGGGGCGCGTCCCGCCGGCCGTCTGGACGGACGGGGACGAACACGGCACGCTGCGCGCCGCCCGGTACGTGGCCGAGTGCACGCGTCCCGACGACCGCG
This sequence comes from Acidobacteria bacterium RIFCSPLOWO2_12_FULL_68_19, assembly GCA_001767525.1. Lineage (GTDB taxonomy): Bacteria > Acidobacteriota > Vicinamibacteria > Vicinamibacterales > UBA2999 > MELF01. The sequence continues at coordinate 219,167 of MELF01000017.1, read as the reverse complement.
TACTCGGGATCGGACCGGTGCACGAGATCCACGTGTACGCCAGGCGCCGCTTTGCGGCGGGTCAGGCGTTGTTCAAGCTGTCGCTCTACAGGTCGGAGGCGTTCCAGCGGCGCGCGCTCGAACGGCTGTCACACGAGTCGGTACCCGTGGTGATCGCCGAGATCGAGGAGCTCGGGCTCTTCGGCGAACAGTACCCGCTCGTGTCGCGGTACCTCGGCGAACGGTACCGGGATGCCGGCACGATCACGGTCGACGACGAGCCGCGGTTCCGCGTGCTGGTCGCCGTCGACCGCGAGCCGACCAGGATCGACGCGCGGTTCGGGCTGCCGTGTTTCGCCTGAATTTCGGGGCGTGCGGTACAATAGGCGCTCCCCATCATTGTCGAGGGCCGATGATTGACTGTGTCGCCGGATACCACCTGAATCCGTGGACGTGTGGGATCGCGAAATTCAACATGATCCTGGCGCGGCATCTCGGCCTCCCGGTGGTGGGCATCCGCGACGGAGCGCTGACCGAGTACCGCCGTCCGCTGCTCTCGATCAAGCTGTCCGAGTTCAGCGAGTCCGATGCCGCCAATCTCGACGCCTGGGGGCGACGTCACGCCGGCCGCTTCGAGCTGTTCCTGCATGCGTTCGACGGCGCAGCGATTGAGCTGCGGCTGCTCGGGGCGGCGGCGCGCGTCTCGGTCGCCAACGCGGAGCTCGCCAGGATGCTGCGCCCGGCGCGGCCCGACCTGCAGGAGATGTTCTGCCCGGGCACGATTCTCAGTCCGCAGCGGTACCAGCGTACGGACCTCTCGGTTTTCACCTTTGGGATGGCGCACAAGATTCGCGTGCCGCTGTACCGGCGGCTCCGCGACCTGCTCGAGGCGACGGGCAAGAGCTACTCGGTCTACGTCTCCACGGCGCTCCACGAGAACACGAGCTTCGACGGGTCGTTCGTCGTCCGGTTCGAAGAGCTGCAGTCGATCTTCGATCGGCACGTGTATTTCATGGGCTATCTCTCCGATACGGCCGTGTACAACCATCTGATGGACTGCACGTTCGTCGCCGCGTTCTTCGAGAAGGGGCTGCGCGCGAACAACACGACGGTGAACGCCGCGATGGAAAGCGGCTGTGCGGTCGTCACGAACCTGGACGATTTTTCGCCGGCGGGCCTCGTGCACATGACGAACGTGATCGACATCAGCCGGTGCGACCGGCTGCCGGACCTCGATGAGACGCGGCGCATCGGTCTGACGGCCCGCGAGGTCGCGCACAGCCGCTACGGGTGGGACCAGCTGGTCGCGCAGCTGCGACCGGTCGTTCAGCTGTAGGAGCGGGAAGGTGGCAGGAACACTGAGAATCGGGCGGCATGAAGTCGGCGACCACACGCCGTGCTACGTCATCGCGGAGATCGGCCACAACCATCAGGGGAGCCTGCAGAAGGCGCGCGAACTGTTCCACGAGGCGAAGCTGGCGGGCGTCCATGCCGTCAAGCTGCAGAAGCGCGACAACCGCGGGCTCTATACACGCGCGGCATACAACAAGCCGTACGACAATGAGAACAGCTTCGGCGCGACCTACGGGGAGCACCGTGAGTTCCTCGAATTCGGCCTGAAGGAGTACCAGGAGCTGCAGCGGTACGCCCGGCAGCTCGAGGTCGATTTCTTCGCGACCGCGTTCGACATCACGAGCGCCGATTTCCTCGCCACCCTCGACGTGCCCGCGTACAAGATTGCTTCCGGCGACCTCAAGAGCACGCCGCTCCTCGAGCACGTGGCCCGGTTCGGCAAGCCCATGATCCTCTCGACGGGCGGCGCGCTCATCGAGGACGTGCAGCGCGCCTACGACACGATCATGCCGATCAACCCGCAGCTGGCGCTCCTCCAGTGCACGGCGGGCTATCCGGCCGCCTTCGAGGAGCTGGATCTCCGCGTCGTGGAGCAGTACCGCGAGCGGTTCCCCGGCGCCGTCATCGGGTATTCGGGCCACGACAACGGGATTGCGATGCCCGTGGCGGCCTACGTGCTCGGCGCGCGCATCGTCGAGAAGCACTTCACGCTGAATCGCGCGATGAAGGGAACCGACCATGCGTTCTCGCTGGAGCCGGTCGGTCTGCGCAAGATGATTCGCGACCTCGATCGCACCTGCCGGGCGCTCGGCAACGGCGTGAAGAAGATCTACGAGAGCGAGAAGGCGCCGATCGTCAAGATGGGCAAGAGCCTCGTCGTGGCGCGCGACCTTCCGTCCGGCCACATCCTCGGTCCTGCGGACATCGTCATGAAGTCTCCCGGCGGAGGGATTCCGCCCTACGAGCTCGACAAGGTGCTCGGCCGTGTGACGCTGAAGGCGCTCTACGAGGACGACTTCCTGTCCTTCGAGGTGCTCAGCGAGCCGAACCGCGAGCTCGCGCGTTCGTGAGCGACCGCTCCTTCCGACTCGACAACCAGATCGCCGTCGTGACCGGCGCCTGCGGCAGGCTGGGCCCGGTCTGGGCCGAGGCGCTCGTCGACGCGGGTGCCCGCGTCGGGGCGCTCGATCTGGCTGGCGCGCCCGTCTCCGCCAACTACCAAGCGCTGTCGGAACGGGCGGGCGACCGGATGCGCCGCATCGAGTGCGACGTGACCGAGAGACGGTCGATCGAGCGCGCGCTCGACGAGGTCATCAGCCGGCTGGGCGAGCCGTCGGTGCTCGTCAATAACGCGGGTATCGACCAGCCGCCCGATGCGGGCTCCGATCGTGCGTCCATCGAGAATCTGGCGATCGATCAGTTCCGGCGGATGGTGGAGGTGAACCTCCTCGGGGCGTTCCAGGTCACCCAGGTCGTCGGCGGAAGGATGGCCGCGAGGGGGAACGGCGCGATCGTCAATATCGGATCGTTGTACGGGTCGGTCTCCCCGGACCAGCGGTTCTACGATCACATGCCCGGCAACCTGCCGTTCCTCAAGTCGCCCGCCTACGGGGCCTCGAAAGCGGCGCTCGTCAACATGACGAGGTACTTCGCGACGCTGTGGGGCTCGCGCGGCGTCCGCGTCAACGCGCTCTCGCCCGGGGGCGTGCTGGGCGGGCAGGACGAGCAGTTCCGGGCGAAGTACGTGGCGCGCGTGCCGCTCGGCCGGATGGCGCAGCCGGCAGACCTGAAAGGACCGCTCCTGTTTCTCGCGTCGTCCGCGTCGGCGTACGTCACCGGCCACGAGCTCCGCGTCGACGGCGGATTCACGGCCTGGTAGCGGGCGCCGCCCGCCGCGCCAGTATGATGTACAGATGACCGCCTCGCCCGCCACGCGGCCGGCGCACAACGACCTTGGCGCCATTCCGTCGGTGATTCCCAATCACATCGGCGGGCACGATGCCCTCGCCGTCGGCGGCCGTACCTTCGAGAAGATCGATCCGGCCACGGGGCGTGCGATCTGCCGCGTCGCCCGCTCGACGATCGAGGACGTGCGGGCGGCGGTCGAGGCCGCCCGAGCGGCCCAGCCCTCCTGGGCGGCGACCACCGCCGTTCGGCGCGGCGAGATCCTGCGGCAGATCGCGCTCCTCATGCGGGAGCACAGAACGGCCATCGCCGCACTCGTCGCCCGAGAGACGGGCAAGTCGCACAAGGATGCGCTCGGCGAGACCGATGCCGCCATCGAGATGGGTTTCTTCGTCGCTGGCGAGGGACGCCGCTTCTACGGTCAGACGACCACCAGCGCGGCGCCGAACAAGGCGGCCATGGTGCTGCGGCAGCCGCTCGGCGTGGCCGGCCTCATCATTGCAGCCAATACGCCGATCGCCAACGTGGCCTGGAAGGCGTTTCCGGCGCTGCTCTGCGGCAACGCCGCGATCCTGAAGGCGGCCGAGGACACCCCGCTGTCGGCGTGGGCGTTCGGCGTGCTCGCGCGTACGGCGGGTGTGCCCGACGGCGTCTACACGACGCTGCACGGGTTCGGCGAGGAGGCCGGTGCGCCGCTCGTCGAGCATCCCGACGTGGCGGTGGTGAGCTTCACCGGTTCCTGCGACGTCGGGCGGTGGATCGCCGAGACCGCGGGGCGCCGCCTGGCGAAGACGTGCCTGGAACTCGGCGGCAAGAATCCGTTGATTGTCTGCGACGACGCCGACCTGCAGCCTGCGGTCACATGGGCGCTCGGCTCCGCCTTCAGCAATGCCGGACAGCGGTGCGCCGCGGGCAGCCGGATCGTCGTCTTCGACGCGGTGTACGAGCGCTTCAAGCAGATGTTCGTCGATGCGACGACGCAGCTGAAGATCGGTACGGCCGACACCGACGATTACGGCCCGGTGATCAACGAAGCGCAGATGGCGTCGATGCTCGCCTCCGTCGAGCGGGCCAGGGCCGCCGGCGCGTCCGTGCTCACGGGAGGCCACCGGCTGACGGGTGAGCGGTACGGCGGCGGCTTCTTCGTGGCCCCGACCATCATCGAACACGTCGGCCCGAACGACGAGATCTCGAGGAGCGAGCTGTTCGGTCCAATCACCTGCCTGTATCGCGTCAAGGACTTCGAGGAGGCGATCGCGCTCGCCAACGACTCGCCATTCGGACTGACCGCGTCGATTCACACGAGGAACCTCAACCGCGCCATGGCATTCATCGGCCGGATTCAGTCGGGCGTCGCCATCGTCAACGGCGGGACCTACGGCAGCGAGCCCCACATGCCGTTCGGCGGCCTGCGGCAGTCGGGCAACGGCTGGCGCGAGGCGGGGACGCAGGCGCTCGATGTGTACTCGGACCTGAAGACGGTCTATATCAACCACAACCCGGCTCAGGTCTGATGCCTTCCGCGGTTGCGCTGATTCCCGCACGGCATGGCTCGAAACGGGTGCCTGGCAAGAACGTACGGCAGCTCGGGCCCCACCCAGTCATCGCCTACACGGTCGCGCCGGCGATCGAGAGCGGCGTATTCGAGTCCGTCATCGTCTCGACCGACTCGGAGGAGACCGCCGCGATCGCCAGGCACTACGGCGCTGAGGTGCCATTCCTGAGACCGGCGGAACTGGCGGGCGACACCTCGCCGGACATCGAATGGGTGGAGCATACGCTCACCGAGCTCGCCCGCCGGGGGCGCCGATGGGACTGTTTCAGCCTTCTGCGACCAACCAGCCCGTTCCGCACCGCCGCCACGGTCCGTCGCGCATGGGCCCGCTTCCTCGCGCAGGAGGGCGTCGACTCGCTGAGGGCCGTGGAGAAGTGCGGCCAACACCCGGGCAAGATGTGGGTGGTGGACGGCGATCGCATGTCGCCGCTGCTCGCGGGGGCGCCGAGAGGTCGACCGTGGCACAGCACGCCCTACCAGGCGCTCCCTTCCGTGTACGTGCAGAATGCATCGCTTGAAATCGCCTGGACGCGCGTCGTCTTCGAGCGGCGTACGATCGCCGGCGACGTGCTCGTGCCGTTCTTCACGGAAGGGTACGAGGGGTTCGATATCAACGACCGGCACGACTGGATCGTCGCCGAGCGTCTGATCGCCGACGGCGAGGTGGCGCTGCCGCCGGTTCCGCAGGTTCCCTACGAGGCACAATGGGCGAACAGCAACTCGATCAGGTAACGAGCGACGATCTCGTCCGCGTCCCCGTCTCGGAGTTCCGCCGCCTGCTCGGCGCGAAGCTTCCGGCGGCGCAGAAGGCGGGCGCGTTCGCGGCGCTGGCTCGGATCAACGTGCTCTACATGATTGCGCGCGCGTGGTCGGGACACATGGGCACGAGCTTCAGCTCGCTCGACATCATGAGCTGGCTGTTTCTGAACGAACTCCGCGACCTCGAGAAGGGGCCGGACGCGTGCGACATCTTCTTCTCGTCGAAGGGACACGATGCCCCGGCGCTCTATGCCGTGCTGGTCGGGCTCGGGCTGCTGCCGGAGGACAAGATCGACGCGCTGCGCCGGCTGCACGGGCTCCCCGGGCATCCGCACGTCGAGACCCCCTACATCCAGGCGAACACCGGTTCGCTCGGGATGGGTGTGTCGAAGGCGAAGGGGATGGCGATCGCGAACCGTCTCGTCGGGCGACCGCGCCGCATCTTCGTGCTGACCGGCGACGGCGAACTCCAGGAAGGGCAGTTCTGGGAATCGCTCGCCTCCGCCGCACGCGCCGGGCTCGGCGAAATCGTCGTCATCATCGATCACAACAAGATTCAGTCCGACACGTGGGTTGCGCAGGTGAGCGACCTGGGCGACCTCGAGGCGAAGCTCCGGGCGTTCGGCTGGCACGTCACCCGCTGTGACGGCCACGACCTGCGCGCGCTGGAGGCGACGCTCCGCAGCCTCGATCGCATCACCGACCGGCCGAAAGCGATCGTCGCCGACACCATCAAGGGAAAGGGCGTGTCCTTCATGGAAGGGTCCGCGCTCGAGGCGGGGGAGCTGTACGCCTACCACTCCGGTGCGCCGACCGAGGACGAGTATGCCCGCGGTTCGCGGGAGCTCCTCGCGTGCGCCGTCCAGACCTTCAGGGAAGCGGGGCTCGGCGTCCTCGCCACCGTTGCCGGACAGCGGCCGGCGCGCCGCGAGCCGCGCGTCACCGAGAACCTGCTGACGGCGTACCGCGATGCCCTTCTGCGCGAAGGCGATCGGCACCCGCGTCTCGTCGTGCTCGACGCCGATCTGATCAAGGACTGCGGGCTCGTCCCGTTCGCGCAGAAGTACCCGGACCGGTTCGTCGAGTGCGGCATCGCCGAGCAAGACATGGTGTCGATGGCCTGCGGCATGGCGCGGCGCGGCGCGCTGCCGGTTGCGCACTCGTTCGCCTGCTTTCTCGCGGCGCGGCCGAACGAGCAGATCTACAACCAGTGCAGCGAGGGCTCGAAGGTGGTCTACGTCGGGTCGCTGGCGGGCCTGCTGCCGGGCGGCCCCGGTCACTCACACCAGTCGGTTCGTGACATCGCGGCGCTGGCGTCGGTGCCGCACCTCGTGATGGCCGAGCCGTGCCTCGAAGCCGAAGTGCACGCGCTGGTGGAGTACTTCATCGACACCGCCAGGGAGAGCGCCTACCTGCGGCTGGTCTCGGTCAAGTGGCCCGTGCCGTTTCGCTATCCCGCCGGCCAGCACGTGCGACCGGGCAGGGGGTGGATCGTCCGGGACGGCGAGGACCTCGTCGTGTTCGGCTACGGGCCATGGTTGCTGTCGAACGCCTGGCACGCGGCGGAGGAGCTGGAACGGACGACGGAGGCGACCACACGGCTGGTGAACCTGCCATGGCTCAACAGGGTCGATCCCGTGTGGCTGGCGGAAGCCATCGGACGCCGCCGCGCCGTCGTCGCCCTCGACAACCACTACGTGCGTGGCGGTCAGGGCGACATGCTTGCTGCCGCGGTCGCGGAGCTCGCCCTCGATCCGCCAGCGAGCGTGGCGAGGCTGGGCGTCACCGAGCTTCCTGAATGCGGCACCAACGACGAAGTGCTGACCCATCACGGGCTCGACATCGCGTCGCTCGCCCGCGCGTTTCGCGGCGCCGTCGAGCGGCGGCCCAGCCGGGGAATCTCTCAGTTCGTATGACGGTCCTCTTCTGGGACATCGACGGCACGCTCATCACGACGCGGCGGGCCGGCATGTACGCGTGGAACGACTCGGTCCAGGAGTTGACCGGCCGCCAGTTCGATCTGAAGGTACAGGTGCGTACCGCCGGGCTCACCGACTACCAGATTGCCGTGAAGACGTTCGAGCTCCTGGGAGTCGCACCCGATCCGGCACTGGTCGAGCGGCTCGTGCGGCGGTACGAGGAGCTGCTGCCGGCCAGCCTTCCACGCAAGGCCGGGTACGTGCTCCCCAACGTGCGTGAGATTCTCGAACAGCTGCGCGACCGGTCGGACGTCCGCTCGTACCTGCTGACAGGCAACACGCGCGGCGGCGCGCGCGCCAAGCTGACCCACTTCGGGCTGATCGAGTACTTCCCGGACGGCGCGTTCGCCGAGGACGCCGGGGCGCGTTCGGCGATTGCGGCGCGCGCATTGCAGCTGGCCCGCCGCACTGCCCCCGTGGCCGACGACCGGGTCTTCGTCATTGGCGACACGCCCCACGACATCGAGTGTGCTGGGGCGATAGGCGCCCGTACGATTGCGGTCGCCACCGGCGGCTACACGCTGGAGGAGTTGCGGGCGTATGATCCCTGGCGCGCGTTCGAGGAGCTGCCGGCGGCAGGGGAGTTTGTCGCCCTCATCGACGGCAGCTCGCGGGGCGCGCAGCCGCACGCAGGTCGATGCGTGTCCACATGAAGCACGCAATCCGAAGATTCCCGGGCCTGTGGCGGGCAACCCGCCTGGCCCGGCGCTGGTATCACGCGCGGTTCGACGCCTACCCGGACTGGCGCCGCGTTCTGGCGGGGGAACCGGCGGGGTGGGCGTCGGCCCGTGCCGCCGCCCAGGGCGGCCCGCGCGTGCTGATGGCGACCGCGATCGGCTCCTACGCGCACGCGGTCACGCTGGAGAGCGCGGTCGCCGCCGCGCTGACGCTCCGCGGCGCCGAGGTCCACGCGCTCCTCTGCGACGGTGCGATGACGGCGTGCGCGGAATGCGAGGCGTCGCTCTACCCGGACGCCTCCAGATTCCTCGAACACGGCCCGAGCCGCGATCTCTGCCGCGACTGCACGTGGCCGGCCGAACGCGTCTACGCGCAGCTCGGCCTCACGGTCCACCGCTACTCGGAGTGGTTGGGGCCCGATGATCGGGCCGAGGCGCGCCGCCTCGCCTCCAGCGTGCCGCTCGAGGCGATTCGGACGCTGACCTTCGACGATCTGGCGATCGGGGAACACGCCTGGGCCGGCGCCTTGCGCTTCTTTGCGGCGGGCTCGCTCGACGCGGAGCCGACCGCGGAGCCGGTGCTGCGGCGCTATCTCGAGTCGGCGCTGCTGACCGCGTTCGCGTCGCGGCGCCTGCTGCGCGCCGTGCCGTTCTCGTCGGCCGTCCTGACCCACGGCATCTACGTGCCCTGGGGTATCGTCGGCGACGTGGCGCGGCGCGAAGGCGTGCACGTCGTCACCTGGAACGTGGCGTACCGGAAGCGGCGATTCATCTTCAGTCATGACGACACGTACCATCACACGCTCATGACCGAGCCGCGCGAGCACTGGGAGCGGCTGGATCTCTCGCCGGCGCAGGATCGCGAGTTGACGAAATATCTGTCGAGCCGCCGCGACGGGCTGTTCGACTGGATCGTGTTCCACCGCGCGCGCCGGCAGGACCCGGAGGAGATCGCACGGCACCTCGGTCTGGATCGATCGAAGCCGGCCATCGGCCTGCTGACCAACGTGACGTGGGACGCCCAGCTCCACTATCCGGCGAACGCGTTCCCCGACATGCTCGAATGGCTCGTGCAGACCTGCGAGTACTTCGCCACGCGGCCGGACCTCCAGCTCCTCATCCGCGTGCACCCGGCGGAGATCAGCGGGTTTCCGCCGTCGCGGCAGCCCGTGCTCGCCGAGCTTCATAAGCGCCTCCCGCGGCTGGCGCCGAACGTCCTCGTCGTGCCGCCGGAGAGCGACATGAGCACCTACGCGCTCATGTCGCTGTGCAACGCGGCGATCATCTACGGCACGAAGATGGGCGTGGAGCTCACGAGCATCGGGCTCCCGGTCATCGTGGCCGGGGAGGCATGGATCCGGAACAAGGACCTCACCGACGATGCCAGCTCGCCCTCCGAGTACTTCCGGATCCTCGCGGGGCTGCCGTTCCCCGGCCGCCTGGAAGGGACGCGGCTCGTGCGCGCCCGGCGCTACGCCTATCACTTCTTCTTCAATCGCATGATCCCGCTTCCGTTCATCGACCCCAAGGCGGGCTTTCCCATCTACCGGCTGCGGCTGGAGCGGCTGGAGCAGCTCCGGCCCGGGGCGTCCCGCGGACTGGACACAATCTGCGACGGCATCCTGGGCAGACGGCCGTTCGTGATGGAGGCCGGCGACAGCGTGGCTGGGGTTCAGCCGGCGGCGCAGGCGTACGCGGTGGGAACTCGGGGGGGGCTCGCCGGCCGCTGAGAGCGTGATGGGTCTTCTGGTGCTCGTGTTCGCCGTCGCCACCTCCTGCAGCCTGGCGGGCGGCGCGCTGGTGCGCCGGGTGGCGACCGCGCGCGGGGCGGTCGTTCCCCTCCGCCCGGACCGCTGGCACTCGTCTCCGACGCCGACGATGGGGGGCATCGCCATCGCGGCAGCGACGATGGCCGGCTTTGCGGTCGTCGGGTTCCGCACCGACCTGCTGGCGTCGGCCAGCGAGTGGTCGGCCGTTCCGCTCGCCGCACTCGCGATGTTCGTCGTCGGCGTGCTGGACGATCGCCTGCAGCTGTCGCCGGTGGCGAAGCTGGTTGCGTCGCTTGCGATCGGCGCCTTCCTCGTCTTTGCCCTGGCGGGCGTCGGCCCCGAGGGCGCGCTGCCGTCGGTCTACACGCTGGTCGCGACCGTCTGGTTCGCCGGCATCTGCCATGCGCTCAACCTGCTCGACAACATGGACGGCCTGGCGGCGGGCATCGGCCTCATCGCAGCCGTCTTCCTGGCCGCCCTGCTGGCGGGGTTCCTGGGACCGACGCTCGTCGTGCTGCTGACGGCGCTCTCTGGGGCGCTGCTCGGCTTCCTGTACTGGAACCGCAGCCGCGCCCGCCTCTTCATGGGCGACTGCGGCAGCCTCTTCATCGGCGCCCTGCTCGGTGCGGCGTCGCTCGTGCCGATCTACAACGCGCCGCTCGCCTTCATCAGCCCGACCGTGATCGTCGTGCTGATTCTCATCGTACCGTTGTTCGACACCGGCTTCGTGCTCGTGCTGCGCCGGCTCGCCGGGCGCAAGGCGACCAAGGGCGGCACCGATCACGTCTCGCACCGGCTCGTGTCGCTGGGGTTCTCCGAGCGGAGCGCCGTCCGGATTCTCTACCTGCTCGGCATTGCCGGCGGCACGACGGCCTGGGTGCTCGTGCTGCGCCGCGGCGCGGAGCCGATGCTGCCGCTCGTCGCCGCCTTCGGCGTGGGGATTGTTCTGATGGGCATCTATCTGGCCCGCGTGCCCGCCTACGACGCTGGAGATTTCGTGGCGCTGCAGAAGTCGTCGTTCGCGCCGTTCCTCAAGGACTTGGCGTTCCGGTGGCACGCCGCTGAGGTGCTGCTGGACCTCGTGCTGATCACGGTCTGCTACTACCTCGCGTACCGACTCCGGTTCGAGGACGAGGCGCTGGACATCTTCTTGCCGTACTTCACCTCCTCGCTGCCGGTCGTGCTCGGCTGCAAGCTGGCCGCGCTCTACGGATCCGGGCTGTACCAGCGGTCGTGGTCCACCTTCGGGCTTCGCGACGTGGCGGCGGTCCTGCGCGGCGTCGGATTCGGTTCGCTGCTGTCGGTCCTGACGGCGGCCTACCTCTATCGCCTCGTCGGCTTCTCCCGGACCGTCTTCGTGCTCGATGCCCTGCTGCTCGCGGTCGCGGTCGTCGCCACGCGTGCGTCCTTCAAGACGATGAACCTTGTGGCGGCGACGCGCAGCAAGCGGAACCGGCGCGTGCTCGTGTACGGCGCCGGCGCATTCGGCCAGACGCTCGTCCGGGAGATGCGCGCCAATCCGATGTGGAAGATGAACCCGGTCGCCTTCATCGACGACGACCCGATGAAGACGAAGCGGTGGATCATGGGCGTGCCGGTGCGCGGCACGCTCGACGAGCTGGAGCGGACGCTCCGGACCTACGCGATCGACGAAGTGGTGCTGAGCAGCCAGTCGATCAACGGCAGCGTCGAACACCGGATCCGGGAAGTCTGCGCCGAGCTGAACCGGCCCGTCCGGCGGCTGTACATGGATATCCGGTAGACTCAGTTCCGCCAAGACCCGGAACGTCCCAGGCCACAGAGACGCCCCAGAAGGCCACAGAGACGCCGAGACACAGAGAAAGAAACATAGAATTGTCCTCTGTGCTCTTGTGTCTCTGTGGCCCGTGGGAGTAAGGACGCGACCGGGCGGCGCCAGGCTCCGGATCGGGATCGACGGCCGCGCCTTCGCCTCGCCGGCGCCGGGCATCCGCCGCTATGTCGCGGGTCTCGTGCGCGGGCTGCTCGCCCTCGGCGAGCCGATCGACGTGGTGGCGCTCGGCGGACGTGACTCGAGCGCGCTGCCGCCAGGGACGGGGCACGTCGAGGAACCGCCCCACCCTCCCACCAACCTCGGATGGACCCTCGTCGGCATTCCACGGGCGGCGCGGCGCGCCCGTGTCGACGTGATTCACGCGCCGGCGTACACGGCCCCGTTCTGGTCGCTCGTTCCGACCGTGCTCACCATCCACGACGTCAGCTACGAGCTGCATCCGCAGTGGTATCCCTATCGCCGCGACTGGATGCGCCGTGCCTTCTACCGCGGCAGCGCGCACGCGGCATCGCATATCCTGACCGTCTCGGCGTTTTCCGCGTCGGAAATTTCGGCGGCGTACCGGATCCCCCGCGAACGAATTACCGTGGCGCCTCCGGGCGTCGACGAGGCGTTTCAGGCGAGCGAACCTGGCCCCGCCGGTGAGCTCCCGGCCGGCGTGGCGCCGCCGTTCCTGCTGCACGTTGGTGATCTGCACGAGCGGCGCAACCTTCCGATGCTGGTCGAGGCGGTGCTCGCGGCCCGTCGCGACTGTGGCGCGTGCGCGGCCGTGTCCCTCGTGCTCGTCGGCACCGACCGCGGCGTTGGCGGAGCGCTGCGGGCGCTGGCGGCGGAGGCAGGCGAGGCCGCCGCTATCGTGCAGGTCTCGAGCGTCAGCGATCGACAGCTCCGCGCGCTATACCGGCACGCGATCGCCTTCGTGTATCCGTCGCTCTACGAGGGGTTCGGGCTGCCGCTCGTCGAGGCGATGGCGAGCGGGACGCCGATCGTCGCGTCGGGAACCGCCTCGATTCCGGAAGTCGTTGGCGAGGCGGGGCTGCTCCTCGACCCCACGGTACGCGACGCGTGGACGGGCGCAATCGTCGACGTCGTGAACGACGGCGGCCGCCGCGCCGAGATGCGCGAGGCGGGGCTGCGCCGCGTCGGGCAGTTCACGTGGGCGCGAACGGCCCGCATGACCCTGGACGTGTATCGCCGTGTTGCCTGACGTGTCGGTGGTGATCGCCACCTGGAACGGGCGGCAGTACCTCCAGTCCTGCCTCGAGGCCCTCGCGGCTCAGGAGGAGATCGACGCCGAGATCATCCTCGTGGACAACGCATCCACCGACGGGACGGTGGACTTCGTGCGCGCGCGGTTTCCCTACGTCCGGATCGTCGCCCTGCCGGAGAACCGGGGTTTCGCCGGTGCCAACAATGTCGGCGCGCGGGAGGCGCGCGGCCGTTTCGTGGCGTTCCTCAACAACGACACCATCCCCGACCCGCGGTGGCTGCGGAGGCTGCGCGAGGGGATCGATCCGCAGGCGGGCTACCTCCTCGTCACGTCGCGCCTGGTCTACATGCACGACCCGGCGATTGTCGACAGCGCGGGCGACGGACTCCTCCGCTGGGGCGGTGCGTTCAAGCGCCATCACGGTGCGCCGGCGGAGCTGGCGGCCGAGTCGGGGGAGGTGTTCGGCGTCTGCGGCGCCGCCTGCCTGATCTCGAAAGCGGTGTTCGACGAGCTGGGGGGCTTCGACGAGGACTTCTTCGCGTCGCACGAGGACGTCGATCTGTCCTATCGCGCCCGCCTCCGGGGATACCGCTGCCGGTACGTGGCGGACGCCCTCGTGCGACATCACGGAAGCGCGACGATCGGTCGGGTGAGTGCCTTCGCCGTGTTCCAGGGCCAGCGGAACGTCGAGTGGCTCTATCTGAAGAACACGCCCGCGGGGCTGCTCGTGCGCACGCTCCCGGGTCATCTGATCTACAACGCGGCGGGGGCGGCGTATTTCGCCCGGGTCGGCCTGTTCGGAACGTTCCTCAGGGCGAAGGTGGCGGCCCTCGCCGGACTGCCGCGGGTGTGGCGGAAGCGGCAAGTGGTGCAGCGGACGAGAACGGTGCCGGTGGGCGCCATCGAAGCGCACCTCGAGCGGCGCTGGATGGCGGCGAAGGCGCGCGAGAAGCGCTTCGACACCGGGCTGGCGCGGAGGCCGTCGTGACGAGGCCGGACGTCAGTGCCATCGTCGTGAACTACAACGCCGGCGCTGAGCTCCGGCGCGCCCTGCGGTCGGTCGCCGACGAGCTCGGCCCGGCCGACTGGGAGGCCGTCGTGATCGACAACGCGTCGGTCGATGGCAGCGGCGACATTGTCGGCGAATTCGGCCCGCGAGTGCGGCTCCTCCGGAACGAACGGAACGTCGGATTCGCTCGCGGGGTCAACCAGGGGCTGGCGGCGACGTCGGCGCCGCTCGTCCTCGTCATGAATCCCGACTGTCGGCTCATGGAGGGCGCGTTCGCGTCGCTCCGGCGGGAGCTCGAGCACTCGGAGAGCTGCGCGATGACGGGCCCGCGCATTCTGGATCCCGATGGATCGGAGCAGGGCAACGCCCGCGGCGATCCCGACATGTTCACGGGACTCTTCGGCCGCACGACGCTGCTGCGCCGCGCGTTGCCGGGCCTGCCGGTTTCGAGGCGCAACGTGATCAGCGCCGCGGCTGCGCGAAAGGGGAAGACGAGCGTCAAGGTCGACTGGCTGTCTGGCGCGTGCATCCTGGCGCGCCGCGCCGCGCTGCATGCCGTGCAGGGGTTCGACGAGCGCTACTTCCTCTACTGGGAGGACGCGGATCTCTGCCGCCGCCTGCGCAGCCGTGGCTTCGAGGTTCGATACGTCCCCGGCGCCACCGCAGTCCATCGCGTCGGCCAGTCGAGCCGCAGCGCCAGGGCGGCGGCGATTCAGGCCTTTCACGAGAGCGCCTACCTGTACTACGCCACGCACGTCGCCGCGCATTCGTGGCCGCGGCGGCTGCTGGCGCGGACGCTGCTGTCGGCGCGGTGCTGGCTGCGTCTGCGAAGGACCAGGCTGGCTGCGCCGACGGACCGGATGTGAGGCCGGCGACAACACGTTGTCAGAGGACCTCGGCCGCAAGGGCCGCGACCGCCTCGCCGATCGCGAGGCATGCCGTCAGGCCGGGCGACTCGATTCCCGCGGCGTGGACGAGTCGCGGACACTGCCGGTCGCGTCGGATCAGGAAGTCCGCAAACGACTGCTCGGGCGGATGCAGCTTCGGCCGGATCCCACTGCCGCCGAGGCGCAGGTCTTCCAGCCGCAGCTCCGGCAGCAGCTCCCGCGCCGGTTCGAGGAACGATTCCACGGGAAGCCGATCCCCTTCGTAGTCGTCCTTGCGGGCCTGGAAGCGGAACGTCGGGCCGAGCGTCACGTTGCCGCGCGTGGTCTTGGTGAGATGGACCCCGAGCGAATGGCCCGACGCGTGCGGTAGCGGATACACCGGGCCGTGCACCAGAGCGCGCCTGGACGGGACGAGTTCCGCGTACTCGCCCCGGCACGGATAGATGCGGAACGCTTCGCCGCCGAGGAGCGCCGACACTTCGTCGGCGTACAGCCCGGCAGCGTTCACGACGAGGCGCGCGGCGATGGTCTCGGCCGGCGTCCGCAGCTCGAGCGTGGCGCCGGTGGCGTCGGCCGCCACGAGCGGCGAGCCGGGCAGAATCGCGGCGTCGTGCGCGCCGCACTGCTTCACGAGCTCGCGCACGAGCGCGTCCGCCTCGATGATGCCGGTGTTGGGCGAGTAGAGGGCGGCCGACGCGCGGATGTGAGGCTCTCTCGCGCGGATGAACGCCCGATCGACGAGACGGAGTTCCTCGACGCCGTTCGCCTCGCCGTGCGACCGCAGGGCGTCGAGCGCGTCGCGCTCGTCGTCTCGCGCCACGATGAGCTTGCCGCAGCGGCGGAACGGCACGCCGTGCGTGGCACAGAACTCGTACAGCATGCGGGCGCCCTCGATGCAGTAGCGCGCTTTCAGCGTGCCGGCGGGGTAGTAGATCCCCGCGTGGATCACCTGGCTGTTGTGCGTGCTCGTGGCCATGCCGGGTCGCGGCTCGCGTTCGAGGACGCAGACGCTGTGTCCGCGCCGCGCCAGGGACCACGCCGAGGCGAGTCCCACGACGCCGGCGCCGATGACGGCGATGTCGATCCGGGATGTCTCCATGACGCTTCCGCGAAAAATGGTACGATGACGCAGCCGTTTGCAATGAACGATTTGTGAGGCTTGCCTGCATCTGGTCGCTCCCGAGCCGCTTGTCGCCAGTCACGCATGGGTAATCGCCGTGTGCTCGTCGTCGGGGCCGCCGGCCGCCTCGGCGCGGCCATCGTGGACGTGTTCGCGGACCGGGTGGTGATCGCTCACACCCGCGCCTCGCTCGACATCACCGACGCGGCCTTGGTGACGAAGGCGGTCCAGGACGCGGCGCCGGCCGTCATCGTCAATTGCGCCGCGTTCAACGATGTCGACGGGGCCGAAGACCGGCCCGCCGAGGCGCTGGCGACCAACGCACTCGCCCTCCGTACGCTCGCCCGCGCGGCCGACGTCGCCGGCGCCACGCTGGTGCACTACGGGTCCGATTTCGTCTTCGACGGCACCGCGACCGAGCCGTACCGCGAAGACGCGTCACCCTCGCCGATGAGCACCTATGCGGCCAGCAAGCTGCTCGGCGAATGGTTTGCGCTCGACGCGGCGCGCGGATTCGTCCTGCGCGTCGAAAGCCTGTTTGGCGGGCCGCGCGGATTGACGGGACGCCGCGGCTCGCTCGACGGCATCGTGGAGGGACTGCAGCAGGGGCGGGCGGTCCCGGTGTTCACCGATCGCGTCGTGTCGCCGAGCTACGTTGACGACATCGCCCGCGCCACCAGGCATCTCATCGACACCGAGGCGGCGCCCGGACTGTACCACTGCGTGAATTCGGGGCATGCCACCTGGTATGACGTCGCCGTGGAGGCCGCCCGCATTCTCGACGTCACGCCGAGACTCGAACCGATCACGATGGATCAGGTTCGACTCAAGGCGCGGCGTCCCCGTTTCTGCGCGCTGGCGAATCGGAAGCTGGCGGCGGCCGGATTCGTGATGCCCGCATGGCACGACGCGCTGCGGCGCTGGCTGGCCTCCCCGGAGGGCGGCATCCGGCACGATACAATGGACAGGGTTCATGGCTAAGCGCGCAGTCATCACCGGAATCAGCGGGCAGGACGGCTCGTACCTCGCCGAACTGCTGCTCGACAAGGGCTACGAGGTGACCGGCATCGTGCGGCGCCTCAGCGCGTCCAATCTGTGGCGCATCGAGCACCTGCTCGATCGGGTCACGCTCCGGCCGGCGGATTTGCTCGATCAACTGTCTCTGGTGCGGGTCGTTCAGGACGTGCGCCCCCACGAGCTCTACAACCTGGCGGCGATGTCGTTCGTTCCGGCGTCGTGGGACCAGCCGATGCTCACCGGCGAGTTCAACGCGCAGGGCGTCACGCGGGTACTCGAGGCGATCCGCCAGGTGGATCCGAGCATCCGGTTCTACCAGGCCTCGTCGAGTGAGATGTACGGCCGCGTACGCGAGGTGCCGCAGACCGAACTCACACCGTTCTACCCTCGGAGCCCGTACGGTGTGTCCAAGGTCTTCGGCCACTACATCACGGTCAACTATCGTGAGAGCTACGGTCTGTTCGCCGTCTCCGGCATCCTGTTCAATCACGAGTCGCCGCGGCGGGGCATCGAGTTCGTCACGCGCAAGGTCAGCGACGGCGTGGCCCGCATCAAGCTGGGACTGGCGGACCATCTCGGACTCGGCAATCTCGATGCGTGCCGCGACTGGGGGTACGCGGCCGATTACGTGCGCGCCATGTGGATGATGCTGCAGCAGGACGAGGCCGACGATTACGTCATCGCCACCGGCGTGTCGCACTCGGTCCGGCAGCTCGTCGAATGCGCGTTCGGCTGCGTGGGGCTCGACTGGCGGAAGTACGTGCGCGTCGACCCGGCATTCCTCCGTCCGGCCGAAGTGGACCACCTGATCGGCGATTCGAGCAAGGCGCAGAGGGTGCTCGGGTGGAAGCCGGAGGTCGACTTCGAGCATCTGGTGGCCCGGATGGTCGACGCCGACCTCGCGCGGCTCGCCGGACGGCCGACCCCCATCGCCGCGACACCGTAAACAGGAAGACCATGACGACCTTGAAGGAGAGGATCCGCGATCGATCCGCGCGCGTCGGCATCATCGGGCTCGGGTACGTGGGGCTGCCGCTGGCTGCCGAGTTCGCGAAGAACGGTTTCGACGTGACCGGATTCGACATCGACACGGCCAAGGTGGATGCCATCAACGCGGGCCGCAGCTACATCCTCGATGTCGCGAGCGACGACATCGCCGCCTCGGTGCGCGAGGGTCGGCTGCGGGCGACGACCGACATGTCGCACCTCCGCGACATGGACGTCGTCGATATCTGCGTGCCGACGCCGCTGCGGAAGACGAAAGACCCGGACCTGTCGTACGTCGTGCAGGCCGTGGATGCCGTGAAGACGCACCTGAGGCCTGGGCAGCTCGTCATTCTCGAGTCGACGACGTATCCGGGAACGACCGATGAGGTGGTGCAGCCGGCGCTCGAGGAGCGTGGGTTCAGAGCCGGCGTCGATTTCCACCTGGCGTTCTCGCCCGAGCGCGTCGATCCCGGCAACGCCACGCACACGACGCGCACCATTCCGAAGGTGGTCGGCGGCGTGAACCGGCTGAGCACGGAGCTCGCCTCCGACTTGTACGGCTCGATCATCGAGACGGTCGTTCCCGTCAGCTCGACCCAGGTGGCGGAGATGGTCAAGCTGCTGGAGAACACGTTTCGGGCCGTGAACATCGGACTCGTCAACGAGATTGCCCTGATGTCCCACCGGATGAACATCGACGTGTGGGAGGTCATCGACGCCGCCAGCACGAAGCCGTTCGGCTTCATGCCCTTCTATCCGGGCCCGGGCCTGGGGGGCCACTGCATCCCGATCGATCCGTTCTACCTCTCCTGGAAGGCGCGCCAGAACGGATTCGAGTGCCGCTTCATCGAGCTGGCGGGCCACGTCAACGGGTCGATGCCGTCCTACGTGGTGGAGCGGATCGGCGAGGCGCTGAACACCATGCGCAAGGCGATCAACGGCTCGCGGGTGCACCTGTTCGGCGTGGCGTACAAGAAGGACGTGAGCGACATCCGCGAGTCCCCGGCGCTGGATATTCTCGAGCTGCTGCATCGCCGCGGCGCCATCGTGAGCTACACCGACCCGTACATCCCGAAGCTGCAGCACGGGGGTCTGAACCTGTGTTCGGTTCATGAAGACCAGGGCGACGGCGTCGACTGTGCCGTCATCTGCACGAATCACCGCGCATTCGACTACGGTGCGATCGTGGCCCGCTATCCGCTCGTCGTCGATACCCGGAACGCCCTGAAGGGCTTCCAGGCGCCGCACATCTTCCGCCTGTAGGGCGACGCCCGTCGTCGCTACGGGACCTCCTCGAGCGAGATCCACCTGATCCCGCCGATCATCGCGGCAATGGGCCGCTCGGCCCGCCGCCTGCCCAGCCGCGTCTCCTGCGTCGTGAACTGGTTGGCCCGCAGATCGATGCGCCGAAACGGCGCGGAGCTCGGCCGAGGGACCGGCACGTCGTAGGTCAGCCAGCGGCCCGCCGGAATCTCCCGCCGATCGACGACCTCACCAGCAACGGCCATCTCAACGACGAGCGGTCGCCGGAGCGTGATGTCCGGTGCGCGTGCGCGCAGCCGAAGGAAGCCTGCGTCGCTCGACACGTACGTCACCGCGTGGCGCGTCATCCAGCGGAACGCCGTACCGTCCGGCGCGGTCTCGATGCCGTGGAATCCCTGTTCGGACGGCGGAGCCGTCACGCGCGCGTACGAGAGGGTCGCCCATGCCACGCCGACGGCAAGGAGCGCGCACGCCGCTGCAACGAGCGCGCCGTTCCTGTACGGCAGCCGCGGGGGGGTATCCATCCCGCCGACGAGCGCTCCGCACGCAATCCAGAAGGGGAAGGCCGCCTCCGAGACGAGCAGCGGGTGGCCGGTTAGACAGGTCAGGAGATAGGCGCTCATCCCGGCAAAGAGCCCGACCACCCCCGGCGTCGCGTCGGATGGTCGCTCGCGCGCGGCACTCCACCCCGAGGCAACCATGGCCGCGACCAGCCACAGGAACAACAGCCCTCCGACGATGCCGAGCTCGGCGAACTGCTGCGCGAAATAGTTGTGTGCGTTCTCGTTGCCGTACAGTTCGCGCAGCGCGGCCGGCATGAACTGCGCGGACCGGTCGAAGTACCGTCCGACTCCGACGCCGTAGAGTGGCGCCGAGACGAACATGCGGGCGGTCGTCTCGAGGAACTGCGATCGCAGACTGGCCGCCCGTCCCGCGCTCCCCTGGACGTCCGGCTGCCATTCCATCGTGGCGGCGCCGGCGAGCAGCACCAGCCCCACCACCGTGACGGAGACGGTGGCCTGCCGCCGCGTCAGTGGCCACCGGCGCTGTGCGATCGCCAGGATAGCCAGTCCGCCCAGTGCCGCGAGGAAGGATGTCCTCGATCCTGTGAGCCACAGCGCAGGAACGATCGGGAGAAGCGGCAGCAGCCAGCTCGCGCGGCGGCGTGGCTCGAGCATCGCCAGCGCCACCGACGTCAGGCCGGCAAGCACGTACAGCGACCCGGCCGCGTTCAGATCGCGCAGATGGAGGCTCGCCCGTTCGCCGCGCACGTACCGGAGCAGGAACCACGCGCCGTACTGCGCCCCGGCCCACTGCCGCGCGATGTCGACCAGCGTCGCGCCGGCGAGCACGGCCAGCGCGCCGACCAGCGTCCACGCCACAGCGCGGCGAAGCCGGGGATCGCCGCGCACGATGGCGGTGGATGCACACAGCAGTCCCATTCCGGTGAGGCTCTGCAGGAGCGTCCACGTTTCGGGCTCTGGGCTCGAATAGACCAGATGATCGGTCGGAATCGACTGGAACAGAAAGAGGGGCAGCGCCCGGACGGGCACTCCTGCGGCGCCGGCGATCGTCAGCATCAGCCACGATGCGATGAGGGCCGCCGCATAGAGCGCAGCGGCCGTCGTGACGGCGCGCCCTCCGGCGCCCGTGTCCGGTCCCCGCGGCGCGAGCGGCGGCCACACCCGAAGGAGCCATGCGGAGAACAGCGCCCATGCGAGCAGTTCCGCGGGACGCGCCGGCGGCGGTGCCAGGAGCGAGGCCGCGGGAGCGAGTCCCGCCACGAGCAAGAGGCCGGCGCCGGGACGCCAGAGCGTCGCCAGGAAGACGAGGGCGGCGGCGAGCCCGGCGGTTCGCGGGACGTCGGGCGCCAGCATCGCCGGGCCCACCCATGCCGCCAGTGTGGCGCCGAGGAGGACCTGGGCGACTCGGACGACCAGCGTCACGGCCGTCGGCCGATCGCCGCGTAGTCGAGCCACGTGAACAGCAGGCGGTTGATCCGCTCCACGTTGGCGTTCAGCGTGTCCACTGTGTCGCCGAGCGATGCATGCGGGGCGAGCGGCTGCAGCTTTTCGTGCTCTGGATAGGGCGAACGGTAGCGGATCTCCACGCCCTGGAACCCGCTGGCGATGAGCAGGAACTTGAGCGTGTCGGGATGCAAGGCCCGTACGTGCGTGATGTCGCGGAGGTAGCTCTCGAAGAACGCGAACCAACAGGCCGGATTGATCGTCTCGAGCACGATGGGCGCGCCAGGCTGCAGCTTGTCGTAGGCGGCCTCCAGGAGCGCGTTGAGATAGTGGGGCTCGAGGTGCTCGACAACCTGGGCGGCGAACAGGCCACCCACCGATCGGTCGGGCTGCCGTGACAGGTACGCCACCGCGTCGGCTTCCTCGGCCTCCATTCCCTGCTGCCGGCAGACGTCGATCATCGCACCGTTGATGTCAACGCCCCGCGCCGGGATTCCCGCGTCGCGGAGCAGCGTGAGGAATTCGCCCCGGCCGCAACCGATATCGAGGACGTTCTGGGCTCCCTGGAAGAGCGGCACATACTCCGATACCCGCTGCCGGATGTCGCTCGAAGAGCCGCGAAACTGGTCCTCGAACCCCACGTACTTGTGGCTGTCGAGCGATTCGATGGCTGGAGCGGCGGTAGACACGCTGGCCGCGACTGCCGGACGCGCTGTTCCCTCGCTCAGGCGGCCGATCTCGCGTTTGAGGTTCTGGACCGCCTGCTGCAGCACGCCAAACGAGGTCCGCAGCTCCTCATGCGCCGTCGTCAGCGACGCGACGGCACTGCCGGTGCGGCGCTCCCATGCGGCCAGGGCCTGGTGGTGTCGCTCGATCTCGTCCCGGTAGCCCTCCATCTCGCCGGCCTGGCGCTCGAGCTCTTCCGTAAACGATCGGATCGGCTCCCGGATCTGCTCCTGGATCTGCTCCTCGATCCAGCGGATCGTCTGAGCGCTGGCGTGGTGCGCCGCCGTCGCAACCGCTTCGTTCCGGTTGAGATGTTCCACCAGCGCGGCGTTGAACTCGCGCTGACGGAACAGGATGCGGCCCAGCCAGGCCCGAACGCGGTCGGTCAGCCGGCTGCGCCAGCCGCCCGGCGTGACGGGCGCAGTGAAGTCGTACAGCGCGTTGAGGCGTTCGATTTGGGAGCGGTCGGGAGGAGGGATCGGCGCCGGACGCGGCGGCAGCGTATCGCTCATCGGCTAACGGCCGACCATGCCTTCCACCGGGCTGCTGGCCGTCGCGTACATCTTGCGGGGGATGCGGCCCGCCAGGTACGCCAGCCGTCCCGCGACGACCGCGTGCCGCATCGCCTCCGCCATGGCGACCGGATCGTCGGCGCCCGCAATGGCCGTATTCATCAGGACGCCGTCGGCGCCGAGTTCCATGGCGAGCGCCGCATCCGACGCGGTTCCGACACCGGCATCGACGACGACCGGCACACGGGCGAATTCCCGGATGATGCGCAGGTTGTTCGCGTTCTGAATCCCGAGCCCCGATCCGATCGGCGCGCCGAGCGGCATGACGGCAGCGGCGCCGGCGTCCTCGAGCTTCCGGCAGACGATGGGATCGTCGTTGGTGTAGGGCAATACGACGAAGCCGTCGCGCACCAGCGTGCGCGTGGCCGCCACGAGCGCTTCGGTGTCGGGGAACAGCGTGCGCTCGTCGCCGATCACCTCCAGCTTCACCCAGTGCGACAGCCCGGCTTCGCGCGCCAGGTGCGCTGTCCGCACCGCTTCCTCGGCCGTGTAGCATCCGGCCGTGTTCGGCAGGACGAAGATGCGGTCGGTGTCGATGTAGTCGAGGAGCGACTCGCGCGAGCGGTCGCTGATGTTCACACGCCGCACCGCCACCGTCACGATCTCAGCGCCCGAGGCCGCATGTGCCTGCGCCATCACGGGGAATGACGAATACTTGCCGGTGCCGACGATCAGCCTCGACGTGAAGCTGCGGCCCGCGATAACGAACGGCGTGTTGCTCATGTCAGCCACCACCCACGAAATTCACGATCTCGATGCAGTCGCCCTCGTGCACGATCGTCTCCGCGAAGAGCTGCCGCTTGAGGATCGAGTAGTTGTACTCCACGGCCACGCGGCGGGGGTCGATCGACAACGTCTGAAGCAAGTCGGCCACAGACAGAGGCTCGTCGAGCTCGTACGCGTCGCCGTTGAGCGTGATCAGCAAGGACCGTCGCTTGGAGGACCACCCCAGCGTACCGCGCGGGTTCCAGCCAAGTCAAGGTAAGCCCTTGATTCGGTGCGGGTTGCGCGGGTTGCCCGCGGGCCGCGCTGGGCGCGGCGGCGTCTGCAGGCGCCAGGCTGGACGACCGATACACGATCGGGATTTCCGGGTTCGATGAAGCTGCTACGGCCGGTTTCGCCAACGGTCACCCGACCGCTCTCCCTCCTCGTCCTCGTGGCGTGGGCTGGCTGTATGGCGGTGCTCGTGCACCGCTCCTACGTGCAGGCGGCGCCGGCGAATCTCGCGACGGACCTCGCCCGGTACGGCCCGACGGCGACCTGGCGCGGCGTGTACTACCGCGGCGAGAAGATCGGCTTCACCGTCAGCCAGACGATACGCACCGACACCGGCTTCGAGCTCCAGGAAGACGCACGCCTGCTGCTGACGCTGCTCGGATCGGCCACGACGACGACGATCCGCACCACCGCGCAGGTCGACAGCGCATTCGTGCTGCGGGCGTTCGTGTTCGCACTCGATCCCGGGACCGGACCCGTGGAGGTGCGCGGCACGATCGAGCCCGCCGCCTCGGGTGGAGCGCACCTGCTGCGTCTGGCGATCAGGTCGGGTGGCACGACGCGCACCGAGGAACGCCGCCTCGACGAACCTCCGGCCACGAGCCTGAACCTGTTTCGGATGCTGGCGAGCCGCGGCCTGGCCGGCCGTCCCCGCCTTCGCTGGACCGTCTTCGATCCGGCCACGTTGCAGAACACACCGATGGACGTGGCGATCCGCGCGCGCGAGATCGTGCGCACGCGGGACGGGAGCATGCCCGCCTTTCGGGTCGAGATGGCATTCCAGGGTCTGAAGACGACCGCCTGGGTGACCGACACCGGCGAAGTCATCCGCGAGGAAAGTCCGCTCGGGCTCATGACGGTGCGGGAGACGCCGGAGCAGGCTCAGGGGCTGGCCATTCCCGGAGGCGTGCAGGAGGATCTGCTGCGCATGTCGGCGGTCGTGCCCGTCATGTCGCAGCGAATCGACGAGCCGCGCGCCGTGCGGCGCCTCCGGCTTCGCCTCGACGGCGTCGATCTGCCTCGGCGGGACCTCGACGGCGTCGGCCAGACAGTCGAGGGCGCCGTCATCGAGATTCGCGATCCGCAGACGCTGCGGTCGGGTCCTGGCGACGCCGACGCCGCGCAGTATCTCGCTCCGGAACCGTTCATCGAGAGCGACGCGCCGGAAATAGCGGAGGAAGCCCGCCGGGCGCTCCAAGGTGTGGCCGGCCAGCGTGCCAGGGCCGAGCGCCTGACGCGGTACGTGAACGCGCTGCTCGACAAGAAACCGACCGTCAGCCTGCCGTCGGCGCTCGAGGTGCTCCGCACCAAGGTGGGCGACTGCAACGAGCACACGGCGCTCTATGTTGCGATGGCGCGCGCAGCCGGCATTCCCGCGCGCATTGCCGTGGGCCTCGTCTTCGTCCGCGGCGCGCAGGGCGCCTTCTACTATCACGCGTGGCCCGAAGTGTACCTCGACGAGGGCGACGGTCGCGGCCTCTGGCTGCCGGTGGATCCGACGCTCAACCAGTTCCCCGCCGACGGCACGCATCTGCGGCTGGTGCGCGGCGGGCTCGACGCGCAGGCGGCCATCGTGCCGCTCATCGGGCGGATTCGAATGACGGTGCTCGATCTGGATCTCGATCCGCGCATCACGCCGGTGCTCGTCGGCCGGGAACAGGCGGGGCTCCCGCCGCTGCCGGCCCCGCGTTCCCAGCCGCGCGGATGCGGGTGCGACACTCCATGATTGCCGTCGAGCACGTCGTCAAGCGGTATGGCGCCTTCGCGGCGGTGGACGATGTGGACCTCGAGGTGCAACCGGGCGAGATTCACGGGTTCCTCGGGCCGAACGGCGCGGGCAAGACGACCACGCTGCGGATGATTGCCGGGCTGCTGCAGCCCACGGCCGGACGCGTGGTCGTCAACGGCCACGACATGGCCCTGGAGCCCGAGGCGGCCAAGGGGTCGCTCGGGTTCGTGCCGGATCGGCCGTTCATCTACGAGAAGCTCACGGCCGGCGAGTTCCTGCGGTTCCACGGCGGCCTGTACGGGATCGACGGCGCCGACATCGCTCCGCGGGTGCACGAGATGCTCGACCTGTTCGAGCTGCGGCGCTGGGAACACGAGCTGGTGGAGAGCTTTTCCCACGGCATGAAGCAGCGGCTCGTGATGAGCGCGGCGTTCCTGCACCGGCCGCGCGCCGTGGTCGTCGATGAGCCGATGGTGGGCCTCGACCCGCGCGGGGCCAGACTCATCAAGGCGGTGTTCCGTCGCATGAGCGAGGGCGGCGTCGCGATCCTGATGAGCACCCATACGCTCGAAGTTGCCGAGGAGATGAGCCACCGGATCAGCATCATCAACAAAGGGCGCATCGTCGTGCAGGGCACCGTCGAGGATGTGCGCCGGCTCACCGGCGCGGGCGACGAGCACTTCACATCGATCTTCCTGAGGCTCACGGGCGGCAGCGGGCTGCAGGAAATCGACGAGATCGTGTGATGTCGATGCGCACCGACGACACGAAGAACCACCGAGGCCAGGTGTGTTCTCCAGTGTCTCAGCGCGTCGGCGAGACGCCGTGGCCGCGGGCGCTGTCATGACGCGTCCATTCCCGTTTCTGCTGCTGCCGTGGGTCTGGTCGTCGCGGAACCGCCTGCGGCGGCGGGAACCGGGCGACCTGCTGCGGGCGTCGCTCGTCGGCGGCATCGGCATCGGCGTGTGCGCCGCGCTCTTCGCCGGGTCGTTCTGGGTGACACGGCAGCTGCTGGCGTACGCGGAGTTCGGTGACTACCTGCTCCGGCTGGGACTGTCGTGGCTGTTCCTGACGTTCCTCGCCTTTCTGGCCTTCAGCGGCGTCGTGACCGCGTTCTCGACGTTCTTTCTCGCCGACGACTTGCGCCTGCTGCTCACGGCGCCGATTGCCTCGGGCCGGCTGTTCCTCGCCCGGTTCACCCGGACGGTCGGGCAGGCGTCGTGGATGGTGGTCATGTTCCTGACGCCGGTGCTGCTCGGCGTCGGCGCCGCGCGGTGTGCGCCGGTCGCGTTCTACGCGGCGGGCGTCCTGATCGTGGCGCCGTTTGCCATGATTCCGGTCGCTGCGGGCACGGGCGCCACACTGCTGCTCGTGAACGTGCTCCCGGCGCGGCGCGCCCGCGATCTGCTGGCGCTGGTCGGAATCGGGTTCGCGGCGGCGCTCGTGCTGATCCTGCGCTTCATCCAGCCCGAGCGACTGCTGCGCGTCGAGTCGCTCCCCGACATCGCCGACTTCTTCGCGACGCTGCAGTCGCCCCTCACGCCGCTGCTGCCGTCGTTCTGGGCGGGGGAGTTGCTGTTTGCCGAGCTGCAGGGCGGCCACGACCTGCTGCACGGCGCGGCGCTCTGGACGACGGCGCTCGCCTGTACGGTGGTGTTGAGCGCGGAGGATCGCCGCTGGCATCGTGCCGGCTATTCCAGGTCGCAGGAGGCGCCCAAGGCGCGCGTCACGCCGCTCGGCGTGATCGATCGAGTGGCGCACGCGCTCCCGGTCTCCACGGTGCGACGGCAGCTCCTCATCAAGGATGCCAAGGTCTTCCTGCGCGACGTCAGTCAATGGCTCCAACTGCTGCCGCTCTTCGCCCTGGTCCTGCTGTATCTCTACAACTTCCGGACGCTGGACCTGGAGCGCATCCCCTACATGAGCGGCTTCCTCAAGAATGTCTATGCTTTCGTGAACCTCGCGATGGCCGGCTTCGTGCTCGCGACCGTGGCGGTGCGGTTCGTCTTCCCGGCAGTCTCGACCGAAGGTGCGGCATTCTGGGTCATCCGCAGCTCGCCGATCTCGCTCGGTGATTTCCTCTGGTCGAAGTTCTGGATCGGTCTGATTCCGGTCCTTCTCTTCACCGAAGGGCTCACGGTTGCCGCCAACGAGCTGATGGGGGTCGACCCCTTCCTCAAGATCGTCGCAGCGGTGGCCGTCGTCTTCATGACGGGCGCCCTGGTGGGGCTGGCGGTCGGGCTGGGCGCGTGCTACCCGCGGTTCGGCGCCGATCCGACGCAGGCGGCCGGGTCGTACGGCGGCGTCACGTTCATGATTCTCGCCGTTCTCTATGTCATCGCCACGATTGTCCTGCTCGGGTGGCCCTCGTCATTGTGGCTGTTCAGCCGCATCCGCCGCATTCAGCTCTCGGCCATGCGCGAGTTCCTCATGGCGGCAAGCTTCACGCTGGCGATGGCGTTGAGCGTCGTGACCTGTCTTGTCGCGATGCGGGCGGGCGTGAGGGCGCTCGAGAGGATGGCGGAGCGGTAGCACGCGTACTGTGAACCAGGCCCCCGTTGCCCTTCACGCGTCCACGAGTTCCTGCGCGAACACGGCGGCTCCGAGCAGGCCCGCTTCGGGGTTCACGATGACTTTGACGGGAATCTGCGCGACGAGGGGAGCCATGACCCCTTTGGCGCAAAACGCCTCGATGAAGCGCCCGTCCTGCAGGAGCGGGAGGATCTTCGGCGCAATGCCGCCGCCCACCCACACGCCAGAGGTCGCCATCCCGCGCAGCGCCAGATTCCCGGCCTCTGCGCCGTAAGCACTCACGAAGATCGCCAGCGATTCCACGCAGGCCTGACACCGCGCGCTCATGGCGGCCTGCGAGACGGCCGCAGGGCTGGTCGCCGAGGTCAGCGCGCCGACCTCGCCGCAGGGCCGGCCGCCGTGGGTGAAGCGGTGCAGATTCAGCAGGCCCGGTCCGCTCAACACGTGCTCGACCTCCGCGCGGCCGTACTCGGCGCGAAGCATCCGCAACAGTTCGATCTCGCGGTCGGTGCGCGGGGCGAAATCGGCATGTCCTCCTTCGGAGGGGACCGGCCGAAGCCGGCGGCCGACGCGGAGGAGGTGCGCCTGCCCGAGGCCGGTGCCGGCCGCAATGACGACGGCGTGACCGTCCTCACGGAGCACACCCTGCTGGAGCACGGCGACTTCTTCGTCGGCCAGCACGTCGGCGCTGTTCGCCAGCGCTTCGAGATCGTTGACGAGCCGCACGCGCGAGGTGCCGAGCCGTGCCGCGATCTCGTCGTCGCCGATGTCCCAGACTATGTTCGTCAGGCGGGCGTGGCCGGCGAGCACGGGGCCAGCGACGCCGACCGCCGCGGCGTCGATTCGCAGGGGGCGACCCGCCTCTCGCGCGAACGCGTCGAGCATGGCGCCGAAGCTGTCGAACGCCGTGGTGGGATAGCTGAAGGCGTGAATCCGACGTGGGCGCCGATCGGCGCGTTCGAACAGGCCGAGGAGCGTCTTCGTACCGCCGACGTCTCCTGCGAGCAGCATACGGTAGTCGGGAAGTGGTAGGGCGGCCGTTGCCGGTCGGCAGCTGGTCGCCGAGCAACAGGAACAGCTACCCGCCAGCTACCGACCCCGAACTAAGATTATAGTGAACGCGGTGTGACAACCACGGGCCCTGCCTTTACGTCGCGGCGTCAGCTGCTCGAGCGGTACACGCAGGTGCGCGACGATCATCTTCGCTACATGCAGAAGTGGGGCCTCATCCGCCCCGAGCGGAGCGGGAGCGGTGACGAGTCGTACTCGTTTGCCGATGTCGCGGTCATCAAGCAGGCCGACGAGGCATTGGCCGCGGGCTCCAGCTTCCGTTCCGTGCTTCGCCATCTGCTGGCGTCGCGATCAGGGCAGTTGACGTTCGACTTCCGTCTCGAGGCGCAGCCGGCCAAGGTGCTGCAACTGCGTCGTCGCGAGCTGCCGCCGCTGGCGGCGCTGTTGGATCCGCCCCCGCCGCCGCCCGAATCGACGGCCGAGCAGTATTTCCTGACCGCGTCGCTCCTCGACGATGGAGATCCCGCCAATTTCGACAGTGCGGCGACGGCGTACCGGCGTGCGCTCGAGATCGACCCGTACCTGGTTCCAGGGCTGATCAATCTGGCGAACATCCACTACGCCCGCGACGAAATTGCCGAGGCGCAGGCGCTCTACGAGCGAGCCATCGCGCTCGAGCCCGACGTGTTCGAGGCCCATTTCAATCTGGGGAACATCTTTCACGATCTCGGCCGGTATCCCCTGGCGCAGACGTGCTACCGGGACGCGCTCAAACTGAATCCGGCCTACGCCGACGCGCACTTCTATCTGGCCGTGACGCTCGAGAAAGGCGGGCACTCGCGGGAAGCGCGCGTTCACTGGCGGGCGTACCAGCAGCTGGCGCCGAAGGGCGAGTGGGTGGATCTGGCGAAGGAATTCTCGGACTGACGGCTCGTCAAGTCGTCAATAGCTGTAACTATCCTCGGGCTTCCGCTTCTTCGGCGAGCGGCGGAGCTTGTAGTGCTGGCACTCGGGGCACCACGCCTCGGCGTCGAACCCGGCCGTCCCCGCGTAGGGTTTGACCTCGCGGTGCGTGCAGTATTCCGCGTTCCCGTTTTCCGCGGGCTGCATCCAGCGGCAGGAATGGAACCGTACGAGCGCCGCCGACTCCGGCCGGTCGGCCGGGGCCGGGATCCCGGATCCCGGGTTATTGAAGTTGAACCCCAACGGCCTTCTCCAGCGCGCGGAGCGCGCGCACCTCGTCAGGTGCCACCAACGTCAACGCACGACCGGTGGACTCGGCGCGTCCGGTACGGCCCACTCGGTGGACGTACATTTCCGGCGTGTCAGGCACTTCGTAGTTCACGACATGGGCGATGCCGTCGATGTCGAGGCCGCGGGCGGCGACGTCGGTCGCCACCAGGACCGGATACGTTCCCGAACGGAACCCCTCGACGGCCGCGAGCCGCTGCGGCTGCGATCGGTCCGCGTGCACCACGGCCGCCCGAATGCCCAGTCCGCTCAGCCGCGACGCGAGTCGATCGGCCCCGATCTTGGTCCGGCAGAAGACGAGCACTGGGCCCTCGGCCTCGTGCCGCAGCCACCGCGCCAGCCATTCGGCCTTCTCGCCCCTTGCAACCGTCTGAATCGCATGCGAAATCGTCTGCGCCGGTCCGCCGCGGCGCCCCACCTGTACGTACCGGGGGGCGCGCAAGAATTCCTGCGTCAGCTTCAGAACCTCCCCGGGCATCGTCGCCGAGAAGAGCAGCGTCTGTCGCACCTGTGGAAGCGCGGCGAGGATCCGCTGGACGTCCGGCAGAAAGCCCATGTCGAGCATGCGGTCCGCTTCGTCCAGGACGAGGATCTCGAGAGCGGTGAAGTTCACGGCGTCGTGCCGCATGTGATCCATCAGCCGCCCGGGCGTGGCCACGACGATGTCGACGCCGGCGCGGAGGGCGCGCTCCTGCGGGTCCATCGGAACGCCGCCGAAGACCGCAGCGCTCGAGATCGTCGTGTGGTAGGTGAGCCCCTGCACCTGATCTTCAATCTGGACGGCGAGTTCGCGCGTCGGCGCGAGCACCAGGGCGCGTGTGCTCGCCTCGGCCTGGGGGCGGCTCAGGAACCGCTGCAGCATGGGGACGAGAAACGCCGCGGTCTTTCCTGTGCCGGTCTCCGCACACGCGATGAGGTCGGCGCCGGACAGCGCGATCGGGATCACGCCGCTCTGCACGGGACGCGTCTCGTCCCATCCGAGATCGCGGATGCCGCTCAGCAGACGCGCGTCGAGCCCGAGGGCCTCGAACGCCATCGGCGCGGCATCGAACTCCGCCGGCTCGTACGGGAGCGGCGCCGTGTCGTCCCGATCGGGGCGGGCTGCCGTTCTCGAGCGCTCGGATGGGCGTCGGCCGCGGCGGCCCGGGCGCTCGCGGCGGCTACGGTCGGTCTGTTTGGGGTGTGTGGCGCTGGTCTTCAAGATTCACTGCTTATCGTGCGCGGAAGGTGATGATGCCGCGGACCGGATCGTAGGGGGAAACGCCGACGGTCACGCGATCGCCCGGCACGACTTTGATGCGGAACCGGCGCATCCGGCCGCTCAACTGCGCCAGGACTTCGTGGCCCGCATCGCACTGAACGCGGTACAGGCCGCCGGAATGAACGGCGACAACTGTGCCCTGCATGTCGATCAGATCGTCTTTGCTCAATAGCTCGTCCTTTCACACAACCGTAGCAATCAGTGTGCCACAGGGACATTCGGTGCGCAACGTCAACGAATCGTGTCGTTTGGCGCGAGCAATCGCACCCGTTCCTCCACTTGCCGCGCCAAATCCGCGTAGTCGTCGCCTCCAAGGCGCAGCGGCGCGCCGAAGGCAACGCGCACACGGCCGGGTCGCGCCATCCTCCAGTTCGGGTGGAGCACCCGATCGACGCCGTCGATCCGGATCGGCACGACCGGAACGTCGAGCCGCGACGCCATCATGCCGATGCCGCCGCGGAACGGCCTGATGGTGCCCGTTTCGGACCGCACGCCCTCTGGAAAGATCAGGATCGACGCGCCGCTGCCCACCAGCTCGCCCATGTAGCGGAGCGTATGGCGCGTACCGACCTCGCGCTGCGGAATCGGAAACGTATTGAAGTAGCAGCACGCCAGGTAGTAGTTCAGCGAGTTCGTGAGCCACTGACGCCAGCTGTGTGCGGAGGGATGGAAATGGGCCGTGAAGAATTCCTTCAGCATCGCCGGCGCGACCCGGCCGCGCCACCGGCCGGGCAAGGCGGCGAAGATGACCGGCACGTCCATGTGGCTCTGATGGTTCGAGGCGAAGATGACGGGCCCCTGCAACTGCCGCAGGTGTTCGAGTCCCTCCACGCGCAGGTGCGCAAAGAGGCGGGTGAGCGGCACGATCCATGTGGCCAGCGACAGCCGGCGGATGACGCGCACCGGCCATGCGCGATTCCACGCCGGGAACTCGACCGCCTCCTGCGTGTCCTCGGCCGCCGGCCCCTGCTGCACCAGGCGTTTCAGATCGTCGACGTTCGCCGTTTCGGTGACGCGCGCCTCGTCGACGCGCGTCTGAAACCTGTCCTCGAGCGCAACCATGAGCTCGACGCGCTCGAGCGAGCTCAGGCCCAGTTCCTCCAGCGTGGTAGCGCCGCTCACGTCGCGGCCGCGGGCGAACCTGGCGACGAGCGCCTCGACGGTGTCGCCCGACGCTTCGATCGGCCTGGCGCCCGAGGCGACCCACTCACGAATCGCCGCCCGTCTGAGCTTGCGCGTCCCTTCGGTGCGCGGCAGCTCGGCGCCGGGCCAGACCGACGCACCCCGGATCCGCTGATGGTCCAGGAGCCGCGCGTTCGCCTCGCGCACAATCACGCTCGCATCGGCGCCGGGCTCCACCACCAGCACCGCGTGCACCCGCTCCTGTCCGCGGTCGGTCACGCCAACGACGGCTGAGTCGCGCACCAGCGACAGCTCGTTCAGCACCCGTTCAACGTCCTCGGGGAAGACGTTCAGCCCCTCCGGCGTGACGATCATCTCTTTCTTGCGGCCCTTGATGAACAGCCGCCCTTCCCCGTCGCGCTCGCCGATGTCGCCGGTATGGAGCCATCCCTCCGCGTCGATTACGCCCTCGACCGGTGCCGCGCGTCCGCTTTCGCGTCCGTCCTCCGGAACGTAGTAGCCGGAGGTGACGTTCTCCCCGCGCACGAGGATCTCTCCGTCCTCTGCAATGCGCACGTCCACGCCGGCAATCGGCGTTCCCACCGACCCGCCCCCTTTCGACTTGAACGGGTGATTGAGCGTGACGATTGGCGCGGTTTCGGTGAGCCCGTACCCCTGGATGACGGCAAAGCCCATGCGCCGCCAGAACTGCTCGACGCCGGCGGGCAGCGGTGCGGCGCCGACGACGAACGCCCAGAACTTCAGGCCGAAGGCGGAATGCACGCGGCGGTACTTCCACCATCGTCCCGGTATCGAGATGCCCGATGGCGGCGCCTGCGCCGACTCCGGCACGACATGGATGACGTGCTCGCGCAACACATCGAGAATCTTCGGCACGCACACCAGCACGGAGACGCGCCTGGCGCGGACGAGCTCCACGATGTCGTGCGGATTGAAGCTGCGCGTGAAGACGACGGTCCCGCGCACCATCGGCGGAATGCTCGTCGCCATCGCCTGGCCGAACATGTGGCTGAGGGGGAGCAGGTCGAGGAAGCGAATGGGTCGAACGGGCCACGTAAATTTCTGATACTTAAGGACTTCCCTCTCGACTGGAACGATGTTCGCCAGCACGTTCCGGTGGCGGATGACCACACCCTTCGGCTCGGCGGTGGCGCCCGAGGTGAAGATGATCTCGATGATGTCGTCGCGCGTGAGCGCCACCGACGGCATCGGCGCGTCCAGGGACCAGTCGAGGTCGGTGAAGCGCCAGACATCGGCGCCGCCGAGATCGACCCCCGCCGCGATCGCGCGCACGTCGTCGCCGACGATGAGGAGTCGCGCCCGCACGAGCCGGCGTACGCGCGCGACGAACTCGGACGACGATCGATAGTCGATCGGTACGACGATGATGCCGGCGATCAGGCAACCCCAGAAGCACGCGATCCATTCCGGCCGGTTCTCGCCCCAGAAGACGACCTTGTCGCCCTTTCCCAGACCCGACGCGGCGAGCTTGGCGGCCACGCCGCGCGCCGCGCGCGCGACGTCGTCGTAGCTGTACCTCCTTTGCCGGTACCCGTCGTCGTAGACGAGGAACTCGCCGCGCAGACGAGACAGGTCGTGGAAGAAGTCAATCAGCGTGTCGCGGCGCACCACTGCATTATGCTGCGTCTTTTCGACCTTGGGCATTTCACCGATTCGTCCTTTCGGTGTTCGTGCTTGGCGCAGGCGCAAGACCGACTACAATGTGGGCTTCTCGATGCGCGTCTTCCTGACAGGAGCGACCGGGTACATTGGGTCGGCGGTGCGTGATGCTCTGCTGCGGAGTGGGCACTCCGTGACCGCGCTCGTGCGCGATCCGGAGAAAGCGGAACGCATGACGCTGCGCGGCGTGCACCCGGTCGTCGGCGATCTCGTGGAGCCGCGGTCGTACGGCTCGGCTGCGGAGCAGTGCGACTGCATCGTGCACGCCGCGTTCGAGCAGTCCAAGCGCGGGCCAGAGGTGGATCGGCAGGCGATTGACGCCCTGCTCGGCGCGGCCATCCGTCACGCCGCGCGAGGACAGACGGTGAGCTTCCTGTACACCTCGGGTGTCTGGGTGCTGGGCAACACGGTCGGGGCGGCCAACGAGAGCGCTGAGGCCCGGCCGACGCCGCTCGTCGCCTGGCGACCCGGCCACGAACAGCTCGTGCTCGATGCCGGCCGTGGCCGTTTGCTCCGCACGGCGGTCATCCGGCCGGGGATCGTTTACGGCGGCGCGCGCGGCATCATCGGCGACGTGCTGAAGGACGCGGCCAACGGCCTCGTACGCGTCATCGGCGACGGCAGGAACCGGTGGGCGTGCGTGTACGAACGAGACCTGGCCGATTTGTACGTGCGCGTGGCCACCCAGCCGCAGGCGTCCGGCATCTTTCACGCCAACGACGAGGCCGACGAACGCGTCGGGGACATCGTCGATGCCGTGGCCCGGCACGCAAAGATGCGCCCGGACGTGCGTCACGTGCCGCTCGAGGAGGCGCGCGCGAAGATGGGCCCGTATGCCGATGCGCTCGCGCTCAATCAGATTGTGCGGAGTCCGCGCGCACGGGAACTCGGCTGGGGTCCGACGCTGCATTCGGTCGCCGGCAACGTGGCCCGGCTGCTCGAGGAATTCCGTGCGGCCCGCGAGGCGGCTTGAAAAATCCCCTCTTGCCTCTGACGCCGCATCACCCCTAAGATCGCCCAGCTAACCAGTTTAGGGCCGGTCCCTGTCGTGCGGTTGGGGCTGCCCTCGGAGGGGTGATGAACGGTCGGCTCACGCGCTGGGCGGTGGGAGTGACGGCGGTCGTCGCGTTGCTGGGAGTGCCCGTGGCGGGCCAGGGCGCGGGTGGACAGGCTGTTCCCAGGGGCAAGGACGGCCATCCCGACTTCTCCGGGATCTGGCAGGTGATGAACGGCGCCGCCTGGAACCTCCAGGATCAGAACGCGGAGCCGGGTCCCCACAGCGCGCCGTGGCTCGGGATTCCCGCAAGTCGAGGCGTGGTCGAAGGCAACGAGATTCCGTACCAGCCGTGGGCCCGTAAGCAGAAAGAAGAGAACTACAAGAATCGACGGACGCTCGATCCCGAAGTCAATTGCTACCTGCCCGGCGTGCCGCGTATCACCTACATGCCGTTTCCGTTCCAGGTCGTCCAGACACCGAACTACATCGCGATCCTCTACGAGTACGTGCATACGGTCCGCCACATCTTCGTGGACGGCAGCGGGCACCCCGAGGGGCCGATCGACTGGTGGATGGGCGACTCGCGCGGGCGATGGGACGGCGACACGCTCGTCGTCAGCGTGCGGCATTTCAACGACAGCACGTGGTTCGATCGCGCCGGGAATTTTCACAGCGAGCAGATGCAGCTGACGGAGCGCTATACATTTGCCGACGAGGACACGATCCGGTACGAGGTGACGGTCGAGGATCCGAAAGTCTTCACGCGCCCCTGGAAGATGAGCATGCTCCTCTATCGGCACAAGGAGCCGAACTTCCAGTTGCTGGAGCACGAGTGTTATGCGTTTGACGGCGTGGCGGTGGGCACACGGCCGGGCGATCGGATCGCGCCCAGGTAGAGGCGGGGGAACGAGCACCGGACGGACTGCGGGACCGTCGGCGGTAGACACGGAGCGGAGAAGCCATCGGACAGCACCGGGAACCTGGCGGAAGTCGAAGGAGGGGTGCGCGTGAGGAATCGAGCCTTCGGGGTGATGCTTGCGGCTGCTAGCGCTGCTGCGCTGTCGGCGCCGCCCTACGCGGCGGGCCAGGAGGCGGGCCAACTGCTGCCGGCGGCTGAGACCCAGTGGGATGCGCCGCGGACGGCGGATGGGCAGCCTGACATCCAGGGCAACTGGGGGCAGAGAAGCGACATCACGACCTACAGTATCCAGGCTGGCCTCCAGGATCGGGCAGAACACGTGACGATCGGCGGCCAGGCGCCGCAACTGGGCAGGCCGATCATCGATCCACCAGACGGCGTGATTCCCTATCAGCCATGGGCAGCCAAGCAGGCGGCGTTCCATTACGCGCAGCACCGGAAGCCATCGCGGCCGGAATTGCTCGATCCGGTCTCCCGGTGCTTCCTGGAAGGCGTTCCCCGCATCATCTATCAGCAGAACATGCGCATCCTGCAGTTCCCGACCTACATCGTGATGGTGCACGAGTACTCTCATCACTACCGCGTGATCTACCTCGACGGACGGCCTCATATCGGCGACTCGCTGAAGCTGTGGATGGGAGACTCCCGCGGCCGGTGGGAAGGCAACACCCTGGTGGTCGATGTCACCAACCACAACGACAGGACGTGGTTCGACATCGTCGGCAGCTTCCACAGCGACGCGATGCGGGTGACGGAACGGTGGACGTTCGTCAACAAGGATCGGATCGATTACGTGGCGACGATCGACGATCCGAAGGTGTTCACGAAGCCCTGGAAGCTCTACGTGCGTCTCGGGCGCAACAAGCCTGAAGAGCAGTGGGAAAGCGCGATTTGCGAAGGGAACAAGACCGCGCACGTGGCCTTCGGCATTCCCTTCGACAGAAGCGAGAACGGAAAGTAGGTGGGTCACCCGTAGTCCGGTTGGTGTCGGTTCCGGTCTCAATCCTTTTCAACATAAGGAGTAAGGGCCCATGGGACGAGTGCTCGTATTCGCTCGGATAGTAGCGGTAGCCGGCATGCTCGCGCTGCCCGGCGTCGTGCTGGCGCAGGAGGCAGTGATTAGCGGTACGGTCAGGGACTCGACGGGCGGCGTGCTCCCTGGCGTCGCCGTGCAGGCGGTGCACGATGCCACAGGCACCGTGTTCGAGACGTTCACGGACGATCGTGGCACCTTCCGCGTACCGGTGCGCATCGGCGTCTACCGCATCACCGCGGACCTGGCCGGGTTTGCCAAGCTCGACCGGATGGGCCTGGAAGTGCTCGTCGGGCAGCAGGTGACGCTGAATCTGGAGTTGAAGCCTTCGACGGTGACCGAAACCGTGACCGTGACCGGCGAGGCGCCGCTCGTCAACGTCGCCTCGTCTCAGCTTGGCGGCAACATCGATTCGCGGCAGATGCAGGAGCTGCCGGTCAACGGGCGCAACTTCCTCGACCTCACGCTGCTCGCCCCGGGCAACCGGGCCAACCACGCCGATACCGGCGGACTGCCGGTCACCACGGGGCTGGGGACCGTGCAGCTCAACATCGACGGCATGCAGGTGACCAACAACTGCTGCGGCGGCTCCAACCGGCAGCCGAGCTTCGGCCGCGACGCGATCGCGGAGTTCCAGTTCATCTCGAACCGCTTCGACGCGACGCAGGGGCGCTCCTCGGGGGCGCAGGTGAACGTCATCACCAAGTCGGGCACGAACACGCCGTCCGGGTCGGTCTCGGGCTACTTCCGGCACGACGATCTCAACGCGGAGGATTTCATCCAGCACCGGGTGCTGCCGTACTCGAACCAGCAGATCAGCACCACGGCCGGGGGCCCGATCCGCCGCGACCGGATGCACTTCTTCTTCGCCTACGAGTACGAGCGCGAGCCGACGACGGTGACGCACAACACACCGTATCCGAGCTTCAACCTCGATCTCACATCCACGCACACGCAGCACAAGCCGAGCCTGCGCGTGGACGGCCAGATCTCCAGCGCGATGCGCCTCACCGTGTCCGGCAATCTCTGGCGCGATTACGTGCCGATCGACGGCACGCAGACGACGACCGGCGGCGCGACGAACCATCCGGCGAACACCATCAGCTTCGACAAGTACGCCGAGGCGCTGCAGGGCACCTTCACCCGCGTGCTGAGCAACCGGGCGTTCAACGAGACGAAGGTCGGCTGGGCGGCGAACCGGTGGCGGATGGAGCCGAACGTCAAGTGGGCGACCCCGACGGGGCTGGCCAATGCGCGGAATCCGGTCGCCAACGAGCGGCAGTACCCGCCCGTGATTACGCTCCGCGGGTTCAACGTCGGCGGCGGGACGAACTTCCCGCAGTTCATCGGCCAGGACGTCTACACGCTGCGCAACGACCTGACGATCTCCGCGGATCTGCGGGGCCGCCACGACATGCGGGTGGGGGGCGAGTACCTCAAGTACGAGATGTGGCACGACTGGTGCAATTTCCTGCGGGGCAACCTGATTGCCGACAACGGGCCCGTGCCGGCCAACATCGAGCAGTTGTTCCCGGTGTGGAACGATCCGAACACGTGGAATCTCGCGGCGCTCTCGCCGATCTCACGCGAGTACCGCACGTCGTTCGGTCCCTGTAACATCAACAGTCCGCGGGACATCTTCGCGGTCTGGTTCCAGGACGACTGGCACCCGACCTCGCGGCTGACGCTGAACGTCGGCGTCCGGTATGACGTCGAGACCGACACGTTCGCCAACGAGCTGGGCGTGCCGCCGTTCCTGCCGGCCGATCGCCCTCTCGACACCGACAACATCGTGCCGCGCCTCGGCTTCGCCTACAGCCTGAACGACCGGACGGTGATTCGCGGCGGATTCGGCAAGTACTACGCGTGGCTGATCAACCAGGTGGCGCATCCGATCCGGTTCGCGAACACGCAGCGCGTGCTGTCGGCGCTCTACGACGGCCGCGCGGACTTTGCGGTCAACCCGTGGAACGGCCCGCTGCCGAGGGCGGAGGATCTGGAGCAGGCGTTCTGCAACGTGAACTTTCGGCCGGGGTGCATCCGGCGCGCGCTCGGGCAGACGATCGCGCCGCCCGACGCCGAGAACCCGTACGCGTATCAGGCGTCGGTCGGCGTGCAGCGGCAGGTCGGCGACACGATGGGCGTGACGGCGGACTATTCGTACAACGGCGGGCGCAAGGATCGGGTCCAGAACTACAACATCAACCTCAGCTTCAATGAGGCGACCGGGCTGAACTACCCGTTCACCGACATCAGCCGCCGGCCGTATCCGGAGTGGGGCCAGGTGCCGATGGACATCTTCGAGGGCTGGAGCAACTACCACGGCCTGGAGGTCTCGTTCACGAAGCGGATGAGCAACCGCTGGCAGGCCTCGGCGACGTACAGCGCGTCTGTCTTCCGCGACGGTGTCCCGAACCCCTGGAGCGGGGTGATGAGTCCGGTGCCGTTCAGGCTGCAGGCGCCGCTCGGCGAAGACTACAGCCTGGCCGCGACCGACCAGCGGCACCGCGCGGTCTTCAACGGCATCTGGCAGATGGCGTACGGGTTCCAGTTGAGCGGGTTGTACTTCTTCGGGTCCGGCCAGCGGTTTGCCACCGCATACGGCGGTGATGCGCTCAACACGGGTGGCACCGGCGGCACGACTCCTGGACTGGGCGCGTCTGTCTCCGGTCTGAGAGCCCGCCCGGCCAGCGCCGGTGGCGGCGCGACGCCGCGGGTCGGCCTCGAGGGAGAGGCCCTCCACCGTGTCGACGTGCGCCTGCAGAAGCGGTTCGCGCTGCTGGGGCGGACGAACATCGACGGCCTCCTGGAAGTGTTCAACGTGTTCGATCACGAGAACTACGGGTCGTACACGGTGCTTGAGAGCAACCGCAACTATGGGCAGCCGTCGTTCAACCCCAACGTGGCGTACCAGCCGCGGATGGTGCAGCTCGGGTTCCGGTTCGCGTTCTAGACACGAAGACACGAGGATACTGGGATGACAAGATCGACATGGCGCAAGACCGCGGCGGTGGCCATCGCGATGGCCGCCGCCGCCGTGATTGTCCCGCGCGACGCATCGCCGCAGACGACGGCGGCGCCGGCGTCGGTGGACCGAACCAGGCGCGGCGAGGCCCGGTTCTACCAGCACTGCTCCCTCTGTCACATGGGACGCATCGTCAAGGACGACGTGTACGACCCGATGGGACCGCGGCTGAGCGGGGTGTTCAAGAATGTGACGCCGGAGCGGGAAAAGGTGGTGCGGACGCAGATTCAGCAGGGGTCGCCGCGCATGCCCGGATTTCAGTACACCTTTACCCCGGCGGAGTTCGAGGACCTGATCGCTTTTATGAAGACGCTCTAGCGTGGCGAAGGTGCCTGTAGGATCTCAGGTACCCTAGACACCGTGAGTTCTGGAGGTTCAATGTCTCACTGGAAATCGCTGGCTCTCGTTCTCGGGGTGATCGTGGCCGCGGCGGCGGTTCAGATGCCGCCGGCGGCGCAGACACGAGGCCCCGGCGTCATCGCTGGAAACGTCAAGTCGGCCGACGGCCGGCCGATGGAAGGCGTCATCGTGTCGGCGCGCGCGGCCGACAAGACCTTCACGACGTCAGTGTTCACCGACCGGCAGGGGAACTACAGTTTTCCGTCCCTTGACGGCGGTCAGTACAAGGTGTGGGCGCAGGCGGTCGGCTTCGAGGCCGGTAGGGCCGAGTTCGCGCTCGCCGGCGGCAGGACGGAGCGGAACCTCACGCTGACCCCCATCAAGGAAGTCGGACGGATTGTGAAGCAGATGTCCGGAGTCGAGTACCTCCAGAGCCTGCCGCAGAGCACGCCGGCCGATCGCCGCATGGCGCACGCGTACAAGAACAACTGCACCGGCTGCCACACGGCCAGCTACACACTGCAGAACCGCTGGGACGCCCGCGGATGGGGCGTGCTCGTGGACCTGATGGCCGTCTTCCCGAGCACGGGCGAACCCGTCCCGGCGATGCGGCCGACCCCGGAGCGGCCGGGCAATCCGATGATCAGGGCGTACCGCGACGAGCTGGCGGAGTATCTCGGCCGTGCCCGCGGCGCCACCGAGCTGCAGAATCTCAAGCTCCTGCCGCGACCGACGGGTGAGGCGACGCAGGTCGTGATTACCGAGTACGACCTGCCCCGCACGGATCGCCCGAACCATTTCGATGACGGCACGGACTGGTCGATGGGCACGCCGTCGCGGTTCATCGGGCGGGCGGCTCACGACGTGTGGCCCGACGCCGAGGGGAACATCTGGATGGCCGACGACCTCGTTCCCGGGCGGACCTTTGCCAAGCTGGACCCGACGACGGGCAAGGTCACCGACTACGCGCTGAAGGGTGAGGACGGCAAGTCGATCGCCACCCACAGCGTGGTGGTCGACTACGTCGGACGCGTGTGGGCCACCGGTCACGGCAATTTCGTTGTGCTGGATACCCGGACGGGCAACATGAAGGAGTTCCGCCGGCCGGCGGGCATGCGGGCGGCCGTCGGCGGCACCCTCGACGTCGACTCGAAGGGTCGCCCGTGGGCGACCTCGCTCAACGGCGTCATCATGGTGGACCCCGACACCGGTGAATACAAGCACTACGAAGGGCCTCCGGCGCCGGAAGGCCTCTGCGGCGCCCCGTGCGGCGGATGGGGCACCTACGGCAACACCGTCGACAAGGACGACAACGTGTGGGCCACCAATCCGGGACTCGATCGCGTGCTGAAGATCGACAGCAGGACCGGACAGGTGACGGCGGTCAATCTCGAGCCGCTCGTGATGCCGGAGGTCACCGACGTCGACCGGCAGCGGCGCCGGACCGTGCGCGCGAGCCAGAACAGCGCGCCGCCCGGACACAAGGCGCCCCGGCGCCTGGCGGCCGATCCGAACCGCGACCTCGTGTGGGTCGCGCTGTACACCTCCGACCGGATCGCGCGCATCGACACCAAGACGAACCAGGTGAGGGAATATGCGATGCCCACGCCGTACGCGTCGCCCTACGCGCTGGCCGTGGACAAGAACGGCGTGGTCTGGATCAACACGATGAACCATGACGTGCTGACCAAGTTCGATCCACGGACGGAGCGGTTCACGGAATATGTCCTGCCGACCCGCGGCACCGAGATCCGCCACGTGCAGATCGACAACCGGACGGACCCGGTGACCGTGTGGGCGCCGTACAACCGGTCCAACAAGGTGGTCCGGCTGCAGTTCCCGGCGGCGGCGACCCGGCAGACGGCTAGCCGGTAGCCGGTAGGTAGTAGCCGGTAGGTAGTAGCCGGTAGGCGGTAGCGACGTGCTACCGCCTACCAGCTACCAGCTGGCTTGGAGGCAATGATGCGCAAGATATTCGCGACGGGAGTGGCGGTGGCGTTGCTGGCGGCGATGGCAGCCGCGCAAACCAACAGCCAGGCGACCACCGACATCTACTTCATCGATACCGAAGGCGGGATGTCAACGCTTATTGTCTCGCCGACCGACGGGATCCTCGGCACCAAGGAGGTGCTGCTGCTCGACGCGGGCAACCTCAACCCGCCCGGGCGCGATGCGGACCGCATCGTGGCGGCGATGAAGGACGCCGGCGTCGAACGCGTCGACACGCTCGTGGTGTCGCACTACCACGGCGATCACGTGGGCGGGGTCGCCGCCCTCTTCGACAAGGTGCCCGTCCGGCGGGTGCTCGATCCCGGCGCGTTCGTGCCCGAGCAGCACGGCAACCGTGAAGCTGGATATCTGTCCTACGTGCCGGTACGGCAGCACGCCCACGTAACGATCCCGAAGCCGGCGATGAAGATTCCGGTCGCGGGCCTCGAGGTGCACGTCATTTCGTCGGCGGGCGATCTGATCACGGCGCCGCTCGCGGGCGTCCGGCGCGCGCCGAATCCGCTGTGCGCCACCGCCCAGCGCCGGGCGCAGGACAACACGCCGAACAACTACGAGAGCATCGGCGTCCTCGTCGAGTACGGCCGCTTTCGGTTTCTCGACCTGGCCGACCTGACCTGGAATCAGGAGCTCGAGCTCGCCTGTCCGTCCAACCTGCTCGGCACGGTGGCGGTGTACCGCACCTCGCGCCACGGCACCGACTGGGCCGGCGCGCAGCCGCTCGTCCATGCCGTGCGGCCGAGAGTCGCCGTCATGAACAACAATCCGACCAAGGGCGGCACGCCGGGAACCTTCCAGATCGTGAAGAGCTCACCGGGTCTGGAAGACTTCTGGCAGCTCCACTACTCGGACAACGTGGCGCGGGAGGTGAACTCGGCCGAGCAGTTCATCGCGAACTTCACCGACCGCGACGGGGGCCATCATATCAAGCTGTCGGCGCGCAGCGACGGCAGCTTCACGATGACGAACGGCCGGAACGGGTTCACCAAGCAGTACCGGCCGCAGAACGGCGCGGTGACGTCGAGCCGGTAGAGGGCTTCCTCCGTTGCGACTTCGTGGTACCCTAAAGCCTCTCATGGGAGACCCCAGCGCACCCCGGCGCGCAACATCCGCGCGCTGGAGTTCCCGTCAAGGCGGCAGTACGAACGTTCGATGGAGGTCACGATGACCCGTTCACCGGCTATTCGCGGATGGCTGACGGCTTTCGGCATCCTGCTTCTTACGGCACTGACGGCGGCGCAGGGCGTGCCGCGGCTCGACTCCTACAAGGGAGTCGCCGTGCGGATCCTGCAGAGCAACAACGCCGGAACCGTCCACCACATCATCGATCCGACCGTCAATCAGGTCGTGGGCCTCATTCGGGGCTGTCCGCACGCGCACAATCTGACGACCCATCCGGACGGGCTGTACTACTACTGCTCGAACGAGCAGGAGCAGACGGTCGACGTGTTCGACACGGTCACGCTGCAGCGCGTCCAGCAGATCAAGCTGTCCGCGCGGCCGAACAAGATCGCGGTCAACAAGAAGCACAAGAAGATCTACGCGGCGATCCGCCAGCGCGCGCAGGGTCGTGCACTCCTCGACGTCATCGACATCACGACGCACACACTGGTGCGCAGCATTCCCGTCCACCATCCGGTCCACAACACCTACGTGACGCCGGACGAGAACTTCGTCGTGGCCGGCCTTGCCGGCGACCCGGAGCCCGGCGAGCCGACCATTCAAGTGATCGACGCCGCGACCGACACGGTGGTGTGGAGCATGGAGCTGACCGGGCACCGGCAGTACGGCCGGGACAACCACGAAGTGCGGCCGATGGCGTTCGAGGCGAATCCCGACGGCTCCACGAAGCGGATGTTCGCGCAGGCGGCCCGCATCAATGCGGTCTGGGTCATCGACTGGAGCACGCACAAGGTCGTCGACATGCTGTGGCCGCCGCCGCTGCCGCTATGGCGCCAGAACGCCGACGGCATCCAGGGCGGCGACATGCACGGGCTCGAAGTGCTGCCGGACCGCTCCGCCGTCTGGGCGTCGAGCCGCCTCGACAGCCGGATCTACGGCTGGACGCTGCCGGATCTGAAGTACATCGGGTCGGTCGAAGTGGGTCCGACGGCGAACTGGATGACGCCGACGCCGGACAGCCGGTACATGTACGTGGCCGTCTCGGGATCCGATCACACGCTTGCCGTGGACCTGCAGAAGCGTCAGATCGTCGCGAAGATCAGGACCGGCGCGCGCCCGGCCCGGATCAGCACCGCCATCCTGCCGTTGAACCGTGTGAACACCCCGACTGCGAGCAACGCGGTCCAGGCGCCGACCCAGGCTGCGGG
Organism: Acidobacteria bacterium RIFCSPLOWO2_12_FULL_68_19; assembly: GCA_001767525.1. Classification (GTDB taxonomy): domain Bacteria; phylum Acidobacteriota; class Vicinamibacteria; order Vicinamibacterales; family UBA2999; genus MELF01. Next base: position 174,367 of record MELF01000017.1, on the reverse strand, counting down.
TCGCTGACGTGGATTTTCGGAGAGCAACCCTCATGACCAGTGGACAGCGACGCGTGTGGTACGCAGTGCTCTTCTTCCTGGCCGTCGGTCTGGCAACGTCGAGCCGGGCCGACTCGGCTCCGCCGGGGGCGTCGGCCTCGGCACAGGCCTCCGCAGGCCCCTCGGACGCCAACGTCGCATCGTTTCGCACGACCATCGAATCGGTGTTCCTCAAGCCTCGCGGCGGGACGAGCCCAGGCTACGCGTCGTGCGTGATGTGCCACACCTGGCAGGTGCGGCCGCTGCGGTTCAGCCTCGACACGCCCGCAACCGACGCCGGATGGACCGCGGAGCAATCGCGGCGCAACTTCGATGTCGTCACCAAGCTCATCAACACGGCGGAGCCGGAGCGGAGCCGACTGCTGCTCAAGCCGCTCGCCCCGGCCGCAGGCGGCCTGATGCACACCGGCGGCACGTTCTGGACCTCCCGCGACGATCCGGAGTACCAGTCCGTGCTGGCGTGGATCAAGAGCCTGCCGTCCGATCGGTACGTGCCGCCGCCCGATCCGACGGTGGACTTCGAGTTCTTCCGCTCGTGCGTGCAGCGCGTCTTCCAGACTCCCCGCGAGGGGCACGTCCGGTGCAGCAACTGCCACGGCGCCGGCCAGATCGGCTTCGCGCCCGTGCCCGGAGAAGGCCGGACGGCGTGGAACGACGAAGAAGCCAAGCGGGCGTTCCAGGTGATCTCACGATTGATCATTCCCGGCAACCCCGATCAGAGCCGGTTCATGATCAAGCCGCTGCATCCCGACGGCGGAGGCTCGTACGCCCACAACGGCGTACGACGCTGGCAGAGCAAAGACGATCCTGAGTGGCAGGTACTGGCCGCCTGGGTCCGCGGTCAGCGCGCCGGCAACAGCTGTTCGTAGGTTACACATCCCGCAGAGGGGGGCGGCCGTCAGCCCCCCCCTGCATCGCCTCATTCCAATCCGTTCGCCGAGCCCACAGAAGGCGACCCCACGTCAGGCGCCGGGAAACACCTCGCCGGGGAAAATCTCTCACCGGCGACCCCGCAGGCGCTCGGCTTCGCGGTCGCGCGCTGTTCGCGCGCGCCACTCACGCTCGATCGGTCGTGGTTGACCCTGTTGCGCGCCCGGGACCCCGCTCCGACGCATTGACCGACTCGAGCGCCGGTCCTAGAATACGGCACCCTCGAATACCCGAATGGGCCCGGAGCTGTGCGGCGATTCGGGTTCAACCGATCACCAAGGACGCGGGAGGAGACATGAGAAGGTCCAAGATGGGCCGATGGCTGCTCATGATCGCGGTGATCGTGATGTGGCCGGCGGCCGGTGAAGCGCAAGAAGCCGTCCTGATGGGCACCGTTGCCGACACCACGGGCGGCGTACTGCCTGGTGTGACCGTCGTGGCGGTCCATGAGGCGTCCGGCAATACGTTCGAGGCGGTCACGGACGGCACCGGCAGCTTCCGTATGCCGGTGCGCGTCGGCACGTTCCGCGTGACGGCGCGGTTGTCGGGGTTTCAGACCGTCACCCGCACGAATCTCCAGTTGCTGCTCGGGCAGCAGGTGAACCTCGCGCTGCAGCTGGCGCCGGCGGCGCTGCAGGAAACGGTGACGGTCACGGGCGAGGCGCCGCTCATCGACACCACCGCCTCGATCGTCGCCTCCAACATCGATCCGCGACAAGTAGAGGAACTCCCCATCAACGGCCGCAACTGGATGGACCTGGCGCTGCTGACGCCCGGGGCGCGCCGGAACGAGTCGGGCGGGTACGTGCAGCCCCGGCAGAGCTATTCGCAGACCAACGTCGACGGCCAGCAGGTCACGACGAACTATCACTCGAGTGGCGACGACGAGCAGCCGCAATGGAGTCGTGACGCGATTGCGGAGTTCCAGGTGGTGCAGAACCGCTTCGACGCGAGCGTCGGACGTTCGGCCGGCATGGTCGTGAACGCGATCACCAAGTCGGGGACGAACGACTTCACCGGCACGGTCGGCGGCTACTTCCGGAACGACAGGTTCAACTCGGAGGATTTCGTCGCCAATCGGGTTCTCCCCTACTCGAATCAGCAGCTCAGCAGCACCGTGGGCGGTCCGATCATCCGCGACCGGCTGCACTTCTTCGGCGCCTACGAGTACGAGCGCGAGCCGAAGACGTTCGTCTACAGCACGCCGTATCCCTCCTTCAACATGGACCTCGCGTTCACCGATCGGACGCACAAGCCGATCGGGCGCGTGGACTACCAGATCACCCCTCAGACCCGGATCTCGGGCCGGGTGTCGGCCTACAACCGGTGGTTCCACGTACAGCGTGGCGGGGGAGGGTCGACCGAGCACCCGATCAACATGGGGCGGCACGGACGGATATCGAGCCAGTACGTCGGCTCCTTCACACAAGTGCTGAGCAACCGCTCGGTCAACGAAGTCAGAGGCGGCGCCACCTTCTACGAACGGCGCGACGGCTCCGCCACGCTGACGTGGAAGGGACAAGAGACGATGCCCTACCATCCGGTCCTGAACGGCGGAACGGTGCTCGTCAACGTGCGTGGTTTCAACATCGGCATCAACCCGCTGAACATCGTCCAGGACACGGCGAACGTCCGCGATGATCTCACCACGTCGTTCGACTGGCGGGGGCGTCATGACGTGAAGCTCGGCGGCGAATACATGCGGTTCTACAACGATTTCCGCTGGTGCCTGCGGTGCATGGGCCAGATCGACGCCACGGGCGGTCCGGCGCCGGCGAACCTGGAGGCGCTCTTCCCCGTCTGGAACGATCCTTCGACGTGGAACCTGCAGCCGCTGACGCCGATCACCCGCTGGGTCTTCCATGCGAAATCCAGCACCGAGCATACCTACGACGTGACGCGTCATCTGTTCGCAGGCTGGGCGCAGGACGACTGGCGCGTCAACGACCGGCTGACGCTCAACGTCGGCCTGCGCTACGACTTCGACAGCAACGGGAACAACGAGAAGCTCGAATTCCGGCCGTGGCTGCCGGGCGATCTTCCACGGAACAAGGCGAACTTCGCGCCGCGGCTGGGGGTGAACCTGCGTCTCGACGATCGGACGGTCCTCCGGGGCGGCTACGGGCTCTTCTTCGCGTTCCAGCCGAACGACGCCGTGCAGCAGTCGGTCGGTTACCGGTGCACGTTCGAGTCGAATGACTGCCCACGCTTCGAGGAGCAGATCTTTCCTGACGGCCGGGCGGACTTCGTGCCGAACTGGCACGGGACCGGGCCCAGCCCGGAAGGGGAGTGGGGCGGACCGAAGCCGACGTGGGAGCAGGCGCTCGGAAACGCCTGCGACGTGAACCGCTCGGCGCCGCGCTGCTCGTACAGGTCGCTCGTGCAGGAGATCGGCTACGCCGGGCGTCCGCCGCAGTACAGCCATCAAGCCGGCGCGGGCGTGCAGCGGCAGGTGGGCACCGTCGCGGTCGTTGAAGTGAACTTCAACTACACGGCCGGGCGGCGCGAGGAGAGCTCGACGAACGGCAACCTGTCGTACAACCAGGCGACCGGGGCCAACTACCCGTTCAGCGATGTCAGCCGGCGGCCGTTTCCGGGATGGGGCACCGTGAACTTCGAGTGGCTGGCCGGATGGTCCAACTACTACGGCACCGACTTCACGTTCACCAAGCGATACAGCGACAACTGGCAGTTCTCAGCCAGCTACACGCTCGCCCATTTCAAGGACGCGTATCCACGCCGGGAGCAGTGGTTCATCGGGGACGACGGCCTGGCGCAGCACGGGCCGATCCCGTTTGCGCTGGCGCCGGATATGGGCGGCGAGTACACCTACGCGGTTGGCGATCAACGTCACCGGGTCACCGCCAACGGCATCTGGGACGTCGGCCGGGGTTTCCAGGTGAGCGGCATCTACTTCTACGGCGCCGGCGAGCGGCTCGCGGTCAACACGGGCGTCGACCGGCGTGGTGAGGGAGGACAGGCGCCGACCGCGAACCAGGTCGGCGGCTCGAACGAGCAGCGGCTGCGCGCCGACGGCTCGATCGTCGCCCGGAACGGCTTCAGCGGCGAGTCGATTCACCGCGTGGATCTCCGGCTGCAGCAGCGGATCCCGATTGGCGGCGCCATGCGCCTCGACGGCATGTTCGAAGTCTTCAACATCTTCAACCATGCCAACTACGGATCGTACGTGACCAACGAGAGCAACGCCCTGTACGGCCGCCCGTCGTTCAACAGCAACATCGCCTACGGGCCGCGCGTGCTGCAGCTCGGTATCCGTCTCGCGTTCTGATGTGGGGCGTGCCAGTGTCGGCCGCGCCCGGCGCCTGGTGCGCCGGGTACGGCCGCGGGGCGATTGACGATCCCGCGCCAGCGCCCTACGTTCGTTGACGGCAGACGTGAATCGTGATCAGCCGCGCAAGAACGGGTCTACCAGCAGGTCGATATCGCGCTCGTCGCACGGTGCCGCCTCGTCGATGCGCGAGGGGTTCGGGTTCAACCTCCTGACATACGTGTACGACGTCCAGGGTTCCATCAGCACCTCCGGATCGTCCACGGTGAAGGTGTAGAAGAGCAGATCGCCCTCTCGGAGGAAGCGCTCGGTCACCTTCATCTTGTCGCTGTGGAAGTACCCTTCCCAGCCGAGCCATGACTGGTCGTTGAACCCGACCGATTCGACGACCAGCACGTCGCCCTCCCAGCGGGCGTGCCCCATGCCGTTCCACGTCGAGAACTGCTCGTCCTGCGGGTCCCGCGGCCGGCCGTCGAGCGGGAGGATGCGAAGGCCGCTGTCGGTGACGTTGTTGAAGAGCCAGATCTGTCCGTCCTTCTGCACGATCCGCGACGGCACGTTCTGCCGCGGCACGCCGCTGGGTTTGCCGCACCCGTAATTCGGGTCGACGTCGGCCTTGCTGAAGTCGAGGCTCCTGACCTTCTCCCAGTACTCGGGTTTGTAGAGCGGCTTGTTCCATTGCGCGCCGCGCTGCATCACCGCCTGGTCGGGTTCGAACGCCCCGCGCCTGCGCAATCCCGGCGTGCCGATCGGGTTGGGGAAGTTCACCACCCAGTTTCCGGACAGGTCGGGGTGGCCGTCGGCGTCGCGCGGCGTCGGCCGCGACGACCGCTGCTGCATGACGAGCCCGTCCTGCGGGGACACCCGCTTGCCCGCCGGGCTGTACGAGGTTCGCACGTCCCGAAGGGGAAGGTTTCCCGTCCGCTGCGCGTTGCTCGGAGGCACCTGCGGAGTGCCCTGCGGCGCCTGCTGAGCCGCCGACCCCACCGGTACCGACACCACGGCGGCGAGGAGCGCGACCGCCGCTGCCCCCGAAGATCGGATTGTGTACGCCACGTGCCCTCCTACAGTTCGACGACGACGTACTCCTTGCCGTTGACGGTCACCGCCTTCAGGAATCCAAGCGCCGGTTCCTTCCTGGCGGGAGCGATCCTGAAGGTATAGGTACCCCCGAGCTTGAAGTCGTCCCTCATCTTGAGGCCCTGTCGGATCAGGCCGTTGGGGCTCAGCCCCTCCAATCTCCACGAGGTGACTCTTCCATCGGGGCCGGTGACGTCCACGTAGAACCAGGTGTGCGGGTTCACCAGCTCGAACTTCGTGAGCACGCCGGTCAGCGTGATTTCCTTGGTCACGTCGAACTCGGCCGCTGCCGAGTGATGAGCCGCCAGGGGCGCACTCGTGACCATCAGCACCACTGCAAACGCGGCGAACGCCTTGCCGATGTGCTTGACCATTACTTGAGTCCTTTCTGTGAGCTCTCAGTCGTCTCTAGAACGACGGCGATCTTTGTTTCACGACATCGGGAACCGGAAAGACGACATATGGATTCGAACGGAAATACGTGACGGTGAGATCGGCAAACGGCTTGCCGTCGAGGGTCCATCTGATCAGGCGCGGGAAGAGGACCCACGCATTCGGCTCCATGTCATCACGGTACTCGGCAAACGTCGCTCCGTACACGTGACCGTTCGCCTTCGCCGTGACCTCGATCGGAAGCCGGATCGTCTCCTCCACGGTGTAAGGCCCCAGATTGTGATGCTGATCGTCGACCGTCACCGACACCTCGATGCCGTCGTGCGGCGAGGTGCCGGTCAGCACGGTCCTTCCGTCCGCGCGCTTGCTGACCACGGCGTGGCCCTCGGCCTCGATCACCGACCACATCGCGCCGAACGGCGTCAGCTTGAGAAGCGGCGCGCGGGCATTCAGCGTGCTCATCGCTGGCGTTGCGCCCCTGCCCTCCTGGGCTTCGTTCCACGCGTACTGATCCGCGAAGACGCGAATCTCTTCGAGCGGTGTGCCGTCGGCGCGGGTGCCCTTGAGGAACATCCGCATGGCCGGCAGGTAGTACGCCATGTGGAAGTCCGCCTTGCTGAGCTTGGCCGTCCCGCCCGCCTCGGTCATCGTGCCCTGCGCGGAGAACATGATCGTGATCACGTTCTTGACGCCCAGCAGCCTGCTGCGGCCCATCCCGATCGCCTCGGCGACCTCCCGCACGTCTTTGCCGATGCACGGGCTGGCGATTTCGAAGGCTGTCTGTCCATCGCCTCCGTTTTGTCCGAACAGGGCGTAGTACGGCGGCGAGTAGCCGCCTGGTGGACAGGCAGGTGCCGCCGGCGGTGGCCCCCCGCGTCCGGCAGACGCCTCCTGGGCCTTGACACCGGTCACCCCCACCAGACTCGCCACGATGAGAACGACCAGCTTTCGCATTCGCCCATCTCCCGACCGCATGCTCACCGCCTCTCCAGGCGATCTTGCCACCGATGCGACCGACGTGCCTTCCCGCTGCGAGGGATCCCAGGGCCCGGCGATACGCGCCAACCTATGGCTGGCCGGCGCGGTCGTCAATAGCGCAATTGTCTCATTCTTGGCGGACCGTTGTAACTGGGTGGGAGTAGTCTGGCTGAAGGACTGGCTCTCGAAAAGGTCGACGGTGTGGATCGACAACGTCCGCGGCAAACTACGTACCGAGGGTGGGTCCGGCGACACGGCCCCGTTGAAATCCTCCGCGAATCGAGGCGTCGACGAGCTCGATGGGGTGCACGATCCGCCAGGTGAAGCCCAGTCGCCGGCCGGCGGCGGCGATCTGGAGGATGCAGCCGGGGTTCGCTGTCGCGACGAAGTCCGGCGCGAGCGCTGCGAGTTGCCGCGCCTTCCGGGCTCCCAGCTCCGCGGCGGCCTCGGGCTCCACCAGGTTGTAGATCCCGGCGCTCCCGCAGCAGATGTCGCTCTCCGCGGGCGTCTGTACGTCGAGTCCCGGAATGGCCGCCAGCAGGGCGCGCGGCTCGGCGCGGACGCCCTGGGCGTGTGCCAGGTGGCAGGCGTCGTGGTACGCGACCCGCGCCGGGATCGGATGCCGTGGGGCGCGGCGCTCGCCCAGCTCGACGAGGACTTCCGACACGTCGCGCACACCCGCGCTGAAGGCGCGCGCGCGCTCGGCCCATGCCGGGTCGTCCGCAAAGAGCTCGCCGTACTCCTTCATGCACGATCCGCAGCCGGCGGCGTTGACGACGATGCGGTCGACGCCGGTGCGCTCGAAGGCGGCAATCGTCTGGCGCGCGAGCGCGCGCGCCTGGTCGATCCGGCCGGCGTGAAGGGCGAGCGCGCCGCAGCATCCCTGGGCCGCTGGCGCCACCACTCGGCACCCTTCCGCCGCGAGGACATTGATCGTCGCCTGATTGACGTGCGGAAAGGCCAGTCGCTGCACGCAGCCCGTCAGCAGGCCGACTGTCATCCGTTCGGCGCCGGCAGCCGTCGTCTCCACCGGGACGCGCGCGGTCAGCGAGCTCCATGAGACCGGCGGCGCCAACCTGACGAGCGAGCGGAGTCGCGGCGGCAGCACGCCGAGCAGCCCCGATCGGTCGGCCGCTTCGAGCAGCCACCCGAGAACGACGAGCGGTGCGAGCGCGATCCGCAGGCGTCCCGGGTAGGGGAGCAGCGCGAACAGCATGGAGCGAAACACGCGATCTGCGAGCGGCCGCCTGTAGCGGCGCTCGATCTGCGTTCGTGTGCGCTCGATGAGCGGCCCGTACCGCACGCCCGACGGACACGCGGTCACGCACGCCATGCATCCGAGGCACGTGTCGAAATGTCGCACGAAGGTGGGCGTCAGCGCCGCGCGCCCTTCCAGGCCGGCCTTCATCAGGTAGATCCGGCCGCGCGGCGAATCCATTTCCTCGCTCCACAGCAAGTACGTGGGACATGTCGGCAGGCAGAAGCCGCAGTGGACGCACGCGTCGATGAGCGAACGCGACGGTGCATCGACACGATCGACGGCGGGGTCGGCCGCCATCAGACCGGCCCCCGGCCGGCATTGAGGATCCCGACGGGATCGAGCGCGCGTTTGATGGCCGAGGCCACCGACTCTTCCGCGCCGGGCGAGCCCCACACGTCGACCTTCGCCTTGACCTCGGGCGGCGCGTCCTGGATCGTCACGTGCGCGACGGTCTCGGTCCGCGCGCGGAGCCGTTCGACTGTCGCGATCTGCCAGTCGACGCCGCCGTCAATCCGGAGCAGACCGGTGCCGATCCCCGCGCGCGCCACGAGCTCGACGGACCCTTCGGTGCGGCCGACTTCCTCGACGAGCGCGAGGACCTGTGCCAGCGCGGCGGGAAGCCAGCTCATCCTGATGACAGTACCCGCCGAGGCGGACGCCCGCCGCTGGTACCGGCGCCAGAGCGCCGCTTCGCCGTCGCCGGTGATCGCCTCGCCGTCGCCGACCAACGCGCGCGCCTGTTCGACCTGCGCCGCGGCGGCGGCAGGCGAGGTGGCAAACCGCACGAGCAAGACGTAGGGCGGGCCTTCACGGCCCGCAGGGGCTACTGCGCCGGTCGCCGTACGCCTCGCCTGCAGTTCCATCGCCGTCGGCTCCAGCTGGCTGTCGTTCAGCCGTGTGACGGCGGCCGCCGCGCGATCCTTGTCGTGAAACGTCACGCTGAGCGTGTGCGAGGACGCCGGCATCGGCAGCAGCTTGAACGTGGCGCCGACGAGGGCTGCCAGGCTGCCGAACGATCCGCTCACGAGTCTTCCCAGGTCGTAGCCGGCGACGTTCTTAACGACGCTGCCGCCCGCCTTGACCAGCCGTCCGTCGGCGGTGGCCAGCCGCACGCCGATCAACAAGTCGCGCGGGGTCCCGTAGCGGTGCCGCAGCGGCCCCGTGTCGTTGGTGGCGACGGCGCCGCCGACGGTCGCCTCGTCGCCCGCGGGGTCGACCGGCAGCCACTGACGGTGGCGGCCGAGTGAGGCGTTGAATTCCTCGAGCGTCGCGCCCGCCTCGACCGTCGCCGTGAGATCGGCGTGCTCGTGCGCGAGCACGCGGTTGAGCCCGCGCAGGCTGACGAGGAGATCGACGGCGGTCGGCACGCGCCCCCATCCGAGCTTCGTCCCGCCCCCCCGGAAGACGACCGTCAGCCGCTCCCGCGAGGCCCACGCCAGCAGGGCGGCCGTCTCCTCGGCGGTCCGCGGCTCCACCACGAGCCGCGGACGAACGCCGTCGATGCGGTCGGCATCCGTGCCGGCGCGCACGCGCGCGCCGGCCAGGATGGGCGCCTGCAGCAGCGTGTCGAGCGACGCCGTCATCAGAACCGTTCGGCCAGGCCGGCCTTTTCGGTCGGATGCTCGCGGTACGGGCCCGGCACCTCGCCGCACAGCCTGGGCGTCGGGAATACCTTGCCCGGGTTGCACAGCCGTTTCGGGTCGATTGCCTCGCGCACCCGCTGCATGACGTCGAGATCGTCGTCGGTGAACATCTTCGGCATGAACTCCCGCTTGTCCATACCGACGCCATGTTCGCCCGTAATCGATCCGCCCGCCTCGACGCAGTAGGTGAGGATCTCGCCGGCGGCTTCGACGGCGCGGTCGGCCTGTCCGGGCACCTTCTCGTCGTAGCAGATGAGCGGATGGAGGTTGCCGTCGCCGGCATGGAAGACGTTGGCGATCCGAAGGCCGCACCGCGCTTCGAGCTGCCGGACCCGGCCCAGCACCTCGGGGAGCTTGGTGCGCGGCACCACGCCGTCCTGCACGTAGTAGTTCGGCGACACGCGCCCCATGGCGGCGAAGGCGGCCTTCCGCCCCGTCCAGATGCGCGCACGGTGCGCGTCGCTCGTGGCGACCTCGATGCTGGTGGCGCCGGTACGTCGGCAGATCTGCTCCGCGAGCGGAAAGAGTTCCGCCACTTCAGGTTCGGGACCGTCCAATTCGACGATCAGCACGGCGTCCGCTGCGGGGAATCCGGGATGCACCGCCGCTTCGGCCGCCTCGATCGCGAGGGCGTCCATCATTTCGACGGCGCCGGGGACGATGCCGGCGGCGATGATGTCCGAGACGGCCGCGCCGGCGCCGCTGATGCTGTCGAACGCCGCGAGCAGGGTGCGCACGCTTTCGGGCCGCCGCAGGATGCGGACGACCGCGCGCGTCACGACCGCCAACGTGCCTTCCGATCCGACGATCAACCCGACCAGATCGGGCCCCGTTCCGCCGGCCATGGCGCTGTCGAGGTGCACCAGCTCGCCGTCGGGCATCACGGCGTCGAGCGCCAGCACGTGGTGCGTGGTGAACCCGTACTTCAGGCAGTGCGCTCCTCCGGAGTTTTCCGCGACGTTCCCGCCAATCGAGCACACCTGCTGGCTGGACGGATCGGGCGCGTAGTAATAGCCGTAGGGCGCCACGCGCCGCGTGATCTCCAGGTTGGTGACGCCCGGTTCCACCGTGACGCGGCGATTCGGGACATCGATGTCGAGGACTCGATTGAGACGGGAGAGGCCGATCACGACCCCACCCGGCACGGGAAGCGCGCCTCCCGAGAGTCCCGTGCCGTGGCCGCGTGCGACAAACGGCACGCCTTCGCGGCTGCAGATGCGGACGATCGCCTGGATCTCCGCGGCTGAACTCGGCAACACGACGAGCGCGGGCTCGGCGCGCATGTGCGGGAGCGCATCGCACTCGTAGGTGAGCAGTTCCAGCCGTTCGCGCACGATGCTGCCGCCGCCCGAGATGCGTTCGAGTTCGCGCACGATCCGCGCGTCGAGAGTTGCCGGCATTGGCGGAAGTCTACTATTATCCCGTTCTTCTGCGTCGAGGGCCCGAGCGGCGCGGCGAACGGCCTTCGGCAACCGACTCCAGTCGTCAGGAGCGAGACATGAATCGATGGCTGCCCGTTGTCGGTGGTGTATGCATGAACCTGGCGCTCGGCGCGCTCTACGCGTGGAGTGTGTTCGTGCTGCCGCTCGAACAGGAGTTCGGCTGGACGCGCGCGCAAACGTCATGGACCTTCACGATCGCGATCGTGACCTTCGCCGCATCGTTCATCGTGGCGGGGCGGCTGCAGGACCTGCGGGGTCCGCGGATCTGCGCCGCCATCGGCGGGACGCTGGTCGGCCTCGGCTTCATCCTGTCGAGCTTCACCACCTCGCTCCTCTATCTCTACGCGATGTTCGGCGTCGTCGTTGGCCTGGGCAACGGGTTCGGCTATGCCACGCCGGTACCGGTCGCCTCGAAATGGTTTCCCGACAAGCGGGGTCTGGTCGTCGGCCTGATGGTGGGTGGCTACGGTGCCGGCTCGGCGATCTTCGGCCCCGTCGCGACGTCCCTCATCGGCGGCGTCGGCTGGCGGCCGGCGTTCCAGATTCTCGGCGTGCTCTTCTTCGTGATGGGCATGATCGGGGCGTGTTTGCTCCGGAACCCGCCAGCCGGCTATCAGCCGCCGGGATGGACGCGGTCGGCGGCGGGCGCGGCGGTCCAGCGCAGTACCCGCGACTGGACCACCGCCGACATGGTGAGGACGCCGACCTTCTACGCGCTGTGGATCGCCTACTGCCTGGGCGCAACCGCCGGTCTGATGGTAATCAGCCAGCTCGTGCCGTTCGCGCGGGCAGCCGGGCTGACCGCCGCCGCGGCGACGTTTGCCATCACGATCGGCGCCGTCGGCAATGCCGGCGGCCGGATCCTGTCCGGGTGGCTGTCGGACACGCTCGGCCGGCTGACGACGCTGCGCGTCATGGTGCTGCTGTCGGCCGTCGCGATGCCGACGTGGTTCATCGCGCGTGGGGAGCTGGTCCTCTTCTATCTGCTGGCCGTGGCTGTCTACTGGTGCTACGGCACGCAGTTGTCGGTCTTCGCCTCGACGACCGCCGACTTCTACGGCACCCGCCACCTGGGTATGAACTACGGCCTGCTGTTCAGCGCCTGGGGCGTGGCTGGCATCCTCGGCCCGATGATCGGCGCGCAGGTGTTCGACGCGTTCGGCGACTATCGGTACGCGTTCTACGCAGCTGGAGCGCTGGCGCTCGTGTCGTTCGGATCGCTCGCGGTGGCGCGGCCGCCCGGCGTGGCGAGCCCGGCGGCCTCGGTGAGCCCATCGGCCGCGCGAGCGTGAATTCCTAGGAGACCAGGAGATATGAGCACTGTAGCGAGAACCGACGCGAGCGAAATTGCGGTTCACTGGAAGGAAGAGGAATACGTTCATCCGCCGGCGCGGTTCATCGGACAGGCGAACCTGGTCGATCCGGCTGTTCTCGAGCGCTTCACGGAAGAGCACTTCCCCGAGTGCTTCAGGGAGTACGCGGACCTGCTCGTATGGGACCGTTACTGGCACACCACGCTCGATACGAGCCATCCGCCGTTCTGGAAGTGGTTCGTCGGCGGGAGGCTGAACGCCTGCTACAACTGCGTGGATCGGCACCTGGCGAGAGACAAGAACAAGGCGGCGCTGATCTTCGTGCCCGAATCCGAGACGGAGCCGATTCGGGCGCTGACCTACCAGGAACTGTACACGCGCGTGAACGAAGCCGCGGCGGTGCTGCGCGACTTCTGTGGCCTCGAGGCGGGCGACCGGGTCACCATCCACATGCCGATGATCCTGGAGCTGCCAATCACGATGCTGGCGTGCGCGCGGCTCGGGATCGTCCATTCGGTCGTGTTCGGCGGCTTCAGCGGCGAGGCGGCCGGGCTCCGGGCGGCCGATTCGGGCAGCCGCGTGATGATCTACGCCGACGCGTACTGGCGCAACGGCAAGCTCGTCGACCACAAGGCGAGCGCCGACCTGGCGGTGCGGACCGCCGCGGCCGAGGGGCTGAGGGTCGACAAGGTGCTCGTGTGGCGGCGGCGGCACGGGGAGAACCTGTCGAAGACCGCGATGGTGCCAGGGCGCGACCATTACATGGACGACCTGCTCGAGAACGTCCGACGCGCCAAGGTCGCGCCGGTGTCGCTCGACGCCGAGCACCCCCTGTTCCTCATGTACACGAGCGGCTCGACCGGCAAGCCCAAGGGATGCCAGCACCGCACCGGCGGCTATCTCGCCTACGTCACCGGGACGGCGAAGTACTACCAGGACCTTCGTCCCGAGGACGTCTACTGGTGCATGGCCGATATCGGCTGGATCACCGGCCACTCCTACATCGTCTACGGGCCGCTCTCGCTGGCGGCGACGTCGGTGATCTACGAGGGCGTTCCAGGCTATCCGGACGCCGGGCGGCCCTGGCGCATCGCCGAGCAGCTCGACGTGAACATCTTCCACACGTCGCCGACGGCCATCCGGATGCTGCGCAAGGCGGGGCCGAACGAGCCGCTCAAGTATCACTACCGCTTCAAGCACATGACGACGGTCGGCGAGCCGATCGAACCGGAAGCCTGGCGCTGGTACCACGAGGTCGTCGGCAAAGGGGAGGCGGTCATCGTCGATACGTGGTGGCAGACCGAGACCGGCGGATTCCTCATCACGACCAAGCCGGCGCTCGATCCGATGAAGCCGGGCAGCGCCGGACCGCCGGCGCTCGGCATCTTCCCCGTCATCTACGACGAGAACGGGAAGGAGCTGACGAAGGGCTCCGGCCGCGCCGGCAATTTGGGCATCCGCAACCCGTGGCCGGGCATCATGCAGACGATCCTCAACGACGACGAGCGGTTCGTCCGCCAGTACTACTCGAAGTACTGCAAGAACCCGGAGAGCAAGGACTGGCGCGACTGGCCGTACTTCGCCGCCGACGGCGCCGTGTGGGCTGCCGACGGCTACTACCGCATCCTCGGCCGCGTCGACGACGTGATCAACGTGGCGGGGCACCGGCTCGGAACGAAGGAAATCGAGTCGGCGTGCCTCACCGTGCCGCAGGTCGCCGAGGCGGCCGTGGTGCCGGTCGTCGACGAGATCAAAGGGCGCATGCCCACGATCTACGTGTCGCTCAAACCGGGCGTGGCCGAGAGCCGGCAGGTGTCCGAGCACATCGTTGCGACGGTGGAGACGATCATCGGAAAGATCGCCCGGCCGAAATCGGTGCACATCGTCCCGGACCTGCCCAAGACGCGGTCCGGCAAGATCATGCGGCGGATCCTGGCGGCCATTTCCAACCGGATGGACACCGGCGACGTCACGACGCTCGCCAACCCGGAGATCGTCGAGCAGATTCGCAAACAGGTGCAGGGCGAGGGCCCCGTGGAGCTGCAGGAAGGCCCCGAGGACGTCAAGCGCTTCGGCGAACAGGAATGACCGGAAGAACGGAGATGGATATGAAACAGCCTTTCGTTCGTCTGTTCGTCGTGCTCGTGGCCGCGTTCGTCGTTCCCGTCGCGAGCTTTGCGCAACAGGAGGCGGTGCTCAGCGGCGCCGTGAGAGATACCACCGGCGGCGTCCTGCCGGGCGTCGTCGTTCGCGCCGTTCACGAGGCGACCGGCAACAGCTTCGAGGCGGTCACCGACGAGGCCGGCGGGTATCGGCTGGCCGTCCGCGTCGGCCTCTACCGTATCTCGGCGGATCTGTCCGGATTCGCGACCGTCACACGAGCCGGCGTGGAAGTGCTCGTGGGGCAGCAGGTCGTCGTCAACATCGAGATGCAGCCGGCGGCGCTGCAGGAGACGGTGACCGTCACCGCGGAGGCGCCGCTCGTCGACGTCACCCGGTCGCGGGTGTCCGGCAACATCGACCCCCGGCAGATGCAGGAGCTCCCGGTCCAGGGGCGCAACTGGATGAACCTGACGATGCTGGCGCCCGGCAGCCGCGTGAACGCGGTGCGGGAGGTTCCCGTCACGTCGGAGGTCTCGAGCGTCGGCGTCCAGATGAACCTCGACGGCCAGCAAGTCACCAACATGGTGGCGCTCGGCTTCGGCCAGCCGCGCTACAGCCGTGACGCGATCGGCGAATTCGAGTTCGTCGCCAACCGGTTCGACGCCAGCCAGGGGCGGTCGATGGGCGTGCAGGTGAACGCGGTGACGAAGTCGGGGACGAACCAGTACGCGGGCACCTTTTCGGGCTACTTCCGCAGCGACCGGTTCAATGCGGCCGATCACGTCGTTGGACGGGTCCTGCCGTACTCCAACCAGCAGATCAGCACGACGTTTGGCGGCCCGATCCGGAAGGACCGGTTCCACTTCTTCGGCAGTTTCGAGTACGAGCGGGAGCCGCAGACGTTCACCTACACGACGCCGTACCCCAAGTTCAACGGCAGCCTGATCGGTACGCGCAAGGAGTACAAACAGCTCGGCCGCGTCGACTACCAGTTCTCGCCGCAGAACCGCCTGTCGGTGCGTCTGTCGCGGTACGACAACCGGATCCCCTACGACTCGCGCTATACCGGGGGGTCCGATCGGACGATGGCGTCGGCAATCGGGACGAACCGGCGCAGCGAGCAGGTGCTGGCGACCTGGACGCAGGTGCTCGGGAACCGGGCCGTCAACGAAGTCAAGGGCGGCCACAGCATGTTCCACTGGAATCAGTACGCGCACGTCAGGAACTCGAACACGCTGCCGGGCATGACTCCAGGGATCGGCGCGCCGAACATCCTGATGAACGGGTTCACGCTCGGACAGACGCACGCGATCACGCCGCAGGACATTGGCGAGGATTTCTACACGGCTCGCGACGACCTCAGCCTCTCGTTCAACCGGGGCGGCCGCCACGACCTGCGCATCGGCGGCGAGTACATGTACCACTTCACGTTCGAGGACGTCTGCAACCAGTGCATGGGGCAATTCGACATGCGAGGCGGCCCGGTCCCCGCCAATATCGAGGCTCTCATCGGGGACGTGTGGGACGTCTCGACGTGGAATCTGGCGCCGCTGTCGCCGATCACGCGCTTCTATCAGCGGGCGATCGCGATGGACAGCTCACCGTACTCGCGGCCGTCCGGGAACTCCGGATTCACCGAGTACGCTCCGCGCCACGTCTACGCATCCTGGTTTCAGGACAACTGGGCCGTGACGCCGCGCCTCACCCTGAACCTCGGACTGCGCCACGACCTGTCCATCGGCGCGTTCGTCAACTGGGTATCGTACCCGCCGTTCATCGAGGCGGGCCGCCCGGACGACACGAACAACTGGGGACCACGGCTGGGGTTCGCCTATTCGCTCATCGAGCGGACGGTGCTGCGCGGCGGGTACGGCATGTACTACGCCGAGATGACCGGCCAGCCTGCCATCTTCACGCTGCGCAATGTCCAGCAGATCACGCCGCAGATTCTGAACGACGGGCGGCCCGATTTCGCCGCCAATCCGTTCAACGGGCCTGCGCCAACCTACGAACAGGCTGCCCGTCTCCTCTGCTCGGTCGAACGGCGGACGGGGTGCCTGCGTCCCACGCTGCAGCTGAACTTCGTGGCACCCGATCTGAAGTCGCCCTTCAGCCATCAGGCGTCTCTCGGCGTCCAGCGACAGCTGACCAGCATGATGGCCGTCGAGGCCGACTGGGTGTACACGGGGAACCAGGACATCATCGTGTCGCGCAACATCAATCTGTCGTTCGACCCGGCGACGGGCGCCAACTTTCCGTTCAACGACATCAGCCGCAGGCCGTATCCGGACTGGGGCAATCTCAGCATCAACCGCGCCGATCGGGACCAGCGGTACCACGCGCTCCAGGTGGGACTCACCAAGCGCATGAGCAACCGGTGGCAGGCGTCGGCGACCTACTCGCTCGGCGCCCAATGGAACTTCGACCAGTTGCCGCTCAATCCCGGGTGCGGCAACCCGATGACGTGGACCGCGGCCACTGGTTTCACGTGTGACGTGCCCGTGACCCTGGCGCCGGACATCGCGGAGAACGACTGGTACCTCGCCGAGGACGGCGACGGCACCGGCACGAGCCAGCGCCATCGCGCCACGTTCAATGGCATCTGGGACGCCGGATACGGGTTCCAACTGAGCGGCCTCTACGTGTACGGCGATGAGGGTTGGGAGACTCCACAGGCCGGCGTGGATGTACGCGGCAAGGTCGGCCTGCAGGAGGCCGACAGCCGGCTTCGCCGGGACGGCACCCTGATCGCCCGCAGGAGCCTGGACAGGAAGTCGATGCACCGCGTCGACCTGCGCGTGCAGCGTCGATTTCGACTGGGCAGCCGCGTGAGCATCGACGGCATCGCCGAGGTGTTCAATCTGTTCGACCGCGCCAACTACGAGACGTACGTGCGCAACGAGCAGAACGCCCGGTTCGGACGGCCGAACCCGCATACCAACATCGCCTACGCGCCGCGGGTGCTGCAGCTCGGCTTCCGCACGCAATTCTAGAAAGGAGATTTCTCGGTGCCTCGGTGTTCCGTGGGGCGTCTTTCTCAGATCCTCAGGACGATCTTCCCGAACTGCCGTCCTTCTTCCATCCGGCGATGCGCCTGCGCCGCCTGGTCGAGCGGCAGCACCGTGTCGACAATCGGCCGCAGGCCGTCGGCGTAGAGCCGGAGCATCGCGGCGAAATCGCGCCGGGTGCCCATCGTGCTGCCCAGCACGTTCAGCTGCTTCCAGAAGATGCGCCGCACCTCCAGGTTCTGGACGGGCCCGAGCGTCGCGCCGTACGAGACGACGCGGCCGCCGGGTGTGACCAGGTCGAGCGCCTTGTTGAAGGTGTCGCCGCCGGCGCCGTCGACGACCACGTCGGGCCGACCGCCGATCTGCGCGACGAGAGCTTTCGGCCATTCCGGGTCGTGGTAGCTGACGCCGCCGGCGGCGCCGTGCCGGCGCGCCGTGTCGAGCTTCGCGTCGCTTCCCGACGTCACGTACACCTTGGCGCCCAGACGGGCGCCGATGAGCAGGGCGCACGTCGCGACGCCGCCGCCGATCCCGGTGACGACGACGGTCTCACCGGCCGCAATCCGCCCGCGGGTGACGAGCGCGCGGTACGCCGTGACGGACGCCAGCGGCACGGCCGCCGCCTCCTCGAAGGAGAGATGGGGAGGCTTGTCGTGCAGCGCGTCGGCGGGGACCCGGACGAGGTCCGCGTACGTGCCATCGCCGGGCAGGCCGAGAATCTGAAAGGCCGGACCCTGCGCGCGCTCGTCGTCGCCCCAGTTGAACGTCGGGTCGATCACGACCGCGCGTCCGCGCCACGCGGGATCCACGTCCGCGCCCGTTTCAACGACTTCGCCGGCGCCGTCGGAGCCGAGGATGACCGGCAGCGTGATGCCGGCGTAGCGTCCCGTGCGGATCCAGACGTCCCGGTGATTGAGCGCCGCCGCCCGCAGCCTGACCACCGCTTCGCCCCGCTCCGGCTGCGGATCGGGCGCCTCCTCAATCCGGAGGACTTCAGGTTCGCCGAGCGCACGGAGGACAACTGCCTTCATCGACGCACTCCTCTATCACGCCCCGGCGCGGCCGCCCAGGACCCGGAGCGAATTGCTCGATCCCAATCCCTCGGCCGTCACCGGCCGGAGGTGACAAACGGATTCCTGGCGCGGACGGTGCCGTACAGACGGCCGTGCTGAAAGTCCTCCGAGATCAATTCGTTCAGCCCGTAATGTTCCGCATACGCCCACAGGTGCGCGTCGAACCAGGAGAGCTGATACGCCGCCGCACCGCGCATCGCCATCCGGACGACATCCTCGGTGGGATAGAGCAGCTCGAACTGGCTGAGCAGCTCCTCCGCTTCGCGGTAGGCGGCTTCCAGCGGGAGCAGCGGGCGCCCGTCGTCGAGCGGCCGCGTCACCACCGAGACGAACTCGATGAGCGCCTGGTGCGGAAGGCGCACCGAATCCTCCTCGATTCCCTGGCGAAGGAGCGCAGTGGCGATTTGCTGCTTGTCCGGAAACCGGCCGTCGAACCGGTACACGAGGATATTGGTGTCAACGAGCGCGGCCACGACCGTACAGCTCGTCGCGTGTCCACGCCCGGTCGCCCGGCGGTTTCGAGGAGGGGCGGGCGGCGTCGCGTTTGTGCTGGCGGCGGCTCGCCTCGTCGAACAACTCGATCCGCGCCTCGCGGCTCAGCCGCCACCGCCGTCGTCCGGGCGGAACGATCCGAATAGAGTCGCCGGCCGGTACCCACGTGATATCGCTGCCGGGGCGGATGTCGAATTGTTCAGCAATCGCCTTGGGGACGGTCACCTGCAGCTTGCTGGTTACCTTTGCCATGTCCTTACTGTAGCAAGGATATAGTCCTTGTTTGAATAATCCCAGCTACAATTGCGCGGCAATCCGCCCTCCAAGGATGTCTCTCGCGGTCGGAACTCGCTTCGGTGTTTACGAGATTCAGTCCGTCCTCGGCGCCGGCGGCATGGGCGAGGTCTACCGGGCACGCGACACGAAGCTCGGGGCGCGACGTGGCGATCAAGATCCTGCCCGCCACGGTCGCACACGACCAGGAACGGATCGCGCGATTCGAGCGCGAAGCCAGGACGCTCGCGGCGCTGAACCATCCGAGAGATGAAGCGACTCGTCCCGGCCCCCTGAACCCGGCACCTCGAACCGAACGATCCGAACGCCTCGAACGGCTGCCCTATACTGGCCCGATGCGGAGAGCGATCTGGCTGGCAGCTGCCGTTGCCCTCGTGATTGCGGGCGCGCTCGCGGTCCAGAACCGGCTGGGGCCGGCGCGCCCGGCCGCGGCCGCCGGGCCCGCTCTGGATGAGATTCGCGGCGAGCGGATTGCCGCACGTGTGCGGTTCCTTTCCGACGATCTCCTCGAAGGGCGCGCACCCTCGACCCGCGGAGGGCAGCTCGCGGCGCTGTACCTGGCCACCGAGCTCGCGCAGCTCGGGTTCGAGCCGGCGGGCGGCGAGGGGACCTATTTTCAGAATGTGGCCATCGTCGAAGCCGAGGTGAACCCTTCGTTCACCCTGGCCGCGGGCCCTGGCGCGCCGTTCACCTACCTGCAGGATGTCGTGGCGTTCAGCGACGTCCAGGAGCCGCAGGTACGGACCGCCGGCGAGATCGTCTTCGTCGGCCACGGCATCGTGGCGCCCGAATACCAGTGGGACGATTACGCGGGCGTCGACATGCGCGGCCGCATCGCGCTCATCATGGTGAACGACCCGCCGGCCTCGGCCGAAGAGCCGCAGCTCTTTGGCGGTCCGGCACTCACGTACTACGGCCGCTGGACCTACAAGTTGGAAGAGGCGGCGCGGCAGGGCGCTACGGGCGCGATTCTGATTCACACCGACGAGTCCGCCACCTACCCGTGGCAGGTGGTGCAGTCGTCGTGGAGCGGGACGCAGTACTCGATTCCGGCGGTGCCGGGCGCCCCGCGCCTGGCGCTGAAAGCCTGGGTGACGGACCGCGCCGCCCGGGAGATTGCCCGGCGCGCCGGCCGCGATCTCGACTCGCTGCGCGGTGCGGCGCACCGGCGGGGCGCGAAGCCGGTGCCCCTCGGCATCCAGGCCTCGGGCACCATCCTGCAGACCGTCCAGCAGAAGACGACGCCGAACGTGATCGGCGTGCTGCGCGGGACGAACCCGGCGCAGGGTGTCATCTACACGGCGCACTACGATCACCTCGGCTTGCGCGACCCGATGCCGGGCGAGCCGGCGGACACCGATCGCATCTACAACGGCGCCACCGACAACGCGTCGGGACTGGCCGGCACGCTCGAAGTGGCAGCAGCGCTGGCGCGGGCCGGCAGCCGGCCGCTCCGGTCGATTTACGTGGTTTTCACCACGGCCGAGGAATCGGGGCTCCTTGGAGCCGAGTACTTCGCCGCGCACCCGGTACTGCCCGCGGGCGCATGGGCGGCCGACATCAACATCGATTCGCTCAACATGACGGGACCAAGCCGCGACATCGTGCTGCTCGGGGCGGATCGATCGACGCTCGGTGCTCTCGCCTCGCAGGTGGCGGCCGAGCACGGACGCGTGGTTGGTCCGGATCCGGAGCCTGGACGCGGCCATTTCTTCCGCTCCGATCACTTTCCGCTGGCCAAGATCGGGATTCCGGCGCTGTCGCTCGCCGATCCGGCGGATTTCATCGGCCCCGATCCGGCCGCGGCGAAGCGGCTGCACGAGGAGTACTTGGCCAAGCGCTATCACCAGCCTGGAGACGAGATTCTGCCGTCCTGGGACTACCGGGCGGCGGTGAACGACATGCGGTTGCTGGCCGACCTCGGCTGGCGGATCGCTCATCTCGTCGACATGCCGGCCTACCACCCGACCGAGCAGTTCGCGCGTCCGCGTCTCGAGGCGACCCATTGACCCTTGCCCAGTCGGGGAGCCGCGCAGGCGGGCTCGTTGCGCGTGCCGACATCGAAGCCGCGGCGGCACGCATCCGCATGGCGGCTGTGCGTACGCCGGTTGTGCTCGCTCGCGGCGTTGCGCTGAAATGCGAGAACCTCCAGCCGATGGGCGCCTTCAAGATCCGCGGCGCCTGCAACTTTCTGGCGCAGCTGCCGCGGGAGGCGCGCGCCGCCGGCGTCATCACCTACTCGTCCGGCAATCATGGGCAGGCCGTGGCGCTCGCCGCCGAGCGGCTCGGCGTGCGTGCGGTGGTCGTCATGCCCGACACGGCGCCGCGGGTGAAAGTCGAGGGCGTTCGACGCTATGGCGGGGAAGTGATCATGGCCGGCACCACGTCGATCGACCGACGGGCGCGGGCCGAGGCGGAAGCCGCCGCTCGCGGTCTGACGATGGTGCCGCCATTCGACCACCCCTGGATCATCGCGGGCGCCGGCACGTGCGGGCTGGAGATTCTCGACGAGGTTGCCGACGCCGCGGCGATCTACGTTCCGGTCGGCGGCGGCGGTTTGATCTCGGGCATTGCGGCGGCGGTCAAGTCTTGCCGGCCGGCGACGCGCATCGTCGGCGTCGAGCCGGTCGGCGCCGCCAAGATGGCGGCCTCGCGTTCGGCCGGACGGCCCGTGCGGCTGGAGCGGACGTCGAGCATCGCCGATGGCCTGTTGCCGCTCCAGCCGGGCGAGCTGACGTTCGCCCACGTGCAGGCGTTCGTCGATGAGCTGGTGACCGTCGACGATGAGGCGATTGCGGCGGCGGTGGGATGGCTGTTTCGCGAGGCTCGCATCGTCGCGGAGCCGAGCGGCGCGGCAGCCGTGGCGGCGGTGCTCGCCCGCAAGATGACCCCTGCGGGCAGCGTGGCAGTCGTCTCAGGCGGGAACGTCTCACCCGAGGACTTCGCACGCTACATCGGCGCCTGATCGGTGACTTTATCTAGGACTTAATAATTGGTCTATAATATAGTCATGTCAAAGGTCAACGTGTTCGAGATCAAGGCGAAACTGTCCGAGTACCTCGAACGCGCCGCCAAGGGCGAGCGCATCGTCATCTATCGCCACAACACGCCTGTGGCGGAGCTTGGCCCCGTGCAGTCGGTTCGGACCGAACCGCGGCCGATCGGGCCGCTGCCCGGCGAATCCATTTTCGAGGTGCCGCCGTCGTTCTTCGAATCGTTGTCCGACGAGGAATTGGACCTCTGGGAGGGCAAGGGATCGACCGACCCGCTCACCCATACACCGTCGTCGAAGGTTGCGGAGCGGAAGGGCGGCTACGTGGGGCCGGACGGTGGTCGCCGCCGCCGCCTCTCATGAGGCTCCTGCTCGATACGTGCACGTTTCTCTGGCTCATCGGCGGCGGCCCGCTTTCCTCTGCCGCGGCGGCGGCTGTTCGCATTCCGTCGAACGACGTGCTGCTCAGCGCGGTGTCTGTCTGGGAGATCGCGTTGAAATATCGCGACGGGAAGCTGGCGCTCCCGGAGCCTCCAGACCGCCTGGTTCCGGCCAGGCGCGGGACGCGCGGCATCGTGTCGCTCGACTTCGATGAGGAGTCGGCGCTGCAGTCGCTGAAGCTGCCGCCGCTGCACCGCGACCCCTTCGATCGGATGTTGATCTCGCAGGCAATCGCCCACGGGCTCGCCATCGTCACGCCGGATCCCGCCATTGCGCAGTATCCGGTGCGCGTGATCTGGTGAGCTATCGCGCCAGCAGGCGCTTGGCCTCCTCGGTTGCCTCCTCGACGGTCGTGACCTGCCCGTCGAGCTGCCGCTCGTACACCTGCTTCAGGATCTCGCCCACTTTCGGCCCCGGCGAGAGGCCGAGCGCCAGCAGATGGCGTCCGAGCAGCAGTGGCGCTGGCGGCCGGTGCTCCACGCCGAGCGCGCGTGCCCGCCCGAGAAACCAGTCCATCGCCGAGCAGTCGAACTCGCCGGTCCGTCCGAGGCAGTCCGCCCGCGCAAACCGCGCGAGCAGCTCGAGGTCGACCTTCTGTGCGAGACGCCGGAACGCGCCGTCGCCGACCTGCGGCGCCTTGTAGAGCATCCCCGGCTTCAGGTGGTGGGCGACCAGCCCGAGCACCTGCGTCCGCACGTCGAAGCCGTCGATGGTGTGGATGTTCAGGCGATCGAGCAGGCCGATCGTCGGCGCCACGCCCGCTTCCTCATGGTTCATCGATCGGATGCGCCCGTCGATCACCGCGGTCGTCGCCGGCTTGCCGAGGTCGTGGCACACGGCGCCCAGCATGACGGCGATGAGCCGTGGCCGGTCGAGATCGGCGTTCAGCCGGCGGGCGATGTCGACGACCATCAGCGTGTGCGTCCAGACGTCCCCCTCCGGGTGCCAGTCCGGCTCCTGCTCGCAGCCGACGAGCGGCCTGAGCTCCGGCAGCAGCGCGTCGACCACGCCGAGATCGAGGGCAAGCGCAAGTCCGATGGACGGACGCTCGGAGGCGAGCAGCAGCTTCTCGATCTCGCCCCGGACGCGCTCGGCCGGAAGGTCGTCGAGCTCGATGCGGCGGCACAGCGCGGCGGTCGCCTCGTCGAGCCCGAACTCGAAGCGGGCCGCGAATTGAGTGGCCCGCAGCACCCGCAGGCTGTCGTCGCCGAACGTCGTGAGGTCCACCGCACGCAGCAGACGCCGATCGAGATCGGCGCGCCCATCGAACGGGTCTTCGTACGTGTCGGTCAGGGGATCCCACGAGATCGCGTTGATCGTGAAGTCGCGGCGCTGCGCCGCGTCCGCGATCGACATGAACGGATCGCCCGTCACCTGGAAGCCCTTGTGACCGCGACCGGTCTTGGATTCGCGGCGGGGGAGCGCCACGTCGATCGCTCCGCGATCGCTGTCCCGTGCGTCCCGTGGGCTGACCTTGTACACCGGAAAGCTCTGGCCCACCGGCTCGACCCGGCCGAACGGCGTCAGGAGCGCCGCCAGACGATTCTCGGGGATCCCGAACACCTCCAGGTCGATGTCCTTGGACGGGCGGCCCCTCAAGCGGTCGCGGACCCAGCCGCCGACGATGAGCGCGCGTCCCCCGGCGTCGCGAACGGCGGCCGCGATGGCACGGGCCAGATCGAGAGACATCGTTCGGGTAGCATTGTTCCACGGTTATGGATCCGACGATCGCGCTCCTCGCCGAGCTCGTGGCCATCGACTCGGTCAATCCGTCGCTCGTGCCGGGCGCGCGGGGGGAAGCCGACATCGCCCGGCGCATTGCCGTCGAGTGCATCGCCCTCGGACTGGCGGTGGATGTCGCGGAAGTGGCGCCCGGCCGTCCCAACGTCGTCGCGGTCCTCGACGGGCGCCGCCCGGGGCCGACGCTCATGTTCTGCGGCCATCTCGACACGGTCGGCGTCTCCGGCATGGATCGTCCCTTTCAGCCGGTGCAGCGCGAGGGGCGACTGTACGGCCGCGGCGCGCAGGACATGAAGGGCGGCATTGCCGCGATGTTCGGCGCCGCCAGGCAGCTCGTCGACGCGGGGGGACTCGAGCGCGGACGGCTCGTCCTCGCGGCCGTGGTCGACGAGGAGCACGCCAGCATCGGCGCGGAGGCCATGGCCGCCCGCTGGCGCGCCGATGCGGCTGTCGTGACCGAGCCGACCGATCTGGACATCGCGGTGGCGCACAAGGGGTTCCAGTGGATCGAGGTGGACACGCGGGGCCGCGCCGCCCACGGCAGCCGCCCGGCTGAGGGGCGCGACGCGATCCTCCGGATGGGGCGCGTGCTCCACCACCTCGAGGCACTCGACCGGCGCCTAGAGAGCGGGCCGGCGCACCCGCTGCTCGGGGCCGCCTCGCTCCACGCGTCGACGATTGCCGGCGGACAGGAGCTGAGCGTGTACCCGGAGCGCTGTCTCCTCAGGATCGAGCGGCGTACGCTCCCGGGTGAGCCCGCCGACGCCGGTTTGCGGGAAGTCACGGGGATCCTCGACCAGCTTCGCCGGGAGGACGCGGCCTTCGAGGCGGAGGCGAGGTTCCTGTTCAGCCGCGAGGCATACCAGATCGAGTCCGCGCACCCGCTGCCGGACACGCTTGCCCGCGCCGCCGCGTCGGCCGGGTGCGCGCCGCGCCGCGTCGGGATGACCTTCTGGAGCGACGCCGCGATTCTCGGAGCGGCGCGCATCCCGTCGGTCCTGTTCGGACCGGGCGGAGCGGGCCTGCACAGCCATGAGGAATACGTGAGAATCGAGGACGTCTGTCTCTGTCGTGACGCGCTGACGGCGCTGGCGCGGGCGTTCACGAGCGGCTCACCCTAGTCGGACCGGCGCCCGCCTCAGCGCTCGCGAAGGAGGGCGCCGAGCACGAAGCCCAGGTTGGCCGGCCGCTCGCCAAGCCGCCGCATGAAGTACGGAAACCATTCGCGCCCGAACGGGACGTAGACGCGAACGCGGCAGCCCGCTGCCACGAGCGACGCCTGCAGATCGCGGCGGATACCGTAGAGCAACTGAAACTCGAATCGATCGCCGGCGATTGCGTGTTCGCCGGCATGGGCGCGAACCGCGTCGATGATGCGCTCGTCGTGCGTGGCGATGGCCGGGTAGGTGCCCGTCTCGAGCAGCTCACGCGCGAGTTGCACGAATGCCGCGTCGACGTCGGCCTTACGGCGGTAGGCGATCGTCGGCGATTCCTTGTACGCGCCTTTCACGAGCCGCACGCGTGCGCCGAGCGCGTTCATCCGCCGGAGGTCCAGTTCCGTGCGGTACAGGTAGGCCTGGAGCGCCACGCCGAGGTTGCGGTACTGCTGCTCCCAGAGCGTTTCGAAGATGTCGAGCGTCACCTGCGTGTAGGGCGAGTTCTCCATGTCGATCCGCACGAAGAATCCGTGCCGCCCGGCCGGGTCGAGGATCCGCCGCAGGTTGTCCACGCAGGTGGCGCGGTCGACGTCGATGCCGAGCTGCGTCAGCTTGAGCGAGATGTTTCGCTCGATGCCGGCCGAGACGAGCAGGTCGAGCAGCCGCACGTACTCGCGGGTCGCCGCCTGCGCCTCGTCGAGTGTCTTCACCCGTTCGCCGAGGTAGTCGAGCGTGAGCAGCAGGCCCTGCGCCTCGAGCCGTTGCGCCACGTCGATCGCCGCGTCGATCGTCTCGCCCGCGATGAAGCGACGCGCAAAGCTCGCGCTCGTGGCCATGCCGTAGCGCGACGCCAGGCGCTTCAGGACGGGGCTGCGGGACAGCGCGTAGAAGACGGCCTTCGCCCCGCCGTACATCAGTGCGTACGGCGCGACGGGGACGCGAGCAGATGACTCAGGGTCCGGGCGTAGTAGCGGAGCACGTTGCGCTCGCGGACGCGGACGCGGCTGCGCTCGACGACCACGATGCCGCGCGTCTCCAGCAGCTCCAGGCCGCCGTCGATCGCTTCGGCGCCGCTCGTCACGCCAAGATTGGCTCCCTTCGATCGCAGCGTGTCGATGACCGCGTCGGCGCGCGCCTCGAGATCGCTCCGGGTGATCGACGGGCGCATCGCGTTGGCGACGACCGCCGTCGGCAGCACCTTGTAGAGCCGGCCGATCGCATCCATGACGGTGCGCGCGAACTCGAGCACGTCGCGGCGGGAGGCGGGATCGATCTCGACGCTGATCGGCTTGCCGAACGTGACGAACGCGCGCGACCGGTACCCGACCGCGTAGCGCACCATCTCCGCCAGCTCGCGGCTGAACGGGCGCTGCACGCGCTTGACGCGCTGGCGTGCAAGGACGTGGTCCTCGAGCACGAGATCGTAGGCGACGGCCGTCGGCAGCACCACGAGCTGCGAGTGTTCCGACTGGAGCGCCGCATGGATGAGCCCTGTCTTCGGGCTCTTGATCTCTCCGCTGTAGCTGCGGCCGCCCTCCGGGTAGAGGAACAGGTCGTGCTTCCGCAGCAGCTCGGCGACGTACGCCTTCAGCGTGATGAGGTAGGCCGGATCCTTCATGTTGCGCCGGATTGGAATCGCACCGGTCACGTGCCGGTGCAGCAGCCCGAGCGGCCCCCCGAACAGGTTGATGCCGGCGGCGATGATCGGCGGCCGGATGCCGCTCTCATCGAGCACCAGCAGCTCGACGAGATAATCGGTGTGGCTCTTGTGGTTGGAGGCGTACACCACGCGGCCGGCGCGCGTGGCTGCGCGGGCCGATTCGACGTGCTCGGCCACGCGATCGATCTTCCGCAGGATCGGATAGAGCGGATGCTTGAGCGCGCGATAGATCGGATACCGCTGCGTCGTCCGCAGCTCCTCGAGGTAGCCCCGGACACGCTCTCGCGCGGTGCGTCCGCTCTCGCCGTGGCTCCCTTCGAGATAGCGCGCCACCTCTTCCCTGGCGAGCACGGCCTCGGTGATCTCGTCGAGCATCGGCACAGGCGACTATATCAGGAGACAGGAGGCAGGAGTATAGGAGACAGGAGTCAGGAGGCGGTGAGCCTGGCGCAGATCGCCTCGGTGAACTCGGTGGTCGTCGCCGTGCCGCCCAGATCCCGCGTGCGAACGCGCCCGGCCGCGAGCACCTCCTCGAGCGCGCGCGTCACCCGGTCGGCGATCGCCGCCTCGCCGATGTGCCGCAGCATGAGCGTCGCGGAGAGCAGGAGCGCCGTTGGGTTGGCGATGTTCCTGCCGGCGATGTCCGGCGCGCTGCCGTGCACCGCCTCGAAGACCGCCAGGTCGGCGCCGAGATTCGCGCCCGGCACGACACCCAGTCCGCCGACCAGCCCCGCGCACAGGTCCGAGACGATGTCGCCGTACAGGTTCGGAAGGAGCAGCACGTCGAACTGCGTCGGGTCCAGCACGAGGCGCATGCACGCGGCATCGACGATGCGGTCGTCGGCGGCAATCTCGGGGTACGCCGCCGCCACCTTCCGGACGCTCTCCAGGAACAGCCCGTCGCCCATCTTCATGATGTTCGCCTTGTGCACGGCCGTCACCCGCCGGCGGCGGTGCGCGCGCGCGTAGTCGAAGGCGAATCGCGCAATTCGGCTCGAGGCGGCTTCCGTGGTGATCTTCAGGCTTTCCACGATGCCTGGAGCCACTTCGTGTTCGAGGCCCGCATAGAGATCCTCGGTGTTCTCGCGCACGATGACGAGGTCGACGTGCTCGTACCGCGTCGTCACCGACGGCAGGCTGCGCACGGGACGGAGGTTGACGAACAGGTCGAGCGCTTTGCGCAGCCCGACGTTGACGCTGGTGAATCCGGTGCCGACCGGGGTCGTGAGCGGTCCTTTCAGCGCGACGCGGGTCCGCCGGATCGAGGCCAGCAGCCCCTCAGGGAGGGCGACGCCGTGGCGCTCGAGCGCCGCCGCGCCGGCCACGTGGCTGTCCCACCCGACGTCGAACCCGGCGCACTCGAGGATGTGCACGACGGCGGAGGTGACCTCCGGCCCGATCCCATCGCCGGGAACAAGGGTGATGGTGTGTCGCAACGTACGGCTATTTCTCCCGGGCTTCCCAGTACAGCAGGACGAGGGCGCCGGCCATGTTGAGGAGCATGAGGCGAGTGGAGAGTTCGTGCAGCTCGTCGAAACGGGCGCGCCGGGCGTCGCCGGGCGGGAGACGTGACGCCAGGCCCCCTGCCTCCAGCTGAACCGCGTCGATTCGGCGGAAGACGACCAGTCCCGAGTAGAGGGCGGCTGTGAGCATGCCGGCGGCGATGAGCGCCCGCGCACCGAAGGCGGCCGGCCGCGGGCCGAGCAGCCGCATCCCCGTCAGCGTCACGAGCAGCAGCGCGCCAGCCGCGTACTCGACATAGTGGAAGCGCGCGATCGTCGTGCCGAAGACGTCGCCGGCCAGCGCGCGGCCGGCGGTCGCCTCGCGCGACTGCAGCACCTCGAAGGTGGTCGGCGCCACCAGCGCGCCCAGCACGACCATCCCACCGAGCCAGACCACCAGCGCCAGTGTGTACACGTACCGCAGCGCGAGCATCCGCGCATTATAATTCTCGTTCGAGACCCAGCACTCTCTTATCTGGAGGAGATGACTTGTCGGTGCAGACATCCGTGCGCGTGCCGGCGCTGAGGAACATCGCCACACGCCTGCGCATCGCCTCGGTGCGGGCCACCGCCCAAGCCGGCAGCGGCCATCCGAGTACCTGCTGCTCGGCGGCCGAGGCCGTCGCAGCCCTGTTCTTTGCCGAGATGCGGTACGACCCGACAGACCCGCAGAATCCCGACAACGACCGCTTCGTGCTGTCGAAGGGACACGCGGCGCCGATTCTGTACGCGGCGTGGGCCGAGGCGGGGTTTCTCGATCGTGGG
Organism: Acidobacteria bacterium RIFCSPLOWO2_12_FULL_68_19; assembly: GCA_001767525.1. Taxonomy (GTDB): domain Bacteria; phylum Acidobacteriota; class Vicinamibacteria; order Vicinamibacterales; family UBA2999; genus MELF01. Next base: position 144,772 of record MELF01000017.1, on the reverse strand, counting down.
GATCTGCTGTCGTTGCGCCGGTTCGACTCCGACCTCGAGGGTCATCCGACGCCGCGGCTGCCGTTTGTCGACGTGGCGACCGGCTCGCTCGGCCAGGGGCTGGCGGCCGCCGTCGGCATCGCCCTCAACGCGCGGCGGATCAAGTCCGACCATCGGACCTACGTGCTGCTCGGTGACGGAGAGTCGGCCGAGGGCGCGGTGTGGGAGGCGGCCAACGTCGCCGCGTTCGAGCGGCTCGACTCCCTCTGCGGCATCACCGACGTGAACGCGCTTGGGCAGAGCGCGCCGACCCAGTGGCAGCACGACCTCGAGTCGCTCGCCGCCCGGTGGCGCGCCTTCGGCTGGCACGTGGCGATGGTTGACGGCCACGACTTGCTGGCGCTCGTCGACGCCCTCGAGAAGGCGCGGCAGTCCCGGGGCCGCCCGACGATGATCCTGGCGAAGACGGTCAAGGGGAAGGGCGTGTCGTTCATGGAAGGGCTGGGCGGCTGGCACGGCAAGCCGCTCAAGAAGGGGCCGGAGCTCGACCGGGCGCTGGCCGAGCTCGAATCGCAGTTCGTGCCCGACGAGGGGGTGTCCCTTCGGCCGGCGGCGCCGCACCCGCTCCGCCGCGCGCCGTCGCGCCAGGGGAGCGTCGGGGCATCCGCCTACAAGCCCGGCGACAGCGTGGCGACGCGCGAGGCCTACGGCGCCGCCCTCGCCCGCCTCGCCGCGGGCGACGACCGTATTGTCGCCATCGACGCGGACGTGAAGAATTCCACGTTCAGCGAGAAATTCGAGCAGGCGCACCCCGAGCGCTTCCATCAGATGTTCATCGCGGAGCAGGCCATGCTCGGGGCGGCGATGGGACTGGCGAGCCGCGGGGCCATTCCATTTCCGTCGACCTTTGCGGCGTTTCTCACGCGCGCGTACGACTTCGTCCGCATGGCGGCCATCAGCAATCTGGCCATCAAGATGGCCGGTTCCCACGCCGGCGTGTCGATCGGGGAGGACGGACCGTCGCAGATGGCGCTCGAGGACCTTGCAATGATGCGCGCGCAGCCGAACGTCACCGTGCTGTATCCCTGCGACGGCGTCAGCACCGAGCGGCTGGTCGAGCGGATGGCGTACCATCCGGGCCCCGCGTACATGCGGACGACACGCCCGAAGACGCCCGTGATCTACGGGCCGGAGGAGACGTTCGAAATCGGCGGCTTGAAGATCCTGCGCGAGAGCGCCGCCGACGCCGCCACCGTCATCGGCGCGGGCGTCACGGTGTTCGAGGCGCTCGAGGCGTATGACGAACTGAAGAAGGAAGGCGTCAGCATCCGCGTCGTCGACCTCTATTCGGTGCAGCCGGTCGATGCGCCCGCGCTCCTGCGGTGCGCCCGCGAGACGAACGGGCGCCTGATTACGGTGGAAGATCACTACGCGGGCGGTGGCATCGGCGACGCGGTGGCGTCGGCGGTCGCCGCGGGCGGCTTCGCCGTCCGCCGCCTCGCGGTGCGCGACATTCCCCGCAGCGGCACACCGGCGCAACTGCTCGACCAGTACGGCATCTCCGCACGTCACATCGTTGCGGCCGTGCGCGCGTAGCTGCCGCGCGGGCAGCGCGGTCTCACCTCCTCGGAAATCCGGGCGCGTCGAGCAGGCGCCGGGCCTGGACGAGATGACGGCGCTCGTGCGCAGCCATCAGCTCGAAGCTGGAGCCGAGCGGAATGCGCAGCCATGAGGCCGCCGGCGAGGCCACACGGGCGCGCGCGAGGTCGAGACCGTTGGCTTGGCGCAGCCGATCGACGTACTGCACCTGGTAGGCGCGAAACGCCGCCATCACATCATGACGCGGGCGCGCCGGCGCCGGCAGGAACTGCGCCGGCGCCTTCGCCCGCAGGCGCGTCGTGGGCTGGACGAGGTAGACGAACAGCCGGCCTACCCAGTTGTACCTGAACGGTCCGGCTCCGTAGAGTCCCCGGCGAATCGCGACGGCGATGCCTTCGTCCATCACCGGCAGGTACATCCGCGCGGTGGCGTTGAGATGATCGAGGCACTGCCCGACGGACCATGCCCCCGGCGCTGGTCGCCAGCTGAACTGCTCGTCGTCGAGAGGGGCGACGAGCGCGTCGGCTTCGACCGACAGTGCTTCGAACTGCCGGCGGAACGTCTCGATTTCGGGCGTGAGCGCGAGCGGACCCGCGACGGCCATCGGCAGTGATCTTACCCGGCGCGCCGTCGTCTTGCCTTCGCCGTGCCGGTGTACCGGGCCGTGCCGCCTGGCCTGCCCGCCGTCCGGACGATCTCTGTAACGTCAAGTTCTGCGGGGGCCGCTGAAGGCGGACCTGGCGAACCGCGGCCTAGACGTCGGTCGCCACGGCTGGTGCCGAGGCGTCTTCCGGCGGCTTGAGGCCGTAGCGGACCCGCTTGAGGTAGAGGCCCTTGCGCGACACGCCGAGCATGGCCGCCGTTTCCTCCATCCGGCCGCCGGTGAGGCGAAGCGCGTGCTGGATCATGGCCCGTTCGAGGTGCTGGACCGCGGCGGGCATCGGCTGATCGATGCGGACGACGAGCTCGGTCGGCTCCAGGACGCGCTCGGAGGCGGGGACGGTGCGTCTCGAGGCGGCAATCTCCTCCGAGAGATGCTCGGGCATGAGGACGGCGTCGGTTTCGGCCAGCGCGGCCAGGCGCCGCGTCTCGTTGGCAAGCTGCCGCACGTTGCCCGGCCACCGGTAGAGCACCAGGTACTCCATCGTGTCCTCGGCGATTCGGAGGTTTCCCTTGCCGTATTCCTGCGCGTATTTCTGCAGGTAGTGGTGCGCGAGCGACGGGATCTCGACGCGGCGTTCGCGCAGCGGCGGCACGTGCAGGCGGACGATGTTCAGGCGGTAGAAGAGGTCTTCGCGAAAGCGGCCCTGCGCGACGAGGGCGTCGAGATTGGCGTTGGTGGCCGCAATCACGCGGACGTCGGCGCGCACCGGCTGCGCTTCGCCGATCGGGTGCACCTCGTTCGACTCGAGGAACCGGAGCAGCTTCGGCTGCACGTCGAGCGTCGTTTCGCCGATCTCGTCGAGGAAGAGCGTGCCGCCGGCGGCGGCGCGGATAACGCCCGGGAAGTGCTCGGCGGCGCCGGTGAAGGCGCCCTTGCGGTGACCGAAGAGCTGCGAGTCGAGCATCTCCTTCGGCACGCTGCTGCAGTTGAAGGGCAGGAAGGCCGCCGACGCGCGGCTGGAGTAGGCGTGGATCGTCCGCGCGAGCACCTCCTTGCCCGTGCCCGTTTCTCCGGTGAGGAGGACCGGGACGGTCGTGGGCGCGATGCGGCGCGCCGTGGCGAGCAGCGTCTGCATGTCTTCGGCGATGAAGAGCGCTCCCGCCTGTTCCTCGAGAGGCGGCGCCGGCCAGAGCGCGGCGCGATTGCGCTCCTCCTCGCGCAGGCGCTCCAGCGCGAGGGCGGAGCGGCCCATGCGAAGGATGTCGGCGAGGAGGATGGCCTTGGCCGGGTTCTCCGGGATGCGGCAGACGAGCGTCAGATGCCTCTTCCGGTCGATGCCGAGCGGCAGCGCCGCCGTGGTGTCCGAGGCCTGCGGAGGCTGCGCGTGCTCGCGTGTTTCGACGAGCCCGGCGTCGGGCGAACACTCGAGCGCCCGGATGGTCCAGAGCATCTCGTCGGCCAGCAGGCGCGGCCGGTGGGCGAGATCGGCGAAGGCGGACAGGGAGTCGGCGACGCACTCGATCGTCGCCGGCCCCGATGCCCCCTGCGGCTCTACGGCCTCAGCGGCCTGCGTCGTCTCGAGCGGCGCGTCGTCCATTTCGAGGCGCACCGACACGATGCCTTGGTCCTTCCACATCCGTAGCGCGCGATGCCGAAGATGTTCAGAAAGAGGTGTCGCTAGGTCGCGTAGGATCTGAGCCGATCCGTAGTAGTACTGTGCCTGGAGCTCGCGGATGTCTGTTATCCCTACTGCGTCGGCCTTCCACAGGCGAGCTGTACTTTCCGAAAGGCGTCCTAGCTTGGACAGAACCTGCGCAGCGAGGAGATGCGCAGCGATCTCAAGGGGCGTGTCTGTAACCTGGCGAGCTTGCCGTTCCGTCGTACGCAGCGAGTCCAGCGCGTGCTCAAACTCATTCTCCCTCATCAGCAATCGAGCGCGCGAAAGAGGGGCCCACCGAGCCTGATAGCTCAAGGCGATTTCAGGCTGCTCCCGCACCTTATCCTCAATAATGCGAAGAATTCGGTCGCAATCTTCGAACTCGCCGAGCGCCAAGTGCATCCGCGCGATGCTATCGGCTGCGGCTAGCGTGGCTGAAGCCGACACCTGAGGATCTCGCATTAAGCCATAGAGAGTCTGTTTGGCCTTTTCGAATTGTCCAGTTAGGAATTGAACATAGCCGAGGCCAGCCTCAGCCGAGGACGTGTTGCCATGGAACCCACTTCTTGCGGATAACTTCTTGGCTGCTGGGAAATGGTTCGCTGCTGCCTCAAATTCATACTGCGCACATTCTAGTAGGGCACCATTCAGTCGTATTGAAGCAGCGATCCAGCCGTTTGGTTCCAGGTTGAGTAATGATTCAGCAATGGTCAGATGTCGGCGGGCCTCAGTGATCCGTCCGGTCTGCGCTTCAAGTACGCCGACGCAATTGTGAAGGTACGCCGCAGCTTGTGGTGACCCTGCTCTTGCGACAGCACCCCTGACTTCGGGAAGGATGGCGCTGATTGCATCCGTGCGCCCAGCATCAATCACCAGACGAAAGAGATGCAGGCGGGTCCATGCAATTCGCTCGAGACTTCGAGACTCATCCGCAAGCCGTGCCGCCGTAAGTGCATGCCGCAGCGCCGAAGACATCTCTCCCGTTCGCCATCGTATTAATCCGAGTACCCATTCGGCATGAGACCGAATTGCCGGCGCCAGCCCAGGCTGCCTGTCGACCTCAGCAAGTAGCGCTGCTTCGTCTAGGTGGCCAGCGATGGCCAGCGCGTTTGCAACCAAGACGCGACTGCAAGGATCCAGTGTGCGTCGTTCGGTTTCGTCACGTCCAGACGCAGCAATAAGTTCAATGAACGCGCCCTGTCTAAACAGTCTCGCCGCCGTTTCGTAAGTGAGACTCATAGCGCCCGTCCGCTGGACTAGCTCTGGTGTCGCGGAAATGAAACTATGTTCGTTGATGGAATCGATCGGCGTGAGCCAATCCTGTCAACCAAGCAAGAGGCTACCTGCTCGACCGCGTAACGATGATTGTCATCGAAGGCGTTGTCCTTGGTGCAGTAGATCGTCAGGACTCCGACTATGTCTTCCGCCGTGATCAGTGGCGCGCTGATTGTGCTGCGGAGTGCAGGTGTGAACAACCCGGCGATTTGAGCGAGGTCCAGGGAAGCATCTGAGTTAACTGAAGCACGCCCATTCGCGCCCACCCATCCCGTAACCTTCTCCCCCAGTCTGATGTTCAACCCGTGGAGAAGGCGTTGTTCATCTCCAATCGCGTCTACACAAGTTAGGACATCCGCGTTTCGGTCATAAAGAAACAGCGCGTAGACGGTTGCTGGCGTGAGCTGCCGCAAGCACTGAACACCTAACTGCAGAGCCGTATGAACTGATGGGGCTCGCGCGACTTCCCGCGCGCATGTATCCAAATGCGCAGTCTCCGACGCACTTGTGCGGATCTGCCGTAATAGAGCTGAAACCGATTCATCGGTGGGCACCGCAAGATCTGCGGCATCGATCACGCTACGAGCCTCTTGTCCGGCGCGAACTGCAGCCGGAGCAATTTCAGAATACGCTCTTAGGAACGTATCGACTACGAGTGGGTCGTAGGTCGTACACCGTCGTTCACGAATGATTGCGAACGCTTCTTCCGTTGACAATCGCGGGCGGTACGGCCGATCCGACGTCAACGCATCAAAACAATCGACCACCGAGAGTATGCGAGCGCCAAGGGGAATGTCGGTTCCGGAGATGCCGGATGGATACCCGCTGCCATCCCAGTTCTCATGGTGGTGCCTAACTATAGGGACAACTGGGTACGGAAACTTCACTGACGACAAGAGGTCCGCGCCAATGTCGGCGTGGCGCTTCATCTTCTCGAACTCAGCGCCGGTCAACCTGCCAGGCTTGTTGAGAATGTGCTCCGGGATCGCCAGCTTGCCCATGTCGTGGAGAAGGGCGGCTGTCGTAATTGCTTTTAGTTGACCCTCGTCGCTGACTCCTAGTCGTCTTGCAAGTTCAAGAGCGAATACCTGTACACGCCGAATGTGACCGTGCGTAATTTGGTCCTTTGCATCAACGGCCATCGCCAACGTTTCAATTGTTGAGAGGTAGAGTTCGCTGACCTGCGAAACGTGCCTGTTCGCGTCTTCAACGCGTCCCCACGAGGTTCGAAAAGTGACGTACAGAATTACTATGAACGGTACAATCGCACTAATCGCTGCGAGGTTGAGATCTCGCGTGAAATTGACAAGCACGATAGCCACCGATGCTCCGCCGAGATAATTAAGTCCGAACCACAGGAAATGTCGGCGCCAAATCTCTCGAGCTGATGATTGCTGTTCGTACGCAACCGCGACCGCGATGAGCCAACTATTGATCAGGAAGTATGAAATCGCGAGCACAAGGACTGGACCGAGGAGCTGATCAAGGGGAGCCGACGTCGCTCGACCGTATGGGAGTATACGCTCCAAGATATGGGCAGCAGACGAAATGGCCAGAGCGCCCGCTGCCATATTGAACATCACACGTAGAGGCGACCGACTGGGCCTACGTAGCCAACTGGTCAGGACGAGGGAATCAAGCGCGACTATGACAGTGGCAACGTGTTGCCCGAATGACAGGACGGCTGCAAAGACGAACGCCTCTGAGACGGAGATCCGAGCGTTTACGGAAGGAACCTTGATGCTGAACGAACCTGTAAGCAAGGTCAGGGCGGCCAGTACGATCCAATCCCATTCGAGCGGGTCGTGAATCAGCGATGCGACTGAATAGAGAACTGTGGATATTCCAAGTACGATGACGCCGACGACGTACAAGCGCCCCGTACGCGGCAATCCAGAAGATTCTTCAGCCATTGATCGGCCGGCGCTGGCCGTATGGCTTATCGGTCTATTCGCCCCAGATGATTAGCGTTCTCACTTGACTATCCCTCCTCGCGGATCCAGAGCTGTGAAGTCGCTAGTCGGACCAGCCGATGCCGTCGGACCAGCCGATGCCGTCGGACCAACCGATGCCGTCGGACCAGCCGATGCCGTCGGACCAACC